>NZ_JBHFQE010000010.1:0-1500 GCF_041949915.1 Shouchella sp. JSM 1781072
CAAGATGAGATTTCCCATGGCGTAAGCCAGTAAGACCCCTTAGAGATGATGAGGTTGATAGGTCAGAAGTGGAAGTGTGGCGACACATGGAGCGGACTGATACTAATCGGTCGAGGGCTTATCCTAAATTTTTCTTGACTTGAGTTTGATTTCTAGATTTAGTTTTGAAAGAATCGTTGATTCTTTTACCTTTGACAACGAGAAACAAGACGAAGAGATTCGTCGTTGATCGAACGTCAACATAGTCTGGTGGCAATAGCAAAGAGGTCACACCCGTTCCCATGCCGAACACGGTCGTTAAGCTCTTTTGCGCCGATGGTAGTTGGGGGCTTCCCCCTGTGAGAGTAGGACGTTGCCAGGCTTACATATTTTCTTTGTTATTTGAAAACAAGATAATACGTTGGAGGATTAGCTCAGCTGGGAGAGCACCTGCCTTACAAGCAGGGGGTCGGCGGTTCGATCCCGTCATCCTCCACCATGTGCCGGTCTAGCTCAATTGGTAGAGCAACTGACTTGTAATCAGTAGGTTGGGGGTTCAAGTCCTCTGGCCGGCACCATGTTTCTTGAAGTCAGAGCCATTAGCTCAGTTGGTAGAGCATCTGACTTTTAATCAGAGGGTCGAAGGTTCGAATCCTTCATGGCTCACCATATATTTGCGGGTGTGGCGGAATTGGCAGACGCGCTAGACTTAGGATCTAGTGTCTTTATGACGTGGGGGTTCAAGTCCCTTCACCCGCACTCACAATTACTAATTGTGTGCGGAAGTAGTTCAGTGGTAGAACACCACCTTGCCAAGGTGGGGGTCGCGAGTTCGAATCTCGTCTTCCGCTTTTGCCAATTAATTTTGCCGGGGTGGTGGAATTGGCAGACACACAGGACTTAAAATCCTGCGGTTGGTGACAACCGTGCCGGTTCAAGTCCGGCCCTCGGCACCATTTTAATTTAATATGCGCCCGTAGCTCAATTGGATAGAGTACTTGACTACGAATCAAGCGGTTAGAGGTTCGACTCCTCTCGGGCGCGCCATTACGGGAAGTAGCTCAGCTTGGTAGAGCACTTGGTTTGGGACCAAGGGGTCGCAGGTTCAAATCCTGTCTTCCCGACCACTGAATGGGGCCTTAGCTCAGCTGGGAGAGCGCCTGCTTTGCACGCAGGAGGTCAGCGGTTCGATCCCGCTAGGCTCCACCAAAAAACTTTTTCAAAAAAGTATTTGACATTCAAAACGATGTCATGTAGAGTACTAAGAGTCGCCAAGAGAGATCGAGGCGCAAACGAGTTCTTTGAAAACTGAACAAAAGCCAAGCGTAAAAGAGATACAAGGTATCTCGTCAATGAAGTTAGACACAGCTTTAAATTGTGCAAATGAGCAAGTCAAACACTTTTAACGGAGAGTTTGATCCTGGCTCAGGACGAACGCTGGCGGCGTGCCTAATACATGCAAGTCGAGCGGACAGAAGGGAGCTTGCTCCCGGAAGTTAGCGGCGGACGGGTGAGTAACAC
>NZ_JBHFQE010000002.1:0-819926 GCF_041949915.1 Shouchella sp. JSM 1781072
CGTGTTACTCACCCGTCCGCCGCTGACTTCCGGGAGCAAGCTCCCTTCTGTCCGCTCGACTTGCATGTATTAGGCACGCCGCCAGCGTTCGTCCTGAGCCAGGATCAAACTCTCCGTTAAAAGTGTTTACTTACACACGGATGTGTTGACTTCGACGTTGCAACACGGATGTTGCGATCGTAGTCGAAGATCCTAAGCTGTTGCACATTTTTTAAAAGCTGTGTCTAACTTCATTGACGAGATACCTTGTATCTCTTTTACGCTTGGCTTTTGTTCAGTTTTCAAAGAACTTGTTTGCGCCATCTGTTGGCGACTTAGATATAATAACAAGATTTAACGTGTATCGTCAATACTATTTCATAAAAAAATAATAAAAATTAATTCCGAACAATTAAACATGCAAAAAAACCGTTTTTCTTCCTATATAAATAATTGTTTCATTCTCTATAAATAAAAAAGCAACCCGCCTTTTGACGAATCGCTTTTAAGAAAAAATTAATGAGGTAAGAAGAATAGGAATAACACGAATGCCACAAATAATAAATACATAAGTGGATGTAATTCTTTTCCACGTCCTTTAACAATCATCGTTAATGGATAAAGAACAAAACCGAGTGCAATCCCTGTAGCAATGCTATAAGTTAACGGCATCGTAACGACTGTAAAAAATACCGGAACGGCAATCTCCATCTTGTTCCAATCAATATGACGTAGAGAAGTCGCCATCATAACTCCAACTATGATAAGAGCAGGAGCCGTTACTTGTTCTGTAATGACAGATAGCAGTGGCGAAAAGAATAGCGCTACTAAGAAAAACAGACCTGTAAAGATCGCGGTTAACCCCGTTCGACCACCAACCGCTACGCCTGATGTCGATTCTACGTAAGCTGTTGTAGTTGATGTACCGAAAACGGCACCAACTGTCGTCGCACTCGCATCTGCAAATAATGCTCTTCCCGCACGAGGTAAGCGATTATCTTTAACAAAACCAGCCTGTGTCGCAACAGCAAACAATGTTCCTGCTGTATCGAAAAAGACGATAAATAAAAACGTTAAAATGACAATGAGCATCTGTAAAGTAAAAATCTCATCAGTCCAGCTTTCAAATTGGAAAGCTGCTCCAAAAGTCGTTAAGCTTGGTGGCATAGAAAGGATTCCACCATCTAGACTATTCATCCCTGTTAAAATACCAGCCAGGGCCGTTAATGCGAGGCCATAAAAAACTGCGCCTTTAATGTTCATCACAACAAGGATAATCGTAATCACAATACCAAAGATGGCAAGCAACGTTCCAGGAGATTGTAAATTCCCCATCGTAACAAGAGTGGCTTCATCCCCTACTACGATCCCAGCATTTTTAAGTCCAATAAAAGCAATAAATAATCCAATCCCGGCGCCTGCCGCGTATTTAAGCTCTTCTGGTATTGCATTTATAATTTTTTCTCTAAGTTTAAAAATTGTAATAAAGATAAAGATTACACCGGATGCAAAAACCGCAAATAATGCAGCTTGCCAGGACATACCATAGTTTATAACAACCGTGTAAGCAAAGAAGGCATTTAAACCCATTCCAGGAGCAAGGGCGATTGGATAGTTTGCGATTAATCCCATTATAATAGAACCAACCATTGCAGCTAACGCTGTCGCAACAAACACTGCACCTTGGTCCATCCCTGCTGCACCTAATATATCTGGATTGACGAACAAGATATAGGCCATTGCCAGGAATGTTGTTAATCCTGCTACTGCTTCTTGTCGTATAGATGTTTTGTTTGCACTTAATTGAAAGAACCGATCCATTCTTTTCTTTCCCCCCAAAATAAAATAACTCTAGGATGTTCTACCTAGAGTCGACATGACAAGGTTGTTTTATGCAAACAGCGCTTCTCATATCGTAGTCAAGCTATTTACGGTAGCTCGGTAGAAACTTGCAGACCTTATTTCTGCGGATATACGATCGAAATGCTATACGATTTAGTACGAAATTAGTTTAGCAATAGTAAAGGCAGTTGTCAATATAAAATACGAACATTAAAAGAGTATAATTAAAAAACATTCGTTATTTATCCAATTATTTTCAAGACCACCCTTTTCTTGTATACTTGCCGTACAAGATGAGATGGAGGCCATTGATGTACGTTTGTAAGGCAAGATGCAAAACAACTTTATACATTCATGTTGGTGACAAAAACCTCGATTTGCCACAGACAAGACAATTATTTGAGCAACAATATAAAAAAACCATAACAGATTCGGTTAAGGTCTTGCAGTTCGAGAATTATAAATACTGGCGAAACCATTACAATGAAGTAGCAGCAACGGCAACGATTGAGATACTCGTCCCTCCGTTAACATTTAGCCGTTATATAGAAGATTACGAATCAATAGCTTGCCGTGCTGTAAGAAGGTTATTACCCACAAAAGGTTCTGGCATCCAAATTATTTCGAGTGAATGGTTATTTCCACAACGAAAAAAAGGGTATAGTAAGAAATAGATGGTTTAAAACAGAGAGGGGCACTTACATTGATTCACAACATAACAATTGACTTAGCAATTGAGAACCTAGAGGACCGTGGAGTGACAATTGAGGATATTATGGACCTTGTCTATGATTTACAAACACCCTACGTCCCTAATTTAACGAAAGAGATGTGCAGAAACCATGTCATGAAAGTGCTTGCTAAACGTGAAGTTCAAAACGCTTTATTAACAGGCATTGAGCTTGATCGATTAGCAGAGCAAAAGAAACTTTCATCTCCTATACAAGAGATTATAGAATCTGATGAAGGTTTATACGGAATTGACGAGATTATCGCCTTATCCATTGTTAATGTTTATGGATCGATCGGGTTAACAAATTTTGGCTATGTGGATAAAATTAAGCCTGGTATTCTTGCAAAACTTAATGACCATAATCAAGACAAATGCCACACATTTCTTGATGACATTGTCGGCGCAATTGCTGCAGCTGCATCAAGTCGACTCGCACACTCAGAAGAAGGGGCAGGCGTTCGAGATTAACAAAAAGAGAAGCGGTTTAACCCGCTTCTCTTTTTTTATGTATAAGCGCCTTTTCTTCACCTTCCAGGGCATATAACGAGTCCAATAAGAATCGAATACATAGCTTATAAATAAGAGCTTTATTAAGGAGGTGAATCTTATGGAACATCGTTGCTCTAAATGTGGGAAAAAGAAGGATAACATTCATATTACTGAAACGGACCCAATCATACACGCTCCTAAAAAAAGAGTCGTCGAAGAAGTAGAAGTTGTCATCATTCCGGAAGTTCACCCGATCGAAACCGTTGTAAAACGAAAAAAAATCTACCGTCACGTCCATCATTACCCTGAGAAAGTTATTATTGAAGAAGATCAAGAAGTTGAGAATGTAGCATGTCACGATCAACAACGAACAAGACGTCCAAGACAAGGCTGGGATTGGTTTTTATAATAGATCAGTATGTCTAGAAGCATTTTTTACAAAAAAAGCTTTATGAGCAACCTACTCATAAAGCTTTTTTGATTCAAATTAATAGACTTTATCGCCATTAAAAATCGAGTTCTTCACAACCACGTAATCAACATTTCGAATTGATTCAAGCTTTGACCCACCAGCATATGAAATGGATGATTGTAAATCTTGCTCCATTTCTTCTAATGTATCGGTCAAGGAACCTTTATGTTCAACAAACATCTTCTTACCTTCCACATTCTTCTTTTCACCTTTTTGAAATTCAGAAGCCGAACCAAAATATTCTTTTACTAATTTGCCGTTTCTTTCTGTTGTTTCGCCTGGCGATTCTTCATGACCTGCAAAAAGGGAGCCAATCATCACCATCGTCGCACCAAAACGAACGGATTTTGCTATATCGCCATTGGTTCGTATACCACCATCTGCAATAATGGGTTTACTTGCGGCTTTTGCACACCAGCGAAGCGCCGCTAGTTGCCACCCACCTGTTCCAAAACCTGTTTTTATTTTTGTGATACAGACTTTCCCAGGTCCAATTCCTACTTTTGTTGCATCAGCACCAGCATTCTCCAGCTCTCTAACAGCTTCTGGTGTACCCACATTCCCTGCTATGACAAAGCTAGTAGGCAATTGCTTTTTTATATGTTGAATCATTTCAATCACGGCATTAGAGTGTCCGTGAGCAATATCAATTGTAATATAATCAGGAATGACACCATCTGCTGCTAGTTGCTCAACAAAGCGATATTCCTCTTCTTTTACACCTACACTAATTGAAGCAAAAAGATCTTTCGCGTGCATATCTTGTATAAAAGCATAGCGTTTTTCCGGTTGGAATCGATGCATGACATAAAAATATCCGTTTTCTGCTAAATAAAGTGCAATCTTTTCATCTATAATGGTTTGCATATTTGCAGGAACTACTGGTAACTTAAATGTGCGTCCTCCTAATTCAACACTCGTGTCACATTCTGCTCTACTATTCACTACGCACTTTGCAGGAATTAATTGAATATCTTCGTAATCAAATACATTTTCCATCTAAGACACCCCTAAAAACGAATATTAAAACACAAAGGACGTTTAATCGTTCGCCCATTCCGTAATATACATGATTTCTATCTATAAGTCAAAGCTTTCTTACAATTAAAAGAAAACGGTTACGAACCATCTCCACAATTATAGGTGAGAAAATCGCAATTTTTTCTATATCTTTTCATTTAGAAAACGGTAACATTAGAGGTAGGAGTGTGATTACATGACAATTATTGACTCATTAAAACAAGCCTTTAACTCATTTGCAAATGAAGACCCTCAACGAATTTATTTTTCTCCAGGGCGTGTTAACCTTATTGGTGAACATACAGATTATAACAGTGGCTATGTATTTCCTGCAGCATTAGAGATGGGTACCTACTTAGCAGTAAATTTTAGAAACGATGAGACGATTAACATGCAGAGCGCTAATTTTCAAACGACCTATCAGTATTCAATTGATAACCTTACTTACTCTGAAAAAGACGATTGGAGCAATTATCCAAAAGGAGTGCTTCGTGAATTTCAGCAGCTCGGCTACCGGCTTCCAGGTATGAACCTTTATTTTTTCGGGGATTTACCAAACGGAGCAGGGTTATCGTCCTCAGCTTCCATCGAAATGGTGACCGCTTATTTCCTAAATGATGCCCTTCGATCAAATTTGAATCGAACGACGCTTGCTCAACTTTGTCAACGTGTTGAAAATCATTATATCGGGGTAAATAGTGGCATTATGGATCAATATGCTGTGGGCCTTGGGAAAGAAGCACATGCGCTCTTTATTGATACGAAAACCCTTCACCACGAGCTTGTGCCGCTTGAACTGGGTGAGTATGCATTGGTGCTAACAAACTCAAATAAAAAGCGTGGCTTAGCAGATTCAAAGTATAATGAGCGTCGCGCAGAGTGTGAACAAGGGGTAGCAATCTTACAGGAAGCGGGGTATCAATTGGAATCTTTAAGCGATTTAACCGTTGAAGAATGGCAAATTGCGAAAGCGACCATCCAGAATCCCGTCTTAGAAAAACGAATCAATCATATTGTCACTGAAAATCATCGCGTTCAACTAGCTGTCAAACACTTAAAAGCGCACGATATTCATAAATTTGGTCATTTTATGTGTGAATCACATGACTCGCTTGCTACAGATTATGACGTTACTGGAAATGAACTTGACCTCCTTTACGCTATCCAAAAAGATCAAAGTGGCTGTATTGGCACTCGAATGACTGGTGCAGGATTTGGAGGGTGCACTGTAAGTCTTGTTCATCAAAGTTATATTGGCCAATTTAAAGAAAATGTGGCGAAGCAGTATCATCAGCATACAAAGATCCAACCAGATTTTTATACAAGCTTAGCTGGAGACGGGGTCAAAAAAATTTATGAAGGAGGGCTATAAATGGTTCATATTTATATCGAACAGTTATTGCTTTACGGTCTAAGAAAGAACTTATTCTTACCAGAAGATAAACGCTATCTTCATAACCGCCTTCTTGAATTTTTACAACTCGATTATCCTGAAGAAGTTCACGTCACGGAAGAAGAACAGCTTGAAAACATTTTGTCCCCTTTACTTGACTGGGCGTTTTCTCGAGGCTTGATCTCTCATAATACGGTCACACATCGTGATTTATTCGACACAGCGATTATGAATCTTCTTCTTCCTCGGCCAAGTGACGTGACGATTTGGTTTAGACACAAAGAAAACAAATATGGTCCTGAAACAGCGACTAAATCCTTTTACGAGTTCAACAAACATGCCAATTACATTCGAATGGATCGGATTCAATTAAATGAAAGTTGGCATGTCGACACAGCTTACGGACCATTAGACATAACGATCAATTTGTCAAAACCCGAAAAAGATCCAACAGCACTTGCGGAGGCACGAAAGCAGTTACAACCAAAACGCTACCCAAACGGGCCTCTTGCTAAAGAAAATATAGGTTTCAAAGGCTCACTTAACCATCCTGCCAGACACAATTTACGCTATATTCCTGTTACATTAGCTGGTGAAGAGTGGTATTTTCAGTTTTCTCCATATGTCTACTACAACGAGCATGCGATCATTTTTTCCGGCGAACAAACACCAATGAAAATAAACGACACGACATTTGAACGATTATTCGATTTCATTGATCAATACCCACATTATTTTATTGGATCGAATGCAGATTTACCTATTGTTGGCGGCTCTATTCTTGAACACGACCATTATCAAGGCGGGATGCATTCATTTCCAATGGCTCATGCTCCGCTTAAACAAAAGCTCTCAAACATAGGGTTTCCTACGGTTGAAGCAGGCATTTTAAAGTGGCCTATGTCAGTAATTCGTTTAACGGGAGCGAATCGAAGCGACTTAATTGCGGCTTCCTCTCTCATTTTAAAAAACTGGCGATCTTATTCTGATCACTCGCTTGATCTAATTGCTTTTACGGAAAATGAGTCTCATAACACCATTACACCTGTGCTCCGTATGAACAACAATCATTACGAACTAGACTTAGTTCTACGTAACAATCGAACAACAGTTGAGCACCCTCTCGGTTTGTTTCATCCTCACCAAGAAGCTCATGCGATTAAAAAAGAAAACATTGGTCTTATTGAAGTCATGGGGCTAGCCATTTTGCCAGGTCGGTTAAAAAAGGAGTTAGAAGAAATTGCATCTGTTCTACTAAATGAACATGCAGAAACTTCACTCTCTCAGTCTCCTTATACGGAAAAGCATTGTCATTGGGCAATCGAACTGAAAAGACGATTAGGGCAAAAGCTGACAAAAGATAATATTGGTGATGAACTAAAAAAAGAAGTTGGGCATATTTTTATGGCAGTTCTGCATCATGCTGGTGTTTTCAAAGATTCTAAAGAGGGATTAGAAGGATTCAATCGCTTTTGGAGGTATTGTGAAAGAAATAACCGATAAGAAAAGAGGCCTGGGTAATAGGCCTCTTCCTCACCTCATACTTCGTTTACTTCGATTAAACGAACATTGTTCATGAGTACATCGATTCGACGCAACTGCGCTCGAGCTGAAGGTGATTTTGCTTGAACGAATAAAATTTCTTTGTAGCCATGGTCAATATAAGATTGAATAAGCGCTTTAAGTCCATCTAGCATGCTCTGTTTAGAAGCAATAATGTCGCTACCATCTAATACGAGCGTATATTCCGCACAATTAATAGAAGAAGCATGCTTAACATAGTCGTTTGTATATGCTTCCGCTTCCTCTTCGGTAATAAATCCACTCACAACAATTGTGAAGCGTTTTTTGTTTTTGTCGAGATTCATTGAATACATCAAACATCAGTCCTTTTTTTAAAATTTATATAATAATGCCGACAGCGTATAGCCTGCGCCGAATGAAAACCAAACAATCGTTTTTCCCTCTGTGAATTTACCTGACTCTAAACCTGATTCAAAAGCAAAACCTGGTGAAGCATTCCCTGCATATCCGTAGTCACGGCTGACAAACAACCATTTATCCATCGACGACTCCATTAATTCACATGTTTTTTTCACTAAACCTTCGTGAAATTGCGAGCAAATAAAGTAGTCAATGTCTTTCTCTGTTAAGCCATTCCGTTCCAATAATTGTGGCAGGACTTCCATATATTTATCGGGAATCCAGCCAGCTGGACCAACTTCCCACCGTAGCGTCCGCTCTCTTAATGTCGTTTCTTCTTTAAATACTTTCGAGTACCCAGCGGCAGGAAAACTCATTAATTCCCAACCATCAGAACCAATTAACGTATCAGAATCGACTATTCCTTTTCCATCTTGTTCGGTCTTTTCTAGAAGAAGCGCACTTGAACCATCCGTTAAAAAGCCAAATGTAACCGGATCGTCTTGATGCGACACATGGGTGGAGTTAAATACACTAACAAGTAGACATCGCTTTAAGTCATTGCGCGTCTTCATATACGCACTTACCATATCAAAAGAAGACAATAACCCTGTACAATTTTGATTTAAATCCATCACAAATTTTACAGCTCCATCGTTGCCCTCTCCAAGCGCATTTACAATAGTAATTGCATTCGAAGGAACCGTATACTCAGGTGCATCCGATACAAAAAACAAACCGTGTATATCTGCTAACGAAAGTCCCTCTTTATCTAAAACAGCTTGGCATGCCTTTGTTGCCATCGTAACCGACGTCTCTTGTCGATAATCGCTAATATATGGATGATTTTCTCTCCCGCCTATATCAAAAAGTGAATCAACTTGTGCACCAACAGCCGCAAAATGGGTGCGCATGTCTTCACGGTTTTTTATAGATTCTGGCAAGTATTTCGCTGCATTTTTAACAATAATACTACTCAAGCGCAGTTCTCCTCTCTCTATCTAACGTACATTATACATATCGACAAGTTCCGCCAATTTTTAATAGCTGTCTCTGTTAATTTTCATAAAAAAACCTGCAGCCTTAGCTACAGGTTCTCATTTATTCAGGTGACCCTTTCATCTTTAAGTCCTCGCTCGTTTCTACTTTTTCTCCGCCCATAAAAAAGGATGTTAGCAGAGCTAAGCTTATCGGAATAATTGCCAAGGTGAAAATAAACGTGATGGAGTCCGACATCGTTGTTGTAATGACTGCCAGAACATTGTCTGGTATTTGTGCCCGACCTTCTGGTGTAAACAACTCTTGTGGATCTGCTATTAAGTTTTCGTTCACCCTATCGGCAAATGCTTCATTCATACGGTTTGAAAATGACATGGTTTGTACAGTCCCAAAAATTGCAATTCCAACGGTCATTCCGAATGAACGCAAAAACGAGTTCGTTGAATTTGCCGATCCGCGATAACGCTTTGGCAAATCATTAATCGAAGCTGCTGGTAATAATGAAAAGGAAAATCCAACACCTAATCCTGCTAAAAACATATAGACCCCTAGCATGATACGCGAAATGTCAGGTGTCATCGTCGAGAGTAAGATCATTCCGGTCAAAAAGCATACACCTGAAAAGATCATCATTGTCCGAAATGGTATCTTTGTTTGCAACATCCCTCCTGTCATACTTCCAACGACTGAACCGATCATCATTGGCATTAACGTCGTTCCAGCACTCGATGCAGATCCTCCAAAAACGGCTTGCACAAAGATAGGGATGAAAATGGCTAATACAACAAACGTCCCACCGTAAATAAATGCAATGATTTGCGATGTCGCAAACAACCTCTTTTTGAACATCCAAAACGAAATAATTGGTTCTTCTGCACGACGTTCCGCAAAAACAAAAACAATGAAAGCGACCAACGCTAAGGCAAATAAAGCCAAAAGCTCTGGTGAAGACCAACCATAAGCTTCTCCGCCTAATTCCAACGCGAACATTAAACAAACAACCGCAATAACAAGTGTGGAAGCCCCAAGCCAATCAATTCTCTGTTTTCTCGTTTCCAACGTTTCTTTATAATGACGACCAATTAAATACAATGCAACTGCACCGATCGGTACATTAATATAGAAAATCCAATGCCAGCTTAACGTTTCCGTAATAAACGCACCCATTAACGGGCCAAACACACTAGAAACGCCAAAAACAGCGCCGATTAACCCTGTCATCTTCCCTCTCTTTTCAGGTGGGAAAATATCAAAAATAATCGTAAATGCGATTGGCATTAATGCGCCTCCACCAATTCCTTGAATTACTCGAAAGGCAATAAGTTGATTCATAGAATCAGCCAACCCACATAAAATAGAGCCAATTAAAAAAACAATTAAACCAAATAAAAAGAAACGTTTTCTTCCATACATGTCAGATAATTTGCCATAGATCGGCATACCTGCCATCATCGCAACCATGTATGCTGCGGTGACCCAGACAAACTGATCATAATTTCCCAAGTCCCCTACAATCGTGCCCATAGCCGTTGCAACAATGGTATTATCAATCGCTGCCATAAAAATTCCGAGTAAGAGACCAGCCGTTACCAAGGATGATGTTTTCATATGTATACTCCTTACTTGTTCACACTTCAAACTCTCTTTCTAGTGTACACTACGATTTCATCCTCTACCTATAAAATTTACAATTTTTCTGTTTTATTGTTTTGCATCAAAACGACACTTTCTCTTAACGACAGTTGGTATGGTAAATGAAAAAAAGCTCTAGCAGAGCCCTCTTGACCGACTAGGTTCTTAAAGGAGCATTTGAGCTAGAGCAATTTTTTTAGATTGTGTCTAACATTCCTCACCCAAAACCCATCAAGCCTAGGCTAAATGCTTTGTCGCATAACGTAACAAAACTGGGGCTACTTTTGTTGAATAAGACAGCTGTAATCGCTCTGTTCGTTTATGCGCATCCTTTCCAAATGGGCCTACGTTAATCGTTGGCACATTGAGTTTCTGAATGGCCTGAATAGGGATTAGGTAATTCTTATTATAGAGCGGCATAAAGGTTGTGAGCGTTGTTTCTGCTCGCTCGTCACCTTTAGAGCGGAGGTAACTCACATCAGACAATCCAGGGAAAAATGTCTTTAATACAATGGATTCTTGAAACGATTCGGTTCCAATGTGTTGCAACGATTTTGTCAGCTGGAGAATCGCATCATCTTTCGTTTCATCCAGCTTGACGTGCGGGTAATAAGGTGGCTGTAACAACAATAAATAAAAGGGTGCGAGATCTAAGAAATAGGATGATAAGTTTCTTGCGACAGTCAATGTTTGATCAGTAAAATTGTCATTCTCTGCGATACTTTCTTCGATAATGGTTTCATAAGATTGTTTAAAAGAAATGCCGTACTTTTCGATTCCTCGCTCATAAAGTTCTGTAATCGTGTACACTTTTGGCTGCGGAACAGCAGCAGCTAGAGCATCTGTTCCAAAAGCAAGGCGATGATTAACTAGTCGCTCGTAAATCGCTTCACTTGCATGGAGACAGGCCTGTTTTACTTTTTCCATGACTGCTTCAGGACTAGAATGTAAGGTGAGTACGTTATAAAACAAGTAGGATTCATTAGGCGTCTGAACATCATAAGTTTCTTTTAAATCACGGATTCGCAAACACGTTGGAGAAGGGGATGACTCTCCATCTAGTTGATCAGAAAAAGTGTCCGACCATTCCATTTCAACGGCAAGTTGCGCAGCCATAACTGAAGCATTAATGCCTTCCAGGGGTTGACCGACATGCGTCTCTCTTCCTAAACAATAGATGAACGGTAACAATTTACCGGTTGAACCAGTATAAATATATTTATTAAAATCGTTTGGATAAGCTGAAAAATTCGGTTCTGAGCAAATGCATGCGGAAAATTCCCAGCCAGCTTGTTGGTAGCGTTCAAGTTCTTCTACAGCAGCAAACATACCAAGCGACAATTTTTCTTCGTCTGGAACTGCAACTAGACAAATATTTTCTTTTGAATGCTCGTCGTTCGCAATGTCTTCCATAATGGATAACTGCATAGCTAGGCCTGCTTTCATATCCATTGAACCTCTGCCGAACAAGTAGTCATTGGAATGCAAATCTTTCCTAGCATCTTCGTCTAAAAATCCTTCTTGCTCTTGTAAAAGACGCTGCTGTAATTGAACCGGTTTAAAAGCTTCCTCCTTATAAAGGCCAAAATCATCCACTCCGACAACGTCAAAATGACTAAGTAATATCGTCGCTCGTTTTGATAGAGCGTTTTTGTCGAGCATCGCTACAATGGCGATTCGATTTAGAGGATCTCCTTTTAAAGGAATCTGCTTTACGTTATCTGGATGCTTTTGAAAATAAGGGTTGCGCAACAAAATTGAATGAATTAAATCAGCCATTTGATTTTCTTGGGTCGTTCCAGAAATACTCGGCTGATGAACAAGTTCTTTTGTTAATTCTAAGACACGGTCAGAATGTGGATAAGCTTGAAAGTGAGAATAAGACATCGAAAAGACCTCCCTTATCTATGCTAATCTATCGTATGTATCGCTTCTTTCGCTGTGCCTCCTCTTCTCTCCTTTAACAAATACGTGTTCCATTCGACAAAATCCTTCTTCTCCATATAAAAAAGCTATGATGGGTACGGATGTAGCCATCATAGCTTTTGGATTTAACGTTTTCTTTCTGCTTGACGGGCAAGTAACAATGCCCCTTCAATCCCAGCGTGTTCATGAAGGCCAGGAGGAACAACATAGTCGTCTGGATTTCCTATATCCATATAGCCATTTAGCTGTTGGACAAGTTCTTCTCGTATGAGGGCATAAAGCTGTTTTTGCTTCATGACTCCACCACCGATAATGACTTTTTTCGGGGATAATACGTACGTATATGCTGCAATCGCTTGAGCAAGATAATAGGCTTCTAGCTGCCATACCTTATCGTCTCCCGCTAACTCTATGCCGGCTTTCCCCCAACGCGCTTCAATCGCTGGGCCTGCAGCCATCCCTTCTGCACATGTCCCATGATACGGACAGTGACCTTGAAACGAATCATCCTTATGTGGTTTGACTGGTACATGCCCCATTTCAGGATGGGATAATCCCTCTAATACGTTTCCATTTACAACTGCTCCAGCGCCAATTCCCGTTCCAACGGTTATGTACATACAGCTATCTAACCCTTTAGCAGCTCCTTTTGTCGCTTCCGCCAATGCCGCACCGTTTACATCTGTCGTGATTTCGATCGGAACATTTAGTTCATTAAATGCATCTAACAATGGATAGCCTTTCCAGCCTTTTTTGGGCGTACTCGCTAAAGAACCATATGTATCGGAGCCTTCTTTTAGGTCTAGAGGACCAAAACTACCAATCCCTAGACTTGTAATTCCATTCTTTTTAAAAAAAGCAACAATAGGTGGAACGGTTTCTTCTGGCGTTAATGTTGGGATCGTAAGGCGATCCAACCAAACCCCTGCCTCATCTGTTACCACACAAATCATTTTTGTGCCTCCAGCTTCCAAACCACCGTATCGAACGTTGTTCATTCCTTTTCCTCCTACCCAGTAAACTAGTAAAAAGTATAGCATCCATCCTCTTATTTTGCTTTACGTTCTGATTGTTTTTTGTAAAATAGATGAAAAGGAGGTTTTTCATGCTTCATTCTCCAGCGAGACAAGCAGGCTTTTCTTTCCCAGGATTCACTACCAGTAAGCATAACTGCATAACCGATGTAGAAGGCGTCCAAGTAGGTCATTCTACGCTTATTGAAGGAGAACACATTCGAACCGGCGTAACGGCGATTTTGCCTCATCGTCGAAATCTGTTTGAAGAAAAAGCACAGGCAGGGTCCTATGTATTAAATGGTTTTGGCAAAACAACAGGGCTCATTCAGCTTGAAGAATTAGGTGTACTTGAGAGCCCTATCATGCTAACAAACACGTTCTCCGTTCCAGCTGTAACCGAAGGAACCCTTTCCTACCTCCTAACGCAAAATCCTCAAATTGGTGTGACAACAGGTACTGTAAACGTCGTGACGGCGGAATGTAACGATGGGTACTTAAATGACATACGCCGTATGCATGTAAAACCGAGTGATGCTGTTCAAGCGATTGAAACAGCATCTACTGAACCTACTCAAGAAGGTGCGGTCGGCGCTGGAACAGGAATGTCATGCTTAGGCTTTAAAGGCGGGATTGGCACAAGTTCCCGCGTAGTTTCCACCTACACAGTTGGCTGTCTGGTGTTAACGAATTACGGAAAGAAAGAGGATTGGATATATAGTCCTCACGCTAATCAAATTTCCATCGCTTCAGGAAACGACGGTGCGTCACCTCCAGATGGTTCCATTATTATCGTTCTTGCTACCGATGCGCCTCTCGATGCGCGCCAATTAAAACGTGTCGCAAAACGAGGCACACTTGGATTAGGACGTACAGCGTCTTTCGCCGCCAATGGAAGTGGCGATATCGTCATTGCTTTTTCTACCGCAAATCGAATTCCTCATGATCCACCTTTTTCTCTTCAGCAGGTTTCGTTTTTACATGATCAACATGAAGACGTGTCTAAGCTATTCGCCGCCACTGCAGAAGTAGTAGAAGAGGCGATCTTAAACTCATTGTGTGCCGCAACAACGATGAAAGGCTTTAATGGTCATACGCGACCTGGTTTGCTCGAACAAACGTAATCTGCACAGATGCCTAATTCATTGCATAAACTATTGCGAGAATGGAGGCGTTTAGTATGAAAAAAGAGTATGAAAATAAAGCCAGTACGTATTATCAAGGGATCAATCAACAACTTTTTTCATTAATCGATCCAGGGAGTAAGGTATTACTGGATGTTGGTTGCGGAGAGGGTGCGTTAGGTGCGGCAATTAAAGACGCCTACGAGGCCGAGGTACACGGCTTTGAACTTTTTCAACATGCCGCTGATCAAGCACGAAAAAAGCTCGATTCAGTAACTGTTGGAAACATTGAACAAGATTCACTGCCGTTTGCCCATGGATATTTTGATGGAATTATTTTTGCAGACGTTCTTGAACACACGTTAGATCCGTGGGCAACACTTGAAAAAGTAAAACCTTACTTAAAACAATCAGGAACGATTTATGCAAGCATTCCGAATGTCGGTCATATCTCCATCATCGAAGAACTGATTCGAGGAACGTGGAATTATGTAGATGCGGGCTTACTGGATAAAACCCATTTCCGCTTTTTTACGAAGAGTGAAATTGAAAAATTATTCGTATCGAGCGGGTATGACGTTGAGCAGATCGTCAATAATCAAGTGCTATTCCCACACCACCATCAGCTCATTCATAAAATTGTTGAAGCTGGTCAATCTATAGGTATAAATGTTGACACGTTTATTGAACGTTCGGTCGCGTATCAATACATGCTAAAAGCCAAACCAGTTGTCACCGCATAATGCTCGGTGGCTTTTTGGTTTAACCCTCACCTAAATCGGTTATAGGATAGAGATAATGATTGGTTGGGAGGGATGACGTTGCCACTTACAGAGGATCAAAAAAACAGGATGCTTCCATCAAAGCATCGCCAGCGCGAAATTGAGAAACAAGCGGATGAAAATGATCGTTTTGAGGAATTATTAAACAAACTGGAAGACGTGACAACGAATGGACGTCTAAAAGATATGGCTTTTCATTTTACAGATACGAAACAAGTGGTAAAATCAAATTTAATCGCTGGTATCGCAAGAGGCGTAGGATTGACAATCGGAGTCGCACTTTTTATTTCTCTTCTCCTCGCCATTATTAGCTTATTTGAACCTTTGCCGATTGTAGGGGAATGGCTTGCAGATTTAGCGAATCTCATCGAAGCAAATCGATAATTTTAAAAAGGAGGTTTTTGAACATGGATTGGTTAGGAATAGGCGTACTTGTCTTTGCAATTGCTTTTTTAATTGCTGTTTTTTGCTTACTACCTGCAATGCGTAATTTAGCAAAAACATTAGACAACACTGCAACAACTGTTGCACAACTAGAAAAAAGTTTAGACGAAATAACAGGTGAGGTAAAAGTTACGCTACATAACACAAACGAAACAATTATGGACGTGAATGAAAAGGTAACGAAACTAAACCCGCTTTTTGACATGATTCATGATTCTGGAGAAGCTGCACACCGTGCTTCCTCTGCACTTTCTACCTATACGCTGACACGTGTGAATGCGGCGAAACAAGAAGCTGTTACGGCTCAACCAGACCAAGTCTCAGGAATTATTAAAAGTATTGCCTTTCTTTATTACTTCCGAAAAGCAAAGAAACAACAACAACCACATGCATAAAAAAAGACGGGGCGTCCTCTCAAGAGGGCGACTCGTCTTTTTAATGGTAGACTGTTAAAAGTTGATCAATCGCTTCCGCTAATTCCACTTGTTCCACGTCATAGCGACCACCTAACACAATTCGATCAAACTTATCATTGTTACGTAGTAATTCCAACTGGTAAATGGATTGATCCTTTGTTTGAATACTCACCACAACATCTTGACCATCCTTACGCGTTACATACAGCAATATACCATGGTCCATCGGGATATAGCCTTTCACGTTCCACGCTGTAAACCAATCCATTTCCTTGCTTTGTATAGTTACGATAATCTGCTCTGCCACTTCTTCCACGTTTAACGCCTCCTTGCCTCCTTAGTGTATCATGCTCTTGATTTACTAAAAAAGGAGGAAAAAGAGCGTTTGTCTACGTGAAGTGGTTCTTCAATGATGATTTGAGCACGATTTAGTAAATGACTGAAATTCTTTTGAATGTGCTCACTCTGTTCCGGGCTATATTTTGTGAGGATTCTTTTTACCTCATCTCGTTCACCACGCTCTGAAAGGAGGATTTCCGTATAGTTGCCAATCATATGAATTAAGTTTCCGTTTAGTAATGTTCGAATACACTTTTTTAACGCTTTGTCGTTTGTTTGCAACAGACTCATCGCATTTACCATTGTATACGCGCCATTCTTCACGAACTTATACAGTAAATCTGGATTTCTTTGTATCCGTTTGTCGGTTTCTGGATATAAAAGAACGGGATAATATCCCGCAACAGCTAAATGGTAAAGCTTATTTGCCGCTAACTCTAAATCAGTACCATCAAGCGTTATAAAGACAAACCGTGTCTTGTTCAACGTAAATGCCTGTCCGCTCTCTAAATCTAAAAGGAGCTCGTCGTATAAAGGTAACGTATGACCAGTCAAAAGCGTAATGCCTTTTAATTGCTCATTATAATCATCCACTATACGCTTAATGTCCTCTCCCCACGTGACTGGCTGTTCTCGATCAAAAAGTGGAATGTAGCAAAGTGAATGCATGTCTTGGTCACGAACGAAATGGATTTGTTCAATAATCTTTGATCGCGATCGGGAAACCCCACTAATCTCTGGAAGTTCATGGTCCCATACATCAAACATTTTCATTCCTCCTTTTTTCGGTTAACCTATTCTATTTGACAACCTAAAATGATTTTCCTGCACTACCTTAAATAAAAATAGACTGAAACAAGAATATAGAGTATAAAAAAAGCGAGATGGATTTTCTTATTCATGTACAAGACCCCAATAAACTCACGGGTATATGCATTTGGTTGAAAATACCATGCCGTTGGGGATCCAATCCCTTCGGCAGGCATTGCGAGTTGTTTTGCAAGTAAACTCGATCGGAAAACATGAAAGTGATTTGTAATAAATACCAATTTTAACGACTTAGATTGCTCCATCAGTTTCTTTGAAAACAAGAAGTTCTCATAGGTATTACGAGCTTGGTCTTCTAAAATAATGTGTTGAGCGGGTATATTTTTCTTGATGAGATATGCTTTCATCGCTTCCGCTTCACTGATTAACTCATCTTCTCCTCTCCCCCCTGTCACAATGATTTTGGGAGGAGGCGCAACCTTTTTTTGCATGTCATAGAAATAGACACCTCTATCTAAACGGCTTGCTAATATCGGAGAAACCCGCTTGCCTTTTAATAATCCAGCTCCAAGTATTAAAAGATAATCCTGATCGTAATGAGGTCGAATCTGCCGATATAGTAGAGAGGAGATTAGAAAGGATAAAAACAAAAAGCCATATAGCCCAATATAAACCGTTGTTGTTAACGCAAGAGGTTCAATCGTAAACAACGCGGTTGGGATAAGTATAAGTAACACCATAACAAACAAGCTAATGGATAAGGAGAAAAAATTATTCCATTTTCTACCTTCTTTCTTCACAAGTTTCCACGTATTTCGAATAATGTATCCTACAACAAAGAGTAAAAAAAGCACACTCATCAGAGCAAACAATGCAGATAAAATTAAAATAACATAATCAATTCTGCTCATAGGTCCTGTCGTTGCGGCTGCTATGCCACCTGCAAGAAATAATAATAGACTTGCCGTTAAGAACATACCGTTAAAAATACTTCGCTTTTCAATGCGCATACTGAAGAAAAAAACAATTGCACAAATAATGGCACTTAATAAAAAGATATTCATGTTCTTCACCCTTGCCTATTTTTCGTATTATTCCTGTTTTACGATCGTGCGAAACTAGTTAAAAAGCCTTATTGCTTGAGTCAATTTTATCATTTCTCTTAAAGAGAATGTGTAACATCACGATACTCTGCTTTTATCATTTGCGTAGGTCTGTCTAAGAAGGGTCGCCGTTTATCCAAAAATGGAACGTTCATCTGATCGTTCGTAATCTCCAGAGTGTTCGTTTTTATGACACGATGTAGGGTTATGAAATTAATTAATTTATGTTATCTATAACACAGCACAAAAACACGGCACATATTTGGCACATGTACCGTGCATAAGAATACTCACTGCAATTCTATGCTACTACTTAAGGAGTGACTTTCTTCCATACATCCCACTCACCTGATCGACTTGGATCTTCTCCCCGTGTCCACCATTTCGCTTCATACCAAACGCCACGATGTTCGACTTGATCGCCTTTCGTATAAATCTTATCTTTTAACCAACTAGCGGTAGCTACATCATCGTTACACTGATCAACTTTTTTCCATACGTCCCACTCGCCTGAACGATTTGGATCTTCTCCTCGCGTCCACCATTTTGCTTCATAAACAAGTCCATCTTTCTTCACTTGATCGCCTTTCACATATACCGTTTCTTTGGACCATTGCTCGACTTGACATGTTTGCTGCTCATCATCTTCAGAAAATACATCTGCGATAGACTGGACAAGTTCTCCGTCGCGATTATTGCTCGTTTCCCAAAACATCGCACCGGCTAGCCCATGATCGACTACATACTGGGCTTTATGCGTAATTGATTCAGGATCGTCGTACGTGATAAAGGTTCCATTTTCTTCATTATAAAGAAATGGCACCTTGGATTTGTCATTCCAATATCGCTTGTAGCCATTTTGATTAATATAATTTTCTTTTAAGTCTTGATAATCAAACGTAGCGTTTGTCCACGTTCCTACATCAGCTGGTCCGTCACAAAAAGCATATTCTCCATTATTTTCACTGTCACAACCTTTCCAGCCGTATCCGTAGAAAGGCATACCCATTAAGAGCTTATCTTTAGGGACACCTGCGTTTAAATGACCTTGAATAGCGGCATCCACATTGAGTGCATCTGCCCAAGGAACCGTTGCCTCTTCGTCATAAAATAATGGCGCATTATGTCCATTTTGAATTTGCCATGTGCCATTAAGATCATACGTCATAATTTGAATCCAGTCTAAAATATGTGCGAGCTTCTCCATCTCATTGTTTTGTAAATAACTAGGGGAGGCTGAGGAGGCGATGGTCAACAAATACTGTTTGCCATCTTCCTCTCCCGCTTGATCTAATGCGTTTCTAGTTGCTTCTAAGAGCTTTGTATGATTTTGCTTATCTTCAGGGCTACGTTCGTTTTCTGGCATTCCGCCACTCACTGGATATTCCCAATCTAGATCCAATCCATCAAACCCGTACGCGCGAACAAAATCCACTGCAGATTGTGCAAAAGTTTCTCGTGTTTCTTCTGTAGCGGCAACAAGCGATAAGCGATTGGACCATGTATAGCCACCAACCGATATTACTGTTTTAAGATGAGGGTGTTCTTCTTTTAGTTTCTGAAGCTGCTTCACGTTTCCTTTAATCGTTTCATCTTCATGATCGCCAGGATACATCTTGTGCACATCTTGTTCGGGGTCCCCTAACACAATCGTCCCGTTTGGTACATCAATCGCTCCGTTCTCATCTTCACATGCCCATTCCTGTGGATTAGGCCCTGACGGGTCTAGATTTCCATGCACACCATTCCAACAAACATTCGCAAACGCATACATAATATGTGTCATGTTTTTGGCTGGAATATCCGTTACTTCGTAGCCTCTTTCTTCCGCAACCCATGATGGGTAATAGCCGACAATCTTCTTTTCAGCTCGTTCAGCCTTAGCTTGATCGAAACTACCAAAAAATAATAACGTTATAATGATTAAACATACAGAAATCCGTTTTTTATACATGTTTATTCCTCCTTTTACCCCTTTGACATTCCCGATAAAAGGGAATAATCCTGCAAAATATTTCAAAATAATCAGAAATAACTACTCATTACAGCAATTTTTGCGATGAAATGCGCCTTTTTAGCTATTGCTTCTTAACTGCAATAAAACTATAGTGATAGAATAGTCACTATTTTCTTAATAGGTATCGGACTATAAGAAGTGAGGGATTTTTTAATGCGCACGATTGATCAAGCCTTTCAGTTGTCCATTCGCTACACGGATAAGTTAACGAACCGTGTGGACAGAATTTATACCAATGATGAAAAACAATTTATTTTAAAAAAGAAATCTGATAAAGAGCGTGCACAATTAGAAATACAACTGCTGCAAGATCTGATTCATAAAAATCAACCAGTCCCTTCTCCTATTAAAACGAAGTCGAACGAATATATTGTTCAAACGCACCAATCTTATTATGTCGTGTACGAGCATTTACAAGGGCAGCACGTAGCCATTGATCAGTTGCTTAAACATACGCATGATGTTCCTAGTAAAGTCGGTTCCGCTCTAGCAAAACTGGATAATGCCCTTCTTGAAGTGAGTGATCACCATACTTCTTTTAGAAAACGACATGTGCTAACGTCACTATATGGAAACATCGTTCCATTTATGCAAAAAGAGGAAATTGCACTGGATGTGGTTCACCTTTTATCTGAACTATCCGAGGGAATGCAATGCTTAAAACACTTGCCAACACAGCTCATTCATCGCGATCCCCACTATCTTCATTTTCTTTTCGACGATCATCAAGTAAGCGGCGTGATCGATTTAGAACTAGTTGAAGAAAATGTGAGGATTTTAGATCCATGTTACTTTGCGACAAGTATATTAAACGATGTGTTCTCAAACCCTAATGATATCGAGCGCTGGTTTCCTGCAATGAAGGGGTTTTTCCGCGCCTACCATCAAGAAAATCCTTTTACCATTCAAGAAAGAAAAGCACTATGGTATACATTTTTAAGTATTGAAGCTGTTATGATTGCTTTCTTCAGTCACGATGAAGAACGTATGGAAAAAAATCGAGCTATGTTCTACTGGCTATATGAAAATAAGCAGCTGATTGATGAACTCATTCACTTAAGATAATCTAAAAGAAAGAATGACATAACGTAGGGTTCTTTTAACAACATGATAGATAATAAAGAAAAGACGATTAATCCGCGAATTAGTCGTCTTTTCAACATGTTCATAGTCTTTTGTCCCAATCCATTTTACAGTTATTGGTCTTCCAAAAACTCCCCTAATACCGTTAACGCCTGTTCTTCATCTGCTCCAACAGCAGTTAACAATACTTCATCATTTGGTTTAAGAACAATACTCATCAGTCCAAGGATACTTTTCACATTAATGACTGAACTTCCTTTTTTAAGATGAACATCAGCTTGGAACTGACTAGCCTTTTCGACGAACGACGCTGCATTCGAAGCATGTAGACCATTAGGTAACCCTACTTTAATTGCCTTCTCCATTAAGACGCCTCCTCTCTCGTGACTTTCCATCTATATGCAAAAAAAATTCTGTTATGAATGTTTTTTTTCAGTCATGGCGCGTTTATCTTGCACATACTTATAAACTAAATAAGGACAAGAAGGAAGGTGGCGACTTTGAATCAAACGGAATGCCTCTCTCATATTCGCAGCATACAACCTTTAGTAAGAGACATAGAATCCTTGAAAAAGGAGCAGCTAGAACAAATGAACAAGAAAGACCAACTAAAACGCGGTCCACTCCGTCATGTTTATCATTACAAGGAGCTTAATAGTCTATTTGCAATTGTGATTGTAGCCTATCTTTTCTTCTTTCATATCCTATTTTCCTCAACGCTTATTTATTTTTACCACTTCTTTACCATAATTGATCTCTTTCTTTTTCGGATGTTTCTTGTTCTCATCCTGTTTCTGATCATCCCTATAACGCTTTATTTTCTGCTGGTGATCGGGACCAACTATCTTTTAAAACGTTGGATGAACTATGAAGAAAAGGAAAATGAAACCTCACTTGCACTAGAAGAAATGATAGAAGCACAAACCACATTAAAAAATCAGTTGTCCAAACAAACGTCCATCCCAAACTATTACTTAAAAACATACGCGCTTAATAAGTTTGAAACGTACTTTCTTCACCAACGCGCTGATTCGCTTAAAGAAGCCATCAATTTATTTGAAGTAGAGCAACAACATGTTTTACAGCAATATCGTTTTTATCGCTATCACGGAGAAAAACGTTTTTCTGCTCTGTATGAAAAAGCAGCAGAATTCGAAAATCAAGTGACGTAACGCCGAAGAAACTCTATCCCGCCTTATGGTGGATAGAGTTTTTTTATGCTTGCTTCTTGATATCGTCCCATTTTCTATGAACATGCGTCGATGGTCCCTTATTTCCACATACTTCACATGGTTTTTTTGAGCGTATGTATAAGACCCAAAATACTGTGATCGTAATGCCTAACATGCCTCCCATTGTATCGACGATCACATCCTCGATCATAGGTGAACGCCCTGGAGTAAACGACTGTCGATATTCATCGAAACATGCATAAAACACGACAAATATGAACGACATCATCACCGCATAGCGCAAGCGGACGATATAAGCAAGTAACCGAGAGCCAATTAAGCCAATTAACAAAAAGGAGAAAAAATGGGCGGCTTTTCGTAGAAAGAACTCTACAAACGATTCTACCGATAAGTAATCTAAACTAATTTCACGATTCCCATATGGAAAAGAGATTTGCGCGATTCTCGTATTCTCAATCCAATGAATCGGAAGAACGCTAAGATACCCTCGAATATCTTGACTTCCGTATGGCGTGGAACTCGAGAAAGCAATGATTGATACCGCAGCCACTAGAAACAAGCTAAATACGGTTATTTTAACGGAACGCGACAAATGCCTCACCTCATTTAATGTTCCGTCCATTATACGCTGTTTTTAATAAAAATCGTCTAGAAATGTATATTTTCTCACAAATGAATAGAGATCAAGCTCTCACATTCACTCGCTATTCCTATCATCCTTTTCTGTTTCTAAAAATGCATGAATAGCTTCTTTCCAATGACGCATTGGGGCAAAATGGTTTAGCTGTAAGCCTTTATGTGACAAGACTGAGTATTTAGGACGTTGAGCAAGTGTAGGAAATTCAGCCGTCGTGCATGGTTGAATCGATGCAGGTATACGTTTTAAAGCAAATATTTCCTTAGCAAATTCATACCAGCTGACCGTTCCACTGTTCGAAATGTGGTAAATGCCGTAGCGCTTCGTGCGCACTAACGAAACGATCGCTTCAGCAAGATCATTCGCGTAAGTGGGCGAACCAATTTGGTCATCAACAACGCGAAGCTCGGTCTTTTTTTCCGCTAGCCGAAGCATCGTCTTCACAAAATTACTACCAGTATGACCAAACACCCAAGAGGTTCGCACAATAAAAAACTTAGAATGAAACTGTTGGACGGCTTGTTCACCTGCAAGTTTTGATCTCCCATACACGCCAATCGGAGAAGGGGGTGTCCATTCATCAATAGGCTCCGTTGCACCTCCATCAAAAACATAATCAGTGCTAACATAGACAAATACTGCTCCTAATTGTTCAGCCGCGACACAGAGGTTTCGCGTTCCTATAGCATTCACGCGATATGCCTCCATCTCGTCTTTTTCCGCTTGATCTACATTTGTATAGGCAGCGCAATGCAAAATGACGTCAGGATGAATCGTTTCAAAGACCGTTTTCACATGATATTCATTCGTAATATCAAGTTCTGCTCGGGTCATACCGATCAGCTGAACCCCTACTTCCACAGGGACACGCAGAACGGCAGATCCAAGTTGTCCATTAGCTCCTGTGACGAGAATTTTCATAGCTTTTGCCTCCTATAAACACCGGAAAGGACATCCTGCCACCACGCCTTATTTTGAATGTACCAATCGATTGTTTCTGCTAAACCCTCATTAAATGTATACATCGCTTTCCAACCTAACTCTCGTTCAATTTTTGTTGCATCAATTGCATAACGAAAATCATGTCCAAGCCGGTCTTCAACATGGGTGATTAGTTCTTCGGACACCCCCAATGTCTGCACAATCCGACGAACGATTTCCTCATTTGTTCGCTCGTTCCGCCCACCGATGTTGTACACTTCGCCTGGCTGGCCAGTTCGCAAAACGAGATCAATCCCGCGACAGTGGTCATCAACGTGGAGCCAATCACGAATTTGTTTGCCATCTCCATAGATTGGCAGAGATTTATTTTGCAATGCATTTGTAATCATAAGCGGAATCAGTTTTTCAGGAAAATGGTAGGGGCCATAATTGTTTGAGCAACGGGTAATATTAATGTTCATCCCATACGTTTCAAAATAAGCACGAGCAAGTAAATCTGCGCCTGCTTTGCTTGCTGAATAAGGGCTGTTCGGTTCTAGCGGTGATTGTTCTGTAAATAAACCTGTTTCGCCTAAACTTCCATAGACTTCATCGGTTGAAACTTGTACATACTTTTCAACGTCAGCTTTTTTTGCCGCATGCAAAAGCATTTGCGTTCCGTACACATTCGTTTGTACAAACGCACCTGGATTTACGATACTCCGATCTACATGAGATTCTGCAGCAAAATGAACAACCGCATCAACATCATACTTTCCGAAAAGTTTCTCTAAGTCATCTTCACTGCAAATGTCGCCTTGCACAAACTCAATCGCCGATTGTACACGCCTTAAATTATTGACATTCCCTGCATATGTTAATTTATCAAAGACAATAATCGTATCTTCTGGATGTTCTTTGCACAGTAACCGAACAAACGCGCTTCCAATAAAACCTGCTCCTCCAGTAACAACGATGTTCATAGCAACCTCCTAAAAATTATTCTCAGCTTTTTGAAGTAGCGGGTGTGCGCGATCTTTTTTTGATAGAATCGGTTGGCTACACGGCCACTCAATCGCTATTTCTGGATCGTTCCAACGAATGCCACGGTCCTTTGAAGGCGAATATAGTTGATCGACTTTGTAAGCCACAATGGTTTGATCCACTAACGTACAAAAACCATGGGCAAATCCTTTCGGTACAACGAGTTGCCTTTGATTATGCTCGCTTAAAATCACCCCAACCCATTGTTTATACGTTGGCGAATCTGTTCGAATATCGACTGCAACATCAAAAATCGCCCCTGTAACACAGCGGACAACTTTTAATTGTGCATCTGGAGCAAGTTGGTAGTGTAATCCTCTCAATGTCCCTGCTTGTTTAGAAAGAGATTGATTATCTTGTAAAAACGCTGTATGAATCCCTGCTTTTTCATAGACATCACGATTAAACGTTTCGACAAAATAGCCTCGATCATCAGCAAATACATTTGGTTCCAATACATAAACGCCTTCTAATTTGGTTTTGTGAACATCCATTCCTTATCCTCCCTCTGCCATTCTAAGCAGATATTGACCATATTCATTTTTCTTTAACGGCTGAGCTAATTCAATTAAGTCGGCTTTTGAAATATAATTCATTCGAAAGGCAATCTCTTCAATACAAGCGATTTTTAAACTTTGTCGTTTTTCAACAGTATGAATAAATTGAGATGCCTCTAGCAACGATTCATGTGTTCCAGTGTCTAGCCACGCCATGCCTCTGCCTAACTTTTCAACCCGAAGTTTTCCTTGATTTAAATACGTGACATTAATATCTGTAATTTCCAATTCACCACGTGCTGAAGGGTTAATCTCTTTAGCATATTGAACAACATGATGATCGAATATATACAAGCCTGTTACTGCGTAATGAGATTTTGGCTTAGCCGGCTTTTCTTCAATGGAAATCGCTTCATCGTTCTCATTAAATTCAACAACACCAAAGCGCTCCGGATCACGCACGTAGTACCCGAATACGGTTGCACCTTCGTTTCGATCAATTGCCTGTTTTAATCGTTCAGGTAACCCGTGCCCATAAAACAAATTGTCTCCTAAAACGAGTGTTACGCTTGAATTGCCAATAAACGCTTCCCCGATTAAAAAAGCTTGCGCCAATCCACCAGGCTCCGGTTGTATCGCATATTGAATGGAAATGCCCAGTTGAGAGCCATCACCGAGAACTTGCTCGTAACGTTCCGTATCTTCAGGCGTTGAGATGATTAAGAATTCTCGTATCTCAGCCAACATGAGTAATGATAATGTGTAATAAATCATCGGCTTATCGTAGATTGGAAGCAATTGCTTCGATGTCGCTTTTGTAATTGGGTATAACCTTGTGCCACTTCCACCTGCCAGAATTATGCCCTTCAGGTTAACCACATCCCTTATAAAAAAGTCCATATAAATGAATCTATGCAAGCAAAACAAAAAATCTGCATCATTTATGCAGATTTTTCGTTTAACGCTTTTCCTTTTTTCATGATCTTCACAACATAAAACATTAATACGCCAAACAGATAGAGGAAAAACCCGATGTGGAGAAATCCGACTAAAAAAACGTCCCCGCATCATGGTCGGAGACGTTTCATTTCATTATTCACTCTCGAGATATTGTAAATCGACAAGTCCGTCAATGTCTGTATTCGACATTTGTCCAGCTTCTTCACTAATCTGAGCCATCTCTTGTAAGACTTGTTCATTCACGTCCGTTGTTGGAAAAAGACGATCCAATGATAAACGAATTTCATCAAAATCGAGTTCATTTCCTGTCTCTTCTTGGATGTGGTCAACAAAGAGTTGTGCAGCTTCATCTGGGTTTTCAGCGACAAATTCTACTGCTTGCTCGTGCGCGCGTAAGTAGGCACGAGCCAAGTCACCATTCACGTCTAAAAACTCATGGCTCGCAGTAACAACTGTATTGGTTGAATCTTCTCCCCAACCAAATTCATCTGCATCTACGAGGAACGTTGCATTTAAATTATCTGCTAAAAAGCTTCCCCATGGCTCTTGTGTTGCTGCGGCATCTGCATCACCTTGTGAAAAAAGAATCGATGTGTCTGCTGGGGCTTGAGGAACAAAATTAATATCATCCGCATCTACGCCTGCATCAGCTAACTCTTTTCGTAACATAATATCTTGTGTCGATCCAATTGTGGGGATTGCGACGTTTGATCCAACTAAATCGGATACCGACTCTACACCTGAACCTTCACGTGCCATAATTACGGCACCACCATTAACCGCGCCTGCAATAATAGAATGGGCTTGATTTCTCGTATATGCATTCATTGCCGGAACTGGTCCAACTGTACCAATGTCAATTTCGTTAGCAGACATTGCCTCCATAAACTGCGCGCCATCTGGCACCGTCATCTTTGTGAAGCTTGCGTCATCTCCAAACTCCTCTTCAAAGTAACCATTTTCTAATGCGACAATTGTAGAAATATGCGTCAAGTTTGGAAAATAAGCGATTCGCACTTCCCCTTCTGTTGTACTATTTCCGCAAGCAGAAAGAGCAACCCCTGCTCCTACGGCTAATATTGACCCTTGTAAAAACTTCCTCATACGTTTTCTCTCCTTTAATTTAAACCAGGTTTCAAGCCCCATTTTTTCTGAACCGAGCGTTCCATACGTAAAAACACTAAATTATCCACAATCGTTCCAATAATCCCAATGACGATCATCACAGATAAAACTAAATCCATTTGTCCGAGGGATCGCCCGACTGTTAGTAAGTAACCAAGTCCACCCGCAGCAACAAAAAGCTCCCCTGCCATAATGGCACGCCATGCAAACGCCCATGCGGTTCGAACGCCAGAGATTAAGTGAGGGACAGAAGCAGGTAAAATGACCGTTCTTAATAAATGACTTCCACCTGATCCAAGTGTTTTTGCAACATTCATATAAAGACTTGGCACGTTTTTAAAACCTGTACTCGAACTAACCGTTACTGTCCATGTGGCGCCAATCGTGACAATGAACAGCAACGAAGCATTTCCATACCCAAACCAAATAATTGCTAGCGGCAGCCAAACAATACTTGGAATGGACTGAAGCGCTGTGACCAAAAATCCGAGTGTATCATCAACAAGTTTATAGCGAGCGATTAAATACCCTAATGTCAAACCAAGAATAATAGCAATAGCAAAGCCTATTAATAATCGTCCTAACGTAATTCCTGTTGCTGTAAGAATTTGACCCGATATTAGTCCATTAACAAATGTGCTAAGAACCGTTGTTCCACCAGACTCGAGTGGGAATAAAAGTGGTGGGAAAGAGCCTGGAGGAAAATTTCCGACTCTAGATGTTATCTCCCATATAGCCACGATTATCGCGATGAATACGATCCGTCTTATAGCTGTAGTCATCTCCAAACTCCTCCTTCAACACTTTTTCCATCTCTTCTTCAAGCTCTGCAAGAATACGACGCTCTAAATCAACGACATTACTATCTGCAGGGTCTCGTGGTAACGCGGCTTGCACCGGAAATTCGCGCTTAATTTTTCCAGGGCGCGTCCCCATTAAGACAATACGATTCGATAGCATAACCGCTTCTCGAATATTATGAGTAATAAATAAAATTGTCTTACCTGTATTTGCCCAAATTTCAAGCAATTCTTTATGCAATACCATTCTCGTTTGTTCATCTAGTGCAGCAAAGGGCTCATCCATTAACAAGATATCAGGGTCCATTACGAGCGCACGGGCAATTGCCACACGTTGCTTCATGCCGCCAGACAGTTCATGAGGAAATGATTTTGTAAAATTGCCAAGATGAACGGTTTTTAAACCTTCAAGCGCTTTTTTCTCGCTTTCTTCCTTCGATATGCCTTTTAATTTTAAACCATACGTTACATTATCAAGTACGTTCATCCATGGAAAAAGACCCGCTTCTTGGAAGACGACAACCCGGTCATTCCCTGGCTTCTTGACTTGCTTCCCTCCAGCAATGACTTCCCCTTCTGAAGGTGAATCAAGTCCAGCGATTAAATTTAAGATGGTTGATTTCCCACATCCTGAAGGACCTAACAGCGAAATAAAATCCCCTTCATTAATAGTGAGATTAATATCATTTAATACGTGTAAAGACTGCTTTTTATCTTTTTTAAACGATTTCTCTACCTTATTTAATTGTATTTGCATGTCTTCCACCTCGAATCCCAATAAATCCTACTATTATAATAAGAATTATAGTTTTTTTTAGTGTAAGCGATGTTGTGAGAATCGTCAATCAGAATTAACTTCTTTGGATAAAAAGATGTTTTGTACATAAAATAAGGGGGATATATAGAGGTCGACTTGTCACATATATAGATGTGTGTTATCATTCGAAACTTATGACTGAAATCAGGAGGAACAATTGAAAAATCTTAAACTAGACTGGCCTGTATTTGCAATTTCTGGTGGCTTCTTACTTTTATTTGTTATTGCTTCACTTGTAAATGCAGAATTTGTCGGCAACCTTGTTAACACGGGATTTGCTTGGTCGTCTCTAAACTTCGGGGCGTTTTGGCAAGTACTTATGATACTAACTTTTATCATTGCGGTATTTATGAGCCTTACCGAGCTCGGTAAGGTGCGTTTAGGTGATTCTCTTAAACCTAAATTCTCTTTCTTTAAATGGTTTGCGATGATCATGATCACTCTTTTAGCTGGTGGCGGCGTGTTTTGGGCAGCAGCTGAACCAATGTATCACTATTTAGATACACCACCGATGTTTGCAGAAACTGGCGGGGCAGCTACTGATATTCAAGCTGGTTTGTCTACAGGTTTCTTACACTGGGGCTTTCTTGCATGGAGTATTTTAGGAACCCTTGGTGTTGTCGTACTCATGTATGCAAAGAAAAAAGGACAACCCCTTAAGCCAAGAGCGTTACTTTATCCAATTTTCGGTGAAAAAATTATGCACAAAAGCGTCCTTGGTACATTGATTGATGTTTTTTCCATCTTAGCAGCTTGTGCAGGGACAATCGGACCAATTGGTTTCTTAGGACTTCAAGCAGGTTACGGATTGAACATGTTATTCGGTCTACCAGATACATTCGCAATCCAATTTGCGATGATCTTCTTCTTAGTCGGGATTGCCGCTGTATCAGCAGCTACAGGGATTAATAAAGGAATTCAGTGGTTAAGTCGTTTTAACGTCATTGTAACTGTTATTCTTGCCGCTGCAATCATCATTCTTGGACCTGCTCGCTTTATTATTGATTCTTTTGTAACAAGCTATGGTTCATACTTACAAAACTTCTTACCGATGAGTTTTTATCGTGGAGATGAAGGCTGGCTTTCCGGCTGGACGATCTTTTTCTGGGGTTGGTTTATTGGGTACGGACCGATTATGTCGATCTTTATCTCAAGAATTTCAGATGGAAGAACCATTCGAGAGCTATTCTTAACGGTTGCGTTTCTTGCACCGGTTGTAACGAACTTCTGGTTTACTGTTGTAGGCGGAACGGGTATTTTTTATGAAATAAACGATCCTGGCTCAGTAAGTAATCCATTGAATGAAGGCGGCTTACCTGCTTCCATCTTTGCGATTGTTAACCAGCTACCATTAGGAGCCGTATTTGCGTTCTTATTTATATTTGTTACGTGTGTATTCGTCGCAACAACAGCGGATTCCATTTCTTATTCCATTTCCATGATTATTACCGGAAAAGAAACGCCTGACCGCTACATTCGAATTTTCTGGGCACTCATTTTTGGTGCAGTTGCAGCCGTTCTTTTATATATCGGTGAAGGCAGTATTGATTCCCTTCAATCGTTTATCGTCATAACGGCCGTGCCGGTGTCTCTAGTTATGCTACCAACACTCTGGTTAGCACCTGTTACAGCAAAACGATTATTACGTTTACAAGAAAAAGAAGAAGCGAAGTGAGGGTGATCCTCACTCGCTTCTCTTTTTTATGAGCTTACGGATTGATTCCAATTCATTTGCAATTTGAAACAGAATACCTGCACACAATCCAATGATTGCGCCAAGAGATCCTGCGGCTATAAATCCGAGCAAAACGCCTACTACCATAGATCCAATAAGCGAACCATTCATTTCTGCAGTTCCCTCCAACCCTTATGTATGGCTGACAATTAGTTCTAGCTCTCCTTTTACTTCAAAGGTTGTTGCTTCCACTGGTAAAAGAAGGTGGTCGCCTTTCACTACACGATAGGACGCATTCGCTATCGTCAATTCACCCATTCCTTTAACAATAGACACTAATAAATAGTTTGCATCAAAAGCAGCGTTCCAATACGATCTCACTTGTCCATGATAAACGGTAAATTCGTTGGTTGTCACAAGCTCGGTCACTTTACACCCATCATTTTCTATTATTGTTTTCGTTTTCGTTTTATAGCGAATATCAGGAATTTGTGTGACCTCCATGGCTTTTTCAAGATGGAGTTCACGTTTCTGTCCGCTATCATCCGTTCGATCAAAATCATAGACACGATAGGTTGTATCCGAACTTTGCTGGGTTTCTAAAATAATCGTTCCTGCTCCAATTGCATGAATAGTACCGCTTGGCACATGGAAAAAATCACCTGCTTTAATTGGCACACGATTTAGCAGTGTCTCCCACTCATTTCGCTCCACTTTTTGTGTGAATGCTTCTACTGTCTGAGCAGTATGGCCGAGAATCAGCTCTGCCCCCTCTTCTGCATCAATGACGTACCAACATTCTGTTTTCCCATAAGCTTCATTTTTTTCTAGTGCAGCGGCTTGCTCATCATTCGGATGAACCTGAACAGAAAGATCCGCTGCAGCATCCAAAATTTTCACAAGTAAAGGGAATTCCCCTGAGGTTTTGCCACCAAAAAGCTCTGGTCGACTGTCCCAAAGTTCACGTAGTGACTTTCCTTCAAACTCACCTTCACGTACAACACTTAATCCATTTTGGTGTGCAGATATCCCCCAGCACTCACCTGTTTGCTTACTTGGTAATTCATAGCCAAATTGTGCGAGCTTTTGTCCTCCCCAAATTCTTTCTTGTAAAACGGGCTTAAAAAAAATTGGCCTTTTCATGAACATCTTTCACTCCTCTTCTTCTTCCCTCGTAATAAGCGTACCATATTCACACTACAAGGCAATATGAAAGGAGTGATCGCGAAAGGACGATAAAAAAAACTTCATGAATGATCTATCACCCATGAAGATTCTTTTCGTTGCTCCATTTAATTTGGTTATTGCTCCTGCTCGCGTCTTCGAAGATCAATGCGTCTTGTTTTTCCAGAAATCGTTTTCGGTAGTTCTTTAATGTATTCAATTTTCCTTGGGTATTTATAAGGAGCCGTCTCTTGTTTAACAAATTCCTGAAGTTCCTTTGTTAATTCATCCTTTGATTCAGGCTCCAGATTAAGCACCACATATGCTTTCACAATGCTTCCTCTCACTTCATCCGGGCTAGCGACAACCGCACATTCTTTCACAGCTGCGTGTTTTGTCAATGCATCCTCAACTTCAAACGGTCCAATTGTGTATCCTGATGAAATAATGATATCGTCGCCCCTACCTTCAAACCAAAAATAACCATCTTTATCACGCTTTGCTTGATCTCCCGTTACATAATAATCACCGATAAATGATGCCTTTGTGCGCTCTTCATCTTTATCGTATCGTTTAAAAAGCGCTGGTGAGTCTTTGTGTACAGCGATCATTCCAATTTCATCAACAGCTGTTTCTTGTCCCTCATCATTAATGATACACACCCCATTTCCAGGTGTAGGCATCCCCATCGATCCTGGTCGCGCTTCCATTCCGATCATCGTTCCAATGAGTAAGGTATTTTCTGTTTGACCGTATCCGTCCCTTACTGTAAAACCAAATTGGTCTTGGAAGGTCGAGATTACTGCCCGATTTAGAGGCTCGCCTGCAGAGACGGCTTGTCGAATCGAACGAAGCTCATAAGAAGCTAATGTTTTTTCCTTCGCGAGCATTCGATATTCAGTCGGCGTCGCACAAAAAACCGTTACCTGATGTTCTTGTAAAAGCGATAAGTATGTTTGTGCATCGAACGGTCCATCATAAATAAACGCCGTTGCACCCTTGCCAATAACAGATAAAAACGGGCTCCAGACCCATTTTTGCCAACCAGGAGCGGCTGTTGCCCAAACCGTATCTTCTTTTTGCACTCCAAGCCATTCTGTAGCTGCCGTCTGCAAATGCGCATACGCCCAGGCGTGGGTATGTACAACCGCTTTTGGATTGCCTGTTGTACCTGAAGTATAAGGCAAAAAGGCGACCTCATCTTTATGGGTTTCACACTCAAAGGAAACGCTTTCATTTATTGCTTTTTGAAGCAAATCTTCCCATCCACTTTCTTGACCGTTGACAATGATTTTGGTCTTCAAGGATGGCAGTGACTCCATCTTATCCACTTCTTCTGTTAAACCTGCATATGCAATAACTGCTGACGCTTCGGCATGGCGGATTCTAAAAGATAAATCTTTTGAACGAAGCATTCCTGAGCAAGGAATTATGACCAACCCTGCTTTTATACATGCTAAATAGGTTGCATAAGCTTCTGGCACCCGCGGAAATAAAAGCAGTACCCGATCCCCTTTTTGTAAATCCAATGAGCGAAATACATGTGCATATTGGTTCATCGCATTTAGTAATTGCTCATATGTCCATTCAACTTTATTCCCCTCTTTGTCTTGCCATAGCAGCGCTTTTTGCGAACGATCTACTTGTTGCTCTACTTCAACAGCAAGGTTGTACTGTTCCGGTATTACGTATGTCCCTTGAACCATTCAATCACTCCTCTCTGCACTCTATTATATAGATAATTCTGTCACTTTTAAAGCGATTCCTTTTTTATTCTTATGCACAGGGAAAACCCACGCAACTTAACGTGGGTCTTTTATACTTAAACAAATGATTTAACGTTCGTTTACTAACGCTTGATTTTGTTCATTAAAATAAACGGCTTTACCAGATTTCGCTGATTCGTAAATCGCTTCTAATATTTCGCTTACGACAAGGGCTTGCTCAGCTTTGACGACAGGCTCAGTATCATTGCGGACGGCATCAATCCATAAGCGTGCTTCTTTATCCGCCTGAGTCTCACTTCCGCCATCATAATACGCCACGCCACCGGCTTGTAAATCTGGTTTCGTGACATACAAACGGCTTAGTTTTTCGCCGTTAATTCTCAAACCATCACGCATATCTGCCCCAGCTTTCGTACCACAAAGCGTTGTTTTCGCTTCATCAACATCAAGTGTATTTAACGCCCAGCTCGCCTCTAGCGTGACCGTTGCGCCATTCTCCATTGTAATGAACGCAAACGCTGAGTCTTCTACTGTGAATTCCTTAGGGTCCCACGGCCCGAATGCATTCGCAGCATTTTCAGTATCTGACAGTTTATAATAAACGTTTCCAACCACACTCTTCACTTTGTAGTTATCAAGGGTCCATAAGGTTAGATCTAGCGCATGGGTCCCAATATCAATTAAAGGGCCGCCTCCTTGCTCTTCTTCATTTAAGAAAACGCCCCACGTTGGAACAGCTCTTCGACGTACAGCATGTGCTTTTGCGAAATAAATGTCGCCGAACTCACCTTCTTCAGCAAGTTGCTTTAGATATTGCGAATCTGGCCGATAGCGATTATCGTAACCGATCGTTAATTTTTTTCCAGTTCGCTTGGCTGTTTCTACCATCTCACGTGCTTCCGCTGCTGTTTTGGCCATCGGTTTTTCACACAAAACATGCTTTCCAGCTTCTAAAGAAGCAATCGAAATCGGAGCATGGGATTTATTCGGCGTACACACATGAATGACTTCAATCGACGTATCTTTTAATAATTCGTGATAATCTGTGTACACATCCGCTCCTTCCACTCCGAATGTTGCTGCAGCTTTAACCGCTTTATCTTTAACGATGTCACAGAAAGCAACGAGCTCTACCCCTTCTTGTTTAACCAGACTGGGCATTTGCTTGCCGTTTGCAATTCCTCCACAACCAATAATGCCAATTCGAATTGTCCGATCGTTCATTTTGCTCACCTCTATTTTTTAAGTAATTGCTTTAAATACGTTGCGCTTTCTTGAATTGATGCAAACTCATCTTGATCGAATTCTTCTTGCTCGACCGTATACCACTCCACAGCGTAAGCTTTTGCCGCTTGATGAATCGCGTTAAAATCCATCGCACCTGAACCCACTTCAACATTCCGTAATTCTGTCGGGTTGTTCATGTCTTTCATATGAAGAAGCTTTACTCGCTCTTTATATTTATGGAGCCAATCCACAGATTTAAGTCCTGTCGCTTCTAACCAAAATGTATCCAATTCCATAAAAACAGCTTTTGGATCAGCATACTGAAACAACAAGTCTAAGCCGTAATGACCGTCAAATTTCTTTAATTCGACATCATGATTATGATAGCCAAATGCGATGTTCGCTTCTGCCGTTTTTTCACCTATTTTTGTAAACAACTCAGCTGTTCGCTTATATGCATCTGCAGAATCACGATAAGAGTCGGGTAATCCTGGGCATACAATGTAAGGGCTTTCAATTTTATGTGAGTATTCAATTACTTTTTCCAACTGATTCTCGAGTTGGTCTATTCCAATATGACTTCCTGCAGCCCTTAAGCCAACATCCTTTAATTTACGCGCTACTTCTGTACTTGTTTTCTCATAATACCCAGCAAATTCAACGCCTTCATAGCCTGCTTCTGCTACCTTCTCCAGCGCACCAAAAAAATCCTCCGCACAACGTTCCTTTATTGAATAAAGTTGCAACCCAATCTTTGGCATCCATCCACCTCCATTGTACTGAATCTAATCTTAAGACTACCATGACTCTAAAATTGATTATATACTAAAACTATTCAATTATATAAAATATTTGTCATGGAGGTGCTTCTTCATGTTTGATCAAAGTCAGGCATACAGAGAAAAAAAGGTTTTAGGCAACGAAATTAAACAACCGATCCACTGTCACATTGAACAAAGCATGCCAGATCGCCGTATTGCTAGTCCTCATTTTCACGATGCAATTGAGCTTTTGTACGGCTTTTCAGGTTCAGCCTACGTATTTGTTAGCGGACAATCGTTTCGAATGGGCCCAGGTGATTTAATTATTATTAACTCCCAAGAGGTGCACGGGATCTTTGCCGAAAAAGGAGACGATGTCGAATACTTAGTCATTAAACTGGAGCCAGAAGTTCTTTATTCTACATCCCGTTCCTTGTTTGAATCAAAATATGTCCTGCCTTTTACAATGGCAAAATCAAGTCCGCAAACACTTTTACAACAAATTGAAGTAGCAAATACGAGTATCCCTGAAACGATAAACAACATCATGGCAGAGTTCTCAAAACAGGACTATGGGTTCGATTTTGCGATTCGCATCCACATCTGCTCCATTTTTTTAGCTGTATTACGACACTGGCGCCATGTCGGTATAACTGTTGGGATGAACGATGACTTAAGTGAAGACGACCTGTTACTGATGCGGCAAACCTTTCAACTGATTGAAAATCAATACAGCTTCCCTCTTACAGCAAAAGAAGCTGCAGATGCGTGTAATCTGAGCTATAGTTATTTTTCAAGAAAAATTAAAGCGATAACAGGCCGTTCTTTCACGGAACTTTTGAATTACGTCCGCATTACGGAAGCTGAGAAGTTGCTAACAACGACTGATTTATCCATTACAGATATTGCGGTTTCTGTCGGTTATACAAACACGAGTTATTTTATTTCGCAATTTAAACAAGCCAAGCATATTTCTCCATTACGATTTAAAAAAGCGACAAGTAAATCCTTATAAAATAAAACATTTTTGTCTTGACAGTTTCAATCTCGCTAGCTAGTATGAAAACTAATTCAAACGAAGGAGGAAGTTTCATGATACGAGTTGCGTTATTAAGCCGCTGGCATGTGCACGCGGATGATTATGCGAGAGAAGCAAGTCAACACCCTTCGATTCAACTAACAACGGTTTGGGACGAAGATCCAGCTAGAGGAAAGCGATGGGCAGATGAGTTAAACGTAGACTTCGAAAACAGTCTCGAATTCACCCTTGCTCGCGATGATGTGGACGCCGTGATTGTTGATACACCAACGTCTATGCACAAAGAAGTCATTATTGCTGCCGCAAAAGCGAAAAAACATATTTTTTCCGAAAAAGTGTTAGCGCTTACGGAAAAGGATTGCGAAGACATTTTTTCTGCAGTAGAAGAACACAACGTATCGTTAATGCTCTCATTACCTCGGTTAAATGATCCCACATATCTGTACGCTGAGAATGCTGTTCAAGATGGACTGCTCGGAGATGTTACGTCCATTCGTTGTCGCCTTGAACACGGAGGGGCACTCGCAACGAAATCCCATCCAAACGGCTGGCTCCCTGCCCATTTTTTCAATAAAGAACAATGTGGCGGTGGTGCGTTAATTGATTTAGGTGCACACCCCATTTATTTAACGAATCGATTTGGTGGTCAAGCAGTCTCTGTCTATGCAGAAATGAACGCCTTTACGAATCGGACTGTTGATGATCATTCTACAGTTATTGTCCGTTATGCATCTGGCGCAACAGCTACGATTGAAGCTGGCTTTATCGCTTCAAAAAGTCCATTTATTCTCGAATTGCACGGTACAAAAGGGTCCATTTTGGTGGAAGAACGAGCTTTACGAATTCAGTCAACGGAGCTAGAGGAAGAAGGCTGGATCACGCCCGATTTACCAGAACAAGCAGCAAGTGCAATGAATCAATGGGTTGACGAGATTCTTACAGGAACAAAACCTCGTATTACAAAAGAGGATATGCGTGTATTGACTCGTATTAACGAAGCAGCGATTGCTTCCTCCAAAACAGCAAAGCGCGTAAGCTTAAATAGCGAAGCACACGCCTCTGTTTAATGGAACGACTACGAGGGGATAGTATTCGTAAGAGGTGATACAGATGAACAATCAAGTAACAGTCTTTTACGACGCACGCTGTCCTCTCTGTCAAACGGTCAAGAAAAGTTTGCGTGTTTTTGATACACATAATCAGTTACGGTGGGTTCCTGTTCAAGAAGTTCGCGCTTCCACCAGACTAAAGGCACGACAACTATTTGCCGATATGGAAAAGGAGATTTATGTGCTGACAAAAGATGAGCGTGTACGGGTAGGCTTTGCTGCCATACGAGACATACTTGCACACTTACCTGCTTTAAAATGGCTCGCTTTTCTGATGCAGCCGCGATTTATAGAAGCAATTGGGCAACCAGTTTATCAATTTATCTCTCACCGAAGACATGCTTGGTTTGGACAGACCGATTACATCCGACCTGTCTCAGTCTAATGAATCGGAAAAAACGGTTTCTCCACAAAGGGTAAACCGTTTTTTTGCGTTACATTTTCAAGTTGACCGCATAAGATAGTCTAGAGTCTATACACAAGGAGGAACCCATCCTTGTTTAAAAAAGAAGCATCACCTACAATGTTTGATCAGCTTCGAGAAGATAAAAAAAGACGCTACCCGAATCAACCGCAGCTTAATGAAAATGGAAATCTGGATACTGAAGACGAAGACAATCATTCCTTAATATTCTTCGGTCTCTGGGTCACTGCAGTCGGAACGATTTTTAACGCCATTGCTGCGACGACTCGAACCGATTTAGAAGATGCGTTACGCTCGAACTTTTCGATCTATGGTAATACACTTGAAACAGCTGGTAATGCCCTTGTGGCAGAAGGATATGGAACTTATGGACCAGATAAATATGGCAGTTATATCATTACGATCGGCTCTCTAACCGCACTATATGCTGATATTGGAAATCTTACTGACGAAGAAGTTATTCGAACTGCTCTGAGTGGCGCACTCATTGAAGGATTAGGTACGTCCTATGCCTTATTTGGAGTTGAGCCTCCTGAAGACCCTACAGCTTTTGAAATTTACACGATTTATTCAGCTCTGCTACAACTATTCGGCAACGGCTTTGAAGCTTTTGGCGGAATTACAGAGCTTCAAGGTGGAAACGGGGAACCACTTTATGAAATTGGAACGATTTTGCAAGCCATTGGTGCGATTCTGACTGGCTTATTTTATGAGGGAGGCAATCGATTTAACTAACCTTCTCACTTCAATTCATGTTTCAGCCATAAAATTGTCTCTCTCACCCCTATTTCATAAGGAGTAGGCTCCCAACCGCCAAAATAATGTCTTAGCTTGCTGCTATCCAAATAAACTGGTGTTTCCATTAAATACATCATCTCTACCAATTCCTTCATTTGCTTTGAAAACAAGCCTAGAAATCGGATCATCGGTCTCTTAACAATGCGAAACCCTTTCGTTGTGTTTGTTTCGGTACGAATGTGCGCCAGAAGCGTCTCTCCTTTTATCACGCTTCCACTGACATTCCAGTTTTGATTGTAGCAATCATCTTGTAACGACAGATCAGTAATTGCCTTAGCTGCATCCATTGTAAAAAGATACTCTCTATGTTGTGTCGCACAGCCTATATAATTTGCTTTTTTGGATTGAATGGCTAGTCGTAATGTCTCGTGAATTAACGTATTCTCAGCATACGGACCGTAAAGATCTGGTAAGTGCACAATTAATACAGGCAAGCCACTTTGAAACAATCGCTGCTCCATTTGTAAACGAATCTTGCCCTTCTTTGTATTCGGCTGTTTGACCGTCTCTTCTGAAACGTGCATGCTTTTGTTTCCATACCCGTAAATATTGTCGGCAAGGATGAGCTTCTTATTTTCTTCCTTAGCAACCTTTATAAGAAGGTCGATGCAATGTAGCTGTTTAACTTCCCATTCACTATAAGGAAAATTTAGTGCATGGTAAACTGCATCTGCTTGAGCAACTGCTCGCCGAATGTCACTTTCGTCTAAAGCATCTCCAATGAAGATTTCCGCATTCTGTTCGATCCCAAACATTGCGGACAACTTGCTTTCGTTACGTGCAAATGCGTTTACATGTACGCCTCTTGATAGTAGTTCTTTCGTTAACGCATATCCTACCCCGCCTGTTGCTCCTAGCACCGTTACTCGTTTCATTATATATACCCTCCTATTTGACCAGTGGTCAATTATTTTTATTAAAAAAGCCGAACTACGCGGCTCGTTTAATTCATGATTGCCCGCTTCAAAAAATGCACGTGTTTTTGCGCAGCATCTTGTACGTCTGCGAAATCCTTTACTCTGTAAAGATAGTGCGCTACAAATCCATGTAAGGCAATAAAGGTTGAGTAAATATCAGCTATTGATGCCTGCTTATTCGATAACTTATTTAGCATAATAGAAAATTGGTCATAACTTTCATTCGCTGCTCGCTTCGATAGCGCATCAATTTCTTTCTCTTTGACCATAAACATGAACTCGTAATATTGTTGGTGATTTAAACCAAATTCAATATATCCAAGAAGCAGCTGGGTTAACTTCTCATCTTGGCTTAAGTATTGTGCTTCGGCCCTATTCATTTGTTCATTTAACTTATCAAAATAAAAAGAAACGACTTCATAAAATAGCTCAGCTTTATTGTTAAAGTGGTAATATAAAGCACCATGACTACATTGAAGATCCTTTGCAAGCGAACGCATGGAGACATGTCGATATCCGTTAGCCTGAAATTGAATACTTGCGGCTGATACAATTGCTTCTTTTGTTAATTCATTTTCTGTCTTACGTCTTGGCGTCATAGGTATCCTCACTAAATTTAATTGACCATTGGTTAATTAATATTTTATTACTTCGATTATGTATTGTCAACAAAAAAACAGAAAATTATTTTTTCTCTATACTTTCTCACCGCAAGTACGCTGCTCTTTTTGAAAATAGACTAACTCCACGCTGCCTTTTACAACTTTCCGCTCTACAAACTGATACCCCGATGATCGGTACAGGCAAATCGCTGGCGTATTTTTAGCTCCTGTTGCGACTTTTAACAGTTGCGAAGGTTTTGTTTTACTTTCGACATAGTGTAACAATGCTTTTGCGATTCCTTTTCGAAAATGATTAGGGTCGACCATCATTCTTGTCACTTCAACAAGCTCATTTTCGACGGAAATCGATACTGCTCCTACGACATCATCACCTTCAAGATAAGCATAAAACGTTTCATTTGATTTAAGAAATTGTTCAAATGATTCCATGAGCGGCGGAATCTCATAAAATTCAAGCATATCGGCTTCAATTTGATAGGCAACTTTTTGAAGTCTATATAGATTTTTCGTTAGATCGTTGTTTGCTAGATTCAATGCTGTAATCATTTCTGATACCTCCTTATCAACATTTTACAAAAAAAATGCGCTTAAATAGATTTACAATTTGTGGTACGATAGACAAGATTATCAGCCTTATGATCCTGAATAGGAGACAGATTTTTAAATGATCCTGTTCTTGTACTTTTTTGTTGCCTATGCCTTTGGGTGTTTAAACGGAGCATACTACATTGGAAAACTTTTTTTCAAACAAGATATTCGAGCGTTAGGAAGTAAAAATGCAGGTGCGCGAAATATAGGAAGATTATTCGGAAGAATCGCTTTTCTTTCCGTAATCGCCATTGACACATTAAAAACCATTGTACCATTACTTTTTGCTATCCATATTCTTGGATTAGATAACTTGGCGCTATATTTTATTGCCATTGGCATTATGATCGGCCATCTTTACCCAGTGCAATTAAACGGACATGGAGGTAAAGGCATTGTTGTTTATTTAGCTTGTGTACTTGTCTTTTCTCCCACTCTGCTCCTTATAGTAGGTGTACTAATAGGGATAAGTAAACTTTGTGGAATAAAAACAACATCATCTGCACCAATTGCTTTTATCCTTCTACCATTTCTATTTCTTTATAAATCCACAATTGACTATGCATTCCTTTTCTTTATTTTAACAGGCATTATTCTGTTTGTTTACAAAAAGGAGAGAACTTAAGTGACTGAATCAGACCTATACGTTAAGATTGCGGACGAAAACAACGAGTTTGAACAAATATATCAACTAAACTATCAAACATTCGTGGAGGAAATTCCTCAACATCTCCCTAATTCACAAGAGAAATTAATCGATCGTTTTAATTCTGAAAACGTCTATATAATTGCCAAAATTGATGAAGATGTTATTGGGATGATCTGTGTTCGAGAAAAACGTCCGTTTTCATTAGATCAAAAACTAGATTGTTTAGACGATGTCGTTGATCTAACAGGAAAACCTTGCGAAATTCGCTTATTAGCCATTTGCGAGAAATATCGCCGCGGTACAATTTTTTATCGCCTCGTCTACGAACTCGTTTCATATTGTCTTGCTCAACAATATACGATCGCACTAATTTCCGGTACAACGAGACAAATCCATTTATACAAAAAAATGGGTTTTCTTCCGTTTGGACCACTAGTTGGTCATAGGGATGCACAGTTTCAACCCATGTTCTTAAATGAGGAAAATTTCAGTAAAAAATCGCTCGTTTATAAGCGCATTATCAAGAGACATGAACGCTCATCTTATACAAAACAGTCTTTTCTTCCTGGACCAGTCTCCATTCCGAACGATGTACAAGAAGCGTTTACTGCTGAGCCTATTTCCCATCGAGATCCACAATTTGTGACTCTAATGAAGCAAGTCAAACATGGACTTCTTCGTCGAACGAATGCGAAACACGTTCAGATTGCGATGGGGACAGGGACTATGGCAAACGAGATGATTGCGGCACAACTTTCGATACTTGGAGGCAAAGGACTTATCCTTGCTTGCGGGGAATTTGGTGAACGTTTAATTGCACAAGGGACTCGTTGGGGGTTGAATTTTGATACCATCGAGCACGAGGATTGGTCGTCAATTTCTATTACACAAATACAACGGAGACTCGAACAAATAGGTCCTATTAAATGGTTATGGACCGTTCACTGCGAAACATCAACTGGGTATCTGTTTCCAATTGAGGGGCTAACCATGCTTTGCGATCAATATAACTTCAGACTATGTCTCGATGCATGCTCAAGCTTAGGTACATTACCAATTAACCTTGCAAACGTTTATTTGGCAAGTAGCGTCAGTGGCAAGGGACTTGCTTCTTACCCTGGACTTGCGCTGCTCTTTCATCAAGAATCGATCGAACCTTCAAAACATCTACCCGCATATTTAGATGCTGGTTATTATCAAAAGAATGAGGGCGTTCCTTTTACATATTCATCAAACTTAATCCTGGCTTTGGAACAAGCGTTGACGCATCATCATTGCTCAGAAAATCTCTATAAGCGCTTGCTAAAAAAACTATGCGAAGAAAAAATAGATGTCCTGAAACATGAGACTTATTCCCCAGCCATTCTATCAATTAAACTACCTAAAGATCTACCTTCAAAAAAAGTTGGCGATTCTTTAAAGAAAGCATCTATTATAGTTAGCTATGAAAGTCATTACTTACTTAATCGAAACGTCATACAGCTTGCATTAATGGGTTCGATGAAAGAAAAAAATGTCTTAACTGTAGTAGAAATTTTAATTAAAACCTTTCAAACATTACGAAAGCAGGCGTCGACCTTATGAGATCTTTTCCTCATCATTTTGTGAAGGCTCATTTTTTACTTATCGCTCTTTTTACTCTGACATTCAAAACATTAATAACTAGTTTTTTGGGTTTCTCATTACCCCTACATAGTTTTTTGGATTGGCTTCTTTTTTTAATAAGTCCGATTGGCAGCCTACTTTTTCTTTTTAGTTTGAGTTTTGTCGGTCAAAATCATATTCGTCCCCTTGTTTTTTGTTTCATTTATCTACTATCTACAGCATTATTAATCAGTAATTTGCTTTATTATCGCTTTTATATTGATTTTCTAACTTCATCCGTTTTTTTACAGCTTAATAATGTAGGTGGACTCGGTTCGAGTACAGTTGAGCTCTTTTCACCCTACGATTTGCTACTGCTTATTGATGTCCTGTTCTTTTGTTCATTTGCGTGGTTCTTTAGCAAAAAGAAGGAAGCAATTAGTCGTCCAAACGGAAAACCATATTTCATAACAGCCGGCTCCTTTCTCGCTCTCACCGTTGGCTTGAGCTTGGTACAAAATCCGTATGTGCTACAACATGATTATGAGCGCGATCAAATGGTCTCGTCTCTTGGAATCTATAATTATCAACTCATTAATGTTGCTCAATCCATACAAGCACCTTTAAAAGGGATACTTGCCAACCAAACGGTTGCATCGGAAATTAAAGGAGAGATGGTCGACCCTCCTCCACCTGACACTTCTACGTTTGGACTAGCTTCTGGGAAAAATGTTGTTTTTATAAGCTTAGAGTCTGTACAAAATTTTGTCATTCAACAAGAAAATAACGGCGAGGAATTAACCCCTTTTTTAAACCGTTTACTTGCCGATAGCTTTTACTTTCCAAACATTTATGATCAAACAGCACAAGGTAAATCATCGGATATGGAGTTTATGCTTGATACAGGTTTTTATCCTTTATCAAGCGGTTCTGCTTTTGTGAGAAGCTATACAAATACATTTCAGTCACTGCCACGGATCCTTGAACAGCATAATGGGTATACATCTGCAGCCTTTCATGCTAACGATGCTACTTTTTGGAATCGCGAGTTAATGTACGATGCGCTTGGGTATCATCATTTCTTTTCAAAAGAGATGTACAACGTTACAGTAGACGAAAGTGTAAATTATGGTTTAAAAGATAAGCCGTTTTTTGAACAATCTGTTCCGCTTCTAAAAGAATTAGAAGAACCCTATTCTGCAAAATTCATTACATTAACGAACCACTTTCCGTTTCTTTTGGAAGAGGAAGATCAATTGATTGAAGAAGGCGAGACCGACGTAGGTATCGTTAATCGCTACTTTACGACAGTTCGTTATTTAGATGCGGCGGTCGAACAGTTCTTTCAGCAATTAAAAGACGAAGACATGTATGAAGACACAATGTTTGTTTTATACGGAGATCACTACGGTATTTCTCGTCAATATGAAAAAGGCGTCCATCAATTTTTGGATCAAGAAGAAACGACGTTCTCTCATATTGATTTACAAAAGGTGCCGTTGATTATCCATATTCCAGGACAAACAGGACGTACAATTGAAACAGAAGGTGGACAAATTGATATCCATTCAACGGTTCTTCATCTTCTCGGGATCTCAACAAATGCAAACTTATCTTTTAGCTACGATTTATTTACTCGCCCAAGCGACATGCCGATTATATTTCGAGATGGTCATTTTATTGCGCAAGATTTTCTTTTTGCCGATCATGCCTGTTATGAGCGTTCAAGCAACACCATGATTCCAATACAATCTTGTTCACCCAAACAAGCAATTGTTCGAGAACAACTTCAGCTCTCGGATGATTTTCTGTTAGGCGATTTACTTCGATTTATGGAGTGAAAGATTTCTTGAGAATCGAATGAATTTCATAATAAGTAGTAGTTATTTACACGAATGATAACAGCAATATTGGTTGTAACATTCGTCTTATTAAATGGCGACGACTCCCTCGGGAACAGCACGTGTCCGAAGACAATGGAGCGCTTTTTTGCGGAAATGGCTGAGGCCGTGCCCGGGGAAAGCGTTCGCCATTTTAAAATAGTGTGTACGTCATTTTAGCTGCTAACTCGAATTATGAAATTGACTCAATCTCTCATTCTTAAAATCTTTTTTCTACTTTGTGTTTAAAAGATTACTAGCATGGTCAGAATGTCTCTTATACCGTTGGTGAGGAGGACATTCACATGAACAATAATAAAATGCAAATCAATGGTTTTATTTTAATCGTAACTCTCGCTTGCTTACTGCTTGCTGTTATACCCGCATACGCAGTTGAACAAGGAGAAGTAACCGTAAACACAACGTTAAATGTACGGAATGCCCCTAGCACGACTGCAGAGGTCGTAGGGGTAAAATATAATGGTGACATGGTTGAATTTATTGATGAAGGTCAAGGCTGGGGACGTCTTGCCGATGGAACAGGCTACATTAGTCTCGACTGGGTGAAACGAATTGACGTAACGCCTCCACCTCCTGAAAACAACCCTGAGCCAAAACGAATCATGCTCGATCCAGGTCATGGTGCTCATGACAGTGGCGCTGCTGCAAATGGATTAATGGAAAAGGATGTTGTATTAGATATTGCGCATAAAACAAAGAAACGACTAGAAGAATTAGGCTATGTTGTGAATATGACGAGGGAAACGGATGTCTTTCTTTCCTTAGAAGAGCGAGTAGCTGTGACCTCAGCATGGGGCGCAGACCAATTTGTTAGCATCCATGCAAATGGGCATACGAACGTCGAAGCAGCTGGGATTGAAACCTTTTACCATCCGTCGAGTACGACCGGTAAAGCAATGGCACAATCGACACAAAATTCCCTACTTGCTGATACTGGTGCCGTAGATCGAAGTGTCAAACAAGAAACGTTTCATGTGTTACGTAACAGCCCTGTCCCAGCGATTCTTGTAGAAGTTGGGTTTATTACGAATGCAGAAGAAGCCGCAAAGCTCGCAGATGATTCTTATCAAACAACAATTGCCCATGCCATTGCAAAAGGGATTGTCGAACAATAATACTGTACTCTCGCACCATCTCCTTTTAAACTATGAATATAGTAAGAAAAGGAGGCTATTATGAAAACATTTGTGTTACCAGGAACAGATTTAAACGTTTCCAACATGATCTTAGGCAATATGCGAATAAATGGATTAGATGATGCTTCCATTCAGAAATTAATTCAAACTGCTTATGAAGAAGGAATTAATTTTTATGACCACGCCGATATTTATGGCGGCGGTGAATGTGAATCGTTATTTGCAAAAGCGCTTTCTCATACGGACATTTCCCGGGAAAAAATTGTCTTACAAAGTAAATGCGGCATTCGAAAAGGAACAACGGGTTTCTATGATTTTTCAAAAGACCACATCCTCACGTCCGTCGACGCGATTCTACAGCGTTTGAACACGGAGTATTTGGATATTCTATTATTGCACAGACCTGATCCATTAATGGAACCTGATGAAGTCGCTGCAGCATTTCAACAGCTCCATGATCGTGGAAAAGTTCGTCATTTTGGTGTATCGAATCACACACCACAACAAATCGAATTGTTGCAACGTTCGGTCGATCAAAAACTTATTGTGAACCAAGTACAATACAGCCTTGCGCACACACCGTTAATTGACTCAAGTATGTCGCTAAACATGAAGACTGATGAATCTGTCAATCGAGACGCTGGAACGCTTGATTATAGTCGTCTGAATGAGATTACTTTACAAGCTTGGTCTCCTTATCAAAATGGATTTTTTGCAGGCACGTTTATTGGCAATCACAAAGAATTCCCAGAGCTTAATGATGTACTTGAGCGTTTAGCAAAACAGTATAATGTCACTGCTACAGCAATCGCTACCGCATGGATTACGAGGCATCCAGCTAATATCCAAGTTGTGGTAGGGTCAACAAAACCAAGTAGAGTAAAAGAAGCTTGTGCTGGCTCAGCCATTCCGTTATCAAGGGAAGAATGGACAGAGCTTTATGCAGCAGCCGGTAACCCAATTCCTTAAAAAAACTTCCGTCGATAGTCTCGACGGAAGTTTCTTCTTAACGTTGTTCTAATCGTGCAATTCGATCGTTCAAATCAGGGTGTGTCGACATCAATTTCATCATTGATTTTCCACCATTAATCTTCATCGTTTGAACAGCAGTATCGTCTAAATGATCCCCTGCTTTCGCGCGATTTACATACTGTTGCAATGAACGTAGCGCATGAACCATTTTATCTTTTCCTGCCAAGTCTGCACCACCACGATCTGCGTGGAATTCACGATGACGTGAATAGGCACTAATAACAAGGCTTCCTAGTATAGAAAAGAGAATTTGTAAAATAATAATTGAAGCGAATTGGACAATAAACTGAAATTCCGGGCGCACAAAGCGTGATAGAACAATTGCAATCACACGGGAGAAGAACACTACAAATGTATTAACAATTCCTTGCAATAGCGTCATTGTAACCATATCACCATTCGCAACGTGGGCAACTTCGTGTGCGATAACACCTTCAACAGCATCGTCGTCCATCGTGTCTAATAATCCTGATGAGACCGCTACGAGCGATCGTTTTTTTGATGGACCTGTTGCAAATGCATTCACTTCATTACTTTGATAAATGCCCACCTCTGGCATATGCACTAAGCCAGCTGCTCTTGATAAGCGATGAACTTTTTCTACAATTGCTTTCTCATCTCTAGACATTGGACCATCAGGATCGATTACTTTGACCTTCATCATCGTTTTTGCGATCCAACGAGACATCGCTAATGAAATAAAGGAACCTGCAAACCCAACAATCGCACTAAATAATAAAATAACAGCAAATTGGATGGAACCATCACTCGATACGAATGATCCATCAATGCCTGTAAACTGAATGATCAATGACCACACAAGAAAAATTGTTGTTAGAACAAGAATATTCGTTCCAATAAACAACATAATTCGTTTCCCCATTATACCCCTCCATAAATCCTTTTTCTCAGTGTACCATGGGTTCTCTTGTTGCTAAATAGAATGGTAGCGAGAATCTTTCCGTTTTAATAGAAATTCACATATCTGTTACATTTCTTCCTTTATTCTTAAACCTAATAATCGTGCGAAGCCAACCGCTTGATCTCTCGACACAATCAACCCAGCGATCACTTGCTGTGACGCCTCTATTCGGTTATAGGTACATGTACTTATATCAACACCCATTAATGGCGTTTCAAAAAAACTGATATCATCTATATCACACTCATTCAGGTATAACCCTTTGATCTTCCCATTTGCTACATTCATTTGTTTCATTGACGACTTTGTAAACTGAACTTGCTTGATTCGAACATCAATAAAGTTACTTAAATTCAACATGCTATTTGAGAAAGTTGTTTGCGCCAGATGAGCATTTGAAAAATGACTCCCAATCAACTTGCAATCAATAAATTCCACCCGATGAAAAATACTTTCTGAGAAATCCACATTTGAAAAATCACAGTTTATAAATTGCACATCCGTAAAATCTGCACGAGGCATCTGTGCACCTGTAAACGTCGTGCGTGACACGCGAGCGTTTGAAAGGACGAATCGCTCAACTATTACATCACGTGCATCTTCTTCATTGATCGATATGTAGACAGCTTCGTTCTCATGCTCCTCTATCATTTTGAGCAACTTTCTTTCTGTTAAAGACTCCGGTATTTTTGGTGCCTCAATTCTCATGGTTTACACCCCTAATTAAAACAAGCTAAGCCTATTGTTGCACAATGGCTTAGCCTTGTATAGATTGATACTACTAATTGATTCTCAATTGCGACCCTTACGTTGCGTCGCCAAACGTCGCGTCTCCTAATGTTGCATCTCCAAATGTTGCATCTCCAGCAGTTGCATCCCCTGCATCTCCACAATTAGGACGTTCCTCTGGACGATTTTTAGGACGTTCGTTACAAGAATTGCAACGCTTTTTGCAGCGACAACCAGGACAGATACGTGCTGAGAAGCCTTTTGAAGGTTTATAATGTCCATACCCACCAGTTCCGTAGTAACTCATTCCATTCACCTCCCAAACTTAAGGTCTTCTATACCTTATGCAAATGGAATGTTGAACGTATGGACAAAGTTCCTGCTCTGTTCACCTATTTTAAGCGACTATCTAATTCTCTTTTGAAAAATCAATGATGCGTATATAATTGTTGTTCTCATCTTTACAAACGGCATATCGACCTGGGGGGATGTCTTTTGGTGGTTTTACGAATTGAAACAACTCTTTTTTCTCCAGGTAAAAAGTATCCACACTTTCAACGAGAAACATGCCTCCCGCTTCTAACTCTTTTTCATCTTCTTCAATCATCATTTGTACATCGCTTTCAGGTAAATGTAAAGCAACTGTATGATCGCCTTCTCGCCAAGCTTCTTCAAATCCTAGCATGTCCCGATAGATTTTTAAGGACTCTTTCAGATTTTTCACTGGATAATATAAAAACACAAGCTTCATTCTAACACCTCTTTTTTATAATTTAATTATGTATAACATAAGGTGATTATGTATACCGTATAATATTTACGCTTTTCTGTCAATTTGTTATACTAAATCTTATGAGACATTTTCCATATCCCGGTACAAAAAAAGAACGTGTACTTAAAGCAGCGATGCATCTTTTCTCTCAGCAGCCGTATGAAGCGATTCCAATTCATGACCTTGCTCAACAAGCCGGTGTCACTATTGGCACAATTTATCATCATTTTCAGTCAAAACTTGGTCTATATGAGGTCATTTGCAATGAAATAGAAAGAAGAGTTTTAGATCGAATGGAAGGAGCCATTGAACTTGTTCCAGAAAGGAATAATGGTATTTATCTTGCTTTAATAAGTGGTATCACTTTCTCCTATAAATATGGCTTCACTTTAATTTTTGCTGAGAAAAATCACTACCTTTCAGAAGACGGAATCTCCCTCTTTTTAAAAGAAGCGACCCGTACTAGTTTGCCAACCCATCTATTGCTTTTTTCTGCATGGCAAACATTAAATAAGGAGTTAGCCAATGAAACGATTACATTAAATGAAGCCATTTCTCTATTAAAATGGCAATCTGGACGATTAGACTTGTTACACCCCTCACCACACTTACCCTAAAGGAGTGATGACCTTGGATTATGTAAAAGCTTTACGCAAAAAAGTAGGAAATGACCCTTTGCTGTTGCCTGGAGCGGTCGTGCTTATTTTTAATGATCAGGGAGAATTGTTACTTGAACATCGCAAAGATGGAGGATGGGGACTTCCGGGTGGTCTTATGGAACTTGGTGAGACGATTGAAGGGACAGCTACTCGCGAAGTTTTTGAAGAAACGGGGCTCGTGATTACATCTCTTCAATTACTCGGCATTTTTTCAGGCGAAGACTACCATTTTACCTTTCAAAATGGGGATGAAATTTATTCCGTTACTGCGGTTTATTGGACCAATCAGTATAGCGGCAAGTTAAAACATAACAGCAATGAATCCGTTGATGTGAAATTTTTCAAGACGCTCCCTCCTGAACTGAAAGATGAATACAAAGATTACATCTTGCCCTATTACTCATCAATTATCGAAAAACAAAGAACATCCACGCATGAGTAAGCAAGCTGGATGTTCTTCGCTAAGCCTTGGCGATTAAAAGAGTTAAATCAATTGTGATTGTCGATTGACCTTCTTCAATATACATTTGCTTCGCTTCTGCCGAAACAGACCATCCGAGTGGCGACATGTTGACGATCGCTTGACGCTCTGTTTGAGTTAATTCTTTTTTATACTGAACTATCTTTATCTGTACTTCAGAAAAATGCTGGTTAAATAAGGCTACGGTTTGGTGGTTTGAATACGTTACGTTTGTTGTTTCGTTCGTGTATTCTCTTAGTTCTTGGAGATAGTTCTCACCTGGTATTACTTTAATCAGTTTCCCACCTTGTTTTAATACTCTCTTGAATTCAGCGTAATTTGAAGGAGATAAGATGTTTAGTATGACGTTGATTGATTCATTTTGAAACGGAAGATTGGCTAAATCTCCTACCATCCATACGCTATCTCGATAAAGTTTCCCCGCTTGGTTAATGCCATCTTTTGATAAGTCTAATCCAATTGGAACGATGTCCGGGACTCTTTTCTTAAGTTCATTCAAGTGAGAACCTTCACCTGTTCCAGCATCTAGTATCACATCTTTATTTTTTAGCTCTAAAGAAATGGGCTCATAAATTGGCGCATATAGCTGAAATTGCTGAATCATGTTATGTCTTGCTTGGAACAACGGCCCATTATATTGACTATTTGCAGCCTGTTTCACTAAGAATAGTGATCCTTGTTTCGATAAATCAAATGAGTGATTCTCCGCACATGTGAAACGATACGATTGATCCCACACTAAAACTTGCCGACAGAAGGGGCACCTTAACTGTTTGTCTAGCTGTCCAATTAATGCTGCAGCAGCATCGCGTTTACTCTTTAACTCCCCCATATGTCACCTTCTTTCCCCTATACTCTAACATAGGCTTTACCATAAAAGAAGTCACTCACTCCCTTTATTACCCAGTTGTTCTTACGGAAATGCCTGGGAAGATCTTTCTATTTTCATTGCAATCTGTTAAAATTAGTACGAATATACTGTAAAGCATGAATGAAAAGAGGCCTTTTATGCTCGATCAAACAGCAAAACTATTATTTATTTCGTTAAAAAAAGAGATGGAATCGAAGTTAAGTCGAGAGCTAACAATAGAAGAGCAACAATTTTTAAAAGAAATGTCTAAAAAAAATAGCCAAGCCATGCAATAGTAGATCATCTATGAAAAAAACAGAAAAAGCGCTTTACGACAAGCGTCTCTATCTAGAGAGTGTTGTCGATAGCGCTTTTTTGTCTTCCCATTCTAAAGATCCTTTGCCTCCTGAACGTCTTTTCCGCCTTTTGCAAGAAAATAAAACGCTGCTAAAGCCGCAATGCTTGATAGGAACATGATTAATCCCATTGGTACAGCCGTATCTTCACCTGCAATACCGACAAGTGGTGCCGTTATCGCTCCAATTACAAACGGCAATAACCCAAGTAACGCTGAGGCACTACCCGCTCTCCCCCCTTGTGCTTCCATTGCCAAAGAGAAAGATGTCGTTCCAATCATACCAATCATAGAAACAAATAAGAAGATGGGGATCACAATCGTAAATAATGGTCCATTCATGATCGTCATAATGAGCAATACGCTACTGGCGATACTAGCCGTTATTAACCCAAAACGAAGAAATGAACGCTCAGGTATAATTCCTGCATATCGGCCGACTAAATGAGTCCCAACAATAATCCCTAACCCATTTACGGCAAACAACAGACTAAATACTTGGGGTGATACATTGTAGATACCTTGATAAACAAAAGGAGTTCCTGACACGTATGCAAAAATTCCTCCCATCATTAACCCTTGAGTGAACGCAAAACCCATAAATGTTCGATCTAATAGTAAGCTCTTAAATGTCCGCAATGTATGACCGATACTGCTTTGCGTTCGATTTTCTTCAGGCAACGTCTCTTTTAAGCGATTAATGACAATCAGAACAATGACAAGACCAAGGATAGCCAGTGTAATAAAAATCCAGTTCCAATTAGCACCTGGTAACAACAAAACTGCGCTACCAAAAACAGGAGCTAAAATCGGCGCTAACCCATTAATAAGCATTAATAATGAGAAAAATTTCGTTAGTTCTCTTCCATTAAATAAATCACGGACAATCGCTCTTGAAATGACGATTCCCGCTGCTGCTGTGAAACCTTGCATAAACCTCGCCACTATCAGTGTTGTAATATTTGGTGCCATCGCACAAGCTAAAGACGCGAGCACATACAAAAAGATTGATATAACAAGCGGTTTTTTTCTTCCTTTCGAGTCACTCAACGGTCCAACAACTAGTTGACCTGTACCTAGACCTAACAAACAAGCAGTTAAGCTGAGCTGTACCAACGAAGCTGGTGAGCCTAAATCCGATGCAATAGACGGAAAGCTAGGTAAATACATATCAATCGTTAGTGGTCCAAACGCTGCCAACGTCCCGAGTAATAAGGCTAAACCGAACCGTTTTTTACCCGTAATTGCTGTTTGCTCCAAATTAACCCTTCTCTCCCAATAATGTGAAATCGTTCTCACAAAAGTCTGTATTTATCGCTTCTTTCCTATTTTGCCACTCTTTTAAGGGAAAATAAAGATGTATTTCTACTACATGTTCGTGAATTTAAAAATGTGGATTGTGGTCTATCTGAATCGGGTACGTTAGTAGAGGAAAGTACGAAAGGAGCTACATGCGATGTTTACACTCATTGATTTAGGAAGACTTATTATGTCTGCATTAGTCATTTTACCTATTGTTACAGTTATTCGAGAATCCGGCTATTATTTAACAGCTGTATTACTTGGAGCATCGAATAAAAATTTGGTTGTTGGTAGCGGTCCCAAACTTTTTTCTTTAAAAACGATTGAAGTTCGTCGTTATTTTTTTATGTTTAGCTGGATGGAATATGATGAAGTAAACCCAAAAAACCGCTTTTGGCACGGCTTGATTTATGCGTCTCCAATCTTATCTTGTATGATTGTAGCCATTATCATCAATTCACTCTTATCAGCCTCCATCTTACCTGAAAACATGTTTTGGAGTACATTCATGTTTTACGTTTTTTACTTTGTGTTCTTTGATATTATTCCGGTTTACTTACCAGATGGTCAACCAACCAATGGCCGCGCTATTTTTGACTTAATTTGGCACGGAGAGCGATCAGATTACTTAAAACAAAAACAAGAAGAGGAAAAAGATGAAGAACGCTCTTATACGGATTCACAAGAAGAAACGATGAAAAATCGGGATAAAGATCGACAAGAACGAGATGATCATTCAAATCCAAATAAAGACGACAATGAAAAAAGCTATACAAAAGAACAAGAAGAAACAATGGAAAATAGCGATGAAAAAGAAGAGGACTTTTCTGATCATACAAGAAAAGATGGATAAAAAAGAATCTTCATGAACATTCATGAAGATTCTTTTTGTACTACTAAACGAGCTTTAAAATTAATGTCCGCTCAAAACGTGTGGCTGCTAACAAAAGGATCTTTTTGAAAATAATGTCCCCATAATGATCGAAATCGTCCCAGTTCTCGCATCCACTCTTCTTGCTTGTCGATTGTTTGCAAACGCCCTCTTGAAATCGATTCATGATGATATAGTTTAGCTTCTGGGATCAACACATTTCGTTTGCCTCGAGCATAAAGCTCCATACAAAAATGCATATCGTTGTAAGACGATTCAAAAGCTTCATCTAGTCCGCCAACTTCCTCATAAAGCGATCGCTTTACCATCAGACATGCTCCTGTTACAGCTAAAAAATTTCTTTGTAACTGCACAAGTTTTGAAACCGCATTGTCGCCCAGAAGTCCTTTATAAAACGAGTGGATAGGCGCCACATCATTAAAGATGGCTCCAGCATGTTGGACATGGCCACTTTGATAGTAAAGCAACGCACCGACCGCGCCAATTTCTTCTTGAATGGCATAACCCGCCATATCTTCAAGCCACATGGAAGACAGAACTTCAATGTCGTTGTTCAATAATACGATTAATTCACCAGTTGATTTTTTTACTGCTTCGTTATTTAAAGCAGAAAAATTAAATGGTCGGTCATCTCGAATCACACGAAATCGATTTGCCTCTTGCTGCTTCCATTTTTCAAACAGAGCAGCCGTCTCATTTTCAACAGATCCATTATCAACAACCAGAACTTCAAAATGTTGATACGTCGTTTTCTCAAAAATCGATACCAAACAACGTTCTAGTAATCCCGGCTGATCTCGGGTACATATAAGAATGCTTATTTTCACTTGATCCGGTACGTTCATACGTATGGCATAAAGATTTGACTCTTCGTCTTTTATAAACACTTTGCCACTTTGCTTTCTTCTTACGAGCGCTTCCTCTAGCGCCTTTTTTCCAAGCTGAACCGTTTCTTGTTGTCTCGTTTCATCGCTTTCCCATTCACATAAATCAGAGGCCAAGCGCTTATGATAAGCATATTTTTCCACTCTTTCAACTGAAGCTGCTACCTCCGTTATTCTTAAATAGAAATCATAGTCACTTGCCTGCCCATATTGCGTTCGGAATGCACCTGAACTTTTTAAAAGTTTCGTCGAAATCATCACACCAGTTCCTAAGTAATTATGGGCTAAAAGAAGTTCTGGTGACCATGCCGGCTTTTCGTACACATTAACAAACGTACCTGTTTCGTTTATATACGCTTCATGACTATATACGACGTCCGCTTCTGTTCGCATCAACCACGCAATGCCATTTACCGCTAACCGATCATCAGGCTGTAGAATTAACACTTGTTCTCCCATAACGACCGACAACCCTTGATTGATTAAAGAAGCCTTTGTGCCTACCCCACTTCCTTTCATAATACGGAGGTTTTGATTATGCACTTCTTCTTTAAACTGATCAATGAGATTGTCTGGAATACTTTCATGAATTACAACGATGCAATCCACAGCTTGATACGATTGATTTTGAACAGAGCGCACGGCTTCTAATAAATACTTAATATTGACGTCGTATACTGGAATGACAACTGAAACGACCGGACCGTCGCATAAGCTAAGTGCAGGTTCTTTTTCTTGCAAAAGATAATATGCATGCTCATCAGGAATATCATGTCTCATAGCTGTTAAAAGTGGGGCTAAATTTCGTTTGTTTTCAAGTAACTTAAAAGCTCGATAGCGATTATAATTCATCAAATGGTTCGTGCCATCCCACTCAATGTTAAAATGTTGATGTTTTTTTGACCAAGCAAGAGATAAAAACGTATTAAGCAACATAGGGGTCGCTTGTGTGATCGCGAGTTCATGTGGTGTCTCTTCTTCAAATTCTAATGAAACCTGGAGCTTGGTTAGATGAGGAGAAAGATAACAAGAGAATAGATGCTGGTTAACAAGTTTGCTATCTAACAAGCCAATCTCCTCACTCCACGTTTGTTTAAAACCAGCTTGATCGAATGTCCAATAAAGCCTAATCGGTACAGAATGCTTGCCTTTATAAGTAAAAGATAGAAAATACCAGCCAGAAGGAAGATCTCCATCGATCTGATAAAAGACATGATTATTGGGAGTAACATGGCTAAATTTTGCCTTCATCTTACCCCTTCTTCCTAGCATGAACGATATATTGATAAGCTGTTGCCCGCTCTTGAAGATCATCTACTGGTATTTGAAACGCTGTTGCTAGAGAACGTAACCCTTCAATCAATTGATCTTCTCTTTCCCCAGTGTTCATCAATTGGGTGATTGATTCTATAGCAAACCCATTCTCTTCAAACAGCTTTCGTATTTCTTCTTTCGTAAAAAATCGGAAATGAGTCTTATCGAGTAAGCCTGATTCTGCGTATGTCCATGTTCCTTTCAACAACTGTTCGATGATGGTAATATGTCCAACATTTGGGATGCTTGCGTAAATGGAACCTGAAGGCTTGAGTAACGTTGCTGTTTTTCTCACTACACGCCAAGGGTCTAGCATATGTTCGAGCACATCACCAAACACAACAGCATCAAATTGCTGGTCGTGAAAAGGGAGTGTGTCTGTTTCAATGTTTGCACATACGACTTGGTCGAGCCTTGCTTTCGCTTCTTCTGCAGCCTCTGATATAAGTTCAACCCCTGAGACGAGTCCTCCTGTCTTCACCTTAATCGCTTCTCCTAAATACCCCGCCGCACATCCAATATCAAGAACTGCTACATCAGTTGGTTGAATTAAATGTAATAGCGCATGGTTCAGCACTCGATAATAAGCACTTTCTTTACGCTCAGATTGAGTCATTCTTTTGGCTCCTTTCTCTGACAACATCCTTCAGTATATGCGCCGAGCGCTTGTATACATGTGCGTCAGAAAAAAGAGCTGGACCTAAAGCAGATGTCGCTTTTGATCCAGCTTCTCCTTATGGATTACTCTTTTACGGCGCCGCTCGCAATGCCCGCAATAAAATAACGTTGTAAAAACAAAAACATGATAAAAATAGGCAATACAGAAATGGTTGCTGCTAGCATAAGCTGGCCATAATCAAGATTATCTTGCCCGCCGAGAATGGATAACACAATCGGAAGTGTATACATATCTTCCGTCACGATTGCCACAAGCGGCCATAAGAAATTGTTCCACTGGTGGGTAAATAAAAAGATCGAGACCGCGCCTATTGCCGGCAGCATCATCGGCAGTGCAATCCGAAAAAACATTCGGTACTCTCCGCAACCATCAATTCTTGCAGATTCAAGGATGGAATCTGGAATAGACTTCATACTTTGCCGCATAAGAAAAATGGCAAACGGATAAGCAAGTTGCGGTAAAATAATTGCGCTATATGTATTTAAGATGCCTAAATTTGCAAACAACTCAAATTGTGGAATGATAAGCGCTTGATAAGGGATCATCATTGACGCTAACAAAAGCGCAAAGATTGGCCCCCTCCCTTTAAATTCAAATTTTGCAAATGCATAACCTGCTGCCGCACTTATAATGCCGGCTACACTTGTAAAGATGACGGTGATAACCGTTGAATTCCACAATGCTTGAAAGATATCGATGTTCGCAACTAGATTTTGAAAGTTTTGTACAAGCTGATCTCCAGGGACTAAGTTCGGCGGTACGGATAGCAATGCGCCTGAAGAGTTTGTCGCTCCCACAACCATCCAATAAAAAGGCCCTAACGTAATAAAAAGACCTATGAGTAAAACAAGATATTTTAATAGCTTCCCAACTAGTTTCATTCACGATCACCTGCCACTCTAAACTGAATAAACGAGAGAATCGCAATGATAATCACGACGACGTAGGCAATAGCAGAGGCATAGCCAAAATCAAAGTATTCAAAACCATTTTCATACAAATACATCGTAACCGTAGTCGTTGCATTGATTGGTCCACCACCTGTGAGATTAAATGCTTCATCAAACAATTGGAAGGTACCAATCGTTGACATCACAACAGCAAATAATAAAACCGGTTTTAACTGCGGCAATGTGACGGAAAAAAACTTGCGCACTGTACTTGCACCATCAATGCTTGCCGCTTCATACAAATCTTTTGGAATTACTTGTAACCCTGCCAAAATGATAATCATATTGTATCCAGTCCAACGCCATATGGTTACCATGATTAAAGATACTTTTGCCCAAAAAGGATCATTAAGCCAAGGAATTTGATCCACACCGACAAAGCCAAGCATATAATTCAAAATCCCAAAATCTTGATTTAATATAAGTAAAAAGATAATCGCCGCAGCCACTAACGATGTTACCGTAGGGGTGAAAAAAGCGACACGTAGAACCCCTTTATACTTATGTATACCACTATGAAGAACATTTGCAAGAATGACTGCAAGCATCGTCATAACAGGTACTTGCACGATTAAAATAATAAATGTGTTAAATAACGACTCGTAAAACAACGTGTCTTGAAAGAGCCTAATGTAGTTATCAAATCCAGCAAACACATTCACGCCTGCCTCATTTGTCGTAAAACTTAAAATTAGCGAGTAAACAATCGGATATCCTGTGAATAAAACAAACAAAATAACCGCTGGTGCAATAAAAATATAAGGCGCAAGACCACCTGTTGAACGATTGTTCTTCTTCTTTTTACGAATCGGTGTAGATTTGTTTGATAATGCCCGCTCACTCATCGCTCGACCCCCGTCCCGTTGCAGACTCTAATCGATTTGCTGTCGTATTAAGGGCATCCTCAATTGCGACATCTTGCAAAATCACCCGACCAATTGCATCATTAAAATTGTTCTGCCCTCTTAAATAGTCATCGGTGAAATTCACAACGGGCAGATTCAGTGCCTCTTCAGCAAAAACATCAAAGATCTCTTGTCCGCCGTAGAAATCGATCCCTTCACGCATTTCAGGGCGGTCGATCGCTTCAATTAAAGCTGGATAAGCACCATAAGCTAAAGCGCCATATACTTGATTATCCACGTGAACACTCGCAAATTCTCCGAATAAGTAAGCCGCTTCTTTGTTCGTGGACACTTCTGTTATCGCTAAATTTGACCCTCCATCATTTGCTGCCGTACTTCCTCCCTCTTCAAATGCTGGTAAATGCATCACTCGCCATAATCCTTCTTGTTCAGGCATCTGGTCTTCTATGATTCCTTTTTGCCACGATCCACTGATTACAGAAGCAACCGCATCATTCTTAATGGCTGCATTGATCTCTTCACCGGTAGCTGCGTGTAACAACATATTCACATCTTCCATTTCTTTTAATGTTTGCATCGATTTATGCGCGGCTTCAGTATTCGCTGTTACGTTGCCATCCAAATCAAAATAAAACAAATCGTGCTGTTGCAGCATAGCGCGATAAAAACTGGTGTCGCCATTTAATTGAATCCCAGTCATGAACATGCCCGTATCTTCACGCATTTCTTTACCCGCTTGAATGTAGTCGTCCCATGTCACAATTGATGCGGGATCGATCCCAGCCTCTTCAAATAAATCCTGACGATAGAAAACCGCCATTGGTCCAGTGTCTCGAGGAAAAGCCATTACACCTCCATCATCATTGATTAACGGCGCAATTTTCCCTTCCACAAATTTATCTTGATGTTCGTCAAAGCCCATTTCCGACAGATTGACAAAACTTTCAGCAAAATTGTCCATATACAAATCGATCCGTTGGTTTTCGACTTGTACTAGATCAGGTAACTGACTTTCTACTCCAGCCGCCAGTCCTGTGGTGAGCCGCTGATATACTTGATCACCACTAAGTTTCATCACATTCACATTAATATCTGGATACTGTTCTTCAAATGCTGGCACAATATCGATTAAATAATCAGCTTCTAAGTTCCAAGCCCAAACCGTAACATCTCCTTCTGGTACATCGGTTTCACTTACAGTTTCCGTTTGTGCTAAACAACTTGTTAGCATTACTGATGAAACACAAATGCTCATCCATCCAAATCGAGTTCTCATTTCACCCCTCCTGTCTGATTATGAAAAAAAGTAAAATAATTTAATTTATTGAGCTAATTTCATAATTCGAGTTTGATTCGAAATGACGTACACTCTATTTAAAATGGCGAACGCTTTCACCACAGGCAAGGCCTCAGCCACCGCAAAAAACGCTCCATTGTCTTCGGTCACGTGCTGTTCCCCTAGGAGTCGTCGCCATTCAATAAAGCGAATGTTGCAAAAATGTTGCTGTTATCATTCGTAAAAATGACTACTACTTAATATGAAATTCATCATATTGACATCGCTTTCATTTTTTCATAACTTCTAATACTTGTCAATTTGCCTTTTTAATATAAAACTAGCTCATCGAATGGATCGATAAGCTAATGTTCTAGGCGTTTCCTTCCCACTCTAGAAAAAATTGATCTAAAAATTGCTCCATAAGTGCATGCCGCTTTTCGGCGACTTCTTTTGCCGTTTGCGTATGCAGACCATCTTTTAATTGTAATAGTTTCTCATAAAAATGATTAATGGCTGATGATTTTCCATGGCGATATTCTTCCCTTGTCATTTGTCCTCGTACGGAAAGAGTTGGATCATAGATAGGTTGGTTCCTTGCTCCGGAATATTGAAACGTTCTCGCAATCCCAATCGCACCAATCGCATCAAGTCGATCAGCATCTTGCACAATTTTTGCTTCAAGTAGCGAAAGCTCCTGCCCCTTGCTAAAAGAAATGGTTTGAATAATGGCAAGCACTTTATACAATGCCGATTTTGGTAGCCCTTGTTCAACCAAAAATTTCTTCACCTCTTCAACCGCTACTTGTTCATTTGCGACGATTTTATCGTCAATGGTGTCGTGAAGCAATGCCGCCAGTTCTACAATTTGTTGATCAGCATTCTCTTTTTCAGCTAACATTACCGCTACTTTTCTCACACGATCAATATGGTACCAATCATGCCCCGTCGTATCGTGGGCCAAACGTTCTTTCACCCAATCTTCCGTTCGTTCGATTATCATTTCATCAGTCCCTTTCGTTTATTTTTTTTCTTCGGATAATGAAAAATGGATCGAACTAAAACAAAGAATAGAAACGCCACACTTGGCCATATCCAGAGTGTTGCAATCCCTTCGTCAATAAAAAGAAAGACTCCATATCCAATCAGCGGAAAAGTCGCTGCAAATGATGCCAGTTTAAACATCATTAAAAAAGTCAGCTTTCGTTCCAATAACTTTGCCAATGTCAGTGCAATTGCGGCAATTGCGGCAAGTAAAAAGTAAATGGCACCAGCGAAAATTGGGAAGAACACAAATAGAAAATAGACAAAATAAATAGGTACTGCCAATTCTCCTAGCACACCTTCCGCATTCCAATACGACTGAACCGATAACGGTATACAAATAAAGACGAGCCAAATACCAACATAAAAAAACGGGACACCGATTCGAGTCCGATTTAATTGAAAGACGGCTTTCTTTTTTGGAAGTTGAACACTTAACTTTGCTTGCTCCATAAAATCTCTCATCTAACGTCCCTCACTCTATTATCATTCTGTACCATTTTACATGAAATTGAATGAAGATGCGCTTAAATCTACGAAAGCGTTTGTTTAATTCATTGATTTGTTGGGAAAACATCTTTATTGAATCTGAATACATTCGAGGTGTTAATATGGAACAGTTGTTTAATAAGTCTCAACTTTTAACACGACTCTTAGACCGAACAAAAGTAGGTGTTCTTGTCACAGATCCGTCTCAAGATGATAATCCAATTGTCTATGCTAACCAAGGATTCACGGATATGACAGGGTATGAAGAATCGGAAGTCATTGGGACAAACTGTCGTTTTCTTCAAGGGGAAGACACAGATAGAGAAAAAGTTGATCAAATTAGAGAAGCCATTCGCAACGATGAGTCCATTTCAGTTGAAATTATTAATTATCGCAAAGATGGAAGTTTTTTCTGGAATGAATTAAACATTGAATGTGTCACGCTTGATCAACCTGAAGTGAAATATTTTATCGGGATTCAAAAAGATGTTTCCGTTCAAAAAGAAGTCGAATTAAGCTATTTTGATACCGTGCAGCGAATTGACACGATTTCCACACCTATTGTTCCATTAGTTAACGGAATTGCAGTTATTCCACTCGTAGGGGAGTTTGGTAAGGAACGCTTTGACCATATGTTTAATACCGTCACAAAAGAAACCTCCAAACTCGATCTATCAACATTAATTGTCGATGTTTCAGGATTGGAAGATTTCGACGAATATGTTGTTGAAGGCATTTTTCGCTTACGAGATATTTTACAACTTGTCGGAACGGACACCGTGCTAACAGGAATATCGCCCATTCTTGCAAAACAATCAATTAGCTTAAAAGAAACGAAGTTAAAAGGAATGAAAACAGCTAGTTCGGTAAAAGATTTTCTTCGAAGTCATCTTGAACGAGAGTGAAACTTCTCTCTTTTCCACACGTATACGTAGAAGAGATGTAGAAGAGGAGGATGGAATATGGCCGATTTTCCGTGGTGGGTGCTTATTCCCCTAGCTGCCATTTTATTTCCCATTATTACCATATTAATTAACAACCGCGCTCATTTAAAAGAATTAGAAATGCGCCAAGGGATGGGACCTGAGTTCGAGGATATCGACAAGAAGCTTGATCACATTCTTGAACGGCTTGATACAATGGAAAAAACAAAAGAATAAGAGAATCGACACTCTTATTCTTTTTCAAGCCATTTTTCTAAAAATTGGCCAACAGAACCGTAACGTGCGCTTTTATCCGTTTGAACAGCTTTTCGCGCAATCGAATAAAAACGTTCTGGCGCTTGCCACTTATCAAGAGAACGGTCAGTCTCCCCACCAAATAAAGCAAATGCCATCGCTCCCATTGTATAGACCATTGTCTGCCTGTCAATCGTAGCCCCTTTTTCAAATTCCTCAGGAGCCATGAAACGAGACGATCCCCACATCCGCCCCACTTCATTGGTGTACGGGACTTTCGCATACATATCGATGTCACAAATCGTCAGTCTATCAGACGTAAAGTTATACAATAAACTCCCATCATAAAAATCAATTAAGACATAGCCTTCCTCTTCCACATACTTATGGAAAGAAAGGATTTGTTTAAACGCGGTAGATTTTTTCTCAAACGGAAGCTGCCTGAACCGATAAAAAGGAGAATCAGGATGCGTATATTTTTTCGGCGGTGGAAATTCCCAGTGTGGATGCAAGTTCTCTCCGTTTGTCCAAGCAAAAACAAGCCCGTAGCCATTTGGTGTCTTAATAGCCTCTATAAATTGAATTAACGATGGATGCTGCAAATCACGATAGACCCTTTCAGCCTCTTTTAACCTCTGTATCGACTCAGAGGGTGTGTTGTTATGGTAAATCGTTTTAGCACCCGCATACTTGATGAAATATCGCTCTGTTCCTTTTTTCACACCAAAGCTAAGATTTCCTGAATCTTGTTGATCAAAAACGTTAAACACTGTCCCGTAGGATTGAAGCCACTGAAAATCATGCAGTTCTTTTAGCTGAAACGTTTGGCCGTCCACGCTTTGCGTGACAAATTTTCCTTCCATAAGCGTTCCTCTCCCCTATACTTATTTCCGTAGCGGCTCCCCGTACGCAATGTGGTCGTGTAAATGCTTAGAATCTTGATAGGCTCCTAACTCAAAATCTGAAAATAAAGTCCAGACCTCTGTGTAAAATCACGATACACTGGTTTTATAATTTGATTAGGTCTGTCTAAAAACTGTTATCTTTTACCCGAAAATGGAAACGATCGATTCAAGTGATAGTCATCACTTATCGCGCGGATGGACGTTTTCACCACAGGCACAAGCGCGACATCCGTTTGCGCTACGTTGTCACTTGCTCTCACGGTGTCTTCTTTGCCGCGGGCAACGCCTCAACTCCTTCGAAAACATCACTCTTGGATTTTCGGACTGTCACTTTTCCCGTCGGAGTCGCCATCCACGCTAACGAGTAAGACATAAGAGAAAAATAATCTGTATATACACCTAGTTCTATTCACTATATTTTCTAGAAGAGTCAAGCCAGTATTCATAGACGTTCATGAGCACTGGCCCGATTAAACGATTTCTTGAGTCCTTGTTGACAAAAATCCGAATGACTTTTTGCCCCGGTCGATTTTTTGGTCATCTCCCTGAGATTCTTTTAAGAAACAACGATCACTCCTGCCCTTTTTATAGTGAAATCGAGTGATTTCATTTATAATCGGATTAAAGGAGTGATTGTTTTGAATTTTTATATTGCTTCATCTTTTGCAAACATTGATTCTGTTCGGGCACTATCTTTGTCTTTGAAGAACGATGGATACGTTCAAACATACGACTGGACGCAAAATGAACGAGCAACCTTAGCACAGCAATTAAAAGCAATTGGTGAGAGGGAAAAACAAGCTGTACATGATGCCGATATATTCATTCTTTTATTACCTGGAGGAAAAGGCAGCCATGTTGAATTAGGGTTAGCCCTTGCGTCGAATACAAAAATTTTCATTCACTCGCTACCTGGCTATGAAATAGATCCCTCTACTTTCTATTATCTAGATACGATTACCTCTGTCCAATCAACGTTAAACGAATTAGCCTTGTCGATTAAACAATGGGTTCAACAACACTCCTATCTTTTTAACGAGCGATCAAGACCACCTTTATCTATCTAGAAGGAGAATAGTATGACTGTATTTTTACGCTTCATATCATTATTTTCAATCCATATCGTGTTGTTTCTCGGCTTTTCGTTTGCTTTTGTCACGTTAGGCCTCTTTCCTTATAATTACCAACTCGTTGAGGCCGATCAAAATGCCATTGTGTTAGAAACACGCATTCTAAATCAACAGACTACGATTGACTTTTCTGGTCGAGAGTTGGATAAGACAAGTTCTGAACTAATGGCTGCCATAACGAACAACTTTCTAACGAGACTCGATCGCTTTTTACTATTTATATCCTTATCATTAGCAGGTAGTTGTACATCCATCGGCTCTTATATCTTACATAAACGAAAAGAAAAGATCGTGAAAAAACATTACACTTTCGCAATTGCCCTCTTCACAGTTCAGCTTTTCCTTTATGGGGCTCTCTACATTTATGAAGTGAGTAAACTTCATAACTTTATGAATGGGTGAGCATCTGAATTCGCTAACTGAGCTTCTTCTGATAATAAATAAACCACTGCTCTTGCCCATTCCACATAAATGACTCGGAATGTCCATTAATTTCTGTAAAACCATTCTTCAGCAAAATTTGCTGCGATGCTCGATGAGCCGACGTTGTTTTCGCGGTTAGTTCGTTTATTCGATTAGCCGCGCGTACTTCTTCAATTACTAATTGAAGTGCTTGTGTTGCATAACCTCTTCCTGAAAAAGCCTCTCCAATTCGATAACCGATGTCAGCTTGATTCCCATCGATCACTAAATTGAATCGACCTACGAGATTATCTGCTTCATTAAATAGAAGATAAAAGATTCCTTGCCCATCCTCTTCTTCCTTTATCAGACTCGTTAAACGTTGTCTAAATTCATTTTTGTTATAAAATGCATCGCCTCTGCTCGGCACCATGGATTCAAAATAGCTTCTGTTTTCTAATTCGAATTGGTGGAGTGCTGCTTCATGCGCCATGCTTAACGAAACGAGTTTGATTTGTGGTTTCTGCGAATTAGTATTCGTTTCTTGAATCAGTTCTGCAGATTTTTTCAACCTGTTCAGACTCCTCTTTTTCAGACTTATTTAAAACATTTCGTTCAAATTTGTTACCAGAATGTAACCTTCTTTATATGTATAGAGAGAGCAAGGTTTTCTGACGTTAAACTTGAGGTATACCAATTGTAAAGAATTTATGAAGATCGTATAATAATGCTAACATGATGCTTAGGAAGTCGACGTGCATGATCTATGAATCTTCGAACGACGCATAAGGAGTGGAAGGGATGAAGAAGCAACTCAACATGAAAAGCTGGCTAATGAATGCTGTTACAACGTTTGCGGCTTTACTTGTCCTTTTAACCGCTGCACTAATGTTTGTTGGCTATAAAGCCACAAACCCGGCTGTTCGACTCCTTGAGAGTAATCCTAGTCATTACGACCTTGAGTACGAGGAAGTTCAGTTTTCAAATAAATTTGATCATATTTCTCTAAGCGGCTGGTGGATTCCTTCTAAACATAATTCCATTTTCAATAATGATAAAGCCGTTATTTTTGCTCATGGGTATGGATATAATCGGACTGAAATGCCTTTTAGTCCCTTGAAATTGGCTAGTCGTTTAAGCGAAGAAGGCTACCATGTGTTTATGTTTGATTTTCGTAACTCCGGTATGTCTGAACAAGCACCGACAACGTTTGGCGGAAATGAAAAAACAGACCTTTTAAGCGCCATTGACTACGTAAGCGAGACGCGTGGTGTTGAGGATATCGCTTTAATGGGTTGGTCGATGGGCGCGGTTACGTCCATTATGGCAGGAGCAGAGTCTGAAGAAGTCAAAGCAGTTATCGCCGATTCGCCTTTTGCCAATTTGAGTGAGTATGCTGCTGATAGTTTTGAATACTGGACTGGGCTGCCAAAATCATTTGCAACAGGTACAACGCGCGCCATTGGGGTCATGGTTCCTGGCTTTAATCCAACAGATGTCACGCCACTTTACGCGGCACAGTCCTACCCCGATGACAAAGGTCTGTTTTTAATTCATTCTATGCATGACGGTGCGATTCCATATTCCGAATCAGAAGCCATCCACAATAGTGCAGCCGGAAGTGAGCTCTGGCTTCCGGAAAAAGGCGGCCACATACGCAGCTATTTCCACTTTGAATCAGAATACGAAGAACGTGTTTTACAGTTTCTTGATCGTCATTTTATTCGTCATGAACCGTTTATCTCTGATCCCGTTCATTATTTATAAACCTTGTTAACGTTATTGTTTAACAAGGTTTTTCTTATTGGCTGTTAGTTTGTTAAACACATAGGTTAAATCAACGTCTTCATATAAATGTTGGGGTGTCCATGGAATATAATGGTTAGGGGAAATTCCTACTTTAGACATCCCTTGACCGTTATCGATACGCATTAAACGTGAGGTAGGGTAATATAATGCAAAACCGTCCCACTCGGCACGAACAACATTGGAATAATCATTTAACCCTTTTGTTGGACGTCCCACTACCGTTACTTTTGGCGATAATTTTGCCAACTCTACAAAAGCATCGCCTGCACTTCCACAATACACATCAGTAAGAACAAAGATCTGTTTTGGTGTTGCGGTTCCTTTTTTGAATAAATCCGGCTTCGCGTGCAAGGAAGACATGGCAAATCCTGTCCCTCTATGTTCCTGCCACATCGCTTCGTATCGTTTTAACAGATCAATTGTTTCTAGATTTTTTTCTTGAACCAGCATCTGTTCTATACTTGCCAGCTGTCTCTTGGCAGAAGCTTCAGTAAAATTGAAGCTCATTTCGTGAAAAGTCGAGTCGACTGCTATGCCTTTTTCAGGCAACATATAAGGTAGTAATGAGGCAAAGCTTGATGTTGAGCCACCACCATTCGTGCGCACATCAATAATCCAATTATTCGAACGTTCAAGTAACTTACGCTGGTTTTCTACTAGTTGCGCGATGCTTTCAGCGTTCATAAAATCAGTAAAAGTCAGCAATACGATATCATTCATGACTTCTTGAACAGCGTATGTTGGGGGGCGATGGTTTTGCTCATAATGCGTAAAATTATATTGAAATACTTCTCCATTAGGTGTCACGGCCTCTGCCGTCTTACACTGTTGCAAAATAAACGTCCAATCTTCTCGCTCAGGGTGGTGTTCATTTAAATAACGCTCGTATTTGTTTCGACTATCTAAGATCCGTTCTCCATCTAACGAGCGAAAATATGTACCAATTTTCAAGATATTCGCTTCATAGACACTCGTTACGTAGAGACGATCCTCATACCGGCGCACACGAAATCCAACATCTTTTTTTGTTTCCCTTCTTGATTGCTTTTCATCTAAAAAGAACAAATGCTGATCATCAAAATCGAGCAGATAATCCCGTACAACTTCAACAAAGTCTTCTCGATTCTCTACTTCCCGGACTTTACTTGTAAATGCTTTAGGTTGATCCCAACCTTTTTTATCTTCACAGCCTGCGTAGTCGTAATGCATGACTTTTACAATGTTGCTAAACACTTGTTCCATCCGCATGATTACCCACCTATCTATAAAAGATACTCTTCTATTCTAGTATAGAATGAAATGATTGGGAATCTTTTGTTGTCATTTCTCTTCTAATGAAAAGACAGGTTTCATATTTTTCTGATGACATTCGTATCTAATTTTAATTCTTCTTACGTCCTAAACTATATTTATGCTACACTAAATAGGCTGAAAATAGTATATATTCTGATCCTGGTGAAATTTCATCAGACACTGTGTGGATAACTTGCTAAAAAAAGCTGGATCGGATGAAAACAGGGAGGAATTCGATTGGATTGGATCGTTCAATCTGGAACTTTTATATTTGTTACGTTAGAAATTGTATCTCTTATTTGCTTACTTTTGTTTGGCCTAACACGGTATTGGTTCGACCACCACAGACTAAGTATCGGCTTTATCCTTCTTTTCATCGTCATAACTGCACTTGAAGCCGTTCTTGCTTGGATCCTCTATAGTCAAACAGGAGAAATTTCTACACTGCAGATTATTATAACTATATTTGTATTATATGCGGTAACGTTTGGCATACAAGATTTTCTAAAACTAGATCGCTGGATGAAAAAACACATTGGGCGGTGGCGTAATATTGAACTTTTAACAGAAGAAGACTATAGACAAATGAAAAAGCAAAAAGATCCTTATTATCAAGCGAGACAATATCGTTATTACTCAATGGTTCACGCCACTCTTTTTCTAGCCTTTCAAATCACTGCTTTTTATTTCGGTACAAATAGCTTCGACCATGCTCTTATGTACCTTAGTGACTGGTCATGGTTCAACGAGGATTCATATGAATCTACGCCATATCCGAATAACTCGATACATCAAATTAGTATGGTCTGGGGGATTGTCTTCGTAATCGATACGATTTATTCATGGTCTTACACCTTTTTCCCTAAAAAAGAATCCACATAAAAAACCGCTTACCAGCACCCTTTTTCTCGTCTAATCTAACAATGAGTCCATATACATAGTAGCAATGAGAAAAAAGGGAGGTATTCTTAGTGAGTATTGCTCCACCTCGACTGCAACAAGGAGATACAGTTGGAATCGTCACCTTAGGCAGTCCTCTCGCCGCCGATACCATCAATGAGCGAATACGATTCTTAGAACAGTTAGGCTTTTCGGTAATCGTTGGAGATAGTGTGTATGAACGGACTGGCTTTCTAGCTGGTTCTGCTGAAAGTCGGGCAAACGATTTTATGAACATGATACGAAATCCCGAAGTGAAATGGATTTTACCTACAAGAGGAGGAGTCGGTGTTGCCGGTATTATCCCTTATTTAAACTTTGCAGAGATTCGAGCTAACCCTAAAATCATTTCTGGTTATAGCGACATTACGATCCTCTTAAATGTGCTTGCACAGTTTTCAGATTTAATTACGTTTCAAGGGTTGCTTCTCATTGATTTTCGTGAAAATACACCACCTTATAATGTTGAACAATTTTTTTCTACCACAATGAATGGTTTTGCTCCCTATCCCCTGACAAATCCTCCTTCCATCCCATTAGAAGGCAGAGTTTCGGGTGTCGCAATAGGAGAATTAATCGGAGGAAACTTAACGTCTTTTGTTGGTTCCCTCGGGACACCCTATGAGATTGACACAGCTGGGAAAGTACTATTCTTGGAAGACACTCACGAACCGACGAATACCGTTTATCGCTATTTGGCTCAGTTAGAAGCAGCAGGTAAATTTAATGATTGTGCCGCGATTTTAATGGGAACGTGTACAGATTGTCCTGTTTCTTATAGCACGAGCTATCAAGATGTCATCAATTCTTTTCTTGTTCCTTTGGGGAAACCTCTAATTACAAATGTCCAATCGGCACATAATTATTACAAAGCAACCTTACCGATTGGCGCAAACGTTCGAGTAGATGGAACAAATGGAACAATTACTATAGTCGAAAATACTGTCCAATCATGAGAGTGAATGAATCACTCTTTTTTCTTTTCTTTTTTTTCTGTATACTAAATGAAAGCGCTTAATAAATAGATGGAGGTACATATGACTCAGTTCACAGAAGAACAGCTTGTTCAGTTAAAGGAAAACGCTCAAAACACATTAATCGAAACGCTTGGAATCGAATATCAAGAACTGTCGACCGATAAAGTCGTTATGACAATGCCGGTTGGGCCACCCGTTCACCAACCATATGGCGTTTTACACGGCGGTGCTTCCGTTGTGTTAGCGGAAACCGCTGCTTCGATCGCCACAGCTATAAACATTAACCCTGAAACCCACGTTTGTTTTGGGATGGAGATTAATGCCAACCATATTCGAACCATGTCTGAAGGTACGTTAATTGCGACCGCGACACCTTTTCATAAGGGAAGATCGACAATGGTGTGGCATATTGACTTAACAAATGAAGAAGGAAAAACCATCTGTATCTCTCGCTGTACCGTTAGTGTAATGGAAAAAAGAAAGTAACGTTACGTGAATGCAGTAGTAAAAACGAACAGCAAAAAACGTCATAAATGGAAAGGTATCCTTCATGACGTTTTTATGCTGTAAAACGAATGTATATCTTACACAGGACTTAACTCTTCTTTAGGATGATATTCCTCTGTCTCCTTAACTTCTTCCGAGATTAATCCAGATAAAACATGAACACGGAGAATAATCCCTTCTAAACGTCCCTCATCATTCACAACTGCCAATGGAAAAGCAGATTCAAGCGCTTTTGGAATTAAATCGGTCACATAGCAATCCGCTTTTACTCGTTGAATGTCCTCTGAAATCACTTCTGCGAGTGTTTGTTTTTCTTTTATCCCTTTTATCGCTTGATCAATGGTCAGAATACCTTTTAAAATGCGACCTCGATCCACAACGAATACGCTAGATAAACCGTGTTGCTGCATTTCTTTCACAGCAACATTCAAGCCGTCCTTTAGTGACACGATCGCATTTGGTTTCATCATAATATGAGATGCTTGAAAAACTTTCGATCGATCAATATCTTTAATAAATTCGGAAATGTAGTCGTTAGCAGGTGCTTCCATAATTTCTTCTGGTGTACCAATTTGAACGACTTTCCCGTCACGCATCACCGCAACACGATCACCAATTTTGAAGGCTTCATTCACATCATGAGTGATAAAGATAATTGTCTTTTGAAGACGCTCTTGGATATCTAACAGCTCTAACTGCATTTCCCGACGAATTAAAGGGTCAAGTGCACTGAATGGCTCGTCCATTAAAAGAATGTCTGGATCATTTGTCAGGGCTCGAGCAAGACCGACCCGTTGCTGCATTCCGCCTGAAAGTTCATCTGGATACTTGTCTTCATAACCCTTTAACCCTACAATTTCAATGTTCTTCATCGCGATTTCTCGACGTTTTGCTTTTGGCATCTGCTTAATTTCTAGACCATATTCAACATTAGACAAGATCGTACGGTGGGTAAACAAGCCGAAATGCTGAAAAACCATAGCGATCTTGTTTTGACGAACTTTCTTAAGCTGCTGGTTTGAATACTTTACGATATTCTCTCCATCTAAAATGATTTCACCGTCTGTCGGCTTATTTAAAAGGTTAAAACAACGAATTAACGTCGATTTCCCGCTCCCTGACAGCCCCATAATAACGAAGGTTTCACCTTTTTTTATATCCATTGAGGCATCGTATACGCCAACTGTGTGGTTAGTCTTCGCTAAGATTTCTTCTTTCGTCATACCGTCTTTAATCATTGGGATGACAGACTTCGGTTTCGGGCCAAAAATTTTAGAGACATTTTTAAGTGAGATTTGTGTGGTCATGACGTCACTCTCCTATGTCGTTGAATTTTATTTGCTACACCGCTCGTTAAACGATCAATGATAATCGCAATAAATACGATGCTCAATCCGGCTTCAAACCCTAAAGAAAAATTCACCGTATTAATCGCAATTAACACGTCTTCCCCTAGACCTCTTGCACCTACCATTGAGGCAATTACAACCATTGCCAAAGCCATCATCGTTGTTTGGTTTACACCAGCCATAATGGTCGGTATCGCTTGAGGAAGTTGAACCTTCCACAACGTTTGCCCTTTTGATGAACCAAATGATTGTGCTGATTCAACCATAGAAGAACTTACACCTCGAATCGCAAGTTCTGTTAAGCGAATAACGGGTGGAACCGCATAGATAATCGTGGCAAAAATAGCCGATACGTTTCCAAGGCCAAAGAAAAAGATTGCAGGAATTAAGTAAATAAAACTTGGCATTGTTTGCATCGCATCAAGGACAGGACGCATGATGATGGAAAACCATTTACTAAACGCCATTAAAATTCCTATTGGTACTCCTATAATTAAACAGACAATTACGGCGCTCATAATAATTGCGAGTGTCGTCATCATTTCTGACCAATAATTAAAGGTTCCTATAATAAAAATAAACAATCCATACAACAGACCCGAACTCCATTTTTGCAAATACCAGCCAAGGGCAACCACAATTAGAATAAATAACCACCATGGGAAAAATTCAAGAACATCATTGATTCCATTAATGGTGCTCACACCGATTTGAAAAATAAAATCAAAAAATGCTGAAAATGTTTCTCTAAGCCACTGCACAACGGCTTCTGCATAATCACCTAGACGAATCCGAATATCAGGAAAATCAAACATCCGTTAAGATACACGCTTGTGTACCTATTCACCTCACTTTATACTATTTTTGAACAACAAGGAGGCTAGCGCACTGCTAGCCGCACTCCTTATTACAATGCATCTAGAACATCCTGAGCAATATCATCTGGTAACCAACTTGTCCAAATATCTTGATATTCTTCCATCCAGCGCATCGCTGCTTCTTGCTCACTTAAACCGTCTTCTTCCATATAAGCAAGCGCTGCTTCGGTTAATTCACTGCTTGTTTCATAGTTTTCTAGAAATTCCACTACTTCCGGTGCTTGGTCAGGTAAATGCTGATTAACAGCAACCGTCACATCATTAGGTGGGAATGCGGTTGTACGATCTTCTTCCCACTGTTCTTCGTCGTAATCATCTTCTTCCAGCAACGTTAAGTCATACTGTGCTGTAATCCCTGTAGGCTCCCAGTAGTAGCCGACCCAGCCTTCACCATCTTCATAAGCCCGAACCAAATCTGTCACCATACCAGCATCTGAACCAGGGGCAAATAAATTAAATGTTTCTTCCAATCCATAAGAATCAAATTTCATAGCTATATCTTCGTAAACGGCCCAATCACTTGGCGCATTTAAAATTCTTCCCATGCTTGAGTCTTCTGGATCAGGAAAAACATCAGGATAATTCACAAGATCTTCAACCCGCTGTAAGTCTGGAGCCATTGGTTCGATATCTCGATCAGGGTCTCCTTCAATCACATAGGTTGGTACATAAAACCCTTGTTCGTTATCATCGAAATTCATTGAAACTTCAATAATCTCACCGGAATCAATCGATTCATCATATAATTCACGAATGTTATCGGTCCAAATTTCCATATACACATTAATATCACCATCTCGAAGACCTTGAACGGTAATGGGGGTTGAGCCCATTGTTGTTTCCGTATCATACCCATAGCCTTCTTCAACAATAAACTGGGCAATCGCATTATGAATTCGTAAACTTTCCCACCCTGCATCGGCAAACGTAATAACTGAGATCTCATCTCCATCGCCGTTCCCAGAATCATTTCCACATGCCGAAAGTAGAGCGATCGTCGCTACTAAACTTACACCAAATCGTGTCTTTTTCATTGAATAACCCCTTTTTTTATTTTTCTTTAATTTGTAATTGACCAACTTTATTATAATAAAGCGGTTTCTCATCCACAAACTCGAAATAGCTGAGTATACATGTGTATCTTTTCTTGAGGGACCCTTTACTATAAGCGATGGCTTTATTTCTTAAAAATCATCTATAATTCGAGTCATTTCAACATGATCCAATCTCTTTCTACATTTTTCTTAAAATTGCCCGAATTCAGATGCAAATTCCCATTCCCGGATTCTGTCGAGGTTAAACCTAAAAAAACAAAACAGCCTTTGCTGTTTTGCCTTTTTTCATCCTCTATATGAGCGCCCGTTTTTTCTTTATTAACTCTTGATATTCTTTATCTAACGCCGCTTTTTCCGTTTCATCAACTACGGTTGATAAGCGGGAAAGTAGCGCTGATAATTTAAACTCAATCGTTAATAACGACTCATCCGGTTTTTCCGTTTGCTCTTTTTCTTGCTCAACCGATTTTACTTTTGCTCGTTCCTTTTCAAAGGATAAAAGGTGCGTCGCCACTTCCTCCACAAGCACTCGATCATGCGTTACAAATAAAATGGTTCCAGGAAATTCATTCATTACTTCTTTAAGCGAATCTTTTGTTGGTAAGTCTAAATAATTTGTTGGTTCGTCAAGGAGCCAGACGTTTACATCGCTTAGAAATACTTTCGCTAAAGCAGTTCGAACACGTTCCCCTCCACTTAAATTGATTCCTTTTTTAAAAACGTCCTCTTTTTTAAAAGCCAGTCGAGATAAAACTGTTCGTATAAATGTTTCTGAGTAACGACTGTTTTTCCCTACATTTTCTAAGATCGTTTCTTCATCTAAAATATCTTGTTGATGTTGAGAAAAATAACCGATTTTCGCTGGTTTAGCAATCGACACGGCTTGCGCGTCAATTTGTTGTAAGAGTGTTGATTTACCAGATCCATTTTCACCTATTATTGCGACACGACTACCTGCGGAAACCACGCCATCAACTTCTTTAAGCAATCGCCCATTTACTTTTACTTTAAACGCTTCAAACTGCATAATTTGTTTACTATGAATAACAGGAAAACGGCTTAAATCAAACTGAATCTTTGTTTCTCCCTTAGGCTTTTCTTTCTTTTCTAATTGGGCTGCCCGTGTGAACATCGCTTCAGCAGCGCGATTTATTTTTGCTTTCTGCACACCGCTACTTCGTTTGTGCAAGCGCGCTTCCGAATTCCCCATTCGTGACGGTGCTTTTTTAATGTTATCCGAGCGTTGTTGCGCTTGTTTTGCAGCTTGTATGAGTCTATTTTTTTCGGCATGGTACGATTGATAAGCCTTATGAGCTTGATCCAACTCGATTTGTTTTTGTGCTTGATAGGCATCATAATTTCCTTCGTATACCTTCACTTCCCCATCTACAATCTCCCAAATCGTCGTACAAACTTTATTGAGGAATGCTTTGTCATGAGATGTGATGAGAAGCGCTCCTGAAAATTGGCCGAACGCTTTTTCAAGTTGTTGAATGCCATCCATATCTAAATGACTTGTTGGCTCATCTGCTAGTATAATCGCTGCTTGCGCTTCAAGAGCTTGTGCAATCTTTGCTCGTGTTTTTTCCCCACCGCTTTTCTGGTGATGCGATGGTACATGCCACTGACCTCCTTCTTTAGCAGGGACATTATTAGGTCCTTCATCAAGTTGCTGGATGTAGGTAGCTTTATCGTAAAAGGTCACTTGACCATCATCTGGTTGGTCTTCCTTCGCAAGCACATTTAACAACGTTGTTTTTCCTGCTCCATTCTTTCCAACTAATCCAATCCGATCCCCTTTGTATAGGGCCAAAGGTTCACTATTTATGATTACTCTTGCACCAAAATATTTTTCTAATTTTGTCGTTTGTAGCAATAGCATACAAAAAACCCCCTCTAGTTCAGTTAGAGAGAGTTCGCCCGTAAGAAATTAGTCAACAAAAAGACACCCCACCCAAAGATATGTTACGGTGGTCGTATTTTTTCCTAATCTATGAAGACAGACGAATCCCTACTCTAACGTTCATGAAAAAAGATATTCAACTCGAATTCGAGTGAATCAATCGTTGTTCAATTACGTTGGGTCGATTCGATTACTGCTTCATTGTATTAGGCACCAATTTCCTTTCTTCTATATTGGCTACGATCATGCCACAGAGGGTTTCGAATGTCAACTATACTCTTATGTTCACAACTCGTAGTATTGCTTTGCCGCTTTCTCAAAAAATGTAATGGCAAACGCTTTAAAATCCTGAGCAGCTCGTGTGAGGTAGCGATCTTCATTCCAAGCGATGCCGATCTCTCGTTTGCAAACTGGATTGGTGATTTCAAGCTGAACTGTTTTTGGTAGCGTTTCTCTGAGTAATGACAGTTGAGGGGTAAACGACACCCCTTGACCCAATTCAACCATTCGTAAAATCGCTCCAGCTTCCTCAAGTTCAATTGTTGTTGTCGGTTCAAATCCTGCTTGTCGACAAAAGGCATCAATCAGTTCACGAAAATGATAGCCTTTATTTCGATTAATTACTTTCTCTCCTTGTACCTCAGCTAATTCAATCCGTTTACGATGAGCGAGTCGATGATCAAGAGGAACCGATAAATAGACTTCTTCTTCCATTAATACTTGCCATTTTAACCCTTTTCCTTCAATTGGACTTGTACTAATACAAAGGTCTACTTCCCCTTCTTCAAGCTGTTTCACCATTTCAGGAGCAGAGGCTGAATAATGCAAGATATGCACATCTTTGTGTTTCTTTAAATAATCATTAAGAAAATGAGGCAGGATATGAGGCAACGCCATCGATACCGAAATTGTTCGTTCCGATAGCTCTGCTAAGTCGCGAACTTCTTTTCTTCCTTCTTGCATTTCTAGAAAAATACGCTCAACACGTTGGAGAAATACTTTGCCATTTTCATTTAAATGTAATCCTTTTTGTGTACGTTCAAATAACGTAACATCTAAATCTCTCTCTAACCGTTGAATCACTTTGCTTAAAGCAGGCTGAGACACGTGAAGTACTTTTGCAGCTTTCGTCATATGCTCAAGTTCTGCCACCACTTTGAAATAGGTTAATTGTAAAAGTTCAATCGTCATCACGCTCCATTATAACGTTAATGTTATCGTATTATGCGTATTTATGTATTATACAGAATGTGTCGAAACAGTTACGATTTAAGTAACGATACATGACTTTCATCACTTACTGAAAAAGTAAGCGGTTACGAAGTAGGTATCAAGATTTTAAAGGAGGACAACATCATGGGAAAACTTCAAGATAAAATCGCCATCATTACAGGTGCAGCTTCAGGAATGGGAAAAGCGGAAGCACTTAAATTCGCTGAAGAAGGCGCAACTGTAGTCGTTGCAGATTTAAATAAAGAAGGTGCTGAAGAAGTTGTTCAGCAGATCGAGGCAAACGGTGGAAAAGGACTAGCCATTCAAGTCGACGTCACGAAAAAAAGCGACTTAGAAGCGATGGTTTCTAAAACCATTGCTGAATACAAGCAAATTGATATCGTTATCAACAACGCAGGAATTTTCGACAAGTATACGGCAAGCTTAGATACAACAGATGAGCAGTGGGATCTAATTTTTAACATCAACTTAAAAGCAATTTTCCAAATATCCAACCTTGTACTGCCGCATATGATTGAGCGTGGAAAAGGAAATATCGTTAACATCGCGTCAATTGCTGGGCTTGTTGCACAAATGGGTGGAGCCGCTTATACAGCATCAAAACACGGGGTCGTTGGCTATACAAAACATTTAGCTGCCGTTTATTCTTCAAAAGGCGTTAAAATTAACGCGATTGCCCCTGGAACAATTCGTACGCCTCTTACAGAGGAGATGTTAAAAACACGTCCGACGAACAAAATTCCGTTGGATCGTTTCGGGAATGATTATGAAGTCGCAGAACTAGCCGTCTTTTTAGCTTCTGATGATTCTCAATTTATGAATGGTGCGGTTGTACCAATTGATGGTGGATATACGATTGTATAAATGTTTAAAAACAGCCAATAAGTTCGTCTTATCGGCTGTTTCTTGTTAGGAGAGATAACGATGAAAAACAACCAAGACACACATCCGAATCGCTGGCTTATTTTTAGTGCGGCATGGCTAATTATCTTTTTAGTCGCTTCCATCGCGATTTTTAGCGTATTTTCTGAACCAATGACGTCTTTACATGGTTGGTCACCGAGTGACTATAGCTTAGCGTATTCGCTTTATACACTCATTTTTGCGATCGTAGCCATTTTTGCTGGGATCATTGTTGATAAATACGGAGCAAGACCTCTTATGTATGTTGGAGGCTTCCTCTTTGGACTAGGTTGGTTTTTAACTGGTTCCGTTACCACCATCCCTATGCTTTACGTTACCTTTAGTTTAATTGCTGGTACAGGTGCAGGAATGATGTACAACTCTGCACTCGTAACGGCGATGCGCTGGTTTCCAGATAAAGGCGGAAAAGTATCAGGCTTCTTACTATCTAGTGCCGCAATAGGTCCTTTCTTGCTCTCGCCCTTTTCCGCTTGGCTTATTGAGCAAGTCGGTGTAACAAGCGCTTTTCGTATTCTAGGAATTATTTTTGCAGTAGGAATTTTTGCGGTAGGTTGGTTAATGAAAAGTGCGCCAAAAGGCTATCAGCCGCCTGGCTACACACCTCCACAGCAGACGAATGGATCAACGAATATCATTAATTTAAATTGGAAAGAAATGCTCCGTTCACCTATTTTTTATCTCTTATTTTTAACGCTTGTGTTTGCGAGTACAGCCGGGACCATGCTCGTGAGTTCAGCTTCCGTTATTGCCCAAGTTCAAGTCGGTATGACCGCAGCAGCTGGTGCCATCATTGTAAGTGTTAGCACCTTATCAAACTTTGTTGGACGATTGAGCTTTGGTTTTATTTATGACCGTTTCGGCTCCTATGCCTCTCTATCGCTTAATTTAATTATGACGATTGCGGCCTTGTTATTGATGACAATGGCTAGCAATACGGTATTCTTTACCATCTGTATCATCTTGCTTGGATTCGCTTTTGGTGGGTTGCTTGTTGTCTTTCCTCCACTTACAAAAACCACGTTTGGTGATAAGAATTTTGGCATGAACTATGCGATTGTCTTTCTTGGCTATTCTGGCGGTGCCTTTGTAGGTCCACGAATCGCCACCTATTTCCAGGAAACAACAGGGTCATTCACAACAGCATACGTCATTGCTGCAATCTTAGGTGGAATTGGACTCGCTCTCGTAGCACTTATCCTTTACCTGAACAGAAGAAAAGCCCGACGTATACAAGCATCTTCTTAAACGAAAAAACTTGCCAACTCATGCGGTTGGCGAGTTTTTTTATGTTTACGCCCTAGTATGTTGTAACCTCTTCTCTCGACATAATCGAGAAAAAGTCTTTCGTATAAGATTCCGTGATACGAATTAAATCTAATCGTGATGTAGCCAGTGGCTTAAATTCCAAGTTAGTCCCTCCACACGTAAAAAAGTATCTTACCTAGTTGATAAGATACTCATTCGACTTTATGATCTTTTATCCTCTCGCTTGTGGATAAAAAAGGACTTTCACAAAGCCTTTTTCTCCTGACGTTATTCGTTGAAATACGTCTGGTCCTTGTTCCAGTGGGAGTCGGTGGCTAATCATTGGCGCCACATTCAGTGCCCCGGTTTTCATGTAGTGAATTGTTGCTTCCCATTCTCGTCCAGGAAATGGTGTTGAAAGCGCGTTCCATGATCCATGTATACTTAATTCATTTCGAACAATTTGTTCAAAGTAAAAACGCTCAATCGGAACATCTCCGTATGGAATGCCTAAATACACGACTTCGCCACCTTTTTTAGGTAAGGCAAGCACTTGTGCTGACGTGATTGGTGAACCAGCTGATTCAATTGCAACGTCTACTCCTAAACCATTCGTTATTTCCCGAATTTGTTCATGGGCTGGGCGTTCTTTCGAGTTTACGACACTGTCCGCACCCATTTCCTTTGCAATAGCCAATTTTTCGTCATCAATATCAATCGCAAAAATATGGCTAGCGCCAAAGATTTTTGCCCATTGGATGGCTAACAGACCAATGCTCCCGCATCCCATAATTGCCACAGTTGCACCAGGCTTAATCTTTGTGCGGTAAAATCCATGAGCAACTACTGCGGACGGTTCAATAAGCGCAGCACTTTCTTCATCCACTTCGTCGGGCAACGGCAACACGTGAGATGATGGCAAAACGATATATTCTGCAAATGCGCCGTCTTGTTTTGCGCCAACAACATGTAGTGAACTGCACCTGCTTGGCTCACCAGATAGACAGTGTTGACACGTACCACAATGAAACGTTGGGCACACCGCCACACGCATCCCTTCTTGAAGATGAGTAACAGATGAGCCTGTTTCGATAATTACGCCTGTACATTCATGACCAAATATTGTCCCTGGAACGTATGGTCCGAGCTTTTTAAAGCGAGACAAGTCCGACCCACAAATCCCAACGGTAGAGATTTTAATGCGTACATCATCGCTATGGCTCAGCGTTGGCACTTCCGCGTCCTCATAACGAATATCTTGAACGCCATATAATTTCAACGATTCCATCACGTTACGACTGCTCCTTTGGTTGCTTTCCTTTACGTTTACGAATTAAAGCAACAAACGCAATCCCTACGACTAACGTGTTAAAAATCATTTGATGTTCAAAATAAAAATCACCGATTCCTCGTATTGGTCCAAGCATAAAATCTAAAAACATGTCTGTCATCTTTGTTCCCTCCATCAAGTATGGGAGAAGGAAGAGCGATCTCTTCCTTCTTTACCATATGGTTGTTATCCTTCGTTTACAGGAGTGAGCAACACTTTAATCGCTTCACCGCTTTTTATTGCTTGATAGGCTTCTTCCCACTGTGTAATGTCATACTCATGGGTAACAAGGGCTTTTGCATTGACGTCCCCACGATTTAATAGTTCAAGAGATGGCTGCCAATCGGCATGCTTTTGGCTTCTTGTTCCAACCACACGTATTTCTTTTTGAACAATCTTCTCTAAGTCAAACGGTATTTCTGGTGTAGCATAAATACCAACTTGGCAATATTGTCCTTTTTTCCGAAGAAGGTCTAGCCCTTGTTTGGCAGCTGGTACGGCTCCTGAACATTCATACACAATATCCGCACCATATCCGTTTGTTAAGCCATCAACAACATCTTTTAAGTTCTCTTCTTGAATATTCACAACGTAGTCAATCCCAAGCTCTTTCGCTTTTTCAAGACGAATTTTATCGCTATTTAAACCAGTAATGATCACTTTGGCACCTTTACTTTTTGCGACTTGAGCGGTTAAAAGTCCAATCGCTCCTGGTCCAAGCACCACAACGATATCTCCTTGGCTGACTTCTGTTTTTTCTACAGCATGATACGTACAAGCGAGTGGCTCTGTCATGGAAGCGGCTTTGTAATCGACTCCGTCAGGCAATTTGTGCACACTTGCTTCTCTTGCGATTAAATAGTTTGTGAAACCACCGTCTTGTTGCGTGCCAAGCCCCTTGCGCTGACTACAAAGATTATAGTCCTTCGTTTGACAATATTCGCACTCCCCACACACTGAATACGTTGTTTCTGATGTTACCCGATCCCCTACAGCTACAGAAGTTACTGCTTCACCTACTTCAACAACATCCCCGGAGAATTCATGTCCGAGTGTTACAGGTACGCCGACTTTATAATGGCCTTCATACGTATGAAGATCGGTACCACAAATACCTGCATATCGAACTTTAATCTTGACTTGCTCTGCTGCTGGTATAGGTTCTGGTTTGTCTTGTATCTCTAAGTTTCCAAATCCATGGTCTGTTTTAACCAGTGCCTTCATGGTGATTCATCCTCCTTTTTGCATTTCGTTCAGTTAGTAAAATAGACCGAAGAATCGAACAATAACCCAGTTCACGATGTTTCCACCTTGGTCGATACTTGAAATCATTGCTGAATCAGCAGGCATGTTAAAGCTTGCCTCTTGTGCCATCGTCGTGAAGATTGGCGCCATGTCTGTTGCAACATATAAGGAAATCCCAATCATGACGGTCCCGACAATAACAGAATGCACGATGTTTCCGCGAGCAGCACCTACGATAAATGCAACGATAAATGGAATGGTTGCTAAATCGCCAAATGGTAGGAGCGCGTTTCCTGGTAATAGTACCGCCATTGCAACTGTAATTGGTACAAGGATCAAAGCTGTTGAAATAACGGCTGGGTGTCCTAAAGCAACTGCCGCATCTAGACCGATATAGATTTCACGATCACCAAAGCGCTTGTTTAACCATTCACGGGCAGACTCAGATACAGGTAACAAACCTTCCATTAAGATTTTTACCATACGTGGCATCAAGACCATAACTGCAGCCATCGCGATACCAATTTCAACAATCTCACCAACGCTATAGCCGGCTAAGGCACCGATCGTGGCACCAAGCACTAAACCAATAAACATCGATTCGCCTAAGATGCCAAAGCGTCTTTCAATGGATTCTGGATCTGCATTCCAGTCTTTCACTTTAGGAATTTTTTGCAACCCTTTAACTAAGAAGATTCCTGGTGCATACGAGATTGTACTACCTGTTGCAATTGAAACACCTGGTAGATCGTAAAATTTACTAATCATTGGAGCTGTCCAATCTGCAACTTTCAAACAGACAACTTGGAAAATGATTGCAGCAAGTAATGAAATAAAAATGTTTCCAGAAACGACATAAACCATTGCCGCTGTGAACGTGTAATGCCAGAAGTTCCAAATATCGACGTTCATTGTTTTTGTTGTCTTTGTTAATAACATAATGACGTTTACAGCAAGACCTAACGGAATAATAAATGCTGCCACAACGGAAGCCCATGCGATTGAAGACGAAGCTGGCCAACCAACATCAATTACGTTTAGTTCTACGCCTAATCTGTCCACCATGCCTTGAGCAGCTGGCCCTAAATTGTTAACAAGTAAGTCTACTACTAGGAAGATCCCGACGAACGCAATTCCAATTGTTAAACCGGAGCGAAAGGCTTTTCCTGGTTTTTGTCCAAATACTAATCCTAGAATAAAGATCGCTACCGGCAAAATAACCGTCGCACCTAAATCTAAGAATCCTTGAATGAAATCAACAAATCCATCCATGGTTGTTCCCCCTTTATTGAAACGGAATTCCCAGTCACACTAGAAATTCCGTCTTCATTCATAATGGTTTTATGCGATTATGCTTTTAATGCGTCCAAAATCTCTTGTTTTGTTTTGTCTGTACCGATTCCTGTTAAAAATGAACGTGCATTAATAACTGGGAAAGGATATTCAGTTTGTGTCATTGCTGTTGTTACAAGCAGGTCTGCTGTATCGCGGTGTGCACCTACTTCAGAAATTTTAATTTGAACCAAATCTACAGCAATTTTGTGTTCTTTTGCCATTTCTTCGATTGCATTGTTTACCACCGTTGATGTTGCGATTCCTGCTCCACATGCGACTAATACTTTTTTCTTTGCCATGATTAGTTCCTCCTTATACAGTCAATTCGAGACTGTCATCGATTAATAGTTTTACTTCTTCTTTAGATGATGCGTTTACAATTTGCATTAACTTGCTTTCGTTTTGAAAGAGTTGCATCAATTGCTGTAATAATGTCAGCTGTGCATGCGCTTCCTTCATTGCGAGCATAAACACAACTTTTACTTGCACTTGCTCAGAAGGGTCGCCTCCCATCATGCCAAAAGGGACAGCCTCTTTCAGACGACCAATGCTGATCGTCTTCTCGTTTACGTGTTCCACATCCGTATGCGGGATTGCTACCGCCACTCCAGCAGTAGGTAAACCAGTCGGATATTCGTTTTCTCTCGCGATAATGGCATCGACAAAACTTGTTTTAACAAGCCCTTCACGAACAAGATTGTCTGACATTTGCTTCAAAACGCTTTCTTTATCTGTGGCGTTGATATCAAGTAATATAGTTGATTCATCAAGACGCATTGTGGTTTCACCTCTATTCTCTCTACTCCTCATCCATCGAATAGGCCATAATGATGTTTGCCATTTTCTCTATTGATGGCGCTTGTAAAAATGCTCGACGATCTTTAGTTGAGCCAGCAAGCTTGATAAGCTGCCTTAAAGCTCGAATATGTTGATGTTTGTCTTTAGCAGCAATCACGATGATGACGTGAATCTGTTCTTCTTCTGTAAAGTGAACAGGCTCTTTTAGCTGCAACAAACTCATTCCCGTTTGGATGACGCCTTCTTCTGGCGCCGCATGCGGAATCGCTAGACCAGGACCTATAACTATATAAGGATCTCGATCTTTATTCGCGACAAGCGCATCAACATAACGTGGTTCGACAATTCCTTGGTCTACTAAAGGTTTTGAGGCTTGCCTTAATGCCTCATCCCAATCTTCCACAGCGTCTAGCTGTTGCATGACTCCTTTAGTCAAAAAGGTACTAAGACTGTCTTGCAGTGCTTCATCAGCGTACGTATTGCTTTCAGTTGGAAAGAAATAACCGTGTAAGGCTTTTCTTAAATCGTTTTCATTTTCAACCGTTGCATAACCACTAATCATATCCATTAAGTGATCAATATTAATCGTTGTTGGCTTATACCCGTGAATATCTTGCATGACTTGCTGCTTCAAACGATACTTTTCTTCTCGACTGAGAAACGCTTTCGTTACATAAAGCAACTTTTCTGTTGCTAAAGACGTTTGTGAGAAAATCAGATCGTAGGACAATTCATAGGAGTTGAACTGTCGAACAGATAGAGAATCAAGAAAGATAAATTCTGGAAACAATTCCTTCAGTTCTTTTAACATTAACCGTGAAACCGATACACCTTGTGGACATACAACAATCGCTTTTATTTTTTTGTCTATACTTTCACCCTGTCGAGTCATCCAAGAACCAATGAGCATCGTTAAGTAGATTGCTTCCGTTTCCGGGATCTCTTTTCCAAACAGTTCTTCTAATGGCCCTAGACTTCGCTTCACAAGATGGTGAAGTTCTCGATATTCTTTGCTAAATGGATTTTGAACCGTTTCCATTTCTGTTAACTGATAACGAATGCGATAATACGCCGGTTTTGTATGTTGTACCAGTTTCTTTAATAACAACTCGCGCTCCTGTAAATAAATACAAGCACTCTTTTCAAACGACCGAAGCATATTTGAAAGAGCTGGAATTAAATCCGGAATCGAGTCATCCTCTGTTAGTAAGTCGGACCAGTGAACATTAGCCGCAAGTAAATGCAGTGTAATAAAAAGACGTTCTTGCTTTGGTACATTATCCATATTTTGAAAAATGTACTCGGTTGCCTGATATTCTTTTGTATCGGACAACTCTTCATATTCAATTGGGAAGGGTTCAAGTACAGAACCACTTGCGATTCTTTTTAAAACTAAGAGAAAGATATAAGGCATTGCCAACATTTTTTCATCGGTAAAACGAATCCCTAAACGTTGCTCCACTTTTTCAATTCGCTTCTGCAAATCTTCTATCTCGTCTTTATCAATGTTCGCAACGTCTTCTAACCACATCGTTTCTTGATTTGAGTGTTTCGCTAAATCAACTAGATGAATAAGAAGCTTTCGGATGTTGAGCTCTTTTCCTTGGAGCAGATAGCCTTCGCGACGGGAGTAATAAATATCAAGGTTAAATTCGTTTAACCGCTCCTGCACACGTTTTAAATCATTTAATATCGTATTTTTGCTATAACCTAACTCCGATTGGAAGTGAAACAACGATAATTCTTCTTTGTTGGCTAGAAGCATAAATAAAAGATAATGACTGCGCTGCTCCTCTGTTAAAAACCCTTGTTCCTGTGTGACGACTGATGCGTCCGCAGGTTGACGTGATAACTTTGAAAAAACAGACTGCTCAACAATGAAATGACCTTGCCTCGTTCGTTCTATCTCAGGGAGATCTTCGGATCCTAGCCATTCGTTAATTTTTTGAATGGTGTATCCAAGCTGGCGACGGCTTAACTCGTATTTTTTTTCAATTACGCCACTCGTAATTTGTCGATTACTGATGATCTCATTGAGAATTTTTTGGCTTCGATCATTCAATGCCAATGCAATCCCTCCTTTCTTGATTTGATTGTAACATCAATATTATTATGAAAGTATGCGCTTTCATCCCAACTTATCGAACATCTTTTGTACATCATTGTGTTTTACATTCCTCATTCCAAGTTTACCCATTTTTCTTCCATTCCTTCCATAATAAAAAAACAGCTCTAAAAAGCAGCTGTTTTCGACACTTTTCTACATTCCATACACCATGAAATACGTATCATTTTCCCTCTTAAGAGAAACCCCTTTGTACCCAAGGCGAATCAGATCTTTTTGTTTTTCATGATCGTCTAGCCAGACGTCAACGGTCGTTTCATAAAACGATGAAGACGGATTTTTTATGTTTTTTATGAAAATATAGCGGAGCTTTCCTCCATACTTCTCTTTAAGTGCAACAATCTCCATTCCTTGCTTCAGTTTATCGACCATGCTAGGGAGGTTTGTTGGCGCAACTGTTGCACATACATATTGATAAGGCTGATCTTCTTTTTTCAGTCTACAATTTAACCATTCCCCCATTTGCTGTTGCAACCGTCGCCCCCTATATTCAGGATGTACAAGAGAAATTTCTTGATAGATGACTTCTTTTAATTGATCTCTTGATAGACCAGCGTCTTTCCCTAAATGCTCATCTTCATCGACATCTGGTACAAGGAGTGCCCTTGCAGCAATCAAACGTTTCTCAGTAAAAACACCAACAATCATGCCGTTCCCCGCTAAAATGTTGTGAATCTCACCATGACTTAACGTTGACAGTTGTTCTTTGTGCTCCAGCTGGTCGTAGACATGTTGTTGTAAACGTTCGAATGCCTCAATCTGTTGAGCTTTTAATTCGATAAATTGAAGTTCTTCCATGATGATTTCCTCCTGTTACGACAAATCCTTTTTAAACACAACCCGATCAACACCTACTCCATCATAATTCTCTTGGACGGAGATTCCATCAATCTCTTTTGTACCTTTGACAATTGAGAAGCCCATTTGTTGATGGTAGGCAATCGACTTTTTATTCACAGGCGATGTAATGCCGTACACTTCTCTCACCCCAAGGGAGTTCATTTTTTCAAAAAATGTTTTATATAGAAAAGAACCGACTCCAGCACGGCGGGAGTTAGGGGCAACCCCGACAAAATGGATATAGCCACGTTCAGGTTCAGCAGGAGACTGAAACCCTACGAGAAACCCGACTAATATTTCGTGATCTTCCACAACATAACTAGTATTTGAGAAATGAGTGAAGAACAAACGTGGCAGCATCCCTTGCATTTGTCTTCCTCCCCACCATTCATTGATCGATCCATTAATTAGTTCAAAATCGCTTTCTCTTAAAAACCGAATATCCAATTTGCATTCTCCTTTTTCTGTCATTGTAGCAGGAACCCGTCATAATTTGTTGAATCTAGCTAAACCGTGCGAAAGGGGGTCTCTTTTTGAATACAACACAAGCGATTCAACTAGCAAACGAATGGGTCACACAAATCGCGTCTCATGAACAAGGATTTAAAGGTGCCTATCTAGCAGGTTCCATTATTGGTCAGGCACCCACTTCTTCATGGCCATCGTCATCCGATGTTGACATCATGGTCGTCTCAACGAATGTACCTCCTTATAAATTAGGAAAATTCACATATAAAAATTGTTTATTAGAGGTAACCCATCTTGACTACAATCTTTTTCAAGATAAAGGGACGATTCTGGCCGATTACCATTTGAGCTATAGCTTTGCACATACGACAATTCTTGCCGATAAAGACAAAATCCTGCTTCCATTACAAAAGCAAGTCGTAGATGATTTTACTCAGTTAAAGTGGGTCAACCAACGATGTTTACAGGTGAAACATAAAATACGGGACGGATTAACAACACTTCCAACCTCGCTCCCTTTCCATGAGCAGGTAATGAATTGGCTCTTTCCTACGGGCGTGCTCACACACCTCTTTTTAACAGCAGACTTGCAAAATCCGACTGTACGGAAACGGTACGTAGATGTAAAACCGGTTTTAACTTCGTATAAAAAAGCAGATGTTTATGAGCAATTGCTTGACCAATTATGCGTCAGTGAAGTCACTCGATCATTTGTACAATCAAGTTTGGAACACTTGACCGTCACATTCGATTTAGCAGTCAAGCATGGGAGAACACCCTTTTTCTTTTCCACCGATATTTCTAAAATTGGGCGTCCGATCGCTATTGATGGGAGTGAAGCTTTAATTCATGCGAACCTGCACCGCGAGAGCCTGTTTTGGATCATTGCAACTTTCTGTCGTTGCCAGATCATTTTAGCGAAAGATGCCCCACATCTTCATCAAGAAAGACTGCCTTATTTTCATGAGATTCTTGCAAAGATGGGGATTGAAGCAAGCAGGGATTTACGTGGCTTGGCAGACGGAACAATGAGCAACCTCGAACATTTTTGGAAACATACGGAAGACATCCTTGCACAAAACCCTCGGATAAAACAGTAAAAACACGGAGCATAAGCATCGCTCCATGTTTTTATTATGTCTGCTTCTTCCAACTAGTTGGACGTAAATCAACATTCGTATTTAGCTCTTTTATAAAGGTAACGAGCAAGTCAATCTCTTGCTCAATATCTTGTAATGCCACCACTTCACGAGGTGCATGCATGTAGCGAAGCGGGAGGGAAACAAGAACAATTGGTACGCCGTCACCTGTTAATCTTAGTTGATCAGCATCGGTGCCTGTCGTTCTTGGCGTCAATTCATACTGTACAGAGATCCCCAATTTTTCTGCTGCTTGTAGCAATCGTTCATTTGCTTTTTTGTTAATAGGGGCTCCTTTTGCCAGCACAGGACCACCCGCAAGTGTAACTTCTCCAACTTTTCCGAGTTGAGCTGACGGATAATCTGTCGCAAACGTCACGTCAAGGGCAATCGCCAAGTCAGGCTTTAAACGTGAACCAGCAAAATATGCGCCGCCCATGTTCGTTTCTTCATTAACCGTACTTACACCATGTACACATACTTCAGGTAAATCTTTAGACAAACGCTTCATAACTTCTGCCACGATGAACGCGCCAGTGCGATTGTCCAGTCCTCTTCCATGGATACATCCATTAAGAAGTTCAACAGGCTCAATGTTATACGTTATTGGATCACCAATTTCAACAGATTGCTGTACCTCTTCTGCTGAGCGTGCGCCGCAATCAATAAATAAGTCATCCATTGTTAAATCTGCTTTTGCACCTCCATGATGCTGTGCATTTGCTCCAAAGACCCCTCGCACGTTTCCATGCTTCGCGTGAATGGTGACCTCCATTCCGAGCGCTGGTAAGGGACTCAGCCTTCCTAATTCTTCAACGTAAAGAAAACCTGAATCATCAATCGCTTTCACGATAAATCCAATCTCATCACAATGACCTGCTAGCAACACACTAAACGTCGCTTCCCGATTAATTGTTGCAATCGCGTTTCCCGCTAGATCTGTATCGAGGTCATTCACGTGTTCACTCATGTATGAGAGCCATTTATGCTGAATGGCTTCTTCATGTCCAGAAGGAGAAGGGGTTTTTAGCAATTCAAACAAAAAGGATTTATCCAAACTTAACCAGCTCTTTTCTATTCATTTTCCGCTACGAGTAATACACCATTTTCTTCATTCCACAAAAAATAGATCCCGTCTTCTTCTAAATAGAAGAAGGGTGTTTCTTCTATTAACGGTTGTTCATTTGCGGTGAGGAGAATGGCAGCTAATTCATTCTGCTGATCTATTTTTAACAGATTTTCATTCACATATGCATAGTAGCCATAGCCAAACTCATCGGCAGCTTCAAACGAAGCCGCACCCATTACTTCTTCATATGGTTGATTCATCGTTGTTTCAATGTCGGTAAGAGACACGTTATGTCTGTCCAATAGTTCAGCTTCAACCGTGTCACGATTCACTTTTTCAGCCTCATCAACATACAAAATCGCGTCTGCTTCAATAAATAAGTCGTCCCCGTCATTTTCAATTTGAACAACCGTTTGCGCATCATTTTCACCGGTCACCACTACTTCCGTTCCAAAAGGAAGCGTCATCACTGCTGTGGAGCTGTCGTTCGATGTGTAAAGTGGCGTATCCACATCTTGAATTACAGCACGTTCTGGAGCACTATACTCAAGCCAACCGTCATCGTCGTCTTCTCCAGAGGTTTCTGAAACAGCTACTTCCTCTTCAGTTGACACTTGTTCTTCTTCAGCATCGGCTGAAAGAAGAGGCTGTACAGCTAATAGATATGCCGCAACGACAAACACTGCAACCAGAACAACTAACTGACTAAAAAATAAAACTGAGTGCTTTTTTTGTTCTTGATCTTTACGCTTCGCATGTTTTTTCTTTCCTCGCGGTCCATACGTCTCAGTTTCAGCCATTTCAACGTTTGCCACTGAACGCTGCATTTTCAATTCTTCTTTATGATCTTTCTGCTTTTCTTTTGATAACGCCGTAAACCAATTAATGTACGCTTCGTACTCTTCTACGACTTTTGTTTTATCGCCAAATGCACGCGTTTCACCGTTGTGGAGCCATAACACTCGATCTGAAATGTTTTTGATTTCTTTAATGTTATGACTGATAAAGATAATCGTTTTGTTTTGTGCTTTAAACTCATCAATTTTATCTTTACACTTCTGATAGAATGTTTTATCGCCGACAGATAAAGCTTCATCAACAATTAGAATATCTGGATTTGTATGAGCGGAAATCGCAAATCCTAATCGAGACTTCATTCCTGAAGAATAGTTCTTTACCGGCTGGTTCATAAAATCACCAATATCGGCGAACTCTTCAATCGATGGCAAAAGCTGATCGATTTCTTTTTTTGAAAATCCGTGCATCAAACATTTTTGCTCAATGTTTTCGTATCCATTTAACTGGTTATTTAACCCAACGTTTATCGCAATTAAAGATGTCTCGCCTTGAACATCTAGGTTCCCTTCTGTAGGTGGGATTACGCCTGCTAATATATTCGAAATGGTCGATTTCCCTGAACCATTTATACCAACAATTCCGATTGTCTCCCCTTCGTAAATTTCCAGGGAAATATCTTTTAATGCATAAAAGTCACGATTTTCTTTTTGCATCTTCGGCAAAAACATCGCTTTTAACTTCTCACTATTGCTCGTAAAAAGCGTATATTTTTTTGTGACGCCCTCTAATTTCATCTTAGGATTCATTCGCAAAATCCCCTTTATAAATAATCAACAAAGCTGTTTTTAAATTTCTTAAAGACCGTTGCACCAAGGAATCCAATTAAAAGGATTAATGCCCAGAAATAAATCATATACGTGATATTTTCAAAAAACCACGTACCTCCAATAAAGGAATCTCGAAATCCGTTTAAAATATAATAGAACGGATTTAATTGTAAAAAGGAAAGCAAGCGATCATCCATTGAATCTGGTGCCCAAATAATTGGACTTAAAAAGAACATCATTCGCATCCCAGCTTCAAGAAACTGATAATAGTCTCTTACAACGGTTGCGAGCGTCGCACTAAAGATCGTAAACACATAAAGAAAAGCATACAAGCATAGGAAATAATACGGTAGCTGCAATAAATACACGCCTGAAAAGACAGAGTATATGGCTAGTACCACACATAAAATTCCTAACATAACAAAAAAGCTAATTGAATTTCCTGCAATCGTTATAGCAGGTAGTACGCTTACTGGGAATTTCATTTTTGAAACCATTTTAATTTTTTTATGAATACTGTTTGATCCTTGAAGGACGGTCGGGCTTATAAAAAACCACGGAATTAATCCACAAAGTAAGTACACAAAAAACGGTGTATCGCCAACATCTTGTCCTTGTCTAATACCAAGCCCAAAAATAACAAAAAAGACCACGACTTGCATCAGCGGACTAAATAACTGCCAAAAAGCGCCTAAGTAATGGAGTTGAAACTTACTTTTTTGTTCAAATGCTGCAAGCCTCCAAATTAAGTGCTTATTTTCGTATTGCTCTTTAAGCAATTGTAATAAGGCTTTCATTACCCGTACTCCTTATTCGTTCAAAAATACGTTCATTCATGTGCACGTCATTTTTTGCACCTGTCTATCATATCACTTCCTTCATCAAATCGCCATTTAACATTATTAACGTTCGTTGACAATTTAAAAAGCTTGCAACAATGTTTGTTGGCAAGCCTGTTTTGCTGCAAAAATCGATTAAGCGAAAAAATAACCAATTAATCAACCTTTTCGTTATACATCATCCATAAGCCGATATCTTCAAAACCGATATTTTTGTAAATCACTCCAGCACTTGGGTTGTCGTAAAACAGACACGCTTCTTTTCCTTCCGAAAATAACTGCCTACACACGTCATAGACACATGCCGACGCATAGCCATTTCGTTTAAAGTCTTGGAGCGTTGCTACCCCAACAATCATCGCTGAACTCGAGTTTTCGGCTGTAGTTGAAGCAGCAGACACAACGATTTCACCGTGACGTACGATACTGGACCGGGAAAACCCATCTCGAAGATCTTTTTGCTTTTTCTCAACAGATGTCTCCATCGACTGGCTGAACTCTGGAATTTGTTTTAACAGATCGAGCAATACTTTCGCATCTTTAGGTTGAGCTGGTTGAACTTCATTGATGGCTGATGGCACGGTTGTTTTGATTGCACTACATTTTGCATAATACGTCTGCTTTCTCTTCATTGGCTTCTTAAGAAATGAATCAAGTTGTGTCGTGACATCTTTTAATCCTGACATCGCTTTAAAGTTCGGATCTGCGTTTATAATGGTCGCAAACCCTTCAGCATCGTATGCACCCTCGGCATAGGGGAGATAACTTGAATGATAGTTTAACAGCACCGCAACAAGCTCATTCGCCTCATTGAACTGTCCCCATACTTTTTGGAAGTCCGTTTCCATACCGAATGCTTCAATGTCTCCAATAATAAAAAGGTTTTCGGCAGGCTTTTGTCTCACAAACGTAAGACATGTCTCTTGATCTTCTTTTTGCAATTGACGTATCATCTGGCTCCCCCCTTGAATTATTCTATAGTTTACAAGTATTCTGTAAACAAAGCGAGTATTTTTAGGAAGTTGGAGGAAAAATTATGAAATCGATCGTGAAAGAAGTGTGTTTAGAAAATGCTACGTTCGTCCAGAAGGCGATTGCGTACAAAGCAGACCGCATTGAATTATGCGATCACCTTCATATAGGAGGCACTACAGTTTCAACAGATATTTGCGAAAATGTTGTTCGCATGTGTAAGGGGACTGGTGTTGAGGTAATGGCAATGGTTCGACCACGAGGAGGAGATTTTGTCTATAGTGAAGCAGACGTGCATGAAATGGCTCAAACCATTAAGACCTTCACTGAAGTAGGAGTAGATGGAGTTGTGCTCGGTTGCTTAACAAAAAACAATAAGCTAGACCTTCCACATTTGCAGACATTCTTATCAAACATCGATCCTAGGAAGGTCACATTTCATATGGCTTTTGATGCTATCAAGGATCCCTTCAATGCCATTGACCAGTTAAGTTCGCTACACGTTAAACGCATCCTTACTCACGGTCCTCATCAAGCGATTGACGATAACATCCCCCGCCTAAAAGCATATAACGAGTACGCAGCAGGTCGTATTATTATCATGCCAGGTGGTGGTATCACAACAAAAAATGTAGCCAGCCTTGCTAAGATTACTGGAACTACGGAGCTCCACGGTACGCGCATTTTATGGTAAGACTACTGTTTAAAGAGCTCTTGCTGATACGCATATACGACTGCTTGTGTCCGGTCAGCCACATCTAATTTTGATAAAATATGCGACACATGGGTTTTAACCGTTTTTATTGTAATAAAGAGCGCTTCGGCAATTTGTTGATTGGTCTTGCCTTCGCTCATCAATTTCAAAATTTCTTTTTCGCGATTTGTAAGGGTGTGGTGCAACGGTTCATCGGTTTGAAACGCTGAGATCATTTGCGTTTGAACTTTTTCATCAAGGACGGACATGCCTTGAGCCGTTTTCCTGATCGCATCAGCAATTTGCATGGCGGTTGATGTTTTTAATACATAGCTCTTTGCGCCCGCTTCTAAAGCTGGTCGTAACTTTTCATTATCAAGAAAGCTCGTTACGATAATGACTTTCGCATCTCTCCATTGCGATAGAATCTCTCTTGTCGCTTCAATGCCATTCATTCCATCCATCACCAAATCCATTAATATGATATCCGGCTTTAATGAGAGCGCTTTGCTGACTCCGTCCTTGCCATTACTTGCTTCTCCCACAACCGTAAGATCGTCTTGCGTAGATAAAAACGCTGATACCCCTAACCGCACCGTTTCATGATCATCTACAAGCAATACTGAAATCACGCATGTTGCCCCCTTTCTATAACCGGTACTCTGACTTCAATACTCGTCCCCTGACCTTCAACACTAATCATTTTTAGTGTTCCGCCAATCTCTTCCGCTCGCTCCTCCATACTATGTAATCCATAGCCATAGGGAGAGGTACTTTGATTAAATCCTTTGCCATCATCGGTAATTTTTAATAACCCAAAGTCATCAAAGCGTTCATAAAACACACTGATTTCGTTTGCTTCTGCATGCCGCAACGCATTCGCAATGGCTTCTTGGGTAATACGAAACAGCTGATCTTCCACTCCTGGTTTTAATGATAACGAACTAATACGAACCGAGAAATCAATTTGGTGTTTTTCTGCTAAATCAGCAACTAATTGTTCGACCCCTTCTTTAAACGTTTGGTTTTCTAATTGAATCGGTCGTAGTTGTAAAAGGAGCGCGCGCATGTCGTTTTGCGCATCGTTGACTACTTTTTCAATGCTTTCGCATCGTTTTTGCAATTCGCTTGCCTCAACATTTTTCTGATTCACTGCTGCTGATAACAGCATGGAAGCAGCATATAATTGTTGTGAAACCGAATCATGAAGCTCTCTTGCAATGCGATGTCGTTCTTTAAATACAAGTTCATTTTTTAATTTCGTTTCATTTTCGGTCCACTGCTCCAAGACTCGTTGAGAACGTTCGGCTTGATTTCGCACCCTTGTTTCTAGTTCCTGAATCAGCACTTTCGTTTGCTTGAAATCATTTGACACTTGCCCTAACTGTTGCTTACTTTCCTTTGTATTGCCGCTGACGATGTGTTTAAGTGACACATGCAGCGCTCGAACATCTTTTTTCCAGATCATCGATAAAGTCAGATGCACAACGATTGCAACAATGAAGAAAAATGTCAAAAGCCATACAAAAATAGGGATGTGATACGTTAGGGTATTTCGAATAAAAAGCTGCTCCCAATCAAACCACCCATTTGTTTGAAAGTAGAATAATACGGTACCTATTAAAAAGATCGGAAGAAAGAAAACAATGAGTCCAGCTGTACGAATTGTCTTCATCGGTACATCACCTCAATATCTCCAGCTACAAGGGATGTATAAATACGAAGCCGACGAGGTGCATCCTCGTAAGAGTCATTTTTAATTTTTACGTTTTGATTAAAGCCAATTTTATGCTTTCCGAGTAGATCGGACTGGCCAAATAAAGATGCATGCTCAACAGATACACCAGCATCATACGGCACATATAGCTTTACCCTACCGATAAAACCGCGAATGACAACGACTGTATCTCCTTTTGGAAGAACAGTCTTTTCAAAGTGAATTTCTGTCGTACCAATTCCAGTGTGAATATTAATATCATCACTTCGAAAACCTTCATGATCAATCTGTTGATCACCTAATAAGATATTTTTAACAAAAGGTATTCGTCTATCAATTGGAGCATCTTCATTTATTTTAACTTCCCGTTTATTCGGCTTACTCGCTTTTTCCCAAAATAAATACAGCATATAAAACATTCCACCGAACAGGATCAGTAGGAAGAAAGACGAAGAAAGAAGCGTCAAAATAAAAATACCGAGACCACCATAAAACAGAAACTTCCCTTTTTGCCTGCTCATTCGTTTTAATCCGTAATAAATCATTGCCGCAGAACCAACTAATAAGATGAATGGCCCTACTTTAATTAATAATTCAAGTGCTGTCGCAGCCAGTAGGGCAAAGAAGATATATGCGACAATATCTGTTCGATTTCGTTTCATCCTTTGCCCTCCTCCGCTCTTTAATCACCGCTTAGTATACTACAAAGCGTTATGCCTTCTCATGTTTTTCAGCAAGTTTTTCGATTTCTTTATCAAAATCAAGGATTGGACGTGATTCTGTATCTCCTTCATCCTTTTCTTCTTGCTCATGCAAATCGCCGTTTTCTTCTACATAGTACGTCCATTTTGACGCATTCTCTTCCGCTTTCGATTCCTCAGCTCGGGCAAAATCGGTTAACTTCATTCGCTCCATCTTTTTCTTTAAGAAATAAAGCGCTCTGCCTTTTTCCTCTAGCTTATTAACACGCTCTCTCTGTTCATCATAAGATTCTTTGTATTCACGCGCTAGTTCTCCATATCCATTCATTTCTACGGTTGCTCTTTCCATCAATTCAGTTGCGTGCGCTTGCTCAGCTACCTCATGTTGTTCCTTTCGTTTCGCTAACATTTTTTCAGCGTCTTGCCATTCATTATAAAAATACTGTTCCAGCTCTTGCTGTTTTTTAACGGTCTCTTTCCACATTTTCATTTGCTTATCGAGATGCTTTGTTTCATGACTGCGCTTGTCATCAGTCACTGGCTTCTTCTTACTTTTCTCAAGCACCGCTTCTATATCCGCCGAAACTTGATCTTTTATTTGTTGTAAAATAGACATCGTTCTCCTCCTATACGCTATTCCTTAAAATTTGTCATACGAATAATCTTTTGTTTCTTTCCATTTGTCATAAAGCTTTATTAATAAATAAAGCGCAATAACCCCAATAATTCCTGGTAAGCTTCCAATCCCTAGCAAGACGCCAATAATGAGAACAATCCACCATAAAATTTTCATGATAATCGTTTCACTTAGTGTCGCTTGTCTCCAGCCTAAATACGCAAGCCCCGCTCCAGCGAGAAGTCCAAGCATCGCCCCTAAAGACGATAGCAAGACAATCGATAGAGCTACCGCACCAAGAATGATCCAGCCTTTTGTTGTCATGTCTTCACCTCCTGTCGATTTGTTCTTTCTAGCTTACGATGTGAACAACTCTTTCGAAACGAGCTGAAGCATGATTTGCGTCTACGACTCTAGACCGATATCTATCTGTAACTGTTAACGGCAATGAAAAAAGGACTGGTACTTAACAGCACCAATCCTCCTAAGAACATTTCATTAAAAGATCACACCAACAAGCAGCCAACCAGCAAGAACCAGAATTATTGAGCCTCCAAGTCCCGCAAAAAGTAACCGAGATCCAACTTCTTTAAACGAATGAAATTTCACTTTCATCCCTAAGCCAGCCATCGCCATTGCTAATAGGAAATAAGCCAAGTCAATTAAGATTGAAACAAGACTTTCTGGCAAGAGGCTGAACGTTTGGATTAGACTCATCGCCAAGAAACCCACTATAAAATATGGGATCGGTAGTGTTTTTAAAGATACAGATGGTCGACCCGCATTCTTTTTATGCTCGTACACAAACAAGAGAATGAACACAACCGATATCAGAAGCATCACACGGAGCATTTTAATAATAATCGCATGATTTTCGGCCTCTTCCCCACCAATTGATGATGCCGCCACCACATGAGCGATTTCATGCAACGTTCCACCTGCAAATATGCCGTATGTTTCAGGATTCGGTTGTATAAGCGGAAACAACCCTGTATAAATCAATGTGAAGAACGTTCCTACTAAAGCAATTGTCGCGATGGCTAACGCAACAACACGATCTTTCGCTTGCACAACAGGCGCTACAGCTGCTATTGCGGCAGCCCCACAAATAGCCGTACCACTTGCAATAAGAAGCGACAATGTATGGTCAATCTTTAATTTTCGACTAATGAAATAAACAGAAAAGAATGCAACAATCGTTAACGTACCAGCATAAAGAAACCCATTCCACCCTAGCGCTTGGATATCAACCAAATTTAAGCGCAGTCCTAATAAAACAATTCCGAGTCGTAAAAATATTTTAGTTGAACATGTAATCCCCTTATCCAATCCTTTATCAAGATTCGTCCAATTCCCAATTAACATTCCAAGTAACATCGCAATGATTAGGGGCCCCACAAGCGTAAAGCCCGGCAATCTGCCCAGCCCTACAGCAATGAGAGCTAAAAAAGCCGTTAGGCCAATTCCCATTAACATATGTTTATTCATGGTGTTCACTCCTCACCGATTAATCATAAGGAGAAAATCGCTATTTGTGAAATGAATAAGTATAATAACATTTATTAAAACTTTTAATAAAAAGGCGATGATTCATAGTGAATATAGACGAAATCGAAACATTTATTACGCTTGTACAGGAAAAAAACTTTACAAAAACTGCTGAAAAACGAGCCCTCTCTCAACCGACTGTTAGCGTGCAAATAAAAAACTTGGAGAAGCAGTTTCAGACACAATTTATTCGAAGAACAACGCGGCAAATTATATTAACACCAGATGGTCAATTTTTTTATGAGGAAGCCTTGAAAATACAGAATATTTATCGGCATATTCATGAAAGCTTGTATGCCCGCAACCATGAGGCCTCTGGCTTACTTAAAATTGGTGCGAGCTTTACTATTGGCGAGTATTTGTTACCAAAAATGATCGCAGCATTGAAACGATCGTATCCAAACCTAACCTTTGATGTCATGATCGCCAATACTGATGCGGTTCTTCATGCAGTCCAACACTTTGATGTTGATATAGGACTTGTCGAAGGTTCCGTCCATGCAAAGAATATCGATCAAACTCCATTTAAAGACGATCGCTTAGTTGTCGTTTGTTCGGATCAAGATGTTCAACACTTTAACACGATTGATGATCTCCAAAACCAAGCATGGATCATTCGCGAAGAGGGTTCCGGAACAAGGCAATCGTTTGAGGAATTGGTTGAAGCTTACCAACTAACGGTCCAGTCTACAATGGTCATTAGTTCGACTCAAGGAATGAAGGAAGGCGTTAAAAACGGCTTAGGCTTAGCGTTACTATCTGAAGCTGCTGTACAAGAAGAACTACGGCACGGGTCTCTTCATGTATTAACTCACCTCCATATTAGCAACGCGCGGAAATTCACCTTTATCCTACGTAAAGGGGTTCCACTGACAAAAAACACCACACTGTTTATCAATCACGCTTTACAACAATTTTAAGTCCTGTATCCTACACGCTTCTATGTCCGCATATGACCTAATCTAGCAAAAACGAGCGTTTGTCCCCTTTCTATTGCCTATGCATCATAGGGTTTGCTACATACAGTATTAACATAGCAAAGCGAAGGGAGGCGACACGTGATGGGTTACGGTTACGGAGGAAGCTACTCTGATTACTCTTATTCAAATGGTTGTGACTGTTCAAGTTTCTTCAAACATATCGCTCGCGGAGAATACGTTAAAGTTATTCTTAAAGGCGGCGGTAAAGTTTCAGGAGAGTTTGTAGACGTTCGTGGAAATGTTGTAAATCTAGCAAACGTTGATTGTGATGATAAATGTAAGAAAGCGAGAATCGTTACGATTTGTTGTGATGATATCGCAGCTGTTGAAGTTTAAGAAATGAATAGGATCACATGGTAAAAACAAAAACTATTTTTTAAAATCGAGAGGAGTAATATTAATGGGTTACGGAAGAAATTCTTATGGCTATGACTCTTGTGGTTGTGGCAATTACGGTTCAAACAATTACGGGTCTGGTGACTGTGGTTGTGACACGTTCTTCAAAAATATCGCTCGTGGTGAGCACGTGAAAGTATTCTTAAAAGGTGGAGACTGTGTATCTGGTAGCTTCGTAAGTGTTGAAGGAAACACAGTAGAATTAGCAAATGCTGATTGTAATTCTTATAACGAGTGCAAATGTGATAAGAAAAAAGTTCGTATCATCACAATTTGTTGTGACGATATCGTTGCAGTAGAAGTTTAAGAGATTTTAGCTCAGGTGTAGATGCACCTGGGCTTTCTCTTTTTTTAAACATTTTTTGGAACAATTTTGAACTTCACACGTATATATTGGGTAGGACGACTTAGAAAGGAGCTTGTTTATGAATCCCCGACTCGTCATTACGACTCAAAATGCTTTTATCGATCAACCGTTACAAATCTCGGTTTATGATTGTAGCTCTCACCAAAAGATGACGATTGAAGTGAAAACATCTGATGATACGGAAGCTGTATTCACAGCAAGTGCTACATACGAAGCGAACCAAGATGGAAATATCCACCTTGCACATCATGCACCTGTATCTGGGTCCTATCAAGGTGTTGACCCTGAAGGCTTAATTTGGTCAATGGATCGAAAAGATAAGAAATTTGGTGATTACTTTAACAAAAGCACCTCACACCCACTCACCTATGAATTTACATTAAAAGACAACAAGAACGTCACTCTCGATCTCGTTCAAGTACATAGAAAATTTTATGATGAAACCGTTAAACGTGTGCAAGTCCATGAGCCTGACGTAGTAGGGACGCTTTTTTACCCAGATACCGACCACACATTTCCTGGCGTTCTTTTATTAGGTGGATCAGATGGAGGCGTTAATGAACATGCAGCGGCTCTTCTTGCAAGCAAGGGATACTCGGTTCTATCGCTCGCCTATTTTGGAGCTGAGGGTGTGGCAAAAGATCTAGAAAATGTGCCGCTAGAATACTTTGAGCATGCAACAAACTGGCTTAAAACCCATTCGTCAGTAGACGAAACCGTTTCACTTATCGGTTATTCTCGAGGTGGCGAACTCGCCCTTCTGCTCGCATCTACTTACAATTGTTTTCAAGCGGTTATTGCAGGCGCACCTAGCGCGTACGTGACGTCAGGCTTGCGTAATACGATTTACGCGCCTATCCCTGCATGGACGCTGGGCAATAAACCGATTCCTTATTTGAAATTTGCATATACAACGAAACATTTCTTCCGAATGGGAACAAGTATCCTAACAAGAAAACCCTTTTCATTTTTACCGATTTGGGCCCTTTCACAAAGGAAAGCAAACAATTTGGACGACGTTCGCATTCCTGTTAAACACATTCATGCTCCCTTGTTAACGATTGCTGGTGAAAAAGATGAATGTTGGCCAGCGGCGGACTATGCCAGAATTGTTCAGCATGAACTCCACGATAAATGTACAGACAATGAACATCTTTATTATGAAGAAGGCGGTCATTTCCTTGCCTTTCCGTACGGCATTCCAGGTATGCCAACATCTACATATATGCATGTTGGTGGTGGCATGGTGATGGACTTTGGTGGTACAAAAAAAGGAAATGCCGATGCCGCTAGAGAAACGTGGCAGCATGTGCAAGATTTTCTATACAAACATACGAAGAAGACCAGCTTGCTTTATTCATAAGCACTGGTCTTTTTCTTTAACGAGCTTAGTCTTTTTTATTACCTGGCGGACGCTTTCCGTGGGCGCACCGTGAGCCACTCGCAGCGCTTCGCGCTACATTGTCTCACATGGCACGCTTTTCCCACAGGAGTCGCCGCCAGTTAAATGCTCAAAATTATATGTTCCCACTAGACATGATGATCAATATATTGTTTTACGTATGCTTTAATAACTAATTCGCTCTTCGTTTTCAAGACAATTTTAAATTATGGAAGTAAATCATTTCTCAAAAATTGCGGTGACGCCTTCGGAAGAAGAAGCGAAAAAAGACTAGCAGTAAGCAAATTGCGAAGGCTTTTCCGATTCTCATAGCAAGCTTCCGAAATTTTTTTGAAATTGCCCGATGCTTCAAATAAATTAAGCAAATCTCTAGATAATCGACTTTTCCGCTACTAAGTAAGACTTCATTTTATCCAGTATCTGTAGGACGTGTTGATTTTTTTCTAAATAAGTATCGAAATAAAGATAAGAGTACCATTGACGATAATCAAACTGATACCTCTTTGCGATTTCTTGGATCACAGCGTTCAACGTTGTCACCACCTCTATTTATCCTATCAAAAAAAGAGATCAAGGGTCATCATTTACCCTTGATCTCTCACTTCTTTTTTATGCTTGTGCACGTTCAGCTGCATCAACCGTATGCTTTAACAACATCGAAATCGTGACAGGACCTACGCCGCCTGGAACCGGCGTAATCGCAGACGCATTCGCTGCACATCCCTCATAATCACAGTCACCAATGTTCCCTTTATTATAACCGGCGTCAAGAACAACAGCACCTGGCTTAATCCAGTCACCTTTAATAAATTCTGGTCGACCAACAGCAGCAACGACAATATCTGCTTGCTTCACATGGGTTTCTAAATCATTTGTACGAGAATGACAAATCGTAACGGTGGCATTTCGATTAAGAAGCATCATGGAAACTGGCTTTCCGAGAATAGGACTTCTTCCAACAACCACAGCGTGTTTGCCTTCAATCGGTAAATCATAATGATCGAGCATCGCCATAATCGCTGCAGGTGTGCACGACGGATATTGTGCAAAGTTGAATGCATTTTGCGCAAAACCTAAAGTTGTAACTCCATCCACATCTTTTTCGATTGCTATTGCATCAAATGCGGCGCGCTCATCAATTTGATCCGGAACGGGATGTTGCAGCAAAATACCGTGAACGGAATCATCTTCGTTTAATTGTTGGATTGTCGCAAGCAACTCTTCCGTTGTGGTTTCTGTCGGCATTTCAATCTTTTTGGATTCCATACCAAGCTTGCGACACGCATTTCCTTTCATGCGCACGTAAGTTGCAGAAGAAGGGTCCTCTCCAACTAAAATCGTTGCAAGTGAAGGCGTAATTCCTTTGTTATTGAGTTCTTCGACTCGTTTTGCAAGGTCTTGTTTAATTTGATTTGATACTTCTACTCCATCTAACAGTAAGGGCGTATTCATTCAAACCATCCTTTCCTTATTTGAACGTGAAAAGGGTACATTTCTACCCTCTGCCCAGGCGCACGGCAAGTACGCTCTATGCTCCCTCGTGGTCATCCACATTGCGCCAGTCACATAGAGTCTTTACGTTTTTGTTTATTTTAGCACACACTTCCGAAAAAAAATAGAAAAAACCATTCTAAATACGAACAAAAATACAGTCTATTAATCTATTTGTACGTGATTTCTGAATTTTTTTGTCGTTCTCACAAAAAAATGCTAAAATTTTCAGTAAATCAATCAATAAAAGGAGATTACAGATGTTTCAATCAACGCGCTTGCGACTTAGGAAAATGGAAACCACCGATACACCTACTTATCACCAATGGCGAAATGACGTAGACGTTATGGCTTCAACAAGTCTTACACTCGACCTCTATACATATGAAGAAACACAGGCATTTGTCGAAAACGTCATGCGTTCCGATACGCACTCCAAATCGTACATCATTGAACAAATGGGCGATTGTGTTGCCATCGGGGTAACGGCATTAATTGGAATCGATACGAAAAACCGGAATGCTGAATGCATTCTAGATATTGGTGAGAAGAGTTATTGGGGCAAGGGATATGGGACTGAAGCGCTCTCGATTCTCCTGTCGTATGCTTTCTTAGAATTAAACTTACATCGAGTATCGTTACGTGTCTTTTCCACAAACGAAAGAGCCATCACGTTTATGAAAAGGTAGGCTTTGTTCAAGAAGGTCGGAGTAAAGAAGCGATTTTCCGAAATGGCGAATGGATCGACATTATTCATATGGGCTTACTACAATCCCACTACCTTAACGAATCATGACTACTATCAGACATGCGAAAGACGAATCATCCTCAATTAGATCATTCGTCTCTTCGTGATGCCACTTTATAGAAACGTTTCAACAAGCAGTCCGATCCCTGCTAACAAAAGCAACACATACGTCACGTTGCGAAACAACACTTGGTTCATTCGTTTAAACAACAGTTGGCCAACAACCAGCCCGATCACCACTACTGGCAGCGCCATGCCAACAAGTCCCCATACATCTCCGCTAATACCGAGCGTCACCCACTGTAATCCAAAACTAATTGGATAAATAATCAAGAAAAACGCCAGTGTCGTTGCACGAGTTTGTTCTTTCGTCATCTTCACGCCGGCAAAATAAGCGAGTAAAGGAGGCCCAGGCATCCCGATACTTGCGGTTAACGTACCAGAAAGACCGCCTATCCCAACATCTCGACCATTTGTTTGCCGCATAGTAAATGGCAGAATCAGAAGAATTGTCACCAAAATTAACAGGATACCTACACTTGCTTTCACAACCGTTTCACTGACGAGTTGGAGAAGTAAGACACCTAAAGGCGCCCCAATGATACTCCCCATTACAAGTCTTTTAACAAGAGGAATGTACACATCTTGACGAATTTGAATAAACAAAAATAACGAGATCACAATGGATACGAGTAAATTCACTTGTATCGCCACATCTGGCACAAATAAAAATAATAAAAACGGTGTTGCCACAATGGAGAAACCAAAGCCCGTTGCCGCTTGAAGAATAGATGCAAAAAATACGATTAAAAGAAATAAAAAACTAACCACGCCTATGCGCCTCCATCCCTTAACCCTCCTACTTTAACACGATTTTCACGTAAGCCAAAACATCTAGGCGAATGCCCTGCTTTTGAAATTCTTTGAAGAAACTACAAACCATTTAGGGTACACCTGCATACCTTGATATAGAGAAACGCAGGAAGGGGGCATGCCAAGTGTCATACGCAGGCGGTGGTTACGGAGCTGGAGCTGGTGGCGGATTTGCATTAGTAGTAGTACTATTCATTTTGCTTATCATCATCGGAGCTTCTTATGTAGGTGGCGGCGGATACTGCTAATTCGCCTTTCTAAACGAGTAAGAAAAAGATGACCTTTCGGGGTCATTTTTTTTCGTGCATTAACAGGATTTTTTAAAATCACCAAGAAAAGAATCTTATAAACAATTGACAATATTAGGGGGACCTCCATCTGTTAACAACTGAGAACATCTCATTACTTGGGAGACGAGCCCATTTTATGTCTGACATTCATGGCGATCTCGATTTACTTAAAAAATTGTTAGTCAAAATGAATGTTCGCGAACAGGATATACTGATGATGAATGGCGACTTATGCGAGAAAGGCCCAAATAGCCTAGGCGTCATTCGCTATGTCATGGATCTTTGTCATCAACAGAGTGTTTATATAACGCTCGGAAATAACGACGCCATTATGCTTCACCTACTACATGAAAATGAAAAACTCATGCCCTATTTACAAAGACAGCCATTTTCTCTTATTCATGAAATGCTCGCTGAAAAACAGCAACGTCTAGAAAATTTTTCATCTATTAAAGAAGTATCTCTTTTTTGTAAACAGCATTTCTTAACAGAACTTAATTGGTTAAACAATCTCCCGCACGCCTATGAATCCGAACAATTTATTATCATTCACGCGGGAATCGAAAAACGAGCAGATTGGCGACAAACAACATTGATGAACGCATATGCCCTGCCGTCTTTTTACACAGAAGGTCACTTGGAGCACAAAATGGTTGTGGTTGGTCATTGGCCGACGAATAATTATTTACGCGATGAGGGTAGCCACCACAATCCAATTATTGACCACAAACAGCGCATTCTGTCACTTGATGGTGGACTGCACATTAAACAATATGGACAGCTAAACGGCGTTACACTTGAAAATGGGATCTTTCACACAACGTATGTGGATCACCTCACTCGCGTTAAGCAAATTATTCGACCTTATGCAAATAACACAGATCTTGGAACCATCAGCTGGCCTCATTATGCTGTAGAGAAAAAAGAAGAGCGGACGCATTTCACCTTGTGTTCCCACAGAATTCACGAGACAACTTACTGGATAAAAAATGAGTATTTAGTTTTTGAAGACGAAACTTGGCAATGTAAAGGCGACGTTAGTGCTACGTTTTTAACCGTCAGAGAAGGAGAGACGGTCTATATGTTGGATGACCAGTGCAGCGGCTATGACCTTGTTAAAAAAGATGGCTATATTGGCTGGATTCCGAAAGCATGTACATAAAAAAGAAGATGTGATTTAAAACCAATCACATCTTCTCAAGGTAAATACCCTCATCGTACTTCCATTCCAAGTAAAACACATCGCGGTAATGATCAATTCGTTGTTCGTACAGCTGCTTGTCTAACCAATTCTCATCAAGACCCGCTTTTTTTATGTTCTCCCAATCAACAATCCCGTCGTTAATGAAGGTGACTGGTAGATGAACGGGATTTTCCGTCATCTTAAAATCTTCAAACGTAGGCTGATCGTATTTCTGTTTCTTTAAAACACTAATTTGTCCATCGGTTTCCAAAACTGCATACGCTACCTCTCGCACTGAAAAAGCGTCTTTCTGCCTTAATAAGTGCTGCAACTGATTCATATCAAGCTTATTCCGTTTCATTTCGTTACGGTTTAAATGTCCATTTTGAATAATAATCGATGGATTTCCCTCAAAAAACTTCCTTGTTTTACGAAAACGTTGGGTTGCCCACTCAATAATATAAAGTAAAAGTCCCCAGATTAAGACAGAAAACAGGATCGTGCCTATTTTTATTTCATCATCATAGATCGCATTTCCTACAAGTTCCCCTAAAATTAAGGCTGAAATAAAATCAAACGGCGTAATTTGCGCAAATGATGTTTTACCCATTAATTTTGTTAAAATTAATAATGCAAATAACCCCACCGTTAATTCTAATGTTGTTTGAAGCAAATTCTCCACAACAAAACCTCCTCACATAACCACTCCTATCCAGCATGGACAAAACCATTTCACTTTAGACAAGTACACCGTTTTTCACGTTTTCTTTACACAACTGTAACCTTATTGATACGGAAAAACGGGTATGGAATGGAGTGAAATTCAAGGGGGAAACAACATGACAATAGAATCCATCATCATTGGGGTAATTTTGATCACCATACAACTATTTGCGTTAACAATCATTCGCGGAACACCGATTGCAGAAAGGAAAATTCTCTCTCTATCAGGTGGCGTTGCGATTGCTTATGTATTTGTCTACATCTTACCGACTATGCACGAAGAACAAGACCAACTAGGTGGCGACCTTGCCTTAGATTCAGAGCTTTATTTTCTTGGTTTATTAGGCTTAATTGTTTATTACAGTGTCTATAAATTTGCCAAGGCCGATCGTGCAAAATCAATGAATGCCGATGCATCCTATTTTGTGCAAGTCGCGTTTTTTGCGATTTATACGTTTATGATCTCTTATATTGTCTTTGCATCCGACGTAAAAACAGTCGAAGCCCTTTTTTACGGGGTGGCAGTAGGGCTTCACTTTATCGGAATTTCCTACCATATTGGACGTGATAATGAGCGTGTACACCGTCGCTACGGCCGTTATATCCTTGCCACTACTACACTTATCGGTGCTGCAGCTGGAACATTTGGCCCTTCAACTGGACTATTCGTTGATTCTCTCATTGCTTTTAGTTCGGGAGCCATGATTTTCAACGTCATAAGTAAAGAACTTCCAGAAGAAGACTACGCCCACTTGCCAACCTTCTTAATTGCTTCTCTCGTTTATGCCATTTCGTTACTAACGTTAAAGGCAATCTTTAATTGGTAAAAAGAATGAGCTTGCTTATTTAGTTTTGAGCAAGCTCCTTTCATTTGTCTAAAAAACTTTACGTAGATAACTTCACAACAATCAGAAAAAATAATCAATTGATTGGTACAATCATGTCATAGAAAAGGAGTGTGCATGATGACCAATTTAATGAGAGAAAAAATGGCTAAGCCGCCATTACAAGCCCCATCCCTCCCTTGGTGGAAATCTTGGGGTCCAGGAGCGATCGTCGCTGCATGTATTATTGGCCCTGGAACTGTCACCACCGTATCTGTCGCTGGTGCACAATTTGGCTTTGGTCTTGCTTGGATTCTTGTTTTAGCGTGCCTGGTTGGCTATTTTATTCAACGACCGGTTATGAACTGGACGGCCGCGACAGGAACGAGTGTATTGGAAGGCATTCGCGATGAAATTGGAGCAATCTGGTCAAAATTAATTTTCTTCGGTTTATGGCTAGGAGCGCTCGCTTTCCAAGCTGGAAACTTTATCGGGGCTTCCATGGCCATGAACCTTATTTTCCCTGCTGTCCCCATGATTGTTTGGGTATCCTTGCTTTCCTTATCAGCAATGAGTATCGCATGGTTTGGTGTATACAAATTGCTCGAAAACATTAATCGTGTTGTGATGGTCATGCTCGTCCTCACTTTCTGTTTAACAGCACTTGCCGCCTTACCACGTTCTCAAGGAATTATGAGTCAAGCCCTTACGTTCTCCATTCCCGAAGGCGATCTACTTATTGTCTTGGCACTTGTCGCCACCATTCTCGTACCGAACACGCTCGTAGCACTATCTGGTTTTATGAAAAACAAATACCAAGACTCCACCTATACGCAGGAACAAATCCGCAAGCGCTCATTCAACGACTTGAAAATGAACTTTGCTTTACTCGCCCTTATTTCAATTGCAATCTTACTTTCAGCTGCTACAGCCTTTTATGGAACAGGACAAACCATTTCAAGCGCTGGGGATATGGCTGTTCAGTTAACCCCCATTCTCGGCTCATTCGCCACCATCTTCTTTGCTGTTGGCTTATGGACAGCAGGGTTTTCTTCAGGTTTGTTTAATCTGACCGTACAACCGATGTTATTCGGACATGCGTTTAAACAATCAGAAAAGCCAAATGCACCAATCAACCGCACAATTTTGATCGTTACAAGCATCATCCCTGTTGTACTCGTTTGGACCTTTGGTGGTTCTCCCGTCGAGCTCATTATTTCAGCGCAAGCAATTAACGGCTTACTCTTACCAGTACTCACCATTGTCCTGTTTGTTTTAACAAATAAAAAAGATCGGATGGGGCGGTTTAAAAACACATTAACTAGCAACATCATTAATCTAGCAATCATTGGACTCGTAACCATTCTAGCGATTCGAGTATTTTTGAGCTTCTTTTAATTGAGTTCCTATGTATAAAGCAGGAGAAAATCTTTAATCTGCTGTTCAAACTTGCTGACATCCTCTAATGTAAGTTCATGTGTAGCGTTATAGCACTGCTGAGCGCCAATGGGTGTCAGTTCAACATTTAGCCGATAACCATCTTCTTTTGGCTCAATAAATAAAGTGAATGCTCCATAATCATCTTTGTCCGTAAAAGTACGTTTCCATCAACTTTGATGCCAGAATTATGCCGTCAAACCTGATCGTTCGTTATATAAATCAATTGGCTCCACTTCCGAACCAATCAGCTTTGCGTTCCAATTCGTCCCCACTAAAAGCCCATCTTCATCCAAACCATACAGCCAATCTTTTTTAAAGTCTGTTAACGTAAGGGGTGAGGGCTTAAAATGAGACCATTCTTCCACTGCGCATCGTCTTGCATACGCTTCATCGGACCAAAACAACATCACTGGCGTGTCTTCATAGTGATTTGATTCACAAACACACCAACCATTTTCGTCCTCTAACCCCCAAATGACCTCTTTTTCCAATACTCTTTTTACAAACTGTTCATGCCGCCGCTTTGCGTGAATGGTTAGATCGATATCCATCATAATCTTCACTCCAATTCTATTTTTCACTTTTCAAAATAATAACATACCCTGTCATTAATCGTACAAAAACCCGCACTCACATGCGGGCTTGTCGTTAACCATTATGCAACACGTTTTCGGCTGAAAAAAACTTTCCATGTTTATACGTAATTTAACAAGTGTATTTTCTTCAAGATAGTAAATCGGAAATAAGGAGACAATTGCAACTAAGGCGATTGGCCGATATTCGATAAATGGCAGAAAAGGTAACAACCATCCACGAATTTGTTCACTTAAAATGATAAGTAACCAAGTAAACCCTAACGGAAGAAACAAAAGTCCGGAATTTAGGCAAATCGCCCTTTTTGCGGACTTTTATTAACTGTAACTGGCCACTATAACTCTCTTTTAAAATGTAATCTAGAGACCTTAGAAAAATCTTTAAGATTCATTTTTAGCGATACCTTATACTAAATCATATAGTGATTGACCATGAGGCTATTATGCATAATATTCTACCTCATCAATTACGACTTTCTGTGCTTCAATTGCTAACAGCATCTCTGAAAATTGAATATAGAAATTTGCACTCGAATTAAAGTCGTCAATTGCTAGCGATATGTCTTTAAATCCGCCTTTTTGATAAGCAATTTCTACAACAAACCATATATAATTTTTTTGGTCAATCTCTTCAAACCTTCTTTCCCAGTATCCTGAATTGTAGTATAAAGCACCTATTTGTTTGAACAGTACTTCATGATCGGAATAACTATTCTCATCCTCAAATCGCCTAAAGACTAACTTTAGTTCTTTACAAAAAGGATTTAAATTAAAATCAATTATATTTGATCCTTCTTCAAAATAATCTATCCAACCTTGTAACTCTTTCAAGAAAAACCACCTACCTTATTCGTTTATTCACATTTCTATATGAATTCCATCTTAACTTAATATGAGTAGCCGCAGGGTCAGATGAAAACCTCCCCTTTGCATCCATTGAAGATTTTCCGGTCCTACTCATCCTATAATAAGGTTTTGTTCTCTGGCCTGAATTTTCACCCATAAAGCGTACAGTGTGTTTCTTTGTTGTTACTGTCCACCCTTTTCCACTCCTTGCTCTTTTAATAGTTCCTTTGTTAGCTTTTGCTACTTTTTTTGCATTCCAATAAGTCTTAGAGAGTTTGCCTGCTTTATACAAACCCTTTCCAGCTTTTAAGAATCCACCACCTACAGCACCAAGCGCAGCCCCGCCAGCTGTTGCGCCTACTAGTTTCCAGCCTCTAGCACCTTTCGCTCTTGCTGCTTTATAAGAGGCAACACCTCCAAATCCAGCACCAGCTATTGCCCAAACATAATGCCCGTCCGGATCAACTAACATCACCGGATTATTATTCGCATACGTATAGCCATTTTGCGTGATAATATCGTCTTCATCACCTGGGTCAGGATCTAGGGATAAGAACACGCCGTGCTTTGGCTCGTAGTAGCGGGCCATGAGGTAGTACATGCCGGTTTCTTGATAACGTTCAGTTAATTTTCTCTATTAAAGAAACAAAAGCCCGCACGTTCATGCGGACTTTGTAACTTCATATCGCTTGTTAATGAGACAACTTTAGCGCCAGCCACGTTCGTTTGAGAACGTCTCGTCATCCTTTGACGGAACATAATCCTATTTGGCCCCTGTCTTTTCTTCAAACACTTTCGCTGCTAGTGTCAACAACTCTTCGAATTCATCATCCTTCGGCATTGCCTCTGGATGTTTTACAACATGTTCATAAAAATCTTTGCCCTTTTCTAGGAAGATTTTAAGGGACATTTATCTAAGAATGGCTGTCTGTTAACAACATATACGACCTTAATGAGCTAATAGACGTCTTATTGTCAAATTAGTGTCATCTATAATTTTTTTCTAAGGTTGACCTAAAACAAGGTGGTACAGTTTGATTGCGAAATACAACAGATATCAGATCAAATATTTCTTCTCCTAAAGGAAGCCAGTCTTTTCCGTGTTTTTCCTTGAGATGATGATTATTTATAGCCAGTACCCCTAGTTCATGTTCTCTTTCTACATAAATTACCCATTCCAATGATTCAGGATAGATTACTGCTTTATTTACTACAATCATTAGAGAGTCATTGGTCTTACCAATGTCTTCTATTAATATTTCTTCAAATTTAACTCCTGAAATTGAGGTAGGTAATTTAGCCATAAAGTAAAATCCATATTTTTCAAAAGTTTCATCGACGTAATCCCAGTCATCCACCATTGAAATATAAATAGTATTATCCCTAGATACTTCTGAAAGTCTTTTAATAGAGTTCCAACCGTCTTCTGATAGAACCCATTCAAATTCATTAAAAAGATACAACGAAGTTTCTAATTTTAGTATTTGATTTGGAAATTCTTCTCTTACATCTAAAAAGGTTGTAATCCTTTTTTTTTGTTTTTCAAATACTGTTTTATCATTTATGAAATATTCCTTCAATTAAAGTTTAACTCCCTTCGTTACTTCTATTTTAATCTAATTTTCATAGAAGCTTTGCGGCTTCCCTTAGAAAAGAACTCTGCTGTCGGTCCTTTTGTTGATTTTGAGAAACCTCTAATTGTATACCTACTTCCTCCCTTAGTCATAGAAATAACACCTTTGTTGTGTATAGATTTTTTGTAGCCATTTCTTCTTAGATTTTTTTCGAAATTCCTTCTAGAAGTATTAGTTTGTATATTTTTTAATCTAGATCCTTTTTCAGTTACATTCCTGTATGCAGATGACGACCTTACAGGAGTAGCTAATTTCTTTCTAGAGAGCTTATAGCTCTTCGCAAACCCTAGCGCCGCTTTCGCGCCTTTAACATATTTCCCTGGTCCAAATGCCGACGCAACCGCACCACCAACACCTCTCCAGCCTTTACCTGCTTTATACGCTTTGTATCCATCGTATGCCGCAAATCCTGCGTTCACCGCTAGCCAGAAGTAATGCCCGTCCGGATCAACTAGCATCACCGGATTGTTATTCGCATACGTATAGCCATTCTGCGTAATGATGTCGTCTTCATCGCCTGGATCTGGGTCTAGGGATAAGAACACGCCGTGCTTTGGCTCGTAGTAGCGGGCCATCAGATAGTACATGCCGGTTTCATGGTCGTACTGGTAGCCTGCGTAGCGGTATGCGTTGTCTTTGACCGCTGCGGTTTCGTCGGCTTTCAGTGGGTTACCCCACGCATCGTACTCATACGTTGCAAGTCGGTTGCCGTCTTTGTCACTAATGCCAATGACATCGCCGTGGGCGTTGTAATGGTAGTAGTATTTGACGCTTCCTTTTTTCATCGCAACGAGTTGACCTGCGTCGGAGTACGTGTACGACTTTGTCACGGTGTTTGAACCGTTCGTTTCATAGAGGACGTTGAGGCTGTCGCCGTCGTAATGGTAGTTGGTAACCGTTGTACCAACCGCTTTTTGAATGCGGCGTCCGTCTTCATCGTATGTGTACGTGACGAATGGTTTCGTTTCGCCTTTTTTCGTGACCGCTGTCACTTGATCGGCTGCATCCCACGTGTAGCTGTACGTGCCGTCTGTTAATCGGTTGCCGTTCTTATCATACGTAAACGACTCGTTGCCCATGCTTGTCAGCTGATTATAGACATTATAGCTTGCTTTTGTTTCTGTTGTTTGCCCATTTTTTGTTGTTTTGACTGACGTTCGGTTGCCGAAGCCGTCATAGGTGAATTCGTTTTTCGTGCCGTCGCGTAACGTTTCGCTCATGAGCTGGTCAAGGGCGCCGTACGTATACGAAATTGCCTTCCCGCTACCATCTTTAATGGAGGTACGGTTTCCATTCGCGTCGTACGTCATGAATTCCTCTAAAAATGGTGCGCCCACTTCTGATCCAACTGTCAGGGCAGTAACGAGACCACGTGGATCATACGTGAAGCTTGCGCCTGTGCGGTTTCCAGATGAGAACGTTTTAACGTTCCCTTTTTCATCGTAATCAAAATGGTAGGTCGCGTCGCCATCTTTCATGCGAATGTTTTGTTCTTTTTTGTTGTACTCATACGTGTTCGTTTGTTTGAAAGTTCCGTGGGTGAACACGAATGTATTTAGTTTATCGGATGTCTCTGAGTAGTTCCATTCTTGCTTTCCTGTTCGTTCGGCAAGCGTAACCATACGGTCTTTTTTATCGAACGTGCGGACTTTCGTTCCGCTTGCTTTTTCGTCTTTAACCGTAAGCTCGTTGCCGTTTTTATCATACGTAAAGCGGTATGCAATTTGGCCGTTGTAGCTTTTCGTCGCCATTCGATCTGTGCCGTCGTACGTTAATTCGGTTGTGTGCCCGTTCGGTGTTGTTGTTTTAATGAGATTGCTGTTTGCATCGTATTGGTTTGTTACAACATCATTAAACGGTCCAACGGTTTTCATGAGCTTACCAGCTGTATCGTATTCGTACGTAAAGACTTGCGCTTGACCTGATGATGGCGCAATCGACTTTGACAGCATGTTGCCGTTTTTATCATGGCTGTACGAAATGCTTGTGCCGTTATCAAGCTTTAGCTGCTTTAATTGATTGGCTAGATCATAAGTGAATATTTTCTTTTTCCCAAGGGCGTCGGTGGATTCTGTCTCGTTGCCATACGTGTCAAACACACTTGATGTCGTGAAACCTAGTTCGTCTTCTACTTTCGTGACGTAGTTTCCTTGGCTATCAAACGTTTGTTTCTTAATGACGTTTCCTTCTAGCAAACGCATGTCGTCAAACCAGGCCGTTCCACTACCTTGAATAAAGAAAGAAACATCTACCTTCGTAATTGGCTTACTCTTTGTTAGCTTTAATGCTGTTCGGTTCCAGTCATTCGTTCCTTCTGGGAACGTCGCTGGTCCAAAGTCTGCGGTCGTGCCGTCTGTATAAAAGACTTTTGCTTTTAAGCCGTAGTTCGTTGATTTGACGTTCTCTGCTTTTGAAAGGCCCGTGAACGTTAAATCCATCGCTTCTTCGGTTGCTGCTTGGTTCAACGTAACCGTTTGTTTGTACTCGCTAACAGCTTGTGCAGACGTTTTCACGATTTTAACGGATTTCTTGTCGTCAAATCCAGCGCTGTCAATTGAGCCACCAGAACCGCTCCAACTTGTTAAATTGTTAAGAAAACTTGAGTTTTGAATTGGATTAAAGCTAGATGACACTTCCGCTCGTTCTAGCTGTACTTGGTCAAACCATGCGCTACCGCTTGCTGTTGGTTTTACCTTTTCAATTTCTAAATAGACACGTAGTTTTGCGGTATTTGCTGGCGTGACAAACGAAAGCTGCCGCTCTGCCCAGTTTTGTTTGCCGACAAGATGACTGTGACGGTTGTCAATCCACTGAATTCTCTTGCCACTGGCGTCGAGTGCTTCTACATTCAAGAACGCACGCGCATTGACCGTGTCTGTCTTGATTAACGAGCTCAAGGTGTAGGAAACGTCTGGTAAGGCATCGACCACTTACGTTGCCGCTTGATAAGAATGTTCCGTTATATCTGATTGCATCGTCAGCTTTAATGAATTGGGTCCTGCCAACTTTCCAGCTGAATGCTTGTCAACGGCATAGGTTCCATTTGAGCTCTTGTCCATGCGCGTCCAGCTTGCTGTACCGTCTTCAAATCGACTATTTGCGAGAAGGTTTGCTGCGGTTGCGAGTTCATGGCTTTCTTCTGTTAGGTTTCCGTTTTTCGCATACTTCGACGCCGATGCGGTTTTCCCACTTTGATCGGTTTCCGATACAGCATCAAGACCGTCATACGGCTTAAAAATGTTTCCTACACACAAAAAAACCCTCAAAGTTCTTCCTTGAGGGCTACTGGTTATTCTTTTTGAGTTTGCTCTTCTTATTGGATTTTGCCTTTACTTTGTTGAGTTTGTCTTGAATGGTTTGGTGTTTCTGTTCTTGCTTAGCAGGATCCAGTGTTGCGTCGATTATCTCTGTTTGGTCCTCATTTAGCGTCAATAGGAGCCAGCTACCTTCCTTTGTGTTCTTTGGTAGCTTTTCAACACGTCGTTCAAATTGTTTCTTTATCGAGTCAACGAGAATAATGGCTAAATCGTTTGTGACGCGATCAACAACTCCGTGATACTTATTCTCCGACACAAGCGATCCCTTCTTCCTTAATCGTATTTAGCCGTGCCTCACCAATTCCATCTATTCTCGTTAATTCATTTACAGATGAAAAGGGTCGTAATTCTATAATTTGCTGGGCTCGATCAGGACCTATTTCTGAGATCCCCTCCAACTCTTCAGCAGTTGCCGTATTCACATTAATACAGCTTGTATGGTTTTCGGCTTGATTTTGATTTGTTGTGATTTTCACTTCTTGTCCATTTGTTGACGCAATAATAGTACCGTTTTCATCGGTTCCGTAAATGGTTGCGCCGATGGATTCGTAAGATTGTAATACGTCATCCGCCGGGTGATTGTACGCATTCTCTAGACCAGCTGAATAAATAGCGTAGGTAGGCTGTACGGCTTCAATAAATGCGTCCGATGAAGAAGTGTTTGAGCCATGGTGAGGCACACTTAACACCGTTGCTTCTAAATTCGCTCCACGCTCAAGCATATCTTGTTCAGCTTGATGTTCAACATCACCAGTGAATAAAAAAGAAATTTGTCCATACGTTAGTTTCATCACAATGGAACCATTGTTCAAGTCACCTGATACAGATTCAGGGTGCAATACCTCAATCGTTGCACCACCAAGATCGAATTCTTCTCCTGCTCGAGGCTCATGGTAATCAACGTCATTTTCTAAAATGGCATCCAGCGTACGCTCAAACACGAGCGTATCGGTTTCATCTCCAGACATCCACGCTTCTGCCACATGAAATTCGTTGATCACATCTGCCATTTGACCAATGTGGTCGGCATGGGGATGCGTGCCGATAAGTAAATCTAGTTCTTCAATTCCTTGCTCATGTAAATAATCAACAGCGGTACGATCATTCCAATCTCCTGCATCAACAAGAAGGCTAAAGGTTTCCTCTTCATGTTCCCACTTGACGAGGGACGCATCTCCTTGCCCGACATCAATAAAATGCACATCTAGTAGTCCCTCGTTCGCTTCAAACGATTGATCTTGAATGGATTCAGAAGGTGTTTGTTCTTGTCCACATGCTGTCAAAGCAAGGAGAAAAACCGTTGTGATAATAAATGTCTTTTTCATTGTTCCTCCGCTTTTTCTAAGGTGTCTTTGCCTTTAATATAAACAATTCAGACGTGGTTATGTAAGACCTCGCCATTAATAAATGAGAAATTTCCCATTATCTACTGAGACATAAAAGCTTCACCGTTTCTCCGAAGCGAGCTCCCCTCAATTTAATAACTCCCCACTAAGTCTACCAATGAACGCCATATTCAGCCACCTCATTTTGACAGCATGCTCGCTTCTTGTTACGATTCTTTCTGTGAAGACGTAGCTTAGGGGGCAAGTATTGAAGATTATCGATTACATTTTTCGAGCCTTTTTGATTGTGATAGGCATTTTAGCGGTTTGGTACAATCATTCCACGTTAACGAGTTTCTTTATTTCAAGCATTGTTGTCTATTTTCTATTTCTTTTCTTCAAAGAAGAGAAAGGAAACATGCGTTATGTACATTTAATCATTGCAGGTGCCATTGCATCCTTTTACTTAATTTTTTATTAAAACAAAACGAGCTAACGTAACGTCGGCTCGTTTTTTTATCGTTATACAATTGTGTACCCACCATCAACAGGAACTAATGCACCTGAAACAAAAGAAGCATCGTCTGAAGCTAAAAATGCTACCACTTTTGCAACTTCCTCTGCTTGTCCTAAACGACCAATCGGATGAAGCTTCTTGAGTTCAGCCAAACCTTCTTCGCCGGCAGATTTAAGTAGGTTGGTTTCGATATAGCCAGGAGCCACTGCGTTAGCACGAATGCCATCACGGCTGTAGCGTGAAGCAACCTGTTGAGTTAAAAGTTTGACGCCCCCTTTTGCGGCTGAATAAGCGCCAATTCCTTCTTTTGCCACTAAGCTATGAATGGAGCCTGTGTTGACAATCGCTCCGCCTGTTTCTTGTTTTAAAAATTGCTGGATCGCAAATTTATTTGATAAGTATACGCTCGTTAAATTTAAATCGATGACTTTTTGCCAGTCTTCAGTTTCCAATTCGTGAATATCGCCTTTGCTACCGATACCTGCATTTGCAAACATAATATCTAATTGGCCATAGTGGTCAACCGCTTGGTCGATTGCTGATTTTAATGAGTGTTCATCGGTTACGTCGGTCTTTATAAATAAGGCGTCGTGCCCATTTTCTTTAAGTTCTTGCTCAAGGGTTTTTCCTTCTTCATTCACATCGACAAGTACGACACGAGCACCTTGTTCAGCAAATTCTTTCGCTGATGCTTCTCCAATTCCACTTGCTGAACCTGTTACGAAAGCAACTTTGTCTTGTAGTTTTTTCTTCATGATGCATTCCTCCTATATATATAAAATACCACCATTTCTTTTTTTCAAACGAAAAACCTTTCCCGTATGAAAGGAAAGGTTACCACGTCTTAATCATTCACTTCATGCACAAGGACCGACGAAACACCACTTGCAACTAGTTTATCGTTTTGATATAAATCGGCTGTTACATAGCTCATTGTCCGCCCGAATTTTTCAACAACAGCTTTCACTTCAATCTCCCCTGGAAGCGCTGGTCGATGGAAAGCAACATTCAGATTAACAGATGCAAATACTTGCTTATCGTTAATAAGTGAAGAGATGGCGTAGGCCATCGCCACATCGGCTGCAGAGGAAACAAAGCCACCCATGATGACGCCGTTCCCATTTAACATTTGATCGGTTGGCCGCCAAATGGCTCGGGCGATTCCCCCCTGTGCCTCGATCATTTCTACTCCTATTAACGTGTCACACGGTGGCGGCTCTTTTTTAAAATGAATCACATCCATTAAAGGATTCGACATGCGTTGGCCTCCAATCACTAAACGTTTTCTGCTTTCTTCTTTACAGGTGGTTTATGAACCGCTGCTGCTTGAAGGTCTTCTGCTGCCTCCATCATGACTTCACCGATACTGGGATGTGGATACATAGGAAAAATAAGATCCTCATCCCGCATCCCTAATTCAAGGCCAACAGTTGCGGCAACGATGAGTTCAGCTGCGCCATCGGCAATGATCTGCATGCCAATGACTTCATCTGTACGTTCCTCTTTTACAATAACCATTACCCCATCTTGTGATTGATTAAGCATCCCAAAGCCGTTGCTACGAACAGGTGCTGAGCCGACAACCGCACTTACCCCTTTTGCTTTTGCTTCGCTTACCGTCCATCCTACTGTGGCAACAGGCGGTTGCGTGCGGTAAACAGTAGCCAAGAAAGTCGGGTCCCACTCTGACTTTTTACCTGCTAGGCATTCAGCGACAACCTTGCCTTGCTTGATTGCAGCAGTTGCCAGGTCTGACTCACGGTTTACATCGCCAATCGCATAGACATTTGCTAAGGTCGTTTCGAACGATTCAGATACTGTGATGTAGCCATCCGCATCGGTTTCAACGCCAACACGATTAAGGCTTAATTCATCAGTATTCGCTTTCCATCTAGGCGAACAGTACGCATAAGTAGCTTGAACATCTTCTTGCTTCTCATTTTTCGTAAAAACAATCGTTACATGATCCTCTTCAACCGTTACCTGTTCAACGGTGATCTCTTTTTTTACAGTAATGCCTGCTTTTTTTGCTGAACGAAGCAGCTCTTTTTCAATGGCAGGTTCTAATGACAGAGGATTATCTAGTAAAAGTGTCACATCGACACCTACTGTTTGATAGGCGAACGCTGCTTCTAAAACGTAAGGTTTGTGACCTACGAGCACGAGTGATGCTGGTAGCTCTTTGAGTTGGAACAGTGAGTATGGACTGAGCAGGCGCTCATCTTTTTCCGTTAACAATGGTTGGTGACCAGTCGCAATAATCGCATGCTGAAATTGATATACGTCAAATTGATGGTCATTTGTAACGCCAATGCGATTTTCTGTCATAAAACTTGCCTCACCAATAACATGTTCAATTTTGTTCGCTTTGCAAAGTTGCTCGACGCCTTGCCGCAATTGCTTCACAACAGTCTGTTGATGAGAAACGAGGACGTCCCATTGAAATGACTCCTGTTGAGTTGGAATGCCTAGCTTGCTTCCTTTTAAGGTTTGTTGCCACCGTTCTGCCGCCTGTGTGACAACTTTTGATGGGATACACCCTTCATTTAAACAAATGCCGCCTAGCTGATTTTTTTCAATCAATGTGACGTCCATACCGAGTTGAGCCGCTCGAATCGCAGCATGATACCCACCAGGTCCACCACCAATCACGATTAATTGACGTTCTTGCACAAATTCTCCTACGACCATTTAAACCAACTCCAATATGAGGCGCTTTGGATCTTCCAATAACTCCACCCATCGATTTGTAAATGCGACCGCTTGGGCACCATCAGCAATTCGGTGATCAAATGACATGGACATGGTCATCACGTCCCCAATCGCAAGCTGATCCTCTTTCGTCACAACCGGACGACGCTTTGTTTTGTGAATCGCAAGCAACGCTGTCTGTGGAGCGTTAATAATTGGTGTCGCCCCAGTGCTACCGAGTGGACCGACATTGCTAACTGTAAACGTACCGCCGCGAAGGTCGTCGCCTTTAAGCTCATTATCTTGTGCTTTCCGCGTGAGCTCTTTCATTTCTTTATCAATCTGAATTATGGATTTCTGATCAGCATTTTTTAAGACTGGCACAATCAGTCCATCTGGTGCATTTGTAGCTAGGCCGATATTATAAAAATCTTGCAGTCGGATGACGCCGTTTTTCTCATCTAGAACCGAATTGAAAATCGGATGATCTTTTAACGCTAAGACAAGCGCCTTAATAAAGTAAGCGCCTAGGGAAAACGTCATTCCAGCTTCTTTACATGCTGCTCGCCATTCCATCAAGTCAGTCAAGTTGGCCTCTTCAAAATGCGTTACATGGGGAATCGTGTAAACCGATTCAGCCATCTTAGTCGCGATTTGTTTTCTTCGCCCTGTATATGGAATCGTTCGTTCGGATGACTCTTTACCAGATGTAAAATACGAGCTAGAACGGAGATCAGGCGACGGTTTTTTATCCATTTCTTTTTTAGCCGTTGGTTGTTTCCTTTTATAACCTTCTAAAACGGCATACAAATCCTCATCAATGACGCGACCATTTACCCCTGTTCCCTTTACATCTTCAATGTTAATCTCATGATCACGAGCAATTTTTCTTGTGTAAGGTGACGCCAGCACTCGCCGAAGAGAGGAGGATGGCTGCTTTTCATTTGATGATGCTGATGAAGCAACTGGTTGCTTTTTTTCTTCTTTAACAGGAATTGCTTGATCGACACTAGTTTCTAATACAATTAATGTCGTGCCAACCGTTACCGTCTCCCCTTGTTTCGCTAAAATTTCTTTCACGATTCCGGCTTTCGGTGCAGACAGTTCAGCAGCTACTTTATCTGTCTGTACTTCAAGCAGTGGTTGATCCATCTTCACTTCGTCACCGACGTTCACAAAAAAATGGAGAATCTCTCCTTCTGTCATTCCTTCACCGATATCATGAAGTTTTACTTCAATCATACACGTAAGCTCCCTTCTAGAATTGAACCGTTTTCCGAATCGCTTCCACCACTCTTGAAACACTCGGGATATAATGGTCTTCTAACGAACCAAGCGGTACAGGGACATCAAATCCTGTTACCCGTTCAATTGGTGAACGCATGAACAAAAACGATGTATCGTTTATTAAACTAATAAGATCATTCCCAAGTCCGCCTGTTGCATGTGCTTCGTGAACAATGACAGCGCGCCCTGTCTTCTGGACAGATTCAGCAATCATGTCTTTATCTAATGGAAATAGCGTACGTAAATCGATCACATCACATGTAATGCCCTCTGCCTCTACTTCTGCTGCCGCTTTCTTCGTAACAGGCACCATCGCTCCCCATGCAAGCAACGTGACATCATTGCCATCAGCGACTTTGTTTGCTTTTCCAATTTCAATTTCGTAGCCATCCACTTCCACTTCTTCACGCTCTCCACGGTAAAGACGAAGGGCTTCCATGAAAAGAACTGGATCAGGATCAGCTAAAGACGCAAGCAACAGCCCTTTTGCTTCCCTCGGTGTGGATGGGCAAACGACTTTTATACCGGGCATGTGGGTAAACAATGTCTCGACGGAATCCGAATGAATCTCTGGTGCCCGAATGCCCGCTCCATACGGTGCTCGGATGACCATCGGCACAGAATAATTCCCCATTGAGCGCATTCGAATGCGTGACACATGCGTCATAATTTGTTCGTAGGCTGGGTACACAAAGCCCATAAACTGCATTTCCACAATCGGCTTAGATCCAGAAATGGCTAACCCAACTGCCGTCCCAACGATACCTGATTCACTTAACGGCGTATCAATAACACGATCTTCCCCAAACTGCTTTTGCAGACCATCCGTTGCGCGAAACACCCCTCCATTACGACCAATATCTTCACCTAGTAAAAGGACGTTGTCATCTTGTTCAAGCGCAACACGTAACGCATCATTCACAGCTTGAACCATTGTCATGGATTTGGTCTTCACATCTTTTGTTGCTTCCATTATGCGTTCACTCCTTTTAAATGGTTTAAGTACTTTGCTTTTTGCTCCTCAATTGGCCAAACAGGCGTTGCGAATACATGATCAAACAAATCATTCACATCGGGTTTTGGGAACGCTTCCATTTTTTCAACTGCTTCATTTACCTCTGCCGTAATCTCTTCTTCTAGCGATTGTGCCCAATCATCATCCCACAGACCTTCATTCTTCATATAAAGCGCTAGTCTTGTGACAGGGTCGGTTGTTTTTCTCCGCTCGTCACTTATCGTTTGATCGCGGTATCTTGTCGGGTCGTCTGCTGTGGTATGTGCACCATAGCGCCACGTCATCGCCTCAATTAATGTTGGCCCCTCACCAGCTCTCGCTCGTTCTGCTGCTTTTTTGACCGTTTGATAGACAGCCACGCAGTCGTTTCCATCAATACGGATTCCCGGAATCCCATAGGCAACAGATTTCTGGGCAATGGTTTCTGAGTTCATTTGCTTTTCAAACGGGACGGAGATGGCAAATCCATTATTTTGGCAAAAGAAGATCGTCGGCGCTTTGAATACGCTTCCAAAATTAAGCCCTTCATGAAAATCTCCCTCCGATGTTGCTCCGTCTCCATAATAAGCAATCGAGATAGCGCCAGTTCCTTTTCTCTTTTCGGTCATTCCTACACCTACAGCGTGGGGAATTTGCGTCGCAATTGGCACAGCTGGTGGAAAAATTCGTTTTCCCTCAGGTGGCACACAGCCTTCAAGTCTTCCGTTCCAATAAAGGAATGTCTTTGCCATGTCCGCACCAAACGTTAAGGTTGCGCCATGATCGCGATACGTCGGAAATACCCAATCGTTACTTTCTAATGCGAGCGCACTTCCAACTTGAGCTGCTTCTTGGCCTTCAAAAAGAGCGTACGTCCCTAGCCTTCCTTGCCGTTGTAACGTTACGGCCTTTTTATCGAACGTTCGAATTCTCAGCATATGATAATAGAACGTTCTTACCTGTTCTTGACTCAGCTTTTCCTCATCACTAACCCACTTACCTTCTTGGTCGATATACTGCACCATTGGAAATTCATTCATATTAGAACATTCCTTTCTCTTGTCGAATGGTCCACTTTGGTCGTAATTGTCCTGTGAAAAAATTATTCCGTTTTGAGCGGCTAGACATTCGCTGTTCAACAAATTGTTCAGCGGCTTTCTCCGTCGAAATTTGATCTTCTTTTGCCGTCGTTAACACATCAACGAGCGTGTGATAAATTGCCTGTGTCTTTGCACCAACACGCTTCTTGTTGCTTCCATACAACTCATCAGCGACTTGTATAAGCCCACCACCGTTCACGATATAATCCGGTGCATAAAGGATTCCTTTTTGCAACAATACCTCTGCATGACGCGCTTCTTTTAACTGATTATTGGCAGAACCGGCAATTGCACGAACATTCAATTTAGTGATCGTATGATCATTTAAGATTCCCCCTCGTGCACAAGGGACAAACACATCTGCCTTCGCACGATAAATGTCGTCTCCATCGACAATCTGCACATCTTGACCAAGGGTCTTTCCTAATTCTTTTAGCTCTACGCAAATTGCCGGTTGCAAATCTGTTACGTACAGGTCAGCTCCAGCTCGAAGTAACGCAACAGCTACTTTATACCCTACTTTTCCCAATCCTTGAATGGCAAACGATTTTCCTGAGAGATTTTGATCCCCATACAACACGTAATTCACTGCTTTTACACTATTGATGACACCTTCAGCCGTTGGTACTGAAGAATCACCACTCCCACCAAATTCTTCAGGTACACCCACGATACAGCGCGTTTCTTTCATCGCATGAACAAAATCATCCATTGTCGTGCCCATATCTGTACCTGTATAAAAACGTCCACCAAGTGATTCTACAAACTGACCAAACGCTCGAAATAGCTCGGGTGATTTATCTTTAGCTGGGTCACCAATAATGACGGCCTTTCCTCCTCCAAAATCTACATCGGCTGCGGCACATTTTTTTGTCATCCCTCGAGATAATCGTAAGACATCTTCTAATGCTTCCTCTGTCGTACGATAAGGAAACATCCGGCACCCGCCAAGGGCGGGACCGAGTGTTGTGTCATGAATGGCAATAATGGCTTTCAAACCACTTTCTTGATCATTGCAGAAAACGACTTGTTCATGTTCAGACATTTCTTGAAAAATATCCCACTGAAGCAAAGCTTGATCACTTGTTAATTCCATCATGATTCATCCTTTCTTATTCTCCTATTAACCAATTAAAGCCACCTAACGCGTGGATAAAGACGAAAATAATCGCGATCGGTACAACAATTCGAATAAACAACAACCATGCAGCAAACAACTTGCGACCTTTTGAATTACCTGAAGTAAATTCTTTTAATAGTACTTCTTTCTTCATTCTTAACGGGATGAATAAGGCAATTAATAATGCCCCTACAGGTAATAAGATATTACTGACTAAAAAGTCAACCGCGTCAAATATGATTCGCCCGAAAATAGTGAAGTCTGACCAAATACCATAAGACAGCGCAGAAGGGATACCTACAGCAAAGATTGCGAGCCCAATTATCCATGTTGATTTCGCACGTTTGCGCTCATCACCTTTCGTTTGAGCGGCAACAATAATTTCGATCATTGAAAATGCGGATGTCAACGCAGCAAATAAGAATAAGATCAAAAAGATTAAGAGGAAGCCCATTCCAAACGGCATTTGGCTAAATACAGTCGGCAGGACAGCAAAAATGAGTGCTGGTCCCTCGGCAGGACTTAGCCCAAATGAGAAAACAGCAGGGAATATCGCGAGCCCTGCAAGAAGGGCTACAAGGAAATTCATAATGACAATCGCACTTGCAGACTGCACCAAATTCTCTTGCTTTGATAAATACGAACTGTATGTCACCATGACTGAAATCCCTAAACTAAGGGCGAAGAATGATTGCCCCATGGCAAACAAGACCCCTTCACCGGTTAAAGAACTGAAATCAGGTACGAGTAAAAACGATATTCCTTCCATTGCGCCATCTAATGTGACAGAGCGAACGACAATTACTAAGAATAAAATAAATAAGGCTGGCATCATAATAACACTGGCTTTTTCAATCCCTTTTTGCACACCTCTTGAGACTACCGCCATAACCAGAACCATAAAGATTAAATGTCCAACTATCGCTAAAACCGGATCGGCAATCGTTTGGTTTAAGATCTCCCCATATTCAGCACCATCAAGCCCGGAAAGCTGACCTGTCACCACTTTCCAGATGTAAAGCAAGATCCAACCGCCGACGACGCTGTAAAAAGAAAGTAAGAGAAAGGCCGTTACCATTCCAAGTCTCCCTAATAAATACCATGACGTCCCAGGAGCAATCGTTTTGTATGAATCGACAGCATTTTTTTGTGTACTTCGACCAATGACGAACTCACCGATTAAGAGAGGCAAACCGACGAGCAGTGTAAACAAAATAAAGATTAGGAAAAACGCGCCCCCACCATTTTCTCCAGCTACATAAGGGAATTTCCATATTGCACCAAGCCCAATTGCAGATCCAGCTGCAGCTAATATAAAGCCATACTTTGAGGACCACTGTTGTTTTTCCATGTTTCGACCCCTTCCTATTAAATCCGATACTCTATCTATTCTACGAGATTTCTTTATCTGCCTCCATTTTTCTTTTTTCTTCTTTTTTACCTGTTAGTCCAATAAGTAATATGTATAACACAAGACCAACACCTAGTCCCCAAGCCGCACCGAGAAAGGCCGTTACCATCCCAATAATTAGAATCATTCCACCTGTAGTTTGATCTTCTACCATTGACATTGCCACATAAGCACATGCAAACCCTGTGAGTAGAAGCGCAACAGATAAGGCAACAGGAAATAATGGCGTAATAATTGAAATTACAGGTAAGAGGAACCCAAGCGGAATCGCCAAAATATAAAAATTCATTGGCCCCGCGAATATCGTATCCATAATCTTGCGACCTTGTTTGTATCGTTCAATAATAAACACTTGAACGCCTACCCAAATGGGACCGTGCATCCATAGCATTGGCCCAACAGTTATGACTTGTAAAAAATTTCTAGCTGCTAGTGCATAGTGACTTCTCGTCGCATTTACGTCAATTTTTTCGTCCTTCCGAATTTGGTCAGCTCCTTTCATTAACGTATCACCGATTAAAAGATCACTAAAAGCCAAAATATAGATTAAGATAGCAAGTGGTAAGACAGAAAGAAAGACTCCCCATGATGGTACCCCAATTGACCAAATTGATAAAGTGCTGAATGTCTCAGCAATTGGCGGAATAAAGAATCCCCACGTCAATGAAAACGAAAGTTCCCCTGTAAGAAGACCAACGCCTGTTGCGAACACAAGCCCTACTAACATCGCATTCCCTGCAACAAAGATTTTAAGTTTTGTACTAGATAATTGTTTAAAAGGTAGAGAATATAAGAGAAATAATGTAATCGCCCAAGCTGTTACTAATGTAAAAGGCATCGTTGGAAGTCGATCTAACTCCGTTCGGAATGCAGCAACTGCACCGCCCATAATGATCCCTGCTTTTAACACATTCGGGACGAGCTGATTAAATTTCAACCCAAGGCCTGTCGCTCCAAAAAATAAAAAGATCAGTGCGCACATTAGATAGAGTGCTGTCAAGGCATGTATGACTTCTACGCCAGGCGTGAGTGTTCCTACAAAGGCAAGTGTGATTGGCAAAGCTGGCGTTATCGCTCCTGCCGCATATACATCTCCAAAGAAAATCGTTTGTGCGACAACAAAGAACAAGAAAATTAAACCGAGTGTCCATGCAACTTCAAATGACACATCAAAATATTGCATCACAAGTGGTGTGACAGAACCACTTGTCGCAAGAAGAAGCAGCCCTCCTTGGAATAGTTGACTTGGCGTCCAACCAATATGCACCCCAGGAATTCTCATTGTAAATGGTCCCCATTTGATTCCGGGATGAATTGCACCATATTCTCTTTTTTTAGCCATGAAAGCCTCCTTGTTTGGATTCTTTTAGTCCAAGAGCGACATGTTTTCTTGCATGACAGTCTTCGCTTCTGTAATCATGGTGTCTAATAAATCTTTTACAGTTGGTAAATCGTTAATGAGACCAGCCACTTGCCCTCCGTTCATAAAGCCTTCCTCGTCATTGCCGTCAATTGCCCCTTTTTGGTGAGCATCCTCTGATGTAAGGGTTTGATATTCATCGGGGCTATAACCTCGTTCATGCTTGTGTATATGTTCTGTATAAACTCCTTTTAATACCCGTCTTACTTGACCATGCGCTCGCCCTAAAACGAGCGTGGATTGATCTGTGGCGTTAAGAAGTTTTTCTTTATAACGCTGGCTGTAAGGTGCATCCTGTGTGGCAATAAAGCGCGTTCCCATCTGAACTCCGCTCGCTCCTAACATCAATACAGCCGCTAACCCTTTTCCGTCCCCAATGCCTCCTGCTGCTACAACAGGAATGTGAACATGTGAAACGAGTTGCGGGATTAATGTAAGCGTTGTCATTTCTTGCATGGCGTTAATGCCTGCCGCTTCAAACCCTTCAGCTACAAGAAGATCTGCACCGGCTTCTTCTGCTTTTCTTCCTTGCTTAACTGTCGCAACCACACATATTACGGTAATTCCATGCTGTTTTAACCGTGAAATAAAGGGTTGAGGATTGCCCGCAGATAATGAGACAACGGGTATCCTCTCGTTTATTGCCAATTCAATTAATTCTTCTCGGTATTCGTTAACAGCAAGCGGTATATTTAGCGCAATTGGCTTTGTTGTTCGCTTTCTCGTCTCTACAATTTTTTCATTTACTTGTATGGCGGAAAGTGTGCCGCAACCAATTGTGCCTAGCCCACCAGCTTCAGAAACGGCTGCCACGAGAATGGGATCACTAATGTTTCCCATTCCCCCTTGAATGATCGGGTACTTTATGTTTAATAATCGGGTTACCATTTCTGCCCTCCTATTCTTCTACAATCAGTGGATGACTATGAGCATCATAGCCAGATTCTTTAAAAGCTAAGTCATTATCTTCTTCAAACACGGCTTCAAAAAAACGACTCGCTGGCTCTGCTAACAAGCGATAGTACTGCCCAAAAAGGAGTTTCGCCTCTCGTCCATTCCAATTCGGCGGCAATAAATCCTTTGGAAGACCCGGGTCAATGAATAAAAACTTTCTGTATTCATGAACGAGATTGGTTCGCACAACAAAACAATCTGCGTCTGACAGTACGTTTTGTTTAATTGCAGCTTGATGAGCAATGAACGAACGTGAATATTGTGCTACAAATGCTTCATATTTTTGCTCAATCTCTGTAAGCTGCCAACTTTTTTCAACGAGGTTTAGATTATCTTCGCTCTTGTAAACCGCCTCAAAAAAGTCGACATACTCTTTAATATCGTACTTATCAATTAGCGCCTGCACACGTTCTTCTAACGGGTTGGGAGAGATCCAACAAGATGCTGAAAAGCTTCCAAACCCACTCCATAACAGTTCTTTCCTTAACTCATCACGGATTTGACGTTGATCTTCTGGAATTTTATAAAGCAACATCCGCCACTTCCCATCCCAGGCATGATCTTCAAATTTAAAAATCCGATCCCCTGCCTCATCCATGCGAGCCACTCCACGAGCTGTCAATGAATAAAAGCTTTTTGTGCCTTTTCGCTCTGACAACAACCACCCTTGTTTAACCATACGTGATACAGCAACGCGGACGGCCTGTTCATTATGTCCAAATTCTTTTAATAGCTTAATTAAACTTCCAATCCAAATTTTGCTTCCATAATGGCGAATATAGTCTCCATAGATTGTAAAAATCATAGATTGTGTATTTGCACTCATATCCTTCACTCTCTCTAACAGATTTAAAACGGAACCTTAAGATCGATTATATCGCTTATGGAGGATTTGGAAAAGTTTTGATTTTGACACAATCAGAATCGTGTTATTCCTCTTCTACTCGTTCAAAAATAGCTGCAATCCCTTGACCGACACCAATACACATCGTAGCTAATCCATATTGAGCATGTGAACGCTTCATTTCATGTACTAAAGTCGTCACAATCCGTGCTCCACTTGCTCCAAGCGGGTGACCGAACGCAATGGCGCCACCATTCACATTCACCTTAGTAGAATCAAGTTTTAGACCATCTATACAAGCTAGTGCTTGTGCCGCAAAGGCTTCATTGAGCTCAACGACATCGAGGTCCTTTACCGTTAAATCCGCTCGGGACAAAGCTTTTTCAGTTGCTGTTATTGGTCCAATACCCATAATCGCTGGCTCTACACCTGCCACACCGCTACTTTTATAGCGCGCAAGTGGTTTTAACCCTAATTCTTTAGCCTTCGCAGCGGACATTAATAGGACCGCACTTGCTCCATCATTCACACCAGAAGCGTTACCAGCCGTAACCGTTCCATTTGGAAAGAGTGGCTTTAAGCTTTGTAGCTTCTCCATGCTTGATTGTGGACGTGGGTGCTCATCTTGATCAATCGTGATGGTATTCCCTTTTTTGTCTTTATATGACACAGGAATTAGTTCATCTGCAAACCGATTCGATTCCATTGCTTGGTGAGCGCGTTGTTGACTCGTATAAGCAAACTGATCTTGTCTTTCTCTGGAAATGGTAAACCGTTCGGCTACATTGTCCGCTGTTTTCGGCATAGAATCTGCGCCGTATTTTTCTTCTAGAGCTGAGTTCGTAAAGCGCCAGCCAATCGTTGTATCTAGCAACTCCATCGACCCTCTTGGATAGTCCATTTCCGGCTTTGCCATCACGTAAGGTGCTCTTGTCATGCTTTCGGTTCCACCAGCAATAAAGACGTCCCCATCACCAACAGCGATACATCTCGCTGCATACAAAATAGCATCGAGGCCAGATCCGCATAAGCGATTAATCGTTGTGCCAGCAACTTCTTGCGGCAAACCAGCAAGTAGCGCAGACATTCTAGCTACATTTCGATTTTCCTCTCCAGCACCGTTGGCATTGCCCATTACCACTTCTTCAATCAAATCTGGCTGCACCAGCGGGTTTCGTTCTATAAGTGCTTTAATAACAGTCGCCGCCAAGTCGTCAGGACGAACGGTTTTCAACCCACCTTTATAGCGACCAATTGGCGTTCGAGCTGCATCCACAATGACCACTTCATTCATGTCGTCACCTCATTTTTTGTATAATCAAACACACCTTTTCCTGATTTTCTACCGAGCCTTCCTGCTTGCACATATTGTTCGAGTAACGGTGCAGGTCGATATTTTTCACCGAGTTTTTCGTGCAAATACTTTAAGTTATTTAGTCGAGTGTCGAGTCCGACAAGATCCCCTAATTCAAACGGCCCCATCGGATAATTCAGGCCTAATTTGATCGCTTTATCAATTTCTTCAGGTGTACCTAAGCCTTCTTGCAACATAAAAAATGCTTCATTTCCAACAAGCGCACTCATTCGACTCGTCACAAAGCCAGGAAATTCATTAATTACAACCGTCTCTTTACCCATCTTATCAGCAATTTGTTTAACAGCCGCCACGGTTTCATCACTCGTTTCCAGTCCGCGTACAATTTCGACGAGCTTCATTTGATGTACTGGATTAAAAAAATGCATCGCAATCGTTTTTTCTGCTCGCTTGCCGTAAGAGCCTATTTCTGTTGGACTCATTGTGGATGTATTTGTGGCAAATAAGCAGTCCGAGCGCGTAAACTGCTCCATCTGCTCAAACACTTTTTGCTTACTATTCCTTATTTCTGGGACGGCTTCAATGACCACATCTACATCCGATACGGCGGGTTCAACGAAAGAATAAAACTGAAGCCCGTTCAGAATCAAATCTTTCTCATGTTCTGTAATCTTTCCACGATCAAGTCCTTTTTGAACAAGCGTCTGAATGGACGATTTTGCCTGAGCAAGCGCTTGATCATCAATGTCTACCAAGTTGGTTTGAAAACCAGCCCTGGCCGCAACATAAGCAATACCTCTGCCCATCACACCTGAACCAATGACTGCTATTGACTGCATGAAAAACGCTCTCCTTTCTTCTCTCGTGCAAAACTTAATAACCGTTAAACATTGGTTTGCGCTTTTCTTTGAATGCCTGAATACCTTCTAGATGATCGTTCGTTTCACCTGCTAGCCGTTGTAATTGTGCTTCCATTTCCAAATAATCATTTAATTCGCCATCCGTTTTGTTTAACCCACGTTTAATGAAAGCCAACCCTTTTGTAGGGAGCGTTGCAACATGCTTTGCAAAAGCGAGTGCCTCGTTTTGATAGTCTTCAGCTTGGTAGACTCTCGTAGCGAGATTCAACCGTTCCGCTTCTTTCGCTGAGACTTTTTCACCGAGCATCGCAAGCTCAATCGTTTTTGCTTCACCAATGAGTCGACGTAAGAAGTAAAGATTGCCAGAATCAGGGACGAGGCCGACATGAATAAACGCATTGATAAAGCTCGCTTTTTCATGCAATAAACGAAAATCACACGCTAGTGCAAGACTAAAGCCTGCACCTGCGGCAACACCATTTACATTTGCAATGAGCGGTTTTTCACTTGCTTTCATTTGCTGAATAACAGGTGCATAAAACTGACGAAGCATCTCACCATGATCAGCACCCTCGCTTACATCATGTAGATCCTGACCCGAGCAAAATGCGTTCCCAGCTCCTGTTAACACCACACAGCGGACGCTCGCTGATTTCTCCGCTACGCTTAGCTGTTTCTTTAACTGCTGCAACATGGAGCTTGTTAATGCGTTATACGCTGTTGGTCGATTGAGTGTAATAATTCCTAGCCCGTCTCGCTCCTCATAAAGAATCTCGCTCATCGTTATCTCCCTTCATACTTCGGGTTCCGTTTTTCAACAAACGCTTCCATTCCCTCTTTTTGATCATAGGAGGCAAACAGAAGATAGAAATTCTTTCGTTCCTGTTGCATACCGTCATAGACCGATGCATGCTGAGCGACTTGAACCGCATCCTTAATCAAACGAAGTGAGAGCGCAGGCTGTGTCGCTAAACGCTCAGCAAAACGAATGGCTTCCTCTTCTAGTAATTCCGGTTGCACAATTTTATTAATTATGCCGTACTGCAATGCTTCTTTAGCGGAAATGCGGTCTCCAGTTAACAACCATTCGAGTGCTTTTGTCTTGCCAACGAGTTTCGTTAAGCGTTGTGTTCCGCCAGCACCAGGCATAACGCCAATGGTTACTTCCGGAAAAGCAAACATTGTTTTTTCCGTTGCTAAGACAAGGTCACAGCTTAATACAAGCTCAAATCCTCCACCTAACGCGACTCCTTGAACGGCACTTAGGATCGGCTTTTTAATCATCCCGATCCGATCCCAGTCCGCAAATTGATTCAAGCGCTCCAGGTCGACAGGCGATAGATCTTTCATCTCATCAATATCTGCTCCAGCGCTAAACGCTTTCCCTTTGCCCGTTATGAGAATGACGTTCACCTCGTCATTTCGATCATGCCCTTCTAACGCTGTAACAATTTCGTTGACCATTTGCCGGTTGAGTGCATTTAATTGGTCTGGTCGATTTAGTTCAATTCGCCCGATTCGGCTTTGAACGCTTGTTTTGATAAAAGTGAAGGACACAATTACTCATCCTCAGCAATCATTAACGTCACAAGTTTTCCAGCAAACGACATTAAATCTTTTCCAGACGCTTTTCCTTCGTCTGAACGCATACCACTCTTGAGATCCTCCATGCTGTCGTACTTCATCTCACACATTAAATAATACGGAGATGCATCTCCCATTGGTGTGCCGCTAAACGTCGTCACGTTCATTTCCTTTAGTCCAGGAATTTTTTCTGTTAACGGGGCGTGCACATTGAAATAATGCTCGTCAAATGCTTGTTTGTCCTCGGGTTGTTTGTATAACGCTACTAATTTTGCCATGTGTACATCTCTCCTCTAATTTGGTTATAGTGTGGATACTGGTTTCATTGCTTCAAAAGGATTCTTACATGATTTGCAATAGAGAATACTTCGACACGCAGTTGGACCAAATAAATTATCCAGCGTGACATAGGTTGATGAACAGTACGGACAATCAATGTGCCATGACCCATCAGCCTCTAAAAATTCTGGCGGTGGGGCAATTCCGAATGCTTTCAATCCTTGTTGACCCTTTTCATTAATTCGATCGGATGTCCAAGGGGGAGAATGGACGAACGAGACATTCACCGTCTCAATACTTGGAATGCTTAACAACGCCTGCTTAATATTCTTTTGAATAATAGGTAACGCTGGGCATCCTAAGAAGGTTGGTAAGATGTCAATGTCAATCGTTGCGCCCGCTCGATTTAGACGCTCCACCATCCCTAAATCGATAATGCTAACCGTATCAATCTCTGGATCTTTGACGGTTTCAAGTTGTTCCATAATGAGTTCAAAATCGACTATATTTGTTTCGGTGTAGGTCATGGCGCATCTCCTTTCTACTTTTTCTTTACCAGCTTGCAACTGGGTCTGCTCGATATACTTCAGATAAAGTAGCAATGGCTTCTTCTAAATCTGCTGTATGCTCCTTGTTCCGTCCATTTCGCTGTTGCTCATACTGCAAAAGACGACTTGATAAACCGAGTGACTCGACGATTGGTTTCATAATGTCCATCCAACGCGTTTCCACTTCGCTCGCAGGTGCAATATACGCTTTGGTTTCGATTTCTTTAGCCAAATGACCATAATCAATTAAGTCGCCAAAATCTTGCATGACCGCTTCAATCGCACGAATCATCTTTTCCTTGGCTTCTTCGGTTGACTGCAGCAACTGAACAAACCATGTACGCCAATGCATAAGGTGATAATGGAGCTCCATGTTCACTTTTTTTGCAACATCCACAAGTGGTTCATACGAACTTTTTTGCAGCGCATCCATTTTTAATTTTTTTGCCAACGTATAGAAATAGTTGCGGACAACCGTATACGCCCAATCAAACGTTGGTGTGCCCATATAGGATCCTTCGCCGTTAACCCGCTCTACCAACACACTATTGCGTCTTTCTTTAGCCGATCTGCCATGAGCGAGCACATTTGCTTCTTCAAGCCCTAATGACTCTGCTAATTCATAGAACATCACCGCATGGCCCATACTATTTTGGCTGATCGATGCAGATGCCACATCTTCTTCAATATGAGGAGCGAGACCGAGCCACTCTGCCCCTCGAAACGCGTAAATAAAATCATCATCTCCAAGTTGAAGCAACAGCTCAACTAACGCTTCTCTTTCCATATCTGTCATTCCAACTACGTTCATTTCTTCTCCCCTCCTTGCCAAGACATAATTTCTTTTTCGTCTAATACTCCTTGCTCATACTGACGCCACTTCTTTTTCAAGTACCCATACCCTTTTGTATTGCGATAATCTTTATTGTCCAGTCTTTGAAGGCTTGCTTTCTCCCCTTCCGATAATCCGCGAATATCCGCTCGCTCAATGACCCAAATATCGGCAACTGGTTCTCTTCTCATAAAATTTTCCTGTGCCATCACAAGGGCCAATTCCTTATTAGGCGCAGTTAAACTAAATTGATGGGTAAATGGCGATGCATCATTCCTTTTACTAAACACTTCAAATTCTTTATAGAACCCTTGATCACTCATTTAACCGACCTCCTATTGAGCTAGCGCACGCCTAACCCACGCATTATTGTCATATGATACTCTTCTTAAATTCAGCCGTTCTTGCGAAAATGGTCCTTCATTGCGCGTAATTTTCTTAAACTCATTCCAGTCTGGTTGCTGATAAGACCATGTTTTCGTTTCTTCATTAAAAGAAAGCGTTGGATCTGGAATGGTTAACCCTAATGACCATACGCGCGGAATATATTTAGACAAGAATCGCTGCCGAAGCTGTTCATTTGTATCCGTTCGAATCTTGTATTTAATCGTGACATCTTGTTTTGAAGAGCCTGTCGTTTCTTTACTTGCTGGACCGAAAAACATGAGCAACGGCTCCCACCAGCGATTCAACGCTTCTTGAATCATTTCGCGCTGATTCTCGTTTCCTTCTGCCAACGCCATAATAATTGCCTCTCCATGTTGAGCGTGAAACACTTCTTCTGCACATATTCGCTTTAATGCACGGGCATAAGGCCCGTAGGATGCACCAAGCATGTTCGTCTGTGTAATAATCGCTGCACCATCGACTAACCAGCCGATAATTCCCGCGTCTGCCCAGGTTTTTGTCTTCATATGAAACACGTTGTGAAATTTCAGCTTCCCAGTAAAGAGGTCCTGCATCATATCAGCGCGATTGCGTCCATATGGCTTCATTAAATCTTCCACTACCCGAATTAACAGCTGACCGTGACCCATTTCATCTTGGACTTTCGCCATAATTCCGAGTTTTCTGTGTAAAGAAGGGGCCCGTGGAACCCATTCTTTTTCTGGGAGTGCCCCCATGATCTCACTAATCCCGTGCATCGAGATTAACTTTATTAACGTTAAACGATATTCTTCAGGCATCCAGTCATCTGCTTCAATTTTTTCTCCTGCTTCTATCCGGTTCATGAACATTGCCATTCGCTCATCTTCTGTCATATAATCAGTCGTCACATACATGTTCGTCACCCTTTCTACTAAAAAAGTCTATGATTGTTGGTCGACCAAAATTGGTTCAGCTGCTACTTTTATGGAGCCAGTCGGACACTCTTCACAAGCATCGTCTACATCATCATGGAACACGTCAGGTACTTCGGCAGATCCCTCATTGTTATCAAGGTGAACATAGGCTAAACCTGAATCATCATACTCAAATACGTCAGGTGCAATCGCTCCACAAGACCCACATGAAATACATGTTTCTTGGTTCACACATACAAATTTCGCCATCGTGTACACTCCTTTTTTCACTCATGATTGAACGGGCGCTTTCTTCTCTTCTGTTCCCATAATACTGGTGCTATGCGGGGGCTGAACTCTCGCCTTCGGATCAATATAGACTTTTGCATTGCTGACAGCAGTCGGAGCCTCACCAAAACCACTTGCGATTAATTTTACTTTTCCATCAAATGTACAAATGTCACCAGCTGCATAGATTCCAGGTATCGATGTTTCTTGTTTTGCATTCACGACGATAGCGTTCTTTTCAATGTTCAGTCCCCAATGTTTAATTGGACCAAGCGTCGACACAAACCCGTAGTTCACAATGACATCGTCAACTTCAACTGCTAGCACGTCTTCTGTTTTAACATGTTGAAGTACGACACGCTCGACTCTGTCAGATCCAATTAATTCAACCGGCGCATAAGGTGTCAGCGTTTCTACTGATGATTTCTTTAGTAGCTCAACACTATGTTCATGCGCACGAAATGCATCACGTCGATGGATGAGCTTTACGCTTTTAGCAATTGGTTCAAGCATAAGCGCCCAGTCTACAGCTGAATCGCCACCACCAAAAACGGCCACATCTTTATTTGTAAACATGTTCATATCCGGAACGAAATAATGAATGTTTGTTCCCTTAAATGAATCTTCTCGGTCGACTTTCATTTTCCTTGGTTGGAAGGCGCCATTTCCCGCTGTAATTAAAATGGTCTTTCCTACGTGAGTCGTTTGATTTGTTGTAATGTTGAAAAGACCATCCTCATCTTTTTCCACATCTGTTACTTCCTCTTCTAAGCAGACAATCGGTTGAAATGGATTCATTTGTTCAACCAGACCATCTATTAGCAGTTGGGCACGAACTTTCGGGAAGCCAGCCACATCATAAATATATTTTTCAGGATAAAGGGCACTTAGCTGTCCACCTAATTGAGGTAAACTTTCGATAATTTTTACGGACATTCCTCGCATTCCTGCATAAAAAGCAGCAAATAAACCAACCGGTCCTCCACCAATTACGATTATATCGACAGACTCCTTACTCATTTGACTACACCCTTCTGCTGTTTGTGACGGTGGTCGATAATACGAATCGCTTTCCCTTCTGACCGTGGAATCCCACCTGGTTTTTCTAATACGATTTCAACAGAAATTAGACAGGCGGATTTAAGCTGCTTCGCGATGGTTCTTTTCAACATGTACACTTGTTCATGCAGGAGATCCCCATTAACTTGCTGATAAAAATGGTCACACACTTCAACATGCACCCGCGCCGCTTCCATTGAACCTTGTTGCAAACGATGGATTTGATAATGCGGTACAAGTTCTTCCACCTCTAACAGCACACGCTCCATTTCAGATGGAAATACATTTACACCTCTTATGATGAACATATCGTCTGTTCGTCCTTTAACTCTTGTCATCCGAGCCGTCGTTCGTCCACATGAACATGGTGCGGTGGTAAGTGCGGCAATGTCACCTGTGCGGTAACGGATAATCGGGAGGGCTTCTTTTGTTAAGCTTGTAAAAACAAGTTCGCCAAATGTTCCTTCTTCTACTGGCTCTAATGTTTCTGGATTGATCACCTCTACGAGAAAATGGTCTTCTGCGATATGTAGTCCGTTCTGTGCTTCATGGCATTCCGCCGATACACCTGGACCAAGCACCTCGCTTAAGCCATAAATATCGATTGCTTTTATCCCAAGCTTCTGTTCCAGCTTTGACCGCATTTCTTCTGACCACGGTTCAGCTCCAAAAATGCCGTATTTCAATCCGATTGAAGCAGGAGAACAGCCCATTTGCTCCATTTTTTCTATTAGACTAATCATATAAGATGGCGTCGCACAAATGCCATCTGGTTGTAAGTCTTGGAGTAAAAGGATTTGCCGCTCTGTATTTCCGCCCGATACTGGAATAGCCGCTGCGCCTAACGTTTCAATTCCTCCGTGTAGCCCTAAACCACCAGTAAACAAACCGTATCCATAAGCATTATGAATGAGGTCATTCTCGCTTCCTCCTGCTAATACAATTGCGCGTGCAGTCATCTCTCCCCAATGCGTTAGATCATTTTTTGTGTATCCAACAATTGTTGGTTTTCCACTTGTGCCAGATGAAGCGTGAATTCTGGCTAGCTTCTGTTTCGGAACAGCAAGTAAGCCAAATGGATAATGGTCGCGTAAATCTTGTTTGTTTGTAAACGGTAATGTTGTAATGTCTGAGATGGATTGAATGTCATGAGGTTGAACTCCAGCTTCTACGAATTTGTCCCGGTAAAAAGGCACGTGTTTATACACAGAATCAACCGTTCGGATTAGACGCTCCGATTGCGACTTGTGCAGCTCTTCTCGACTAGTAGCTTCAACATGAGGACTAAACACTCGATTTCATCTCCTCGCATTTTTATTTAACATTTTTAAAACGGAATTTATTTATATGTTATATTCAAAAACATACCACTTTATGAAAGCGCTGTCAAACAACTTATCAGAATTTTTCATTCTTGTTATTTAAATTAATTTTATAACCTCTTAATTGTCTTATCTATGAGGATTCACCTCAATTTTCCAACTAATCGATTTAAATATATAAAATTCCCCTCTAATTTTTCGATTACTAACGTATTTAACTGTACCGTTTATATTTTGTTAGTATTAACAATAAAAAAGACTTGAGCACGATCACTCAAGCCTTCTGATCTACTGTATAATGCAATTCTACAAATTGATTAAATGTATCAACATGATGTAACGTTAAATCAATTTGATTAACCCCTTCTCGAAATAAGGGAATGCCACTTCCAATTATCTTGGGAGCAACCGTAACAATGATCTCGTCAACAAGGTTTTCCTTCAGACAGAAAGAAAGGAGCTCTCCTCCACCAATTAACCAAATTGCTTTTCCATCTTGTTGTTTTAAATTAGATATAAAAAAGCGGGTGTGGTTCGTTATAAACTGAGCCGAGTGATGAGCGCTCCCTTTAGAACGTGTAAACACATAACTCGATTTATCCTGGTATGGATAGTCATCTGTTTCTCTATTTACCCAATCAAATGTACGCCGTCCCATCAGCACAGTATCAACCTTTTCATAAAAACGCGAGAATCCATTATCATCCTCTCCTTCCACTTCAAATAGCCAGTCAAGGTTCTCTTCCTTTGTCGCAATGTAGCCATCAAGACTTGTCGCTATAAACAAAATGAGCTTTCGCTTCTCCATTTTTATCGCTCCTTTCGTCTATAGTTTAGCCAAAGAACCTGACAACTACTGTCACAAAAGAGCGCTCGTTTGTTAGATAGCCAGTCAAATTCGTTCACTTCTCAGTTAAATAATTCCTTGAGCCACCATCACATCTGCCACTTTTTTAAATGCAGCAATATTGGCACCTGATATCAAGTCACCCTCTACGTCATATTCTTTGGCGGCTGAAGCGCTTTTTTTATAAATATCCTCCATAATGTCTTTTAACATGCCATCAATTTCGTCAAAGCTCCAGTACACTCGTGAACTATTTTGCGCCATTTCTAAAGCAGACACAGCAACGCCACCTGCATTTGCGGCTTTACCCGGCCCAAACCGCACATCATTTTTCTGTAAGTAATGAATCGCATCCTCTGTGCAAGGCATGTTCGCTCCTTCAACAACTGCAGTAACACCATTCTCGACGAGTTGTTTGGCATCGTCTTCATCTAATTCATTTTGTGTCGCGCAAGGAAAGGCAAGATCACACTTCACTTCCCACATACGCCCTTCTTCATGGAACGTTGCGTTTTCATCGTAATCTAAATACGAAGAAATTTGTTTCCGCTCTTCTTCTTTTATTTGTTTAATGGTGCTAACATCTAAGCCATCTTCATTAAAAATATAGCCACTTGAATCACTACACGCCACAACCGTCGCACCTAACTCCACAGCTTTTTCCATTGCATAAAGCGATACTTTTCCGGCACCTGATACAATCACTTTTTTTCCTTCTAAATCACTTTCCTCATGTTTTAGCATCTGTTCGGCAAAATATACAGCTCCATATCCAGTTGATTCAGTTCGCATTAAACTCCCGCCGACATCGATCCCTTTTCCAGTGAATGCGCCTTTTTCAAAAGCACCACGTAACCGTTTGTATTGACCGACCATAAAATCAATTTCGCGCCCTCCAACACCGATATCTCCAGCAGGCACATCTACATTTGGACCAATGTATTTAGAGAGTTCATTCATGAAGCTTTGGGTAAACCGCATAATTTCCATATCTGATTTTCCTTTAGGATCGAAATCTGCACCACCCTTTCCTCCACCAATCGCTTGATCCGTTAACGCATTTTTAAAAATTTGATCAAACCCGAGGAATTTCACAATACTTTCATTCACAGAAGGATCAAACCGCAAGCCTCCTTTATAAGGACCAATCGCATTATTAAACTGAACGCGAAAACCTCGGTTTACATGAACCACACCCTCATCGTCACTCCAAGCGACTCGGAAGGTAATCATGCGATCAGGTTCAACCATGCGCTCTAAGATCGCATAATCCATGTAGTGAGGTGCTCGTTCAAATAACGGAATTAATGAATGCGCCATTTCTTGCACCGATTGATAAAATTCAGGTTGATTTGGATTTTTCTCCTTCACCTGCTCGATCACATCGTTCACGTAAGATTCTGCCTTTTTCTGTTCCATTGTCGTCACGTTTCGTCCTCCTTTTAATTGCTTCTTTCACCTCTCCCCTTTTTCAACCTTCACAAAACGCTAATTATTGGTAAATTATAAGAAGTCTCTTTTCTTATTTCCTCTTTATTTCGCGGCTTTCGCTTTCTGTACTTGCGGATTCTCCATAAAATAGACTTGGTTTCTCTTCTTAAGTACAACAACTGAAAACAAAAGCGCTACTAGCATCAATGAAAGCGCAAGAACAACAATTGTTACGCGCAACGAAAAAAGATCAATGATAAGCCCTGTTAGTAATACAAGTATAATTTGCCCCATACTTTGACCAAGTTGAAAGATACTTGTCACTCTTCCCATCATTGGCATCGGCACGTGGTTCTGATAAAACGTAGTCATGCCTGCATTCACAATGACATTAAAAAATCCTAAGATGATAAAACCAACAGCAATGGATGCAAACGACCAAGAAAATGCGTAAATGACATACCCAATCGTCATAAAAAACATGCCACTCGCAATCATCCATCGTAATGTAAAATGATTGGCAAAAAAAGAAAGAATGATAGCGGATACAAGCGAACCAATTCCGGTTATGCTAATCAGGAAACTATAGTCGAGTTCAGATAACCCTACCGCATTTTGCACAAATACAACTTCTTGCACATCCAGCGCAAATGTAAATAAAAGCGTTAATTGAAAAGCGATGTAAATCCCCATTGAAAACGATTCGTTTTTGATAAACGTTAAAACGATTGTAAAATCGGTCTTTACTTGGTGCAACGTTAAAGCTGGCGGTTTTATACGTTGCCCCTCTTGTTCTTCTGGTAGAAAGAATAAAAGACTCGCCGCTACAACGAATAGAAATGCATTTATAAACAGCGTAACGGAAGAGGAAAATGCTAAAAGAAGCAAACCACCAATGGCTGGACCAATAATAAACGCACTAGATGACGTAAAAGATCGAATAGCATTAAAGCGCTTCCTAAGCTCCACAGGTACAAGCATTGTCGTATACGTGATCGATGCCGGAAAGAAAAAGGACTGCGCGAAACTTAACACGATCAACAGGAAATAAATGAAAAAGAGATTTGGCGCAAACGCAATCATTGCGATGCCTACTGCACGAATGAGATATGTCGTCATCATAATGAGTCGCTTGCTCCTGTAGTCGATAAAACTACCTGTCCACAACTTTGTGAATATATTAACAAGTGGACCGATTATCCACAGGGCCGCAACGGCTGTTGCCGACCCTGTTAGTTGAAGAACTAAAATATTTATCAGAATTAAATAAATGAAGTCCCCGATGTTTGCAAGACCTGTTGTACCAAGGAGTATCGCTGGATGCTTCCACTTTTTCATACAGGCAAATGGCGATTTAAGAAGCGAATGATCGTCTCAAACATCGTGATTCGATTTTCCACTTTTGTAAAACCATGTCCTTCGTCTTCAAAGACAAGATAGTCGATGTCTGTACCTTGTTTCCTAAGCGCATCAACAATTTGATCTGATTCTTCTTTGACAACCCGTGGATCATTTGCGCCTTGAATGACGAGCATTGGTTTTGTCATTGATTCTAAATATGTAATTGGTGAATCTTTTATTAACCGTTCTTTATCTTTTTCTGGATTGCCAACCCACCGATCCATTACAGGTTTCCATGATTCTGGCACGGTTTCAACAAAGCTAAATAAATTGGATACCCCACAAATATCGACAGCCGCTTTAAACCTTTCTGGGTGGCGACCATGTAATAAAAGCGTCATATAGCCTCCATAACTTCCCCCTAGAACAACCAATTTTTCCGGATCCATTTTTTTCTGTGCAGTTAATACATCCAATCCTTCGAGAATATCAGAACGCGGCCCCTCGCCCCAGTCTCCTTCGACCATTTTTGTAAAACTTGCTCCATATCGAGTTGATCCCCGGTAATTAGGCATAAAAACTTGATAGCCTTCATAAACAAGAATCTGGCTATTGGCGTCATATTCTAAAAGGTCCGCCCATTGCGGCCCACCATGTGGCATAGGCACGGTGTATCCATTCGCTTTATCAGGCTGTGGCTTATACAATAACGCCTCAATTTCTAACCCGTCGTACGAAGAATAACGGATCACATCAGGCTCACTTAATTCTTGCTCATGTATACCTGTCACACGCACATCTGTTAGCTGGCTCCATTCCTTTTCGTGATACATGTAAATGTTGCTTGGTCGTGTTGGCTTTGAACCTAGCACAACGAGCGCCCCTGAAGTAGTAAGTTCGACTTGCTCCACAGATGTTATAGGTAAGGCTAGTTCTTCATAAGTGCCTGTATCGAGATGATAGAGATAGCATTTATCTAGCACACCTGCTGTTGTAATCAGATAGATCAATGTTTCATCTTCCGTTAATGTCAGGCTCGTTATCGCTTCCCCATTAATCGTCAAAAGCTCTTCAAATGTCTTTGTGTCGGGATGATAACGTGCTAAAAAACTAAACTCTTGATTAACATTTGTTGTAAAGTAAACCGTTCCATCTTTTACAATCACACTATCCGAAGTCACATGCTCGCGATCAGCGTCTGGAATCAGAGGTTCGCTTGTTCCATTTCTATAGAGATAGCCGACACTCGATGTATTTCCGTAAAATTTTGCATAGGTAAACGACTGTTCATCCTTACTTAATGCAGAAAAAGATAATCTTGCCCCTTCTCCCTCTAAAACCATTGACTCCTCTTCTGTTTCAAAATGATAGGTGTATAAATTAAAATACGTTTTATTATCCTGATCCGATGTATAGTATAGCTGTTGACCAGTCTTTGATTGCGCACACACGTTATAATGCGTGTTCTCTTTTGTTCGAATCGGGGTCAACTCTCCTCCTTCAACGGAGAGACCATACAATTGTGCTTTTTCGTTTCCATCGTGGTCAAAGCTGACGATCATAAATGTTCCATCCGTACTAAAACGTAAATCGTATGCCTTCTGTCCAACAGAAGTCAATTGATATGGAAATCCAACCTCAACATCCATCGCCCAAATTTCTGGTACGCCTGTAAAGTCAGCTTGAAATGCAATCGTCTTCCCATCTGGACTTACCGTAAACTGCGTTACTTTCACCGTTTTTAAAAATGCTCGTACATCTGGTTTTGTGAACGTTACCATCCAATCAATCCTTCCATTCCCTTTAGAATCATTCTAACTTTCTGTTTATTGACTTTAATCTTCCTTAACCATTTCCCCTCTTACTGGTTCAACATCATGTTTTATGCGAATTGATTGTGCTGAAAAAGGGTCTTGCTGGTTCATCACATGAAAGTGGATATGCGGTTCTGTTGTATGACCAGAGTTGCCACATTGTCCGAGAAGTGCACCCTTTTCTACAAAATCACCCACCTTTACCATGGCACTATGTTGTTTCATGTGACAAATCAAGCTATATTCATCGTGATTATGTTTTAAAATAACATAGTTTCCACAGGGCTGATCTTCATTCGTAAGGACGCCTGGCTTGACATCTTCTTCTGTTGATACACACTGAACGACAGTTCCCTTACAAGGCGCATAGACTTCTTTACCAAACGCATAATAGTTTTCATTTTGATCAGGTTCGCCATCAAACGTATAGCCGTTGCGACTCACTACAAAATCATAAGCATACCGCTGTTGTTCGAGGGGGTAATGGTAATTCACAAGTTCGTTTGTCCCTCCCCAAAACGTCAACCAACTACCTTTAAACGGAAAAGCGTACGTATTTTTTGACCACAGCTTGTCTGATGGGTAAGCCATCCTAGCAGGTACAATTTGGAACCCATAAATAATATGCTCTTCAGAAAATAACACTCGTAATCCTAATGCTTCCTCATGTGCCAGCCATTGGTATTCTGTAAAACCCTGAATCTCCATTGTTGAAATCTGGATAAACTGTAGTTTTTCGTTTAGATGTTCCTCACAGAAAGCAGTAAATGCTTCAAGACTTATTTGTTCTCGAAACGCGACACTTAATTGCTGATAAATCGATTCGTATCCCTTACGAATTAACACTTCTACAAAATTAGCCGGTGTGACCGCATACATTTTTTTCATTCTTCACACTCCACAGTTAAGTTTTCCTATTCTCTATACTGCTTTCTCATGAAAAAGGTTTCAATTCATTGTAGCTATAGCAACTCATGCCTGTAAATAATCTAAGCTGAATTTTTTGATATTTGTCTTGTTTAAATTGATAACTTAAATTTGGTACAAAAAACTAATAATCAAGTTAAAATGGCGAACGCTTACCACAGGCACAAGCGAAATCCGTATGCACTGCACGATCACTTGCGCATACGGTGTCTTCTTTGCCGATTAGTTTTCTTAATAAAAAAAACTTCAATGTTGGGGAAATTGAAGTCAATTGTTGAAATTACATGGTTTCACTTTCATCAATATAATGTTTTTTAGTCCACTTTTTTCGGACAACAGGTACTAATAATGCTAGAATTGTAATTCCTAGAAAGGATAATACAACAGGATTGTGGAAAAAGATTGATACATCTCCATCAGAAATCGTAAGCGCCATTCTAAAATTTTGTTCCATCAAACCACCTAAAATAAAAGCTAGTATAAAAGGAGCAGCTGGAAATTTCAATCCTTTCATTATTACTCCTATTACGCCAAAGAATAATAATAAATAAAGATCAAATGTGCTAAATGAAACAGAATAAACACCTACTACGCAAAACGTTAATATAAGTGATATAAGTAATGGTCGAGGAATTTTTAGTAGCTTCGCGATATATGGAATAAGCGGCAAATTTAATATGATTAAAATGATATTCCCTAAATACATACTCGCGATGATTCCCCAAAATACTGAAGGGTTCTCTGACATTAATAGCGGACCTGGCTGTACACCTAGAACTAAAAACGCCCCTAATAATACTGCCGTCGTGCCTGAACCAGGTATTCCCAAACTCAAAAGCGGTACAAATGAACCTGTTGAAGCTGCGTTAGTCGAGGTTTCAGGTGCAGTTAATCCCTTTATAGAACCTCTACCGAATTCTTTCGGACGTTTAGACAAGCCTTTTTCTGCCACATAACTCATAAAAGAAGCAATTGTTGCCCCTGCTCCAGGTAAAACTCCAATTACGAAGCCCAATATAGAATGCCTCGACATTGGCCCTGCCATTTCTTTTATATCTTTTTTTGTCAGTTTAATTGAACCAATATTAGACATATTTTGTAAGGAATTATCCGAACGATTTTTAATTAATTGCGTAACTTCCGCTAATGCGAACAAACCTAATGCAATAACTAGAAAATCAATACCTTCTAGCAAGTTTACCTCACCAAATGTAAAGCGTTTCGTACCCGTTTGTGAATCAATTCCAATTGTCACAATCATGAATCCTAAAATGGCAGATATATATGCACGGATCGACGAACCTTCTGAAAAACTGGTTATGGCAATAATCCCCAGAAGCATTAGTGCAAAATATTCAGGAGGACCAAAGGTAACTGCAAGCTGTGCAAGGAGCGGTGCAAATAGCATAAGAAACAACGCTGCAACTGTTCCACCTACAAATGAAGCCACCGCAGCAATAGCCAATGCTTTACCCGCCTGCCCTTTTTGCGCCATTGGATAGCCATCAAATGTCGTTGCAACGGTACTCGCTGCCCCAGGCGTATTAAGTAAAATCGATGATGTTGAGCTTCCAAAAATGGCTCCATAGTAAACGCCAGCCATCATCACAAGCGCAAATACAGGCTCCATTCCATAAGTTATTGGAATCATAACTGCAATTGCAGTTATAGGCCCCAGTCCTGGCATAATGCCAATTGCTGTTCCTATCAATACGCCAATGGCTACGAATAATATCCCTTCAAAACTAAAAGCTACTTGAAAACCTTCAATTATTCCACTAAATGTATTCATTTTTCTCACCTCTACCAACTTCTAAAATGGTAAAATACCTTGCGGCAATGCAATCCCTAATAAGCTCGTAAATAAGAAATAAATAGTTAGAGGGACTACTCCAGAAACAGCAACATTTGTCAGATGTTTACGATAACCTAGAAATAAGGAGCTACTAAATAGAAATACACAAGTTGATAGCACAAATCCTATTGGTTCTAGCAAGAGGATGTAAGCGAGAAGCATACTAAACATTGTAAGTAACACCGCAAGATCTTTCTTTTTCATAAATAACGTCGCATCTTCGTCTGACTTTAGAAAAAATAATACAATCGACAATACCAGAAGTGCCCCACCTAACAAAAACGGAAAAACATCGGCGTCGATAAGAATATACTCGTAATTAGGTAGATTGAAAGTCAAGATAAGATAAATAAGCGCAATAGCGGCTAATACTAGACTAATTTTTCTATTCATTGGCATCCCCTTCTTCAGCGCCCTTCAGCAAGTAAACCAAGTTCTTTCATAATAACTCGATTCGACTCTACTTCTTTTTCAATAAATTCAGCGTACTCTTCACTATCCATAAACATCTCTGTCCAGCCCAGCCTTTCTCTAATCTCAGCGAACTGTTGAGAATTGTTTACCTCTCTTAAAACCGATTCGTAATATGATACTTGTTCTTCCGATAAGATACTCGGACCAAATACCCCTCGCCAAATTACATGCACGGTGTCATAACCTTGTTCAATCGCAGTAGGGATGGAAGAAATATCCTCTCCTTGAACTCTCTCTTCTGCAAACACCGCCAATATTTTTATATCACCAGCTCGATGCTGTTCAATGGAACCTGCACCTAGTGTTGACGATAATATTTGGACGTGACCACTTAACAAACTTGGAATTCCACCTGTTCCTGGGTCAGCAACATATCGAATATCCTCCATACTAACGCCAGCTTCTGTGGCTAAATCTACAAACTGAATATGCTGCTGCCCTCCAGGAGTATTTGTTCCAATAACCGTTAACTCTGAAGGTCTCATTTTGTAATCTTCCATTAATTCACTTAATGAATTCCATGGTGCATTTCCACTAACTGCAATAATTCCATAGTCAGCTGCTAAATTTGCAATTGGTGTTAGATCATCCCAATTATAGTCAGAATTACCAGATAACATTGAGTAGATCATATGAGATGAGGTCGTAAAGAACGTATGATCACTTTTTTGATTTTCAATATAAGCCCAACCAACTGCTCCAGTGCCACCTGGTTTGTTGACTACACCTATATTTTGTTCCATTAAACCCTGTTCCATAATGACATTTGTTATCATTCTAGCTGAAGTATCCCAGCCCCCACCAGCACGAGCTGGTGCCACAAACTCAATGTCCCTTGTTGGTGACCATGCTTCATCACTAGGATTTGTAGAAGAATTACCACTTCCGCACCCTACCAATAGAATTAACAAACACACTACAAACATTAATTTCATCGTACTCATCCCCCTCCTTCAAAGTAAACGCTTACATTTTGTGTTAATTAATGCAAAAGATGTGCCAATTTAATTTCTATATATATAAATGAATTATAATAGGTACTCATAGTCATTTTTATGAATGATAACAACAATATCATTTGTGAAATTTTTGTTATTAATTTGGCGACGACGCCCGCGGGAACAGCACGTGTTTGAAGACATTGGAGCGAGATTTTACGCGAGAATGGCTGAGACCGTGCCCGGGGCAAGCGTTCGCCAATTAAGATAAATGTTCGTTATTATGACACGATGTAGGGGTGATGAAATTGATTCATATATAAAACCAATCTTTTTTGTTACTTTTTTTAACGTGTGTTCATTATTTGAACAAATTAAAAATGCCTTCGTTTAGAAGACATTTCACTTTATTCAAAATAAGCTTCCACCTTCGTCTGATCTAAAAATGCGAACATCGACTTCACTTGTTCTTCTGTATTTCGCCTCGTTGATAATGGTGGTAACGAATCGCGTGTAAAAAAACCGACTTGGTCTGTTTCCACCCCTTTACTTGCTGTGCCGTCTATAATCTCACATTGTAAAAACACTTTATAGTAATGAAATGGCTGAAGGGGATGGCCGTGCTTCTGCATATCATACAATCCTAACAACCTTGTAGCTTTTGTTTGATAGCCTGATTCTTCATAGATTTCTTTTTCCACATTTTCTTTTGCAGACGAACCAACCTCACAGAACCCTCCTGGTAATGACCAAAGCTGATCTTTCTTTTCGCGAACAAGCAGAACTTTATTATCTAGAAACACAACACCTCTTCCATCAAGCTTTGGCGTTTGATAGCCTGATTCGTTTTCAAACAAAGTTTTTACAATTTTCGTATCCACATCACCGTAATTAGCAAGGATGTCCGCACTCATGGTTAACAATTCATCGTAACGTTCTACGTCATAGGGGTCGCTTGAAAATGCTTTTCCTGATTGGGCAATGGCTTGAATACGATTTGCCCAATGAAGCCATTTGTTGCTCATCATCTTCACCTCGTCGTAAAAATACAATTGTTCACAGAGAGATTTCATTAGATATCCACCTGCCTCTCAATTTGAATTGTACCATTGTAACGATAAAAATAGCTCATCGTATGAACGATAAGCTATGTATGATGTGACATTAATTTAGATCATTAATGACATGCTTTACAAATTCTTCAGTTGTCTCTAACTCTAGATCGGTATTTTCCACTCCACCAATATAAAGTTTGATGCTCTCGTCACCTTGCGCTCTACCATCGGAACGAGCAAAGATGCCTCTGCTTAAGCCAGGCTGAGCCTGTTCAAGTTTCTCATGAAGCTCTTCCGCGGTACTAAGAAGAATGTCTCCATTAACGACGGAAGTATCAAGTTCAATTAAAATCCTAGCCTGATCGTCATCTTCACTTACAAGCGTGGAGTAGGCTCTCGATATTAAATCTTTCCCTACATGGTAGTCATATTCAACTGTAGAGCTTGTCCACAAATGGTCAATTGGTTCCTCCCCGTCCACATGCTCTTCAATTGGTTCTCCACTAAAAAAATATGGAAAAAATAATAGACTTGCCACTAGCCACTTATTCATCGCTTCACCTGCTTTCAAAAAATATTCTTCTACTATTCTATGAAACATAGGCAATAAATATGCATATTGTATTTGTAAGATTTTGTTCGTTTTATGATCGATTTGACGGGGTACTTGTAAAATACGAAACGATTTGAAAGGGGCAACATCATGAAGCACATCACTTTATCCACTATCTTCCTGTCAGTTCTTTTGATCACAGGCTGTAATCAAAATACGTCTGTACCGGGTCTTGGAAATACAACGGAAGATTTTGAAGCTGAGTACGGAGAAAATGAAATCAATCAAGACGAGTCAAACTATGATTATACCGATAACACAGGTTATCTATCTGTTTCTTTTGAAGTTGAGCGCGCTACAGAGATTCATCTAGACTTGCAAGCGTTAGAACGAGATGAGTTTTTCTCTGAAGAAGACGCAATTGAACAAGTTCGTTCCCATTTGCCATATGATGTTACGGAAGAAAATCGCAGCAATGAAGGAGATTACACAGAGCTAACCTATACAAGTGAACAACTTCTTGAATTTGTTCCAGAATTTGAATCAGATAATGGCGAAGCAGTCATTACAGTGGAACTTATGGGATCAGAAGAAGGCTATACAGAAGCGTCCCTCATGATTGAAGGCGATTCTAGCAATTAACGTTTATCTCTTCGCTTAAACGGGAAAGATAGTATTGTTCATTATTTTTAGCATTTGGAGGTCAAAAATATGCTTTGGACAATTATTGGTATTATTCTTGCCGTTTGGCTCGTAGGACTTTTACTCGATGTTGCAGGTGGATTTATTAATTTACTTCTTATCGTTGCGCTCATTGTACTTATTATTCAGTTAGTCAGAGGCGGTAAGAAATAGAGAAACCCGGCATTCTTTAGAATGTCGGGTTTTTGCGTTTAAGCATCAGCGTTTTCTTTATGAAAATCGAGACCTGATTCTGTTTTGTGAATATAGCCTGAGCGAATAACGAAATCACCGAAGTGCTCTTTCTCTACTCGATTTTTTGCATAGTCATGAATGATCGGTGCAAGGGTATCAAGAATTTCTGTTTCGCCAATGTTTTCTTTGTACATTTTACTTAAACGTTCACCAGCAAAACCAGCACCTAAATAAAGATTATACTTACCTGGCGCTTTACCGATAAAGCCGATCTCAGCTAGCGCTGCTCGTGAACAGCCATTTGGGCACCCAGCCATGCGTATCGTAATATCCTCATCTTTTAACCCCGCATCATCCAATACATATTCAAGTTTTGAAACGAGGGACGGCAAATATCGTTCTGACTCCGCCATCGCTAAACCACAAGTAGGAAAAGCTACGCACGCCATTGAATTTCTCCGTAAGCCTGATGTGTACGTGCCGTCTGATAACCCATGCGCTTCAATTAACGCTGTGATTTGCTTTTTCTTTGCTGATGTGACGTTACTAATAATGACGTTCTGGTTACCTGTTAAACGAAAATCCCCAGAATGGACCTTGGCAATTTCTCGTAATCCAGTCATTAGTTGATAGTCACCATCATCTTTAATTCTGCCATTTTGTACAAAAAGCGTGTAGTGCCAACGGCCTCGTATCCCTTTCGTCCAGCCATATCGATCGCCGTTATGATCGAATTGAACCGCCGTCGCCTCTTCTAACTGCCATCCTAACCGTTCATGCAGTTCCGTCACAAGCCAATCTAGACCACGTTTATCAATTGTATATTTAAATCGCGCATATTTACGCTCTGAACGATTTCCATAATCTCGCTGAATGGTAATGAGCTTTTCAGCTACATCAACCATCTGCTCCGGTTTACAAAAACCTATTATCCGTCCCAGCTGAGGATAGGTTTGCTGGTCGCCATGAGTCATACCCATCCCGCCACCTACTGCAATGTTAAACCCTTTTAGTTTCCCATCTTCAATGACCGCTATATAGCCGATATCTTGCGAAAACACATCCACATCATTAGCTGGTGGGATCGCTACGCCAATTTTAAACTTTCTTGGCAAATAAAGCGGACCATACATCGGTTCAACCTCTTCTTGTTTCGGTGTTTCAGCAACTTTTTCTTCATCAAGCCAAATTTCATGATAGGCTCTTGTTTTCGGCAGCAAATCATCGCTCAATTTCCGTGACCATTCATACACTTCTTGATGGTAATCTGACTGATATGGATTTGGTGTAATCATGACATTTCGATTGACATCCCCACACGCTGCAATCGTATCCATAAGCGCTTCATTGATTCCTTGGATGCTTTTTTTCATATTCCATTTTAAAATGCCGTGAAGTTGAAACGTTTGCCTCGTTGTTAATCGTAACGTGCCATTCGCATATTCGCGCGAAAGTTCATCCATCTTAAGCCACTGATCAGGTGTTGCCACTCCTCCTGGCAGTCGAACACGCACCATAAATTGGTACGCAGGTTCAAGCTTTTGTTGTCTGCGTTCATCTCTTAAATCGCGATCATCTTGTAAATAACTACCGTGAAATTTCATTAAGCGATTATCATCATCATTGATGCCAGCACTAATCGGTTCATTTAATGCTTCTGTTAACGTGCCTCGTAAATAATGACTATCCTCTTTTATCCGCTCTACGTCACTCGGAGGTCCATCCTGTGCTTGAATTTCATCAATCTTTTTCACTGCCATCCCTCCATTAATATACGTCTCGCAAATATCGGTTTTCTTGTTGCATTGCTGTTAAATAAGCATTCGCTTCATCGTCACTTTTTTGTCCGTGTTCTTTAATAATCTCAAGCAAGGTGTCCTGAACATCTTTTGCCATTCGTGTCTCATCTCCACATACATACACATAGGCACCTTTTTCTAACCACGAAAATAGTTCGCCTGCATGTTCTTTCATCCGATGCTGGACGTAAACTTTTTCTTTACCATCTCGTGAAAATGCCACATCCATTTTGCTTAAGACCCCTTCTTGCAACCAGCGCTGAAAGTCTGTTTGATAGAGAAAGTCGGTTGTGAAATGCTGATCTCCGAAAAATAACCATGCTTGGCTTTCCACGCCGAGCTCTTCTCTTTCTTCTAAAAAGGCACGAAATGGCGCGACACCCGTTCCAGGGCCAATCATAATAATGGGTGCTTCTTGGTTTTCAGGTAAACGGAAGCTTTCATTTTTTTGAATAAAAATTGGCAGTGTATCGCCTGGCTCTTTTCGCTCGGCGCATTCAACGGAACAGACCCCTGTTCGACTCCGTCCATGTGCATCATATCGCACCGCACCAATCGTTAGATGCACTTCGTCTGGCTCCGCTTCAAATGAACTTGCAATCGAGTATAAGCGTGGCGGCATCTTTCTTAAGATAGCTGCAAAATCACTTGCGCCACCTTTCCACGGTCCATAATCTTGATAAAGATCAATCAAGTCACGACCTTCCAGATACGCTTTTAATTCTTCTGAAGACTCGGCTTGAAGAAGCTGTGAAATCGCATCATTTTCAGATAAAAGGGATGCTTTTTCTAGTAAAGGCTTTGTTAATACGGTTAGCTCAAACTGTCGCTGTAACGCTTCTTTTAATGGAAGGACATCGCCTTTTTTATTAATTGGTACCGCTTCTTCTGGGTCCCAACTGGTTGCTTCGAGCAGCTGGGTCACTAATACGTCATCATTTTCCGGGAAAATCCCTACACTGTCTCCTGGTGCAAAAGACAAGCCAGATCCTTCAAGGGATAACTCAAGATGACGGGTTTCTTTTATAGATCCTCGTCCATTTAAATTAATATTTGTTAACACTTCTGCTGGAAATGGATTTGACCTTGAATAAGTAGCTGTTCCCGCTGCCGGTGCTTCCACTTGTTGTGTAGAACTGCTCTGCTGTTCACCAGCTTGGTCTGTTAAACTTTTTAGTACGCCTTGAATCCACTCATTTGCATCTTCATCAAAATCAAGATCGCAGTCTACGCGAGGAAACAGACGTGTGCCGCCTAATTCAGCCAAGCGCTCATCGAAGTCTTTACCTGTTTGGCAGAAAAATTCATACGACGAATCACCTAAAGCTAATACCGAATAAGCCACCCCATCTAACTTCGGTGCTTTTCTACTGTACATAAATTCATGGAACGTGATCGCATGATCAGGCGGGTCACCTTCTCCGTGTGTGCTTACGATGACGAGCAAGTGCTTTACATCCTTAAGCTGTTTTGGCTTATATGTATGCATCGATGAAAGGGTAACGTCTACACCTTGTTCCTTCAGTTGATCTGCCGCTTGTTGAGCGAGTTGCTGTCCATTTCCTGTTTGCGAACCATAGAGAATCGTTGCCTCTCGTTTTTCAGCAGTCGGACGTTGAGCTTGTGCCTGCTCGGTTTCCACACTAGCCGCTATTTCTTGAACAGCAGTGTTTCCTGAAGCAGCCATATAGCCACTTAACCATACTTTTTGCTCTTGCGTTAAAGATGGCAATAGTTGATTAAGCCATTCAACTTGTTCTTTGCTAAATGGACTGTTGGTTGTTTGCAACTGCAAGTGATTCACCTCTTACCTTCTTTTTTCTAATGATGCGAACGCGTTGTTGAACCATTCTTCTCGGTTTGGATCTCGTAATCGTTCAGGTCGAGCTAATTCTTTTAAAACGGCAAGCTTTTCTTCCCTTTGCCCGTCTTGCGCTAATAACTTTTTTCGAGCTTGTTGCAAAAAAACCAAGTCCCTTTCAGCGTTTTCAGGCAATGCTTCTTCAAGTATTGCTTTTATTCGTTTTGTATATGAAGGGCTTGCACCAGCGGTCGAGACACTCACACTCAATAGTCCCTTATCAATTTGAGCAGGTACGTAAAACTGTCCTGCTTGAGCGTCATCGCACGCATACATCATTTGACGAGGGGCTCGATTGTTCATGAGTGAGCGATGGAGCTCTTGATCGGTTGTGCAGAGAAATACCCAATCGGAAAGAAGGCTTTCTTGTCCCGTTAAACTACGCTGTTCCCAGTGGAAGCCATCTTCTTGTATCAATGCGTCCCACTCCCCCACTAAACGAGGTGCAAGTACATGGACGTTTGCCCCAGCGTGGATGAGCGCTTTGCAACGTTTATGCGCAACCGTTCCACCACCTACAACGGTAATCGTTAGTTGAGATACTTGAATCATGTAAGGCAGTGCACCTGTCATCGTTTCATCACGTCCATTGTCATTGCCTCTTTTACTCGTGCTTCTAAGACAGCCTCTAAGCCAAAGTCAAAGCCAAGAAAATCGCAAAGAATGTAGTTCGTTTCGGTATTATTCTCTCTTTCTTCAATGGACTGCGAGAGCTCATTCATTAGCACGCCAGTAAACAATAAATACGGGAGTACATACACTTTTTTTGCGCCCAACCGCTCACACTTCTTTAGACCTTGTTCAACTGTTGGAGTGGTTGCTGCTAAAAACGCAATCTCCACGTTGTCGCACGCCATTCGCTCATAAAGCAGCCGCCCAATTTTAGCCACATCGCTCGGTTGGTTGCCATCGCTTGAACCACGACCAATGAGTAAAATGGTTGTTCCTTCTTCTCTGTCGTGATCCCATTCCTGCAAGCCAGCAGCTTTCAGACGATCAATAGCGACTTGAATCACATCGTCATGAATGCCAAAAGGGCGTCCATACGTTAGTTGTAGGGAAGGATACCTCTTTTGTGCTTCCTTTAATTCATTCGGAATGTCTTTATTTGCATGAAAAGCGGTTAGTAACAAAACAGGAACAACGGCAATTTTGGTTGCACCTGCTTGTACGCACCGATCAATGCCATCTTGAATAGTTGGCGCTGTTAGCTCAATAAATGCGTGCGTTTGAAACGCTTCAAAAACTGGTTTTAATCGTTTAATAAACGTCTGAAATTGTTCGTTTCCAGCTTGAACGCGACTACCGTGACCGACATAGAGAATGGCTTGCATGTTGATTCACCTGCCCTTGCCAATCATGTAACCACTGCCCTAAACGACTTTGTGCGTGGCTGTCGATTAAAAGACCTCGCAACGCTCTTTTTTCCAATTCACAGACAACGTTGTGTGAGTAGCTATATATTGGTAGGTTACGCAATGCTGGATAATCGTCTAGTAATCTGTCTAAAATTTGAAGCTCCTCTACAGTTGAGACGAAAACATCTGTAATGGACTCTTCCTCTTTTAAACGATTTAATATGATGTCTGAAGTAGCCGTCCACTCAACTTGATCCCTTTCGTTTGCTGCATACGTAAATACCTCTCCAACTGGTTCTGTTAACAGTTGAAAGAATCCATAGTGTCGCAGTGCTTCTGTTGCTTCTGACGTCTCGCTAACAACATTCACCTTCAGCGACCGAACGTCCATTTTTTCTGCGATTAGTTGCTGAAAAAAAGCATGGACATCCTGCTCAGCTTGAAACACAAGTGAATCCCCTTCATTTAAAAGGTTTGCTAGGTTTAATCCTTGTTTTCTAACCACTTTTGGTTGATACGCCTCTGCCCCTGCTTCGCGCAGCTGCTCAACTAGCTGAGACCCAGATTGTGAGAGAATAAGAGGATAATGACCAAATAATGGTTTCTGTTCAAACCAGCTTTTCCCTTCATACAGAGCTGCAACATCTCCGACAAGAGTGATAGCTGGGTTCCCAATTCCATGCTTCTGAACAGCTTCGACGATTGTACTCAGTGTGGCTTTTACTACTCTTTGCTTACTCGTTGTCCCCCACTGAATACACAGTACAGGTTCATCCGCAGCTCGCCCATGTTGTTGAAATTGATCAACGATGTTAGGAAGGTTTTTTACCCCCATATAAAATGCAACGGTATCAATCTTTGACAAACCTTCCCAATCAAGTTCAAGGGAATTCTCTTTTTGACTGTGACCTGTTGCAACAGCAAAACTAGTTCCTTTTGTTCGATGTGTAACAGGTACATTCGCATAAGCTGGTGCAGCAATTCCAGACGTGACACCAGGTATAATTTCGTACGGAACATGGTAGTTTTCTAGAAAGGAAGCCTCTTCTCCTACCCGACCAAATACACTAGGGTCGCCACCTTTTAGACGAACCACGACTTGATGAGATTCTGCTTGTCGCACGAGTTCATCATGAATGGCTTCTTGGCGAAATACATGACGATTTGGAAGCTTTCCCACATAAATTAGGTTCGCTCCCTCTTTGGCTTCTTCTAACAAGAGCGGATTCACAAGACGATCATACAGAACCACATCTGCTTGCCGTAAACGCTGCATTCCTTTATAACTAATCAGACCAATGTCGCCTGGGCCTGCACCAACAAGAGAAACGGTTCCTTTTGCCATTGATCTCCCCTACCTTACAATCTGTTTGTCTTTTAAATAGTTTACGAGTTTCTCTAGCGACTCTTCGACTGACTCTTCCGCTGTATCGACAGTCAAATCTGGTTGGTCAGGCGCTTCATATGGAGAGCTAATCCCAGTGAAATGTGGGATTTCACCCGCTCGTGCTTTTTTATAAAGTCCTTTCACATCACGTTTTTCGCATTCTTCCAGATTGCAGCGCACATACACTTCAATAAATTCATGGTCAGCAAATCGTTCCCGTACACGCTCGCGATCTGCTTGAAAAGGGGAAATAAATGCAGTGGAAACAATGGTACCTGCGTCCACAAACAATTTACTAACTTCTCCAATTCGGCGGATATTTTCTACACGGTCTTCGTCTGTAAAACCTAAATCCTGATTTAGCCCTTGTCGAACATTATCCCCATCTAAGACATAGCTATTTAAGCCATTGTTGTAAAGCACTTGGTCAAGCGCATTCGCTAATGTAGATTTCCCCGAACCAGAAAGGCCTGTAAACCACAGCAAGCAGCTTTTATGATTGTTTTTTCTTTGACGGTCTTCTTTCGTAATAGTCGCATCGTGCCAAACAAGATTCTCAACTGACTTGCTCATGCATTCGCCTCCTGTTGACCGCGAATGAGAATCTCAACCACTTCTTTTCGGCTGAACTCCTCAGGTGGCAGTTCTCCTTTTGCTAACATCTCTCTGACTTTCGTCCCTGAAAGAATTACGTGATGTTCTTTATCGTGTGGGCACGTTTTTGAAGACGCCATATTGCCACATGTTTTGCAGAAGAAACTATGTTCAAAGAAAAGAGGCTTAATTCCTAATTCTTCAGCTTCGAACTCTTTAAAAATTTCCTGCGCATCGTATGTGCCGTAATAGTCACCGACACCGGCATGATCCCGTCCGACAATAAAATGGGTGCATCCATAATTTTTGCGAACGAGGGCGTGAAAAATTGCTTCTCGTGGACCGGCATAGCGCATCGCCGCTGGAAATACCGATAAGTGCACTCGGTTTTTTGGGTAATAATTTTCCAGCAAGACTTCATAGCTCTCCATTCTGACATCAGCTGGAATGTCTCCTGCTTTTGTCTCTCCAACAAGCGGATTTAAGAAGAGTCCATCTACTGTTTCTAAAGCCGCTTTTTGTATGTATTCATGAGCACGATGAACCGGATTACGGGTTTGGAAGCCGACAACGGTTTTCCAGCCTTTATCGGCAAATTGTTTGCGTGTTTCTGTTGGATCAAGATAATAAGAACCAAACTGTTCCCGTTCCAAGCGCTTTGTTAGCACAATGTCTCCACCTACGTAAAACTCTGGTCGAGAAAAAAGTTTTGCTACGCCTGGATGGGCCGTATCTTCCGTCCGATACACATGCTTGGCTTCTTTCTTTTTGTCTGGCTCATAAATTGATTCAATCGTAATAACCCCGTAAACATCGCCTTTATACACAAGTTTTGCTTTCATGTGGTCTTTTAATGCTTCTGCTTTTTGCTCATCTACAGGCAGCGTAATGGGCACGCTCCACGGCGCACCGTTAACAAGGCGCATGTTTTCCACAACGGCTTGATAGTCGTTTTCATTCAAAAAACCTGTTAACGGTGAAAACCCACCGATTCCGATAAGTTCTAAATCTGATAAAGCAAATCCATCAAGTTCGATTTCAGCCACTACACCCTCTGTTGAATAGTTCGGATCATATAGCTGCACTAAGTCTTTTTCTTTAACTAGCATTTAATCTTCTCCTTTCGTTGGAGCATGAAGCCCACATTCGGTCTTTTGATTTCCTTGCCAACGGCCGCTTCGATTGTCTTGCCCAGGCATAACTGGATTTGTACAATACGTACAGCCAATACTTGGATAATGTTGATCGTGAAGTGGATTATAAGGAAGTTTATGAAGCTCGATATACATCCAAATCTCTTCCTCTGTCCAGTGAATGAGTGGACATATTTTCACTTTTTTAAAGCGACGGTCTTGATTAATAAATTCTGTATTGGCACGGGTTGGTGACTGCTCTCTTCGCAACCCTGATAACCATGCATCAAAAGGAGCCATTTCTCGCTCAAGAACATCTAACTTGCGAATTTGACAACATTGATCGGGGTTTGACAACCATAATTTTTCACCAAACTGCTGTGCTTGTTCCTCCGGTGTAAGCTGCGGCTTTGCGAGTTTAATCTGCATATCTGGATAGCGCTGCTTCACTTTTTCAATCAGTTCGTATGTTTCTTGAAAATGAAAATCTGTATCTAAAAATAGAATGTGTGCGTCTTTTTGCACCTTTGATAATAGATCGAGCATGACCATGGCTTCTGCTCCGAAACTACACGCATAAACTAAATGTTCGCCGTATGTTTGTTGCGCAAACCGTAAAATATCAAGGCTATCTCGACTTTTTAGCTTTGAATTAAGGAGGTCATAATCTTGATCTTCCATTTCTTTATAAAGATAAGTCAATTTCGCTTCTCCTTTCTCATAAAACGTTCCTACTATAATTCCGTGTATTTTTATATGATTTAAAGAAATTCTACCCCTGTTTAAAAAGACTGTCAACTACTTATTTTCTAACTATTCTTGATGTAAGCCTGTTCTTCTCTTACCTATGGCAGCACCGTTTTTCCATGAAGCCACTATGTTTAACCTTTACTCAGAACGGTTAAATAAGATACAAGTCGAAATTCCTATTAAACGTTAAAGATTAAAAGGAGAGATGCACAATGGCACAAACAGTAAAGTCAACAGAAAAAACGAATGAACAACTTGAGCAAGAGCAACATACTCAGCAAGAGCAACAAGAAAACCGTGATCGTCTTACGTATGATGATGAAGTGATAAAAAAGATTGCTGCCTTAGCAACAATTGAAACAGAAGGCATTCTTGGAATGAGCGGCAGCTTCTTTCAAGGCATGAGAGAAACGTTTGGTGGTGATGAAAACATCACTAAAGGAATTCGTGCAGACGTTGGTGAAAAGCAAGTTGCCATCGATTTGGAAGTGTATGTAGAATACGGAAAAAGCATTCCCGAAATCTACAAAGACATTAAAGAAAGCGTCGGTCGAAATATTAAACAAATGACTGGCTTAGAGCTTGTAGAGTTTAATATGAACGTTGACGATGTATTCACAAGAGAAGAGTTTGATGAAAATCGGTCTAATTCCAAATCCCGCACTGACTCAAACCGTGTAGAATAGCAGATTTTAACCCCCTCGAAGTCTTTAGCCTTCGAGGGGGTTTTTTCAAAGAAAATAAAGCTGTCTTTAAGAGGAATCAACATCCCTCTAAAGACAGCTTCTTTTATTCTTCTTCCTCTAATTTGCCTTCTTTCCATCGTACTCTTACTAAATAAAGTGCTGGTACAACAAATAGGGTTAGGACAGCTGAAAATAGCGCCCCGGACACAATTGTTATGCCTAGTGGCTGGAAAAGTGTACTATTTCCAAATGCAATCGGCAGCAACCCAGCGATGGTCACAAATGAGGTTAACACGATCGGACGAAAACGCTGTTCGGCTGCAAGCATAACAGCTTCTTTTGGCGCCAGGCCTTCTCTTCTTCGCTGTTCAATAAATTCAATTAAAACAATCCCGTTTCGAACGACAATCCCAGCGAGACTGACACCACCCATTAACGACATAAACCCAAGACCCGTTTGGGTAATAAATAAGCCAATCATTGCACCTGAGAATGCTAAGTAAACGGCACTCAAGACAATAAACGGAATGGTAATGGAATAAAACTGAATCACCATTGCAATTAAAATAAGGAAGACGACGATGATAAAGATTTGCCCGATTTGAACAAACACTTCCGTACGCTCAGATGTCTCTCCACCTATGACTACGCTGTATTCGTCTTCTTCTAATGCAAGTAGTTCATCTTCAACCCCTGCAATAATCTCATCTGCAGATTGATCTTCAGATGGAAATGCTCGAACCGTAACCATTCGCTCGCCTTGTTGTCGAGGAATTCGGGGTTGGATTTCTTCCTCAGTTATCGACACGAGATCTGCTAAAGGTACGGCTTCTCCTAATTCACTAGAAATTGTAACCGTTTCTAATAATGTCACTTCGTCCCCTTCATAAACGAGACGCCAATCAAGTAACTCTCCCTCTTCATCAAAAGTTCCGAGTGGTACACCTTCTCCTAAAGCTGCCAATGCTTGAGATAAATCATCACTGACAATGCCGTTCTCTTCCATTGCTTCCCGATTGATTTCTAACAAAAAGGAATCTACTTGATTTCCAATGTTATCATCAACGTTTAACACGCCATTTTCGTTAAGTAAAAGTTCTTGTGCCTCTGCACTTTTTTCCATCAGTTGCTCAACAGATGGTCCACTTATGTCAATCGCGATTGGCGCGCCTACTGGCGGACCTGACTCGATGATGGACACTTCATACGTTTCAATGACTGAGAACTCTTCTGGTAGCGTTTCGCTCCACAAGTCCATTGCACTTCTAGCTTCAATTTGTTCTTTATCAATAAACACGAGGAAATTGGCTAGATTTTCACTTTCTTCTCCCCCACCATCAGAATTAAATAAACGCGGGATAGCTGTTCCAGAATAGCTGGAGACCGACCGAACAAAATCATGTTCTCCTAACCATGCCGCCATTTCTTCCGCTTCCGCTTCTGTTTGCGCAAGAGGCGTTCCGTCTTCAAGTGTCGTTTCAACAAACACTTCTTCTCGATCAGAATCCGGGAAGAACTCAATCGGAATCCACGGGATCAATCCATACGCTGCGGTTCCTAGAAACAAACCAGTGAACGCAACGATAAAGGGATGATTCACAACACCTCTCATTAATTTACGTCCGTACCATTGGCCACCTTTTTCTAAAACAGGACCTGCAATTCCTGCTGGGCGGCTATCTTGCTTTAACGGCTTCCTGTTTTCTTTCCACACTCGATAAACAGGCACACCGATTAACCCAACTGCGGTTGAAGCAATAATTGCGCTCACGACTACAACTGGAAGTGGACGAATAAATTCCCCTGCGCCACCTGGTAAAAATAAAATTGGAAAGAACGTAAACACAACGATGATCGTTGACGTAATGACAGAACCAAGTACTTCTGTCGTTCCTTTTCTTGCCGCTTCTTTCGGTGATTTCCCTTGCCTTAATTGTCTTTCAATGTTGTCATTCACCACGATCGCATCATCGACTAAAATCGCTAACACAAGAATATAAGCAATCAATGAAATTTGATTTAAGTCTACGTTGAAAAATGGTAATGCAATGGAGCCAATACTTAATGATACGGGAACAGCTATTGCGACGCTAATAGCGGAGCCGATTCGTAAACCAAGTGAACAGACAATTAGTACTGCTAAAAACGCAAATGCGAATGACCAAGCCAAATCTGCAAATAAATCCGAGACAAGGTCCGACTGTGAGTATAAAAGCTCAATTTCTGCCCCCTCAGGTAAATCCGCCGCGAGTTGTTCCACAAAGCCATCAAGTTCTTCTTGCGCACTTGGCACACTGCTACCTGACTGCAAGGTAAACGTAAGAGAAATGGCTCGTTCCCCATTAAATTGAACGGCTTCTTCACGTGCTTTAAATTGTTGTTGCATCGTTCCTACGTCTTCTAGACGAACAAGATCCCCTTCATCATTTACACCAACAGGGAGCTCATTAAATGATGAAACATCTTGATATGTATCAAGGTTGACTGGCACAACGGCTTCTCCATTTTCCCATTCACCAATAGGCGTGACATTTTCTTCACCTTGCAACACGCCAAGCACTTGGGCAAAAGAAAGGTCGTTTTCTTCCATCGCGTCAGCATCCAATGTGACGGCAACTTCTTGTCCCACTGTTCCTTGCACGTCAACACCGGTAATATCAACAAGTGAAGATAGATTTTCTTCATATGTTTCAATCATTTGCTGTAACGTTTCTACGTCTACATCATCATCGTACGTTATTTGGTACGTCGCTAACCCTTGATCTCCTAAATCCGTTTCCACTTCCGGGTTTGACGCATTTTCAGGTAAGGAAGATGCCAGCCCATTTACTTGTTGACTAATATCATTCCAAAGCGCTTCTTTGTTTTCGACACTTTCGTCGAGTTCGACCGTAATAAGAGACAGACTCGGTGCCGAGACTGATTCGTATGACTCGATTTCTTCATAGTTTCCAAGAATATCCTCTACCTGAGCGGTAATTTGTTGTTCCACTTCCTCTGATGAAGCCCCTGGATATGGCGTGACAATTTGACCAATCGGTGGTTCAAATTCCGGAATTTCTCTTTGTGAAAGCTGCGAAAAACTAATTGCTCCAACAGCTGTAAGCATAATAAAGAATAAGACCGTCAATTTCGGCCTATCTAAAATCCATCGCATATTTAACCCCTTCTCTAAATCAGTATCACGGTTTCTTACCCTCTTTAATTGCAGAGAAAACATCCTATTCGTAAATAGATGTCTTCCTCAACATTCATTCGTTGCACACAAACACTTTATAACGAGGTCAATCACTTTTTTATTATGTAATAATTTCCATTGTATAACGAACGCACATTCGTATATAATAAAAGAAAAAACCGAAAGGATGTTCGATATGCGAAAAGAAGAACTGTTTGTAAAACGCGGAAATTTACTTTGGGAAGGCAGTCGAATGATGCTTCCCGAACATAAAGAAAGCTGGCTAAAATTACAGCAAGAAGAATCCTATATTCCACTGCACGAACCATTATCAGAAGATAGCTGGCAGGAACTTGGCGAAACGATCTTAGAAGCAATGAATGAACAGCACTGTGTAACGGTAACGATTTGGAACGAAGGTCGTTATCTTCCATTAGATGGTGTCATTACAAAATATGACGACTTGAACAAGCGCATCAAGCTCCTTTTTGACGACGATTATGAATGGCTTAACCTTCGAATGATTAAAGATGTTTGTCGAAAAAGTTAACTGAATATGACTGCTCTAATCAAAGAGACTCACATTCTGTCGAACTGCTTTTGTTTTTCTGAAAATAAGTATATATAGTGATAGATTTTATTGATTAACACTATATATTGTGTTAAATTACATGTATACAAGAAATCTATTAACTAAAAGGGAGAGCCTCGTTATGTTACAGAAACTTTCCGATGATCTTCTTCTCGAAACGTATAATCGTGCGATCGATCTAAGCTTAAACGCTGATTTTATTTCGATTTTAAAACAAGAACTTCAGCGTCGAGGCCTCCTAAAACACATACATACAGAAAAAAGATAGCGCTAGCTAATTGGCGCTATCTTTTTCTATTAGAGCTGTAGTTCTTTTTCCATAAACGCCATCAAGGAGCGAATCATTTCCTCAGAGAAATCAAAACGAATCCCCGCCGTTTCAAATACTTCCGATAAAGATGTTGAACTCCCGAGCGCTAATGCCTCTTTATATTGCTTTAACGTTTTCTCAGGATTTTCTTGAAAATTTTTGTACATTTGAATAGCACCGAGCTGGGCAATAACGTATTCAATGTAGTAGAAAGGAACTTCAAAAATATGCAGCACGCCAAGCCACTGTGTTTCCTGCCACTTTTCATAATTAGACCAGTCTACAAGATTAGAATGGTGCGCTTCTACTAATGCTCGGTATTTCTCGTTTCGCTCTGCCGCTGTATGGGTCGGGTTTTCATACAACCAGTGCTGAAACTGATCGATAACAACACCACCTGGCAAAAACGTCACAACTGATTCTAATTGATCCCTTTTTGCTCGCTCGTAATCCTGCTGCTTTGGATAATACGTGTTCCAAAACGGCATAGAAAATAGCTCCATTGACATACTCGCAAGTTCACTTGATTCCATTGGCGTTTCACGGTACATCTCGAGAGGAAGATCTTTCTTTAAATCATTATGAATACAATGACCCATCTCATGAACAAGCGTAATCATATCCTCATGTTGCTTAGCATGATTCATAAAAATAACGGAAAGCTGTGAAAGAGGGAGTGGCGAACAAAATCCACCTGGTGACTTCCCTTTTCGACTTTCAAGGTCAAGCGCGCTTCCTTTATTTAAATCAGCTAAGAGTTTCCCGAATGATGGGTCTAATTGGTTTAAGACGGTTTCGGTCTTGGACACAAGCTCTTCAGTGGTTTGAAACGGTTTAAGCGGATTTTCACCCTGCTTTATCCCACTACGATCCCACGGTAAGTATGAATCAAGACCTAACTCATGCTGGTGCCGTTTATGTATTTTTTCCACAATCGGCTTCACGTAAGTCGCCACGTTTTCAGCTAAACGTTTACAGTCTTCTGGCGTATAATCAAACCGTTCATACTTCTTAAACATGTAGTCCATATAGTTTGTAAAACCAGCGTTTTCTGCTTTTTTCTGCCTAAGTTGAATTAATTCCGTCAGTATCTCTTGCAGTGGCTCTTCTTTTTCAATAAACGCTTCTCTTAATTTTGTCATCGCCCGCTTACGTTGGTTTCGATCATCGCTTTCCATATAAGCACTAAGCTGAGGAAGCGTTAGTTCTTCGCCATCCCATTCAGCTGTTAGCGAACCTGTATGTTCAAAATAGGATGTGGCGAGCTGATCTTCTTCTACTTCTAATTCAATATTGCTCTCTTGAAAAAGCGCTTGTGCATTTTTTCTACGTTTTACTAAATAGCCGTATTGATCTTCAGGAAGCTGATTTAACGCCTTTGAAGACAGAAACGCATCATCTAATAGAGCCGTGTATTTCTTCACAATCGGCATCACCACTTGCTGATCATGTTCAAATTGTTGCTTGGCTTTCTCAGAATCGTTTTGACTGTTAAAATCAACATAGTGACCAGTCGTCATTTCTTCTATCTGGTCGGATAATTCAGATTCCTTCTGCAGAAATACTTCTACTTGTTCAACTGAATCAAGGGGAATGTTTAGGATCGTTTGATAACGTTGTTCAAGCTCTTCTGTTTTCTGAAGAGAGAACGGTTCTTTATAGAATGTTGTCACGTGAATCAACTCCTTTCTCGCTAGTTTAGCATCCAAAAAGAGAGGATACTAGTTATACGCTAAATAAGACTACACATCCCAAATTTAGGAGTGATGAAGATGTTACAACCTGTATCAAAAGATTCATGGCACACCTATCCAAGCATGGTTGCGGTTGTCACAAGCCAATGGAATGGCCATGTAAATGTCATGGCTTCTGGTTGGCATACATTCATGGCTACGCAACCTGGACACTATGGAATCGCTTTGCGAAAAGAAACATACACCTACGACCTTATTCAAAAAAGCCAAACGTTTGCGGTGCATTTTCTTCCTCATGAAAAAGCAGAATGGATTCAGGCTGCTGGAACGTATAGCGGTCGCGATATGAATAAATTCGATGCCTGTCAAATCCCTTATCAGCTTAGTGAAATTTGCCAAGTTCCTATTATTAAGGATGCTTACTTTGCCTATGAATGTCGGTTAGTTGGTCAGCATACGTATGGCACCCATGAGTGGATGGTTGGAGAGGTGGTGCAAAGCTATGAATCTCCAAAAGCATTTACAGACCAACATACCGTGAATTTTGATCATATCGGCCTCCCAATGTACATAGGTCGGTCCGAATACCGCGTCCTTGATGCGAATGCTTCTAGCGTTTTTCATTCACTACACAATAAAAAGCGGCCTGAATGACCGCTTCTTTTTACGTTTGCAGAAATGATTTCAGCTGCACGCGCTCTCCTTTTTCACTTGACGCATATGCGCCGATTGCTACTTCTAATGCACGTAACCCGTCTTCACCAGTAATCGAGGGTGCTTTCTTCGAGCGCACCCTGCTAATAAAGTCTTTAACCAATCCGTGATCCATATCATCTGCAAATACTTGATAATGAATGCCCGATGCATCATACACAGAAAGCTTTTGCCCTTGTGCATCGATCTTCATTGTTCCTTCCGTACCGATAAATTCCATCGTCACATCGCCCCAAATCGGAAAATGTTCGTTTCTTGACCAACTACAATCGAGAGTAGCGATGACACCATTTGTAAATGAAAAATTTAAAATTCCCGCATCATCAAGCGACTTTCCAGAAAAAAACTGATCAATTTCGGCGTAGACATCAGCCACTTCATCTTGTAAAATCCAGCGCATCACGTCCACGACATGAACGGTATGATCGATGACGGCTCCACCACCTGATTTTTCTTTCTCCGTAAACCATCCACCAGGATTTTTCCCTCGATTTGTTCCTTTTATCGCAACGATCTTGCCAAATTCTCCGCTGTCAATTCTCTCTTTCGCACGTCGAACGACTTCATTGAAGCGAACAGGAAACGCTGTTTGCAAAAAAACATTTGCCTCTTTGCATACGTGTATCATTTTTTCGGCATCTGTTATCGTGTCCGCAAGTGGTTTTTCACATAAAATCGCTACTCCAGCTTTCGCGGCTTCTTCCACATGTTCGAGGTGTTTTGCATTTTCAGATGTGACAATAACCGCATCGAGCTTCTTGCTGAGAAGTTCTTGATAAGAGCGGAAATAAATAGTATGAAATCGACTTGCGGCTTCTTTTCCTTGCTCAGGTACATCATCATAAATTCCGACAAGCTCCACATCGTCCATGCTAACAAGGCTTGACGCATACGCATTGGCATGCCCGTGGGCAAAGCTGACAATTCCTACCTTCATGTATGTTCCTCCTCCTTAACGTTTAGCCATTACTGACTGCAAATCTACAGGTTGCCTGCTGACGACAGACTGTGCGGCAGCTTCCGCAATGGCTACTGCTTGATAGCCGTCACCTGCTGATACAAGTGGGGTCGAGCCATTTTCAACACACGCGATAAAATGCTCGAGCTGCGCTTGAAAGGCAGACTTTTTAAACGGCCTTTCTACTTGATCATCATTTTCTTTTTCCACAACAAGTGGCGATGTTTGTGACGTATCGTACTGAATAATTCCTTTCTCTCCAGCAAATTCAAATGCTGACCGATCCTTTTGGTGAGCCCAAGAACCTTCCACGTGTGCAATGATATCGTTTTCAAATCGTAGTGTGACAAGGGCATAATCGATTTCACTTTTACCAGAGGTTGTTGCTTGTGCGTAAACCCGTATCACTTCGCCAAAACAGCTACGCAGAAAATCGAAATCATGGACGAGCAAATCTAAAAGGACGCCTCCACTGCGACTCGTACTTCCATACCATTCCGTTTCCCGATGTGGAAACGCTCGATTTCTTACTGTTCTAACAACGCCAAGCTTTCCAATTGCACCATTTTGTACAGCTTCTTTTGCCTTGTTATATTCAGGATAGAAGCGGACGACATGACCGACAAAAAGACGTACGGATTTCTTTTCACAATAAGCAATCAGCTTATCGGCTTCTGCTACCGTTCGTGCGAGCGGCTTTTCACAAATAATATCAACACCTTTATCAGCCGCTTGTTTTACGATCTCAAAACGTAGATCAGTTGGTAAACAAACTGATACAACATCTACCTCTTCTTCCATCGCCTCTTCTATTGTTACGAACGGCTTTGCCCCATACTTCTGACCGTACGCAACCGCTCTCTCTTCGTCCAAATCAACAACTGCTTTGATGTGCACATTGTCCATTTTCCGAAAGCATTCTAAATGAACCTCTCCCATTGAACCGAGTCCAATTACCATGACTCTTATCATGTAGCAACTTCCTTTCTAATGATTGTTTTTGCACCATCCACCATCTATGTATTTAGTTCTCTTCGGAAATATATCTTCCTTCTTAAAAATTAAAAAGCTCATCAATGTAAACAATTGATGAGCCAATCTTTTTCTATTAGAGAAGATCCGTTTCTAGTTTCTTCAAATCACGATTTTCACCAAGGACAATGATAATATCCCCTGCTTGTAATACGTCGTCAGGCATAGGCGTAATCGTCAAATTTTCTCCTGATTTTATCCCGAGAATATTACATTTATACCGTCTGCGCACATTTAGTTTTGCCAGTGTCTTTCCTGCAATTTTTTTTGTTGCAATTAATTCAACAATGCTATGATCAACCGAAATTTCTACATAATCAATCACTTTATCGGAATCTAAACTGTGGGCAATTCGAATTCCCATATCAAGCTCTGGATGGATGATTCGGTCTGCGCCGATCTTTTCTAACACGCGATGGTGTTGCTTGTTTCTTGCTTTCACCCACACTTTTTTCACGCCAAGTTCTTTTAATAGAAGTGTTGTTAGTATGCTCTCCTGAATATGATCGCCAATCGCAACAATTACGGCATCATAGCTTTCTGGTTCGAGCGAGCGTAACGTTTTCTCATGAGTGGTGTCAGCAATAATGGCTCGATTTGTAAAACTATCCGCGTCTTCTACTCGTTCTTCATCTTCGTCAACCGCTACAACATCATGCCCATGCTTGTAGAGCTCTTTGCATACACTCGTACCAAACCGACCGAGACCGATAATTAGAAATTGTTTTTTCCCCATGTGCGATGCGCCTCCTATTTAACCGATTAAAATACGTTCTGTTGAATATTGTATGTTGCCTTTTTGTTCATTTCCTCTAAAAGAGAAAAGCACTGCAATAATGCCTACTCTCCCAATAATCATTAAAAGCATTAACACGATTTGACTTGGCAATGATAATTCAGATGTAATGCCTAGAGAAAGTCCACATGTTCCAAACGCAGATGCGGTTTCCACTAATACTTGTAAAAGCGTAATACTCGTATCTTGTTCAAATGCCATGATGAGCATGATTGCAAGAAATAACAGTCCCGAAAAAATAGATAAAACCACAAATGATTTTTGTTGGTCTTCTTCATGAATTTTCCGTCCGAACACTTGTACATGCTTCTTCCCAGTCGCAAAACTACGTAACGTTAGCATCATCACCGCTAAAGTCGTGGTGCGAATGCCGCCCCCTACACTTGAAGGACTAGCTCCAATCATCATTAATAGCGACATAAATAAAAGAACAGGCACATGGAATGCCGCTAAATCAACAGTTGATAAGCCTGCGCTTCTCGTCGTAGCTGAGAAAAAGATTGATTGTGAAATTTGTTCATGCCAGCTAAGATTCGCAAACGCAAGATCTCGTTCTAGCAGCCAAATTCCAATGGCTCCAATAATAAAAACAGTAAAATACGTTGTCGTTGTCAGTTTTGTAAACAAGCTAAACTTAAACGTTCGTTTCCTACTTTTTATGTACTCAATACATTCCAAGATAACAGGAAATCCAATCGATCCAGCAAAGATGAGCAAAATCGTAATAACTTGAACAAAATAATCATCAACAAATGGAATTAATGATTGTCCTGTTACATCAAAACCTGCATTCGTAAATGCGCTTAATGATGCAAACGCGCCTTGGATATAGGCTTCATAGGGCTGATCAAAAAACTGTAAATAATAGGTACCAAGAATGAGCGCACCTGTCACTTCAATACATAAGGCGATGACAATTAAGCTACTCATTAAGCGAACAAGACCAGAAAATTGGTTTTGCACACGATTTTGATCAACGATAATAAGCAAACGTTGTGATAAATTGATTCGGCGTCCGAGCATCATCCACGCAAACGTCGCGAGAGTCATGATTCCAATCCCACCCATTTGAATGGCTAGAGCTAAGACGATAATTCCTCCCCAATTAAACGTTTCCACTACGTTAATCGTCACAAGCCCCGTCACACTTACTGCACTGACAGACGTAAACAGTGCATCCCGGTATGAGAGTTCAATTCCAGGTTCATGGAAAATAGGCAAGTAGAGCAGAAAACTAAACACAAGCATTGATACTAAATATGCGAAGAGAATCACTCGAAAAGGATTACTCTTTTTTCGTTTCATAGTTGACTCCTTATTCTTTCACGTTAATAGATGAATCTAATACTATGTTGTCCATAAAAGGATTGCAATAAAAATTATTATGATTCCGCAGGTGTTTATTTTTTTAATAACTCGATTACGGTCATCAAGTGGAAAAGGAATGATGCTTACACCAATACAGGAAGCCGTTTACAATTTTCCACTCAATTTAAAATAGATTATTTTTACTATAAAATAAAGAAAATTCGATATGATTTGACATCATTTTATGAAAACGATACCATTTTGATAAGTGGAAATACAGTATTGATTCATGGAATCCAAGAAGGAGGCGTTTGTATGTCCAGCAAAAAACAACAGTGTTTCATAACCGGCTGCTTTCTCTTATTTTTTAGTGGCTGCACAACAGCTGCCGATGACGAAACGATTACATGGATTACTGGTTCTGACTCTTCTCCAGATGCTCCAGATGAAGAGATGAGTACATACGTGCAAGAAAATATTCATGCGATTGAAGAAGAGTACGACTTTTCAATGCAGCATAGTATTCACACTTCAAATATTGACGAAGCGATGGCACGTTTACAAGAACAAGCGACTCGTGGACAAGCCCCTGACTTTGCGCTTATTGATGGGTACGCGATTGAACGATTTGAAGACTACTTACAGCCTCTCGACGAACTGATGGAAGAATTTGATATGGATATCAACGATTTCTTACCTTTCGCACGAGAAGTAATGATCGGTGACGATGGTCACGTCTATGGATTGTATTTAAGTACAGATATTCGCTATGTGTTTTATGATACCCGCTATGTTCCAGAACCACCTACTACATGGGAAGAAGCGATGGAGATTTCTCACGATTTAGTCGATCAAGGATTTGAAGGATTAACTCTCCCTCTTGGCGTTGGAGAAGGAACTGCGGTAACAAGTTTATGGCCACTCTTTTGGGGACAAGGAGGCGAGCTCATTGACGAAGAAGGTCGACCTGCTTTTTATAATGAAGAGAATCGTGACCACATGCTTAATGTGTTCACTTCTATTCATGAAGGCGTAGAGTCTGGTGCCATTTCACAGCGAATGGCGACTAACGGCGAAGAAAATGACGGAAATGCCGAAATTTCTACTGGTTTAGTCAAAATGCTTTATCCAGGAAGTTGGCAGATTAACACCTTTCAAGATATTTTAGGCGATGAGTTTGAGCATTGGGATGTTGCGTCCCTTCCCTACATAGAAGGTGGAGAACATACGACAACCGTTGGTGGTTGGGCGTTTGGTATTTTTACTGAAGACCCTGAGAAACAGCGAGCTGCGTTTGATTATTTACAGCGCACGTATGTTGGAGAAACAGGAATGGCTCGCTTTACTACCCGTGATGGCTCCATGCCCGTTCGCCAATCCGTTTATGAGTCCTCTGAATACGAACCGATTCCATTTATCGCTGAATTTCAAGATATTTTAGAAGATGAGGGGCAACCGCGTCCACCAGAACTCGTTTACAATACCGTTTCTGTTCAATTACAAACGGCCATCTCTCAAGTTGTATCAGGAAGTAAAACTCCAGAAGAAGCACTCGAAGACGCTTGGGAAATCGTCACGTTCGGAATGGAGGATGAGGAATGAAGCCAGAAACAAAAACAACCATGACTGCTTCAAAACGAAAGAAACGAAGGTTTTCAGATACCCCTTATCCATGGCTTATTCCACTAACTCTCTTATTAGTGGCCATTTTTCTTTATCCAGTTATTGAGATTATTCGGATGAGCTTTACAGATATGAACTTAGTAGATCCAGAATTTGACTACACACTAGAGTCGTACGTTCGTTTATTTACGTTACCTGGTTTCTTTTCAATGCTTGGTACGACTGGATTCTTTGTTTTTTTCAGCGTCGTCCTACAGTTATTCTTCGGGTTTATCGTTGCACTTCTCATTGTTAGAGGAGAAGAATTAAACTTACGCGGTACAGTTATCGTCCGTACATCGGTCCTTGTTGCATGGGCGATTCCCGGGGTAGTCATTGGGATTATCTTTGAAATGCTTTACACGGAAACACAGGCTGGAATTTTGAATTACTTTCTGTCTCTCGTCGGTCTTGGGCCGATTACCTTTTTATCTGATCCGACAATGGCACTCCTTTCAGTCACCCTTGCGAATGTCTGGCGCGGTACAGCTTTCAGTATGATTCTCATGTATGCAGGCTTACAAACCGTATCAAAAGATGTACTTGAAGCTGCCAAAATTGATGGAGCCGGTCCCTTTCAGCGATTAAAGAACGTGATTATTCCAGCCATCGCTCCTATCGTTCTCGTCAATTTAATTATTATTTCCATTGATACGTTTAATACATTTGATATGGTGATGGCACTCACCCAAGGTGGTCCAGGAAACAGCACCGAAGTGATAGCTTTAAGTATTTATACATCGATTTTCCAAGAATTTAACTTAGGTGTCGGTGCCGCTACTTCAGTCGTGCTCTTAACAATCAACATTGTCATGACTTTAATTTACTTACGAGTATTAGGAAAACGAGGTGAGAATTGATGACACCAAAAAAGAAAGAACGTCTCTTGAAAGCAGGGTTATACGCCGCATATTTCTTCGTTGTCGTCATCTTTTTATTCCCGTTGTTTTGGGTCGGCTCTGTCTCGCTTAAAACGCAAAGTGAATTGTTTGAAGTCCCGCCTTCACTTTGGCCATCGAGCTGGCAGGTCGAAAATTATTTACAAGTGTTACAAACAACCCCTGTCTTAACGTATTTATGGAATTCATTTCGACTCGTTGTATTAACAGTTCTTTTCACTTTGCTCATAGCACTTCCTGCCGCATTCGCGTTATCACGATTTAAAATGCGAGGAAAAGGCGCTTTTCTCATGATTGTGCTTATGACACAAATGATTTCTGCTGTCGTGATTTCAATTCCGTTGTATCGTTTATTTGCAAACTGGGACCTTCTCAATAATTTTCTTATCATTCTAGCAATCTATGTAGCCGTTGTGCTCCCTCTTGCTACATGGTTTATGAAAAATTATTTTGACACGCTTCCAGAACAAATGGATGAGGCCGCTATTATTGATGGCTGTACAAAATGGCAGCTTTTAACCAAGATTCTGTTACCAGTGGCACGACCAGGGATTATATCTGTTGTCATTCTCGTGTCTGTCCAAAGCTGGTCTCAATTTGTCATCCCGTTTATCTTAATTGACGATGCCGCTCTCTATCCTGTATCTGTTGGTGTCGTGAATTTGCAGTCTACCCAAGCTCAAATTACCACACATTATTTAGCAGCAGGTAGCATTATGTCTATTGTACCTGTCATTATCTTATTCTTGCTTCTCCAGCGTTATATTGTTGGCGCGCTAACTTCTGGAGCCGTAAAAGGATAGTCTACCATAAGGGCGACATGGCTTACGCTATGTTGCTCTTTTTTGAGTCAAGTCCACATCTCTGTGTAACGCCTTCTTTAATCTAATTAGGTCTATCTATAAACTGTCATCCTATATCCGAAAATGGGAACGTTCAATTCCTTCGGTAACATCACTCTCGGATTTTCGGATTGTTGCTTTTCCCGTTGGGGTCGCCATCGGCGCTAACGAGTGAGACATATGCGAAAAAAAGGTTTACATACACACACTAGTTCCATTCACTATATTTTCTAGTAGAATCAAGCCCGTACACCGCTTCTCCCCTTTTGTTTATGTCTTTCTTGAAGCCACTCTCCATTACTTCGATTAAATCTGTATCTTCTTTTTGATGCCTTAGTCCATTCCCTTCCCTAATTTTCAAGTGATATTTTCGTTTACAGTTTCATAGAGTAGAGAACAAGGAAGGTGATTTTGTTGTGAATGACGTAATGAAATGGTTAGGGAGCCTCTCCATTATGCTTCTATCGACATTACTTATTATTAGTATTTTAGCGACAAATCAAACCTGGTATAACCGAGGGTTAAATGATATGGTTTCTCCTTTAGAAGGGGTTGATTTGCTCCACCTTATTTCTATGGAAAACCCTTTATACAAACAAGCACTTCCAGATGAGTTTGAAGCCAAATCGGTAAGCAATTTCTTTATGAATGCAGCAACGAATTTAGATTTTAACCATCCATTATCTCTTCTGTCACAAGGAATCCCTGCCATGGCAGCATTTGATACAAGAATTGCACTTGCTGGTCAAGGTACGGATGTGACGAACATGCCAAGAGAAACATTGCCTCCTGAAGATTCTTTAGCTGAACTAGCCAAGCAACACCCAAATGAAGAGGAAGAATCGACTGAAAGAGCAGCTGAGGATCAAGAACCATCTGTGCTCATTTACCACACCCATAGCTATGAATCGTTCTTACCTGAACTTGGTCTAGAAGGAGCTGAAAATGCAGATCAAGCCATTTCCAGTGATCCTGAATTAAACATCATTAATGTTGGAAAACATTTTGCGGACAGGCTTTCCAATCACGGCATTGTAGCCGATGTAGATAAGACGAATATGAACGCCTATATGGCAGAACGTAATATGAGTAATTATTACACCGCTTCACGACAAATTATTGAAGAAAAACTAGAAACGCAGCAGTATGATCTCCTGCTCGACTTCCACAGAGATTCAGTACGTCGAGATGTAACAGCCGTAACGATTAACAACGAAACATATGCACGTGTCTTTTTCGTTGTAGGTACGGCCCATCCAAACGCAGATGCACAACTAGCGACCGCTAAGGAGTTTCATAACCTAATTGAAGAAGCTTACCCTGGCTTGAGTCGTGGTGTGTTTGAAAAAGACTTGTCACAAGGTAACGGCATTTATAATCAAGACCTTGCTGATACAGCGATGCTTGTTGAATTTGGCGGTGTTGACAACACGATGGATGAAGCGTTGCGGAGCGCAGACGTTGTAGCCGACCTGCTAGCTGATTATTATAAAGAGACGATCCAAGAATAAAGCAAACACGCCTCCCTGGATGAGAGGCGTGTTTTTTAATCCATTCTTCGACTTGTTGAAGCACGGCGGACTAGTTTATGACCAACAATTCTTGCTTGTGCTTCCATTAGCGGAGCAGCTATTTGCTCACGAACGAGCGAGGCTGCTTGAAAGCCTAGTTCATAAATATAAATGTCCATCGTAGTTAATGGCGGAGTGGAAAGTTCTGACATCAGCACATTATTAAAACTCACTACCGATATGTCTTCTGGCACACGATACCCCATACTCATTAACATCCGTAATACACCGAGTGCCATTAAATCATCGGCAACAACAACGGCTGTTGGTGGTGTTTTTTGAGCCATCAGTTCAATGACTGCTTGTTCCCCACCATCAAAAATTTCATCATGGTAGACGACATAAGCAGGATTCATTTCAATCCCTGCAGCATCAAGCGCCTGTTCAAACCCTTCTTTATGATCAAGGGTGACGTAAGCATCTTTTCTGCCACCAATAAAGCCAATTCGCTCATGTCTCAGCAAGAGGACATATTCCGTAATCGTTCTCGCAGCTTTGACATTGTCATTATTTACATACGAAACGATATGCTCATATTGTTCAGGAGGACGTCCAACTACGACAAACGGACATTTCTCTTTAAGTAAAAAAGGAATAATCGGATCGTTGGTTGTAGAATAAAGCAAAATGATGCCATCTACACGTTGACTATGAACCATCTCTTTCACTTCTTCTAAAATATCTTCTTCCGTTTGACCCGTTGAAAAGTATAGACCATACTTGTCTTCATTTGCTTGCGCCGTAATGCCTCGCAACACTTCTGGGAAAAAAGGATTTTGAAAAGGAGCGTAAGATGCACTTGGCATAATGATGCCGATCACGTTCGTTGCTTTATTTACAAGATTGCGCGCATGAACGTTTGGGTAATAACCGAGTTCATCCATAATTTCTCTTACTCGCTCTTTTGTCTTCTTGCTAATCTTCGGGCTATCGGCAATCACCCTTGAGACAGTTGATGGTGCCACCCCTGCTAATTTCGCCACATCTTTTATTGTACTCACTAGACTCCACCCTTTTTCACATCGTCCCGCCGTGCGCGCTTATTTTTTTGTACGGTAGACACGCGCCTCGTAAGGTAATAACGTGCCGCTCGCTTCCGAATCCACATTAGTTAAAAGAAGTTCATCATCTTTAATGACAGGAAGCGCTCGTTCATTTTCAGATAAGTTGACGACAATGGTAATTGTTTCGTTCTGGCTTTTTCTTTCGTATGCAAACACATTGTCATCGGTATCGAGTAATTCATAGTTTCCATATACTAGTGTATCAAATTGCTTCCGAACTTCAATCATTTTTCGATAGTAGCTTAAAATTGAATCAGGATCATCCTGCTGCTTCTCGATGTTAATGCTCGTATAATTCGGATTCACTTTCATCCACGTGCGATCCGCTGTACTAAATCCACCGTTTTTGCTCTTATTCCATTGTAGTGGCGTACGTGAATTGTCTCGTCCAGATTCCCAAATCACTGGCATAATCTCTTCATGAGGGACGCCTTTATCCATCTCTTGTTTATAAAAATTACGCATCGACACATCATCATAATCATCAATCGAGTCAAATTGAACATTCGTCATGCCAATTTCTTGACCTTGATAAATAAAAGGCGTTCCCTTCATAAAGAAGTACATCGTTCCAAGTGCTTTTGCACAGCGAGCCCAATATTCTTCATCATTGCCCCATGACGATACTACTCTTGTTTGATCGTGATTTTCAATAAATAATGCATTCCAACCAAGACCTTCCAGCCCGTATTGCCATTTCGATAGCGCTTCTTTCACAGCTGGAACATTTAATTTCTGTTCACGATCTTTACTCCAAAGACCTAAATGTTCAAACTGGAATACCATATTGAACACACCATGCTGCTCTCCTACCCACGCCGCTACATCATCAGGATTTTCCATTCGAACGCCATTTGCTTCGCCAACAGTAAAGACATCATACTGATCAAGGGTGTTCTCCTTCATTTCTTGCAAGTAATCATGAATCCCTGGTCGGTTCATATGGCCATCAAATGAATCAACATAGGGCTCGTTATTTGGATTCGGCATATCTGGAAACCCGTCTACTTTTTTAATATGGCTAATCGCATCAACACGGAAGCCATCAATACCTTTATCCATCCACCAGTTCATCGTCTCGTAGAGAGCCGCACGCACATCTGGATTTTCCCAATTTACATCAGGTTGTTTCGTCGAAAAAATATGCATATAGTATTGTTGCGTCGCTTCGTCCCACTCCCAAGCCGGACCGTTAAAAATAGAAGCCCAGTTATTCGGCTCGCTCCCATCTTCTTTGGCATCGCGCCAAATATACCAATCTCTCTTTTCATTTTCTTTTGATGAACGAGATTCAACAAACCATTCGTGCTCATCAGACGTATGATTAATGACGAGGTCGATAATAAGCTTCATCCCTCTTGAATGCACTTCTTCAAGCAACTCATCAAAATCAGCCATTGTACCAAACTCATTCATAATCGCTTTATAATCTCGAATATCGTATCCATTATCGTCGTTAGGCGAATCATACATCGGGCTCATCCAGATCACATCAATGCCCATCCACTGCAAGTAATCTAGCTTTTCAATAACTCCTCTTAAATCACCGATGCCGTCTCCATTCGCATCGTAAAAACTACGCGGATAGACTTGATAGCATACCGCTTCTTTCCACCATTTTTTTGACACTTCCAAAACTCCTATCTTTATACATATCAGCTATAATCTCTTTTTAGCGCCTTTTAAATTCATTCAAAAACGAACATTACCCTTATTTGGCGAACGCTTCTCCACAGGCACAATCGCAACATCCGTTTGTACTGCGCGATCACTTGAGGGCACGGTCTCAGCCATGAACTTCATCATTTGTTTATACAAGAAGAGATCTCTAAAAGAAATCTCCTTGTATCTTTCCTTTATCGTGTTTCTTACCCTTTTGTTGCGCCTGACGCTAATCCTGAAATTAAGTAGCGCTGTAAGAACAAGAATACAATCGAAATTGGTACTGCAATCAGTACCGCCCCTGCCGCAAATCGTGTAAAGTTTGTAGCAAACTGATCATTAACAAAATTGAACAGCCCTAGCGCGAGGGTGTAGTTTTCAGGGCTACGTAAAACGATTCTCGGTAAAATGAAGTCCATTAACGGATTCATAAAGTTGAACAACGCCACAACTGCCAAGATCGGTTTCGCCAGTGGAAGCACAATTGTAAAGAAAATGCGGAAATGTCCTGCTCCATCAAGCTTGGCCGATTCATCTAAGTCTTTAGGCAATGTATCAAAATATCCTTTAACAAGGAATGCGTTCATTGGAATAGACCCACCAACGTAGATAAGGATCAATCCCCATAAGCTATCCAATAAACCAATTGTGTTTAATAGAACATAAATTGCAACCATCGCCATGATCACTGGGAAAATTTGAAGAACGAGGAATAAATAAAGGCCGTTCTTTTTTCCAACGAAATTATAGCGAGAGAATGCGTATGCTGTGAAACAGACAACAATTGTTGAAAGAATAGACGTAACGGTTGCAACAAATAACGAATTCATATACCACGTTGTGTATTGACTTTGTTCATCAAAGAACAACCAGCGATAGTTTTCCAATGACCAGTTATCTGGCAGGATACTCGCTCCGTAAATATTTGTACCAGGGCTCAATGAGAGACCGATTGTCCAAATTAGAGGATACGCAATAATCACGAACATAAAGAAGATAAACGCATACATGAGAAAGACTTCTATTTTTGATTTTGTTTTAAGCTTCATGGTCTATCTGTCCTCCTTAAATGACGCGCTGCGACGGAATTGCAACACTGCGAAAAGTGCTACAAGAATACCGATAATAATGGAGATTGCTGCCGCCATACTGTATTGAGAGTTTTCAAATGCTAAACTGTATACCCATGAAATTAAGATATCTGTACTTCCGGCACTTTGACCACGCACTGGAGGTCCACCCTCGTTAAATAAGTAAATTAAGTTAAAGTTATTAAAGTTACCCGCATACTGCATAATTAATAATGGTGCTGTTGCAAAAAGTACGTGTGGTAGCGTAATAAAGCGGAACTTCGCAAACCGACTTGCGCCATCCATATCCGCCGCTTCATACCAATCATCAGATACACTTTGCAAGATTCCAGTAAAGAGGGCAAACACAAATGGGAAGCCTAGCCAAACTTGAATCATAATTAATGCAATTCGTGTGTAGAACGGATCCGATAACCATGGAACCGCAAAATCAAACAACGGGACAAAGATGTCTGTATTAATCGCACCAAACCCATCATTAAACATTGCCGCAAAGATAATAATTGTGACGAAACTCGGTACAGCCCAAGGTAAAATAAGGACAGTACGAATCAATTTCTTTGCTTTAATACGTTTATCATTCACAATAACTGCTAGGAATAGCGCTAACGCAATTTGTAAGGTTGTCGCTACAACCGTCCATACAATCGTCCAAGAAAGAACAGAGATAAACGTTTGACGCCAAATTGGAATCGTCGCTAAATCAATAAAGTTTTGAAATCCAACCCAGCTCAACACATTTCGAGGTGGTGAATTAAATAGGTTGTAATCGGTAAATGCTAAAACAATCATATATAAAAGTGGAAATACGACTGCTAAAAGCAATAACGCCAATCCTGGTAAAACAAGTAGATAAGGGAATCCTTTATCCCATGAATGCTTCGTACGTTCACGTAGTGATGGGATTCCTTCCCCATCTAAACGCATTTTCGCGACACGACGGGCATCTTTGATATTTAAAAACACCATGATTGCTGCAAAAATTGTTAAAAAGACGGCTACAATCCCTTGTCCAATTAACACACGAGAATCATCAACGCCATCCAACGTTCCAAGGGTAAATAATCCCCAATAGCCCATGTTAAAGATATCGTAAAATACAAAGATAAATGCAGCTGTTACAAGAAGAAGCAACGTTCCCTTAAGCCACTGGCGATTATAAAGTTGCCCGAGTCCAGGGATAACGGATAAGATCCCAGCAAGCTTGGGGTTATGATTGTTCATTGGCTCTACGTCTTTCATTCTCTACCAGCCCCCATAATTTGTATTTCATCTTCAATTAATTCAACGGTTTCCTCTAATACTTCTCGTACATCATTTCCTTGTGAGATAAACACGTTTGCATCGCCCATTGGTCCCCAGACGGCGGAAACTTCAGGTACATTTGGCATAAAATACGCATGTTCAAGTTGTTCTTGGAAACCTTCGTAAAGCTCATCGTCTAGCGTCACTTCGGCACGAGCGGGAATTTCACGCTTGTTTTCAAAAAAGATTTGTGCGCTTTCTTCATTCGTCATAAAAAGTGCCAATTCCGTTGCCCAGCTAATGTGATCGCTATATCCGTTCACCATCCACGCTTTCACGCCACCGAGAGAGCGCATCGGATTTCCGTCCACAGTCGGTAGCGGTGCTGATTTTAAGGAATCCCCAAGGTTCTCCCCATATTCAGCAATGTTCCAAGGACCTGAGAATACTGCTCCTACACTTCCATCTAAAAATAAGCCATTCAAAATGTCCGCATTTAAATTTTGTGGTAAGTACCCTTCCTGGTGAAAGCGCTGTAGCATTTCGCCACCTTTAACAGCCCCATCATTCGCTAAGCCAATATCAAGGGTGTCATAGTCTTCGCCGTCTTCAGCAAAGATGTAGCCACCGTACGCATCGTAAAATGGATAGGCAAAGTACATTTCACGTGATTCTAAAAGAAATCCAAACTCATTAGCCGAAGCGTTCGTGTGTTCCTCACCAAGTGCTTCTAGTTCTTCAATTGTTTCTGGTGCTTCTTCAATAATGTCGGTGTTGTAAAACAACGCGTACGTTTCAACTGCCGCCGGCACACCAGCTAGCTCACCTTCATAGCTAAGCGCTTCCAATGTGCCATCTAAATACTCCGCTTCTTGCTCAGGCGTTAGATCAATGTCCGCAGCTAAACCTTGAAGTGTAATGCTTCCAACCATATCGTTCGGTTGATAAAACAAGTCTGGTCCCCCACCAGCTGGAGCATCAAGAGACATCGCTTCTAATTGATCCCCCATACTAAAAGGTGTAATTCTTACTTCAATCCCAGTCTCATCTTCAAAATTGTCGCCAATTTCTCGATACGCTAAAAGTTCACGCTCATCATCATTCACCCATATATGAAGCGAATCTGGTTTATTTTCCTCTGTTGCAGGTTCAGGTTCTAACTCTTCCACTACACCTTCTCGATCTGGACCGCACGCACCGAGCATCGCAACTGCTACTAACATACTCATACCAAACTGCCATTTTTTCATCTCGTATCCCCCCTATATATGCTTAAGCAAAGGCAAACGTTTGCACAAAATAAATAAACCGTTTACATACCAATTACACACATAGTATACGGATAAATTTATTATTAGGCAATAGTTATTTTTTTATATAGGAAATCGTTTGCAAAAAGATTTGACACCAATCCCACACCAACTATATGATTTAAGAAAATAACCTAGGAGGGTTCTGATGAATCAAGCTGGTATTATCCACACCCAACAACATCACCACCTTTTTTTAACATCCTCACATGAAGCCGTTATTCGTCTGCAAACACCTTTAAATGAAGGAATTCATGTAACCGTAATTCACGGGGACCCTTATGATTGGAAAAACGAACAATGGCAATCAAGCAACTCCTCTATGTCACTCATTCATAGCGATGACATGTATGATTACTGGTCCGTTTCTGTTTCAATGCCCTACTCTCGTATGCGCTACGGCTTTAAAATTGAAACGAGTGATAAAACGGTATTTTATGCCGAGCGAGGGTTTTATGCACAACAACCGAAGGAGATTTCCGCTTATTTTTGTCTTCCTTATGCTCATGAAACCGACGTATTCACACCTCCTTCTTGGGTTGCGAATACCGTGTGGTATCAAATTTTTCCTGAGCGATTTGCAAATGGTGAGCCTGCAAGAAATCCTGAAGATGCGTTACCTTGGGGAAGTGAAGCACCTAAACCGGATACCTTTTTTGGTGGCGATTTAAAAGGTGTCATCGATCATCTAGATTATTTGCAAGACTTAGGTATTACCGGCGTTTATTTCACACCGATTTTTAAAGCGTTTTCGAACCATAAATACGATACGATTGATTATTTAAGCCTTGACCCACATTTTGGCGATGAAGAAACGATGCGTACACTTGTGAAGGAATGTCATAAGCGCGGCATTCGCGTGATGCTTGACGCAGTTTTTAATCACAGCGGCTATTATTTTCCTCCTTTTCAAGATCTATTAAAAAACGGCGAGGATTCAGCCTATAAAGATTGGTTTCACCCGTTCGACCTTCCACTAAAACCAGAAGGAGAACGTCCGAACTATGAAACATTTGCTTTTGTTTCATCCATGCCGAAATTAAATACAAAACATCCTGATGTTCGCGCGTATCTTTTAAAGGTAGCAAAATATTGGATTGAGGAATTTAATATTGATGGATGGCGACTTGATGTTGCAAATGAAGTCGATCACGATTTCTGGCGCGCGTTTCGTTCGGAAGTGAAGCGCGTAAAAGGCGATGTCTATATTCTTGGTGAAATTTGGCATCAATCAAGTGCATGGCTTCAAGGGGATCAATTTGATGCGGTCATGAACTATCCTCTAACAGATGCGATTCAAAGCTATGCGCTTCATAAGCAAACAAGTGAAGAGGCAAAAATGGCGCTAACAAAGCATTTAATGAGCTACCCCGATACAGTAAATGCTGCACAATTTAACATGCTAGATAGCCATGATACCGCTCGCGTCCTGACAACAAGTCATCATAATAAAGCTTTAACGAAGCTCCAGTTTACCTTGCTGTTTTCATTTCCTGGTTCTCCTTGTATTTACTATGGCGACGAAATCGGTATGGCTGGAGAAAACGATCCTGGTTGCCGTGCTTGTATGATCTGGGATGAAGAGGAACAAGATTTGGATATGCTCAACTTTTTGCGGAAGTTAGTTGTGTTGCGAAAGCATCATTCAGCATTCGGGACCTACGATTCCCTTGAATTTATCGACTCTGATGATGACGACGTTCTTCTTTACAAAACGTCTACACCTGAAGAAACACTGCTGTTTGCTTATAATCGTTCCCTAAAACAAAAGACTCTTTCTCTTCCACAAAAAAATGAACAAGGGTATGACCTTTTTAAAAACAAGTCTGTATCCTCTTCGTTTTCATTAGAACAAGAAAGCTTTTGCGTGGTACAATTAACTCGTGGCACATAATTGCACTATAAACTTGCCAGGCGAATGAAGTCGCTGGCAAGTTTTTTCTAATGAGTTATCTTCAATGTTTTTCCAGTGAATGTATAGGGAATAGGAAGACTGAATAAAACTTAGACGACAAACATGATTCTTCCATAATAATTGAATGACATGAGCCTCGTTGCGTAGATGTTTGTTTATTTGCTCATGATTCACAAGGCAAGATATCATGAACACTGCCATCGTCGTCACGACTTATGGAATTAATTCAGCGATTAGAACAAAGGGGACACTATAAACAATGATTGATTCTCAGTTGTTACGTGAACAACTAAATAATAAAATCGATGAGTTATGGACTGAACAAGTAGAATTTCTAAAAACAATCACTCGATTCCCTTCATTAAGTGGAAAAGAACATCGCCTTCAATTGTTTTTGGCCGACTATTTATCAACAAAATTAAATTTGCAAGTAGATCGATTTTACCCTGACATGGAGCGTATAGAAAAACACCCTGGTTTTTCCCCTGTTAAGTGGTCCTATGAGTACAGCGACATTGTGATTGGCACAAAGAAAGGCGCAAACCCGTCTGAAGGAAAAACGCTTATCTTCCAAGGTCATGCGGATGTTGTTAGCGCTGAACCGACCATTGAGTGGGAGACGTCTCCTTGGGAACCAGTTGAAAAAGACGGTCGTCTTTATGGACGAGGAACTGCAGATATGAAAGGCGGGCTCTCGGCCATGATTTTTGCATATCGTGCCTTAATTGAATGTGGCTACGTGCCTAACAACGATTTTATGCTGCAAATTGTTCCTGACGAGGAGCGCTCGGGTAACGGTGCGCTAGCGGCACTTGAAGCAGGATACACAGCGGACGCGGCTCTTATTCCTGAGCCATTTGGCTTGCAACCTTCCACTGGACAAGTCGGCTCACTTTGGTTTGAGATATCTCTTCGAACGATTAAAAAAGATCAAATAAATCAAACTCAAACCAATGTTATCGAAAAAATACACATGATCACGTCTGCACTCCTTGCGTTTGAGCGTCATTTAAATCAAACGAGATCTCACCTCACTTTCTCAGATCAAGATAAGCCAATTGATCTGAACATTGGTAAGGTAACTGCAGGTGACTTTGCATCGAACGAACCGATTCGGGCAAAAATTGAAGGTCGTGTCGCCTTACTTCCTGGCGAATCCATTGCTGAGCGCAAACAAGAATTAATTGAATGGATTATGCAAGAAACGAAAAAAGACGCGTGGTTTATTGAAAATCCACCTGACATTGAATTTTACGGGTTTCATGCAGAAGGTACATTAAGTAATGAGTCTTCCGAGTTGTTTAAGGAGCTTGACGCGGCGCACGAGCTCGTAACCAACACACAACCATCTAGACGGACATTACCTTCTACGACGGATGCACGTTTTTTTCAGCTTTATTATGATATTGATGCAACGTGCTACGGCCCTGTTGGCGGTCATTTTCACGAGGTCAACGAATGGGTAGATTTAAAAAGCGTCCGCGATGTTACGAAAGTGTATGCAAACTTTTTAGCGAACTGGTGTGGAGTAGGTGAAAAATAGGCAACTAAAAAAGGGATGCTACTAGCATCCCTTTTTTTTCGTAAGCGCTTGAATGAAATAGCGAATCAACTTTATTTCAGAAAAGAGTCCGCTATTCTCGTTTCTGCCGTTCGTAAATAAAGTTATAATGAATGGGAATGGCTCAGGCCATACCCGAGGCAAAGAAGACACCGTGAGCACAAGTGATCGCGCAGTGCAAACGGATATCGTGCTTGTGCCTGTGGGAAAGCGTTCGCCATAATAAAATCTATCGTACGTCTTTTTTTGCATCACTATCGAGTGATGACATTGACTTAAATCACTTGATCTTGCAGAAACTGTTCAATTTCTTCTTTACTATAGCCAATTTCCATTAGCACACTTTCGTTATTTTCACCTAAATCCGGTGCAATGGAACGAATACTCCCAGGCGTCTTTTCAAACTTCGGTACAATCCCTGGCACCTTTATCGCTCCTAAACGTGGGTGTTTCACTTCAACAATATTCTCTCTCGCTTTATACTGCTCATTTTCAAAAATATCGGCGATGCTCATAACCGGACTAATAGGAACGCCGTAGCTGTCGAGTTTTTCCAGTAGCACTTCTCGATCTTGTGCATGAATCCACGCTTCCACAATTGCGTTGGTCTCATCGTTGTTCTCTAAGCGACGCGCATTTGTATGGTAGCGCGGGTCTGTGAGCATATCTTCTCGATCCATCGCTTTGGCTAAGCGGTTAAACGTTGTATCCGTGCTCGTCACAAGCACTACCCAGTGGCCATCTTTTGTTTGAAACGTTCCTGATGGCGAAGAGTGACCAGCTAATCCTGGCGCACGCTCCCTCACTTTTTGCAGTTGATCGTATTCGGCTACAAGAAACTCCATCATGCGGAAGACTGTTTCATAAAGGGCGATATCCACCATTTGCCCTTCTCCGTCTTCATGAGCATCGCGGTGATAAAGTGCCGTAACAGCTGCAAACGCCACATAGATTCCACAAATATAGTCCGTTAATGAGAATGGTGGACTGACTGGATGACGATCGGTAAAGCCTTGTAAATACGTGTACCCACTAAACGCTGTGGCTGGCGTTCCAAAGCCTGCTTTTTCTTTATAAGGACCTGTTTGACCATAGCCAGACACTCGAATCATAATGAGGTTCGGGTTTATTTCTTTTAACACATCGTATCCAACACCCCATTTTTCTAGTGTCCCTGGACGAAAGTTTTCTACAAGAATGTCGTGAGTCGCAGCTAACTTCTTTAGAATATTAACGCCCTCTTCTTGATGAAGATCGAGTGTTAACGACTTTTTGTTACGTGATAAGCCAGGCCAGCGAAGGGGTTCGTCGTCTTTAAAAGGTCCTACGCTTCTTGACGTATCCCCTCTTCCTGGAATTTCAACTTTTACTACGTCAGCTCCAAAATCTCCCAGCAATGCAGTCCCATAAGGAGCGGCAATCATTGTAGACACATCGAGCACTTTGACGCCTTCTAATGGTGTTTTCATCTTTGTACACTCCTTCTCTCCTTTTTTAAGGGATGCTCACATGTGATTTTTCACTATCAGGTGAGTAAATGTCATTAATGTTCCATTGACCGTCAGTCGGAACCGGTTCGTTTCTCATAGCGACATCAAGCACTACTGGTTCATTCGCTTCGATGGCGGCTTTTAGCTCATGTTTAAATTCGTCTGCCGATTTGACTTTGATCCCTTTTACGCCAAAACCTTTTGCGATTTCCGCAAAATTAGGAGTGTAGCTTTCTCCATCTTTCTTAAAAAGTGTTCCGTATGTCGTATCGTAATGAGCCATTTCAAGACCAGCGATTGTGCCGTATGCACTATTATTCATGACAACCCAGACAACTGGAATGTTTTCTTCTACAGCGGTTGCGAGCACAGCTGGATTTTGACCAAATCCACCGTCACCAATCAAGGACACAACCACTTTGTTCGGCTGTGCAAGTTTTGCCCCAAGTGCAGCAGAGGACCCAAAGCCCATTGTTGCGTATCCTCCAGGTGTTAAAATGGAGCCTGGTGTATAAATTGGGAACTGTTGACCAACGCCATTTTTATTCCAGCCTACATCTGTTGTGATATATGCGTCTCTTGGCAATACGTCGCGAACATCTGCAAGAATGCGTTCAGGTTTCATCGGGAACGCGTCACTTGTCGCGTTGTCTTTAATAGATGCTCGTAAAGACTGACGGTAGGTTTGAATCTCTTCTTTCAACTTGGCGTTGCGGTCAATTCCATCTGGATATAAGCGCTTCGCCACACGATTTAAGGCAACGAAAGCTCGTTTTAAATCAGCGACCGCGCCAATTTCAACTGGATAATTACGGCCAATCTCATTTGAGTCAATATCAATATGAATCAGTTTTGTTTTTGGAAAATTAAACGTAACATCATGGTACCAAGAACTAGAGTCAGCTTCAGAAAAACGTGTACCGACTCCAAATAAGTAATCAGCATTCTTTGTTTGGTCATTAATAAATTTTGTCCCCCAGAACCCGGTCATGCCAATGGTTAAATCATGATCATCAGGCAAGACACCTTTGCCCATTAAAGAATGCGCGACAGGAATATTCATATGGTCTACAAATGCTCTAAGCTCCTCTTCTGCTTGTGAAAGAATAACGCCCCCACCTGCATAAATAACAGGACGTTCCGCTTGTGCTAATGTCTCAACAATTCGTTCTGCTGTCTCTTCATCTAATGATGGTTTTTCGACCATTTGGGTATGATGGTTTAACATCGCAAACTTCTCTTCTTCCACTTCTTTTGAAAACATGTCCATCGGCACAGACACAAGGACCGGACCAGGACGACCACTTTCTGCTAATTGAAACGCCTTTTGCATGATTTCAGGAAATAAATCTTCACGATCCACACGCCATGCGCGTTTCACAAACGGACGATAAATTTCCCATTGAGCGCCATCTGCATGCATATTTACTTCTTGGTGTGGATGCTTCCCGTAATAATGACTTGGAACGTCTCCTGCAATGACAACCATTGGAATGGAATCAAGTGCCGCATTTGCTACACCTGTGGCGGCATTCGTTAAACCAGGTCCAAGATGGCTCAATACTACAGACGTTTGACGCTTTGCTCGTGCATACCCATCTGCCGCATGGGACGCAATTTGCTCATGGCGAACATTAATAAACTTAATTGGGCTTTTGTCTAATTCAGCTAGCACGGCAATATTCGTATGACCGCACAAACCAAACACATATTCAACTCCACGACTTTCTAAATACTTTACAAGTTGTTCTGATACTAGCTTCTTCATGAGACAACAGCTCCTTTAAATTGTAGTACGATTTTTGCATAATTGCCGCTTAACGCCATTTGATACGCTTCTTCATAGTCATAAAAAGGTTTGATTTTTGAAATGAAGATCGTTGGGTCAAAGGTTTCATCTAATAAGTACGAGACGCTCGTCTGAAAATCAGCAGGAAATTCGTAGATAATGCTGCCAACAACTTTCTGTTCATTTCGAACAACTTGCGCGACAGGGATGGTTGCTTCTGGTGTAATCCCAATTAATAGTAGTTCTCCGCCTGGCTTCAAGTGTGAAAAGCATGATTCGACTGATTGTTTTGTACCTGCGGCTTCAATGACGATATCAAATGTTTCGCCGACAATGTCCATCGGATGACCGAGGGTAATGTCATCAAATGACTGCAATAACGCTAATTTATTTGCATTAATATCGATAGCGGTTACATTCCCTCCAACATGATGAGCTAACGCAGATGCAAGCAACCCTTCTGTTCCACAGCCAACAACAAGCACCCGCATACCAGGTTGGATATCAATTTGTTTGATCCCGTGGACAATAACGGATAATGGCTCAATTAACACAGCTGCCTCATCAGACAGTTCATCTGGAATTGGTAAACAATAGCGCGAATGGACGATCATTTCTTCTGCAAATCCACCGTCACACGTAATACCGATCGACTGTTTTTCTTTACAAATATTTGGTTTGCCTTTCAAACAAAACTCACATTGTCCACAAAACGTATTGGGTGTGACAACGATACGCCCGCCTGGTTTAATGTGTTCCGCTCGGCTCTCAATCACTTCACCGACAATTTCATGCCCTGGTCGTAGCGGATATTGCGCATGAGGGAGCCTCCCTTTATATACAGATAAATCAGATCCACATATACCGCCGTAAAGTAGCTTAATCTTCACTTCTCCATCTTGGATGTTCGGCAACGGGAGCGCATCTCTGACTTGCATGACTTGAGGTTGATCTAGATAGATCTCTTTCACCGTACATCGCTCCTTATAGTGTCAGAAAGTCTTGAAGTACAATCATTTTTGTTTCGCTCATTTCTTCTACTGCAAACCTTGGACCCTCACGACCAATTCCACTATGCTTCACGCCACCGTATGGCCAATGGTCGAGACGGAAATTCGATGTTCCATTTATAATGATCCCGCCCATATCGAGAGCTTGTGTCACTTTCTTCACAACCGTTAACGATTTTGTAAACAAGCCTGCTTGTAAGCCAAACTCAGAATCATTTACTTCATCGATCGCCCAATCTAAGTCGCGATAAGGAATTAAGCTTACGACAGGTCCGAAGACTTCTTGACACACAACTTTGCTTTCTTTTTTCGGATTCATTAGAATGGTTGGCTGAACTTGCGCGCCATTCGCAGAACCGCCGTGGATAACCTCCGCCCCATCAGAAACCGCTTCTTCAATCCAGCTCGTAATTCTTTCGGCAGTATCTTTTGCCACAACGCAACCGATGTCAGTCCGTTCATCACGAGGATCACCAACATAAAGAGCTGCTGTTTTCTCTTTCATTTTTTCACTAAATGTCGCGATGATGGATTCATGTACATACACTCGCTGAACCGATATACAGCTTTGACCCGAATTACTAAAAGCAGTTTTGGTTGCTAGCGTAGCGGCTCGCTCTATATCCGCGTCTTCATGGACGATTGTACCTGCATTTCCCCCTAGTTCGAGCAGTACTTTCTTCATGCCAGATATTTTGCTAATTTGTTGACCGGCTGGCACACCACCTGTAAAAGAAACCAGATTGGTCTGAGAATCTTTCACAATTTTTTCGCCTATTTCTCGCCCACCGAGCACCATTTGGATGGCTTGAGCAGGCATTCCGGCTTCTAGTAAGAGTTCCACTAGCGCAGCCGCAATTAATGGTGCTTGCGGTGCAGGCTTTAAAACGGTTACATTTCCAGCAGCAAAACTTGGGCCAATTTTATGACAGATTAGATTGAGCGGTGCATTAAAAGGTGTGATTGCTGCGATGACGCCTACTGGCACACGGAACGTAATCGCTGTTGAGCCCTTTCCTCTAGATGATGCGCCTCCAGGAATCGTTTCGCCAAATTGACGTTTCGCTTCTTCAGCAGATTGAATGAGGGTTTCGATCGATCGCCCGACTTCATCTCGCGTATTTTTAAGTGCTTTTCCAACTTCCGAAGAAATCAATTTAGCAAGCTCTTCTTGTCTCTCTTCCATTAATGTTGCCGCTTTATAGAGAATGGCTGATCGTTCAATTGGCTCTAATTTAGCAATCTCTTTTTTATGAGTAAAAGCCGATGCTAGCGCTTCTTCTACTCCTTGCTCGTTCGTTTCATACTGATGCCCAATTAATTCATTTAAATATGGACTTCTTACTTCTATCCCTTCGCTTTCAACTGGTGTTACCCAGTTACCATTTATAAACGATGTGGCTGTTTTCAACTCAATCATTCCTCCTCTTTCACAAGTGCTTTGCCTGTATATCGAACAAGGTTCTCTTCATTCGGACAAGGTCCTTTAATGAGTGTACCTTTTTGCAGTTCTTCGTACGCATGTGCCACGATCCCCATCCCCCGTGATAAGGCAAAAATGCCTTTCGCCGCTTCAGCTGGGATGCCCAATTCACATTGAATCGCGGCAGAGATACCATCTACATTAATCGTAAACGTTCGATTTTTACGAGTCGAAATCTCTTGCCGGTATTGTTCTAAAATGTTTAAGTAATCCCCAGTAATCTCACCATCATCAATCAGAGACTGAGACAATTCATACAGACGTTTCACTCTCGGATCATTGTCATGTAATTGATGGCCAAAACCAGGTAATTTCTTGCCTGCTCCTAGGATTTCATCTAGCTGTTGTGCAACGTCACCTGTGCCTTTGTTCATTGCCTCCTTTGTGTCATACAGAATGGCCATTGAATCCTCTACAGCGCCACCGTGTACATCGCCAAGCATATTGACACCTGTAGCCACCGCTGAATTAAACGTCACCCCACAAGTCGCTGCCATTCTAGCAGCAGCAATGGATGGTGCCCTAGGTCCATGATCCGCTCCTGCTACAAGAACGCTTTCAAACAACTTTGCTTTTTGATCCGACAACTCCTCACCTACTAAAAGGAAGAACAACATTTGCGTGTAGGAAACGTTTCCAATTAAATCTTCAACTTTTTTCCCACGAATGGTAATTTCATTTTTTTTAATGTCGCTTATATCTGTTTCCCACCAAGCGCCACCTTGTTTATAGGTTTCTAACGCACTTCGACCTGCCATACTAACACAACCCTTTGACTTAATTTTTAGATTATACTTGTATACAAGTATATTGTAACACAACCTCTCATGATACTTCTACTATCTGTCTAGTAAAAGTAATGATAGTTGTGGAATGAAAATGACAAGTAGGAGATTAAAGATCATCACCCCGACAAATGGTAGAATTGCTTTTGATAGTGTCACAATCGATAAGTTCGATATACTCGATGCGACAAACAAATTCACACCAATTGGTGGTGTAATGAACCCAATTGCTAGATTCAAAATGACAAGCATCGCAAAATGAATGGGATCATAGCCGAGCTCCATTCCGACAGGCACTAACAACGGTGTAAAAATAATAATCGCCGCCGTAGTATCCATGACCGTGCCAATAAGCAGGAGCATGGCTGTAATTAATAAGATAATGATGATTTTTTGATCGGACACAGCGAGAATTGTTGATGCAATCGTTTCTGGCATTTGTTCAATCGTCATCACGCGACCAAATACAGTCGCTGCTGCGATAATAAATAAAATTGTCGCTGTCGTTAACGCCGAATTTTTAAAAATATCATATAGTTGACTCCATTTTAATTCTTTATATAAGAAAAACCCTGCTACTAAACCGTAAATGACGGCAACCGCTGCTGCTTCTGTCGGCGTAAAGAAACCACTATAAATACCGCCTAATATAATGACCGGGACAAGTAGCGCCCATTTTGCATCCCAAAACGCTCTCCCTACCTTTTTTATTGAAAACCTTTCTTTAGAACCTTTATATCCCTTTGCTTTTGCGTAAAGATAGGAATACACAAGTAAGCTAACCGTTACAAGCAGTCCTGGGATAACTGCAGCGATAAATAAATCTCCTACAGATACACCGCTCGTGACTCCGTAAACAATTAATGGAATACTCGGCGGCAAAATGACGCCTAAAGCGCCTGCTGCCGCAATTAATGCCGTTGCAAAACGCTTGTCGTAACCCATTTCAATCATAGCAGGAATCATAATTCCCCCTACTGCAGCAACCGTTGCAGGGCCTGAGCCAGAGATTGCTGAGAAAAACAAACACGTAATGACGGCTGCCATTGCAAATCCACCAGTATAATTGCCAACAAGGGTTTTTGCTAATTCAAAAAGCCGTCTTGACAACCCCCCTTTTGCCATTAGCTCACCAGCTAAAATAAAAAATGGTACAGCCATTATAGGGAATGAATCAATTGCCGTTATAAAGCTTTGAACAGTAAATTCCAACGGCATTGTCCCTGCCACAATTAGCGCTAATATGGATGCTAAGATTAAAGCAATTCCGATAGGCGCACTTAAAGCGAGTAAGCTCGCAAAGCTACCGAACAACACAGCTGCTGTCACAGTCATCCCTCCTGCCGTTTTGAATGAAACGGATACGTCTCTTTAATATGAGAAGATTGATTGGCTCTATCGTAATTCTCCCATTCATGTTTAATCTTTTGAATAATTCGTACACTCGTCATGAGCATCCCGATAGGTGCGGCTAAATACACATAGCCCATCTCCATCCCTAATCCAGGCGTAACTTGTCCAAGCTGGATAATTTCTAAACTCATTGCGCCTCCATAGACGACGATAAATATAGCAAATAATAAAAATAACCCGTAAACAATTAAATTAAAAACGAGTTGCCTCTTCTCATTTAAAAAGGAGAGAATCGCATCAATTTTAATATGTCGCTCTTCTTTCACACCATAGCTAATACCGATAAACACGAGATAAATAAAACAGTAACGCGCTAACTCTTCTGACCAGCCAAGAGAAGTGCCTAATACAAAGCGCATAAAAATTTGTAGTGAGATTGCTATAACCATTATGGATAAAATGATCACTAATAGCACCTCTTCTATGTGCTGTTCGACCATTCGGAAGACCTTCATCATAGCCCCTCCTTATTCCTGATTCGTTGCTTGTATATGTTCCTGTATACGCTGCATCCAATCATGATTCCCTTCAATATTTTCGAACCTTTCCCGAACTGGGTTCGTTGCCGTAATCCAACGTTGACGCTCCTCACTCGTTAGTTCAGAAATGGTTATACCTCTTTCTTCTAAGTAACTGCGACTCGCCTCCGCTTCTTGCTGATTGGCTAATCGCTGATTATGCTGGACTTCATCTGCTACCTTTTCAACAGCTTGTCTTTCATCCTCGGTCAGCGTTTCCCAAAAAGCTTCACTTACCATAAACGGACTCGCATTATAAATGTGATTTGTCATTGTTAAATACTGTTGAACTTCATAAAAGTGACTATTTACAACGTTTCCAATAGGATTCTCCTGACCAGCAATCGTCCCCTGTTCTAAGCCAATATACACTTCACCATAGTTCATCGGTGTAGGATTGGCACCAAGTTCACTCCAGATTTGCATATGCCATCTGTTTTCTAACGTTCTTAAGTCCAATCCTTGCACATCTTCAAGCTTCTCAATCTCTTTTTCATTATTTGTCAACACTCTGAATCCGTTTTCAAAATAGTTAATTCCAATTACTTTTTGTGGCTCTAATTCTTCTAATAGATCTTGACCGATCGGCCCATCTAAAAGCTGATACGCATTCTCTTCATTCTCAAATAGAAATGGCAATTCTAGCACATTAAAGGTTGGGACAAATTGTGCGATGGGTCCGGTCGACATTGTTGCCCCTTGAATCGTATTAAACTGCATACCTTCAAACAGTTCACGATCCCCACCTATCTGTCCATTTGTATAAACTTCTACTTGAATGGAGTCGTTTGTTTCCTCTTCTAATCGTTCAGCAAACTGGTAAAGTGCTTGACTAAGAGAACGATCTTCAGGTGTTGTGTTTGCAATTCTCATGATCTTCTGTTCGTCGGCATGCCCGGTTACCGTGCACGCTGCTAGCGGTACTAAACAACTTATAAAAAGTAAGATACGCTTCATGTTGCGTCCCCCTTTTGATCGTTACAATTGACTAGAACTAGTTTCATTAATAAGATTCATGTGTACCTTTTTACCCTTATTTATAGAACAGCGTATTGCCTCAATGACTTCCAGCGTTTTTACTCCTTCTTCACCAGGAACTCTCGGTTCTTCAAGGCCTCTTATGACCTTAGTGAAATGAACCAACTCTTCAACAATTGGATCAACCATGCTTTCAAACTCGATCGCCTCTTCCACAAGGCTATGTTCCCACCCATAAGACTCTTCCTTATAGTGATACATCCGCATACTCGGAAAGGCGATACTCCCTTCTGTGCCAAAGAAGTAATAACAATCCTCATCATATTTAGGATATTTAACATTTTCCTTCATCGTTAACTCATAAGACCACGGTGCCGGCACACCATCGGATAAAAAATAATTGACCGTTGCCCCGTTATTCAGCTCCATCATGGCACTTAGGGAATCTTCTACGTTGTTTCCACGAATTAAATTTTTCCCCAATGCGTAAACGCTTTCAACTTCTGCATTCGTAACATACCGCAAATTATCTATATCGTGTATCCCATTAATGAGTAATGGTCCTCCACCTTTTTTAACTCGCCACGGTTCGTTGTAGTAGGGCTTTTCTTTCGCTAGTACCCACATCATATTTACACTAATGAGTTTGCCAATCTTCTTCTCTTGTATTAATCGTCGTAGCGCATTAAGCTTACTAGAGTATCGACGATGATGGCCGACTAAGAGCTTGATTTCTTTTTCCTTGCAATAATCTACCATTTCTTTTCCCAATGAAACCGTATCAGCAATCGGCTTTTCTACAAGACAATGAATACCCGCATCTGCACACATTTTCACAGCTTCATGATGAAGTTGATTAGGTAATGTAACAATCACACCGTCTAAAGAATTTTCAGCTATTAATGTTTGATAATCCGTGTATAAAGGCACTTCTAACAAAGATGCTCGCTCTTGTGAAAGTAGATCGTTTCCAGCTACCGCCACTAAAGAAACCCCTTTCATTTTCTTGATTTCTTCAGCGAATTTAAAACCATGATTCATTCCAAAAACGGCTAGTTTCATCATTATCCCCCTTATTTGTGATACTAGTATACAAGTATAAGGTTTAAAAGATACCCAATTAATATTGGGTATTAAAATAATCTGGATACTTCCTCATAATATCATCATAATAATTTGACACATTACGTAAATGAGTGACAAGTAACGTTTCTACTTCCTTTACGTTTCTTTGTTCAAGTAAAGAGACTAGCTGGTCATGATCGTCGATAATTCTGTCCATTTCTCTCGTTTCAAAAAATTCTAGATAACGCATCCGGTTTACATGACCACGAACTTGGCGCACGATGGTACTTAACGTTTGATTGCCACAAATATCAAGCACTTTGTCATGAAACACTTCATCATATTGATAAAAATCATCAACATAATCATGCTCTGCTGCAAACCGCTGTTCCGCAATAATTTTTAGAAGTTCTTTTTTTGCAAACTCATACGTGTCATGTCCTTGTTCCCAATTACTTGCCACTTCTTTAAAAGCTGTTACTTCCAAACTTTCTCGAACACGATACGATTCTTGCACCTTTTTCTTAGATATGTACTGAACTTGAATGCCTTTTTGCGGTTTAATCGCTAAAAACTCTTCTGAAGCAAGTAAGTGGATCGCTTCTCTTACTGGCGTTCGACTAATACCTAATTCCTTCGCAATATCGTTTTCATAAATCATTTGACCTGGTTTATATTTCAACGTAATAATCTGCTGATAGAGATAATGATACGCTTCACCAGCTAATGTTTTTCTTTCCACAGATAACTTTTTCACTTTATTCAACTCACTATTATTCATGAATAATCAAATTATATATGGGTACTAGTATACATGTCAATACATAGATAATATTCGCCATGAACAAAAATTCCACTCATTTCTGCCTTATAAGTAGGAAAAACCTATTATCTAGTCGTTTTCACAGCATCATTTGCCTTATTTACAACGCTTTGCTCGCAAGGCTTTCACCTTCAGCATACGTTGAAGAAGAGTATAAGTATTTTGATGTAGAATAGGACTGATGATAAATGTTTGATTCATACGATAGCTGCCGATCGAATATCCAACGATTTAGACGTACAGCAAGAAACGGCGGTTCATTTAATAACATTGGACCAACTGGACCTCAAGGACCGACTGGACCAACGGGACCAGGAAATGGTGGTGGTATAGGAATAACTGGACCGACTGGACCCACTGGAATTGGCTTTGAAGGCGTTGTTCCTTTTGACCCAGCTGCAGCTCCAGGATACCAGGTCGGTCAAATTGTGACGTTTAACGGTAGTACCTACCTTGTAAACATATCTTCTCCTCAAGGAACACCTGGTTCATCACCTGATTACACGCTTATTGCTGGAGCAGGGGCGACTGGAGCAGTTGGTACTGGAACTACTGGACCCACTGGCGCCACAGGAATTGGTCTTAATGGTATTGAACCGTTTGATGTAACCAGAGCTCCAGGTTACGAAGTGGGGCAAGTGGTTACTTTTCAAGGGAGCACGTACCTTGTTAATACGAATGCTCCAATTGGCATTCCTGGTACATCCCCAGAATATACCCTTATTGCTGCTGAAGGGGCAACTGGGGCGACTGGTCCAACTGGCGCGACTGGAATTGGTTTAGCAGGAGAAGTACCATTTGATGCTACAGCAGCTCCTGGCTATCCTGTTGGGCAGGTCGTCACCTATGAAGGTAGCACGTATCTTGTAAATTCGGCTCCACCTACAGGAACACCTGATACCTCTCCTGATTACACCTTGCTCGCAAGTGTAGGAGCAACGGGCGCGACTGGCATTCCTGGGCCGACCGGGGCAACCGGTATTCAAGGACCGACTGGACCGGCTGGCACTGGCGCTACCGGCATCCAAGGACCGACCGGGCCCGCTGGTACTGGTGTCACCGGCGCAACAGGTATTCCTGGACCTTCCGGAGCAACCGGCATTCAAGGACCGACTGGGCCCGCTGGTGTAACTGGTGTCACCGGCGCGAGTGGCATTCCTGGGCCTTCCGGAGCAACAGGCATTCAAGGACCCACTGGGCCCGCTGGTGTAACTGGTGTCACCGGCGCGACTGGCATTCCTGGGCCTTCCGGAGCAACAGGCATTCAAGGACCCACTGGACCCGCTGGCACTGGTGTCACCGGCGCGACTGGCATTCCTGGGCCTTCCGGGGCAACGGGTGTTCCTGGGCCGACTGGACCCGCTGGCACTGGTGTCACCGGCGCAACAGGTATTCCTGGACCTTCTGGTGCAACGGGTATTCAAGGACCCACCGGACCGGCTGGTACTGGTGTCACCGGCGCAACGGGTATTCCTGGGCCTTCTGGTGCAACCGGTATTCAAGGACCGACCGGGCCCGCTGGCACTGGTGCTACCGGTGCGACTGGCATTCCTGGGCCGACCGGGCCCGCTGGTACTGGTGTCACCGGCGCAACGGGTATTCCTGGGCCGACTGGTGCAACGGGTATTCAAGGACCGACTGGACCCACTGGCACTGGTGTCAACGGCGCGACTGGCATTCCTGGGCCGACCGGGGCAACCGGTATTCAAGGACCCACCGGACCGGCTGGTACTGGTGTCACCGGCGCGACTGGCATTCCTGGGCCGACCGGGGCAACCGGTATTCAAGGACCCACCGGACCGGCTGGTACTGGTGTCACCGGCGCGACTGGCATTCCTGGGCCTTCCGGAGCAACAGGTATTCAAGGACCGACTGGACCGGCTGGCACTGGCGCTACTGGACCAGCAGGTGCAACTGGTCCAACTGGAGCAGCTCCACTTCAACCTTTCTTCAATAGTAATATGCAGCCACAAACGATTGCAGCAGGAGCTGCGGTCACACAATTGACCCCGAGTCAGTATGCAGGTATTAGCTATAATGCTGCAACGGGAGCTTTTACAATCTTAACGCCAGGACTCTATTATATTGGCATCACTTTGAACAAAGCGACAGGCACTACAACTGGCTCATCTTTTGGATTAATTTTAAACGGAAATACTGTAACCCCTGTAGCACCGGCGGCCTCGGCTGGAACAGCTGGTCAAACAAATGTAATCCGTGTGCAAAACTATATAGCTGGTGACACATTCACAATTACGAACTTATCAACGTTTGCTGTTACACTTGCAAACGCACCGAACCAAACTAATAGCGCAGGTCATGTGTCGATTTACCGATTTGCATCAGGATTCTCTGGCACACTTATTACGACAACCCTTTAACGCACAACCCCTTGTAGGCCAAAATCTACAAGGGGTTTTTTAGTGGCTATTTCATTTTTATCGGTGTCTTTTTAAGGATGTTATAGATGATCGTAAATAAGACAATACATAAACTAATGCAGCCAATCGTGATGATAGTTGTTGGGAAGAACTCACGTACAGTACCTGACCACATCCATTCATTTAATGAAAGAAAAACGAGTGCTACTAGAATAAACCCTAATCCGACCATCCAACCATATCGATAGAATCCAACACTAATGAGCCACCCTACCGCAAAAAAGAAGACTAACTGAACGGCAAAGAAAAGTAAGAAAAGTACTGGCGCGTCTACAAAACTGACACCACCTACCGAAAACTGCATGGTTATATCTAGATGACCATTCGGATTAACAATACTCGTTCCTTCAGATGCGCTTAAAATTTGTGCTGTTGAACTGAACAAGCTTAATATCCATTTTTCTGCTAAAGATAACATAAAGATTAAAGCGATTACCGTTACAGTTAGCAAACCAGTTGAACACAAAGAACTTTTAAAATATTGTTTTCGCGTTTGCCCTAAATGATAGTAGTAGCCTAAAAAACTATACGCTGAGATAATCCCTAAAACGAGCATGAAAATTCTAGAAGGTGCGACCAAAAGTAACATAATTGGTTCAACAGTTCCTTGATAATAAGAAGCCAATAAAATAAAGACAACTTGAATTAAAACAAAACTAGTGAGAAACCATAGTGCCCATCCGAATTGCTCTTTGTACATGGATTTAGTTAACTGTTTCACCTTCATCACCCTCCTCTTCTGTAAGAGCAATAAATAAATCTTGAAGAGAAATTTGGCTGATACGAAGATTTTTCACAGCACATTGATGCCTAGTTTGTTCATCCATTTCTCCATAAATTGACACCGCTTTGGTCTGACCAAGGGTTTGCTCTCCAATCACTTTGTAACCGTAACCTCTCATCACTTCTTCTATAGCCTCTGAATCTCCTGTAATCGTATGGCCTTTTTCAATTAAACTTTGATAGGCATCATCGACAATAAATCGACCGTTTTTCAGGATAAGAACTTCTTCAAATAAGTGTTCCATTTCTGAAACTAGATGGGTGGAAATAATAATCGTTCGGGGAAACCGTTCTTGTTCATCTAAGAGTTCAGAATAAAACAGGGTTCTTGATGGTGCATCCATTCCTAAATAGACCTCATCAAAAATCGTGACTGGTAATCGACTCGCCAAACCTATTATTACTTGAACTGCCGCTTCGCTTCCCTTTGATAATTTGCTGATACGTTTTGATGTATTAATCTTAAATTTTTGCGCTAATTCATTTGCATAGTCTAAGTCAAAATTCTCCCTAAATAATTGCGTCTGTTTAAATAAGTCTTCCACCTTAGTATTATCGGTTTCCCGATCTACATCATTTCGTTGATAAAACATTCCCATTGAAGCCATGGCACGTTCATTTTCATATAAAGATTTCCCTTCAAAAAAAACCTTGCCCTCAGTAGCCAGCCTTGCGCCTATTAGTAGTGATAGAAATGTGGTTTTTCCTACACCATTTCTCCCTAACAATCCGTAGGTCTTTCCTGCTTCAAACTGAGTCGTCACGTTCTTAAACACAGCATGATCGCGATAAGCAAAATGTACATTCTCTACATGGATTAACATGGTTATCCTTCTCCTTTCTTCATATTTCTCACAAATTGAATTAATTCATCTTCAGAAATACCTAACCGATCTGCTTCCTGAACCATCTTTAACACGTACTTATCAACGAATTCTGATTTACGACTATTTATCAATTTCTCTTTCGCTCCTTCAGAAACAAACATGCCAATTCCACGTTTTTTAAATAAAATCTCATCATCTACGAGCAGATTTATCCCTTTCGCCACTGTTACATGGTTGAGGCCATAGAACTTTACAAGTTGATTTGTTGAAGGCGCTTGACTACCTTCTAGAAGTTGTTCGTTTACGATTTGATCTTCAATCAATTCTTTTATTTGTAAATAGAGCGGCTTATCACCATTATTTAAAGGATTCATTTGCACCCCCACTAACCAACAATCTATAATGGTTATATAGTTATGTATATAACCATAACAGCATATTTATATCACGTCAATTTCTTTCAATAAAAAATAGCCCTGGCTCTCACCAAGACTACTTATCAAGATTTATTCTACTCTTAGTTCTTCATGGAATAAAATTCCGTCACTCATGAAATCCAAGTTGACTATGATTATCTTGCCATTTCCCTGTTTTCCCTTTTTTCTGGTCTTTCTTCATTCGTTGGATCGCTGAATGAAGGTCAACCTCTCCTTTTTGATGCTTTTCTAGCGCACAACTCACAAATAACTCATTTAACTGTGCGAATGAAAACCCTTCTGAATGTTTGACAAGTAAGTCAAGTTGTTCTGAAGACAAAAGTAAGTCGAATTTCTTCGTTTGAATATATTGTTCTCGTAATTGCTTATCCGGAAGTGCAAACTCATAGCCACGATCAAATCGTCCAGCACGATTCATTAAGCCAGGATCGATATTCTCAGGATAATTCGTAGTACCGATTAAAAAGATGCCTTCTTTTGAGGTCGCTCCATCTAGCGTATTTAAAAAGTAAGAGCGGACGCCCTCTGGCATTGAATCAATATCTTCAATAATTAATATAATAGGTGCTAAACGATTAGCCATCTGGAACACTTGTGAAATCGATTCACTAGAAGTAAATTCAGTAATTTGCCAATAGGCGGCTGGAGCATCTACGGTATGAGCAATCGATTTCGCTAACGTCGTTTTCCCATTTCCAGGTGGTCCATAAAGCAAGATTCCTCGTTTATAGGGGATATCATACATGTTAAAAAAAGAACGATCTTCTTCAAAAAAGTAATCTAGCATTTGATAGATTTCCTCTTTCATTTCTTTCTTCAACAACACATCTTCTCTTTTAACTGTTTTTGTAATTGGTTGTTGATCATGGTTCAGCCCATCCATACCATCCGTAAATAGCAATAGCTCGTTACGGCTTTTTTGCCATAAACGTTCCTTAATTGACGCAAGAAATTGCTCCATAGCAAAAGCGCTAGTCGCGAATATACACTCTATATTTGTTAAGTGCGCACCGTCCATCGTTGGGATTTGAGCAAAGGCAACCCCTTGTTCAGGATAGGCATAGACGTTATTACTTAAAGCTGGCTGCACTTTATAAATCGGATCACTATTTTCCGAATCATATGAAAACGTACGGCGTTCCATTTGGTCAATGATCATCGCAACATGTTCTAACTGGTCATTCCCTCTCTTACTATCTTCTTCAACTAATGTCCAAAGCTCGAAATGAAATTCGTTCAATGAAAAGAGTTCGTATGTATCACCATAAGTAGCTGTAAGTACTTCAAGGATCTTCTTTACCGTCAATGATAACCCTGGATATCCATTTAACTGTTGATTGTCTTTTTCGTCAAAAGAAATAATTGCTTTCATGTTACACTCCTTGTCCATATGCACTTTTCTTCCATTTTCAATATAGCACGTACCAAAATGTATTCGTACTGTTTATTAGAGATTTTGCAAATTCAATCGTTAATTCTCACAATGACTCATATGTTAACGATATACCCTTTTTCCTTGCTCGAAGAACTTCTTAACCCACTATTTTTACGTTAGGTTGTGAATTCAATGAAAATAACGTTACCTCTTCAAAAGGAGACCGTATTTGCAGTTGGTATAATGTCCGGCACGTCCGTTGACGGCATTGATGCTGCCCTTGTCAAGCTAACTGGTTCTGGTTTTCTCACAAAGGTAGAATTACTCGCATTTGAAACCCTTCCTTTTTCAGATCAAGTAAAAGCCGATATATTCACATCTTGCCATCCAGAATTTTCCTCAGTCTCAACCATATGCGAATTAAATGTCACACTAGGCACACTGATGGCGCAAGCTGCAAAACAGGTCGTGGCTCAAAGTCGCATGCCTTTATCCGCTATTGATTTTATTAGCTCACATGGGCAAACCCTGTACCACCTTCCAGAAAAACAGGCAACGCTTCAAATCGGGGAACTTGCTGTGATTGCGCATGAAACAGGCATTTTAACGGTCGGTGACTTTCGTCCAAGTGACTTGGCTGCAGGTGGTCAAGGCGCTCCTCTCGTTCCATTTGTAGATCAGCTTCTATTTCAAAGTACGCATGCAGGACGAATTATTCTTAATATTGGTGGCATGGCAAACCTCACCGTTTTACCAAAGCGCCAAAGCCAAAGGAACAACCATTCAGACAATGAGCTAATTGCTTTTGATACTGGACCTGGAAATGTATTAATCGATGAAATCGTACGAATCGGGTCGAAGAATACCATGCAGTACGATGAAAACGGTGCCTACGCTTTAAAGGGAACCATCCAACAAGATTGGGTACATAAACTTTTGAGCTCGGACCCATTTTTTTCGCTTCCATACCCTAAAAGCACTGGTAGAGAAGTGTACAACAAACAACTAGCAGAAACGCTTTGGCAGGAAGGGACAGAACGGCGTTTATCGTTTGAAGACATTGTTGCAACCATTTCTGCATTTACAACCGAATCGATTTCTCAAACAATCATTCAGCAAATAGACCCTCATATTGCGACAGAAGAGATCTATGTTGGCGGCGGTGGCGCACGTAATGCGTTTCTTATGAAACAGTTACAAACATCACTCAACCGTCCCGTATATCCAATGGAACAATTAAATGACTCGAGTGATGCAAAAGAAGCGATTGCTTTTGCGATATTAGGGAATGAATTTTTAAGACAACAACCTAACAATGTGCCTGCCGCTACCGGAGCACAAAAAGCGATTTCTATGGGCAAACTCGCTCTCCCTTTTTAAACACTCGAACGAAAGGAGAATTCGATGAAAAAACCAACTATACAAGACATAATTGGGCAAACGCTAGTCATTGGATTTGACGGCACAACCGTCCGGAAAGAAACTGAAGCCTTTATAAAGGAATATAAAATCGGCAACATCATTCTGTTTGCTCGAAATATGGGTAGTCCTGAGGAAATACGAGCGCTCACTTCGCATTTGCAACAAATCGGCAAAGAGTCTGGCCAAAGCAAACCGTTACTCATTGCGGTTGATCAAGAAAATGGTATCGTTCGACGCATTGACGACGGCACAACAACAGTACCTGGAGCAATGGCGCTCGCTGCCACCGGCAATCCTCAGCATGCTTATGACATGTATAAGATTACGGCGAAAGAATTACGCTCCCTCGGCATTAATTGGAACCTTGCTCCCGTACTGGATGTGAACAACAACCCGAATAATCCGGTGATCGGCGTTCGTTCTTTTGGCGAAGATGCAAACATCGTAGCGCAGTTCGGCGAAAAAGCTCTTCAAGGCCTACAAGCCGGTGGAATGATTACCGCTGTTAAGCACTTTCCAGGGCATGGCGATACAGACGTTGACTCTCATCTTGGCATGCCGGTTATTTCACATTCACTTGAGCGTCTTCACGAAATTGAACTCGTTCCCTTCAAAAAAAGCATTGAATGTGGAACAGATGTTGTGATGACGGCACATATCCATTTCCCAGCCCTTGATGCACGTGCGCATATTCCAGCAACGCTATCTTATCCAATTATGACGAATTTTTTGCGTAGAGATCTTTCTTATAATGGCCTCGTCACAACAGATGATATGGAAATGGATGCAATTAGCAAATCAATTGGAACGGAAAAAGGATGCGTGGAAGCACTACTAGCAGGAGTGGACCTCGTCATGATCTCGCACACACTATCAAAACAAATCGGTACAATCGATGAAATCAAAAAAGCTGTGTCTGCTAAGAAATTGTCTGAAGAACGACTCTATGAATCTTACTGTCGAATTCAAAAGGTAAAGCAAAAACTGTTGGATAAAGAAATCCGCCGACCAATTAACTATAGTCAACATCAAAAGCAGGCACAAGCTGTCTATCGAGAAAGCGTCACGCTTGAAAAAGGAATCGAACAACTTCCTATAACGAGTCACTCAGCCCGTATTCTTGTCATTGAACCTCCGGCATCGACTCAGACAGGCGCAGAAGACCCTCAATACGCCAAAGCGGCTATAGGTCGAGCGATTCTCACCTTTAAACCAGATGCTTCAGTTGTACAAATGCCTCTATCTGAAGTAGACCTTTTAGCCATCCATGAGCGTTATGATGCGATTATCATTGGATTACTCTCCGCGTCCGTTCAAGAAGACCAGCGTCAACTTGTTGAAAAACTTGTAGAAACAGAGATCCCGATTCATGTTGTTGCAATGAGAAGCCCCTATGACATACAGCACGTACCTGATGCGATTGCGAGCTACATCAACACGTACGAATTTAGCTACCCTGCTTTAGAAGTTGCTGCTGCTGCATTGTTTGGAAAAATTCAATTAACAGGGACATCTCCTGTAACACTTTAAAGAAAGGAGTTTAGATGATGAAACTTGGAATTGATTGCTTTTTACAATCAGAGTACAAATTTGTTAAAGGAAAGCGTGTAGGCTTATTGTCGAATTTAACCGGGGTTAATCGGGATTTGCACCCGAGCATTGACCTCCTTCATCAACACCCAGAAGTGAATCTCGTCTCCTTGTTTGCTCCTGAACATGGCATTCGTGGCGATGCAAAAGAGGGGGAACACATTGATTCCAGCATTGATCCGCATACAGGTCTACCCGTATACAGCTTGTATGGCAAGACGAGAAAACCAACGCCTAACATGCTTGAAGAGGTAGATGTCATCTTATTTGATTTACAAGACATCGGCTCTCGTTACTATACGTACATCTATACAATGGCGTATATGATGGAGGCATGTCAGGAAAACAAAAAAGCGCTCATTGTGCTCGATCGGCCAAATCCAATAGGTGGTCTTTCTGTTGAAGGGACAATCGTCGAAGAAGCATTTCGTTCGTTTGTTGGGCTACTCCCTCTAACCAACCGCCACGGTATGACGGTTGGAGAACTGGCTTGTTTTTTTAAAGAAGAGTTTGGCTATAAATGCGAGCTTCATGTCGTAAAAATGGAAGGTTGGACGCGGAATATGTTCTACGATGACACTAACCTTTCTTGGGTACTTCCTTCACCTAATGCCCCAACCCTTGATATGGCGATTCTTTATCCCGGAACTTGTTTACTAGAAGGAACGAACGTATCTGAAGGAAGAGGAACCACGAAACCATTTGAACAATTCGGGGCTCCCTTTATAGATGGGTATGCGCTAGCAAAAGCAGTCAATGCCCTTCAGCTTCCTGGTGTCATTGCACGGCAGACTTCATTTGTTCCTACTTATCAAAAATACAACGGTGAGCAGTGTCATGGCATTCAGCTTCACCTTGTTAACCGAAATCTCTATGAGCCCGTATCAAGTGGCATAAAAATAATTCATTTAATTGCTCAGCTTTATCCTGACGATTTTACATTTGTCGCACAACAGAATGGTCACTATATGTTTGATCTTCTTGCTGGAACGGACACATTAAGAAATGCCATACTACAGAATGATCTCTCGTCTTATCTTGAAAAAAAGGATCGAGACACAGCAACATTTTTAAACCAAAGAGCACCCTACCTCCTTTATTCTTAGGAGGTGGGTGTTGTCCGAATTAAAATTTAGTATACTAGAACCAATGAATACCTAGAAAGAGTTGATTCTTATGGCTTTTATGACTGGTGGATTAGTCATGTTAACCGAAATGCTTCCATCTCTCCCACCATCAGAGAAGAAAATCGCTAACTATATAATGAATCATCCTAAAGACGTGATTTCTCTTACAGCAAACGAAATTGGTAAACGGAGCGATACGAGTAGTGCTGCAGTTATTCGACTATGCAAATCTCTTGGGCTTAAAGGACTACCTGACTTAAAGCTTCGAATTGCAGGCGATCTCCAAAAACACAATGATCCTGGTGTACGAGACATTGAACCGAACGAATCTCTTGCGTCCATTATCGATAAAATGACCAACAATTCGATTCAAACGATCCAAGAGACGGCGGAACTTTTAGACACTCACCACCTTGAAAAAGCCGTGCATGTTCTGAAGACCGCTCGCAAAATACACTTTTTTGGTATCGGGGCTTCAAGCATCATTGCTCAAGACGCCTTGCAAAAATTTCTTCGAATTGACAAGACCGCTTACGCTTTTTCAGATATCCATTTGGCATCTACCCTTGTCTCAACGGGAAATGATCAAGATGTCGCGATCGGCATCTCTTTTTCAGGACAAACGAAAGAAGTGAAACAGTTTCTGGAAATTGCAAAATCAAAAGGATTAACGACGATTAGTTTATGTAAGTATGGCCAGTCCATTGTCTCTGAACAAGCCGACATCCCGTTATTTACATCGGCAACAAAAGAGCCCACGTTCCGCAGTGGCGCCACCTCATCGCGGATCGCACAATTACAAGTTATCGATATTTTATTTATGTGTGTAGCCTCTTCGCAATACGATAAAACCGTGACGCATCTTAATGAAACCCGTGCTGCCATTGAATTTTTACGATAGCGGTGGTGCACATCTGGACGAGCCTCTCAATCCTGTAGTGAATCCGGAAAAAGTACGAACATCATTTATGTTCGTACTTGTGCGCCATTTTCAAATGCTTCTAATAAAAGATCCACAATGTGCACCGCTCTCATTGTTTTAGCGTCTCCATGCTTCTCAATTCCGACCATCATTTGCAACAAGCACCCTGGATTAGTGGTAACAATGGTTTGGGCTTTGGTTCGCTTACTCTGTTCCATTTTATAGTCAAGAATTTGCATAGACATAGTAGGTTCAAGAATATTATAGATTCCAGCAGACCCACAGCATCGGTCTGCATCTTTCATTTCTACATAAGTCGCTCCTGCTATTGCTTGCAACAATATGCGTGGCTCTTTAAATGTTTTTTGCCCATTCCGTAAATGACAGGAATCTTGATACGTGACGATTTCATCGGGTAATTGAAGCGGCTGTTTATGAAATTCTAACTCGACTAAAATAGCTGTAACGTCTTTAATTTTTGAAGTGAAAATGCGTGCCCGTTCAGCCCACTGCGGTTCTCCTTGTAAAAGATGATCGTAATCAACAAGAAACGCTCCACATCCACCTGCATTTGTAATAATGTAGTCGACACCAGCTTCTTCAAATGCCGCAATATTTTGTTTCGCCATCTCTTTCGCACGTTCTTTTTCACCACTATGACCATGCAATGCTCCACAGCATCCTTGCGTTTGCGGAATCACAATATCACAGCCCGCATACTGCAATAGCTTCTTTGTTGCTTCATTCGTTTGCATAAAAACCGTATCCATCAAACAACCGCTAAAAAAAGCAACTTGTTTATTCCTGTTTGTTTGTAAACTTTTTAATTGCGTTGGACGGTTTTTCATTTCTTTCTTCTTCGGAATAGGCGGTAAGACTCGCTCCATCATCTGCATTGTTTCTGGAAATGGCTTTAATAATCCAAGCTTCCTTGTCACCGCTTGCACACCTGTTTGCTGATACAAACGAACAAGCCCCATCAATCCAACCATCCGCTGTTGATGTGGAAAAAGCTGCGCAAAGACAAGATGCCTTAATCCTTTTATTGGAAAAGAAAGTTGCTCCTCCTGATAAATAATATCTCTTGCTTCTTCCAGTAAATGACCATACTTGACTCCCGATGGACAAACTGGTTCACAAGCACGACAACCTAGGCACAAATCAAGCGAACGCTTTACCTCTTCATCTGGCTCAATTTCTCCATCAACCACCGCTTTCATCAACGCGATACGTCCGCGCGGAGAGTGCAGCTCATTTTTTCCAGACTCAATGTAGGTTGGACAAGAAGGCAAACAGAACCCACACCGCATACAATTCAATAGCTCGTCATAATCCATTCGCTCTTTAAAACCTGCTTGAACGCGTTCTTTTACATCTTGATTCATTCCACACCCACCACCACTCGCTTACGGTTTGATTTCGCAAATATCTTGTTAGGATTTAAAATGTTTTTTGGATCAAGACCCGTCTTAATGGCCTTCATCGCTGCAATCCCTTCTTCACCTAACTTCAGATGCAAATAAGGTGCTTTCATTGCGCCGACCCCGTGTTCTCCTGTAATCGTTCCACCTAATTCAATTGCCGCCGTAAAAATATCTTCTAACGCCTGCTCGACTCGTTCCATCTCATCTTTATCACGAGCATCTGTTAAACAAGTCGGATGCAAATTCCCATCACCAGCGTGACCAAATGTGCAAATCTTAATGCGATAATGTAACGCAATTTCATTAATTTTTTTCACCATCGTTGCAATTTCTGACCGGGGAACGGTTGCATCTTCTAATATAGTCGTTGGCTTTAACCGTGCGAGGGCCGACAGTGCAGAACGACGAGCTGTACGAAGCTGTTCTGCTTCCACTGCCGACTGTGCAAGTCGAACAGATTGGGCACCAGCTTCTTCACAAATCCTAACAATTTTCTCCATATCTTGTTGGACTTGATCCGCTACCCCATCTTGTTCAATTAGTAATACCGCTTCGACATCTGTCGGCAACCCAATTTGAGAATAGTCTTCTACTACTTGTAAAGTTGGCCGATCTAAAAATTCAAGCGTCGCTGGAATCACTCGCTCTGCGATAATTTTGGAAACAGCTCGGGCCGCAGCATCCATACTGTCAAACAAAGCAAGCGCCGTTTGTATCGTTTCAGGCTTAGGAATAAGCTTCAAAATGGCTTCTGTTACAATGCCTAATGTCCCTTCAGATCCGACCATAAGCGACGTTAAATCATAACCTGCCACATCTTTAGCCAATTTTCCACCTGTTCGAATGACCTCTCCATTTGCTAAAACAACCTCAAGCCCGAGCACATAATCCCTCGTGACGCCGTATTTTAACCCTCGTAACCCTCCAGAATTTTCACTAATGTTTCCGCCAATTTGAGAAATTTTCATTGAGCTTGGATCTGGTGGATAAAACAACCCTCTTTCTTCAACAAACTGAATGAGTTCCAATGTATTCACTCCAGGCTGAACGGTAACGGTTAAATTAGCTTCATCAAGCTCAATAATTTGATCTAAGTGTTTAAAAAGTAGCACAATCCCTCCGGCTAAAGGCGTTGTACCTGCACTTAAATTCGTACCCGCTCCTCTTGGCACAATTGGTATGCTATGTACATGGCATACCTTTACTACACGTGCGACCTCATCTTTATTTCGAGGTGAAATCACCGCATCCGGCATCGCTTGGAATCCAGGCGTAGCATCAAAAGAGTAGACCAATTTACTTGCTGATGAATCTTCATAGTTTTGTACACCGACAATTTGAATAAATTCTTGTTTTATTTGTTCGCTTATCACGCTCATCCATCCCTTCAACAACGTTCTATTTTCACTCTGTCGTCGTTTTATTTAGATCCTTATGCTCACCATGACAAAAGTCATTCGAGTTACTAATTAACCTGCGAATGACAACGCATACAACTTCCACTTTATTAAATGGCCATGGCCTACCAGCACGTACCCATAGTTATTAAAGAGGTTTCTGCGAAATGCAAAGGCAGTAACTGTGGTGAAAGCGTCCGCCACACGAAAATTGATTCAATTATCTATCTATTATAGCGATTCTTCTTTTATTCGGCTATGATTAGAGTCAGAAAGGATGATCGACATGTATTATATCGGAATTGACGGAGGCGGGACGAAAACGTCAGCGGTTATCGGCACTGATGAAGGTCATATTCTTGCCTTTCAAACAATTGGTGCAACCAACCCTAATCGTATAGGGCTGGACATATGTATCTCCAGATTAACGCACTTACTTAACCAATTAAAGCGACAGCACAAAACTGCGTATGAATTGGTTCACTCGATTTATTGCGGAATTTCAGGCGCAAGTCAACCTGTATACCAAAATGCTATCAAACAAGCACTCATGCCCCTGCTCCCAAACGACAGTCAGATTGTTGTGACCCATGATGCCATTGCCGCACTATATTCAGGAACCCTTGGCGAACAAGGCATGATTCAAATTTCCGGTACCGGTTCTGTTAGCTATGCGGTTGATGATCAAGCTATTGAACACCGTGTTGGCGGTTGGGGCTATCTTCTTGGAGATGAGGGAAGTGGTTTTTCCATTGGCCGCGAAGCCTTGCGCGCAACGTTAGATGAATCAAGTCCTCAAACCATCCTTACCCAGCTCATTACGGAGCATTATCGTGTTCATTCTATAGAGGAAGTTATCCCTTATCTATATGCGAAAAATGGACAACAGACGATTGCTCAACTGAGTCCACTTGTGTTTCAAGCGTATAAGCAAAAAGACTCTGTCGCCACAAAGATTATCGCCAGTGAAGCAGCGGCTATTGCAACGAACGTTTTAGCACTCACAAAAAAAGCTTCGTTTCAAGACACTATTCCTCTCGTGTTAACAGGCGGCATTTTAGAACAGGATTCAGTTCTAATTCCGTTAGTTCAATCAGCACTATCAAAACAAAAGGACCATTATGTGATCATTACACCAAGTGTAGCACCTGTTATCGGCGCTCTTATTGCTGCGATTAAGCCGTTTTCCCAGATTGACCGTTCTTTTGAAACCAACGCTATTCAAACATTGACGTTCATGAAAAAGCAACCAGATCTAGTCTTTCATTCAGCAGAGTGCTATCGTACGTTAGCCAAACTCCTGGCAAACTTGAATCAACGACCAGAAGCACATATTGGTTACTGCGGAACAGATGCTGCGGAGATAGAAAGTACGTTAGTGGAAGAGAACATCCTTTTAGAAGACTGTCTCGTTGCGACAAAAAATGATCAATTTGTCGGAGTGTTATGCTTTGATTTTGACGAGGAAGATGCTGAGGTATGGGGGCCCTTTTTACATAAAGACTATGATGAGTCCCTCGCCAACCAACTTTGGCACGGACACCCGCAGAAGAAACAAGCACGCACATATCACTTTTTTATTCACGATAAAAATAAATCGGTTCAAACATTTCTTAACAACCTTCAAGCAAAAAAAGAAGGAACGTATTACGCCATGTCTTTACCACGTAAAGACCATACTGCAACAGGAACTAGCCAAATTCACCCTTACCAGGAAGCCGATCGAGAAACCTTTGCTTCTATTCATGAATATGCCTTTCCTGAAACGTACTTTGACAGTCAAACCATCCTTGAACGATTAAATGATAAAAGACGCTTACTTATTTACAAAAAGCATCAGAACGTTTGTGGCTATACGTATATTGAAGCAAACCCCGAGCACAACGAAGGCAGTATAGAATATCTTGCTGTTAAAGAAAGCGAGCGTGGTCAAGGAATTGGAAAAGAAATTCTTCAACATGGGGTTACTGTCCTGTTTAACGATTACAATCTATCAACATTAGATTTGACGGTTTCAGCAACAGACCGTTCAACCGTTCGTTTATATAAATCGGTCGGTTTTTCAACAAAATATGTTCTCCACTCCTATTCATTTAACACTTGAAGTTACCTACGTAAGACAATGCTTCCCTCTTAAACGAGGCGACAAGCGTTGTCTTTCCCCTTCTTCCAGCAACCAAAATCCCCCATTTTTTCTAAAAAGGTTTTCTTCCATTCTTTCTAGGGTAAAAAACGTAATTAGATTACGATTCGAACGATTCTCCTATTTGCACATGATGTCGCTATAAAAAGAGAGATTCGCTTCAACATTCAACTGGATAGGAGTTATGTTTATGAGTCTTGAAGTTATCGGTATGGCCATAATTATTATTGCGATGATGCTCGCGATTGGAAAATGGATCCGTTTAAAAGTACCTCTTTTTCAATCGCTATTTTTACCAAGTTCCTTAATTGGTGGATTTGTGGCCTTATTACTCGGACCAGAAGTCATCGGCCATTTTGGCGGTGATTTTTTAGAAGACGGCGGGATTTTCACTTCTGCCATTGTAGATGTGTGGGGAGAACTTCCTGGTCTACTCATTAATGTTGTATTTGCTGCTCTTTTTATAGGCTTTGTTCTGCCAAAACCGAAAGAAATTTGGCAAACAGGTGGACCACAAGTAGCGTTAGGCTACACGATGTCATGGGGGCATTATGTTATAGGGATTTTACTTGCCATTACGATTTTGACACCACTGTTTGGATTAAGCCCAGCCGCAGGCGCATTGATTGAAATTAGTTTCGTTGGCGGGCATGGTACAGCTGCCGGCTTGTCTGGAACGTTTGAAGACATTGGTTTTGAAGAAGGCTATGATCTTGCTATCGGTTTAGCAACAGTAGGAATGCTTTCCGGTGTTATCATCGGAATGATTTTAGTAAACTGGGCAGCACGTAAAGGCAAAACAAGAACCCTTAATCATCCTGACGATATTTCAATCGACCAAAAAAGCGGTGTCGTAGCTGAGCAAAAACGTGAATCGGCTGGTGTACAAACGACATCCCCAGTATCGATTGAGCCACTTGCCCTACATCTTGGCTTTATTGCGATTGCCATTTTTATTGGCTATGTTTTACTGGAAGGATTTGTTTGGCTAGAAGACGTTACCTACGGTCAAGCATACGATATCTATCTATTTGAATATGTACCGCTCTTCCCGATGGCAATGGTTGGGGGGATAATATTACAACTATTTTTAGCGAAATTCGATAAACGTAGACTCGTAGATCGGCAAACAATCTCAAGAATTCAAGGTGTTGCACTCGATTTATTAATCATTAGTGCCATAGCCTCGCTTTCATTAACGGTCATTGGCGATAACATTATACCGTTTATTCTATTAGCTTTAGGTGGTATTATCAGTAACCTCGTATTCTTCTTATGGTTAGGACCGAAAATGATCCCGAATTATTGGTTTGAACGAGGAATTGGCGACTTTGGTCAAGGAATGGGTGTTGCCGCAACTGGAATCATGCTCATGCGTATCGTCGACCCTGAGAATAAATCACCAGCTCTTGATGCATTTGGTTACAAACAAATTCTTTTTGAACCAATGGTAGGGGGAGGACTCGTGACCGCTGCAGCCATACCATTTATCATACAATTCGGTTCGATTCCAGTGTTGATTGTCGTTACAATCTTAATGATTGCCTTCTGGTGCCTAGGTGTCTTTTACACTGGGAAGATGAAGGTTGAAGATAAAGACCCTGAATAAAAATGTTTTTCTCAAGATGAATCGGGTAAACAGTAAGTACACCAAATTTTTTATAGGAGTGATACAAGATGGCTAAAATCGCAGTACTTGTTACAGATATGGTAGAAGATGTTGAATTAACGGATCCAGTTCGCTCATATGAAGAAGCTGGACATAGTGTGACATTATTAAATTCAAACGACGACAACAAAATCACTGGTAAAAATGGTGAAACGTTTAAAATTGATAAAAACGTAAACGACGTGAAACCGGAAGATTTCGATGCATTACTCGTACCAGGAGGATTTTCACCTGATATGTTACGAGCTGATCCGAAACACGCTGAGTTTGCCACACACTTTATGAAAGAAGAAAAACCAGTTTTCGCAATCTGTCACGGACCTCAGTTCCTTGTCGACACTGATCTATTGAAAGGTCACGAAATGACAAGCTTCGTCTCTGTCCGTAAAGATTTGGAGAACGCTGGCGCAAACGTGGTCGACAAAGAAGTGGTTGTATCACGTAACTTAGTAACGAGCCGTATACCGGATGATATCCCTGCATTCAACAAAGCATCTCTTGATATGCTGGATAAATTATAAAATGACCAAGACCCTGCAACTTTTGTTGTAGGGTCTTTTTGAGTTTTTAAAGATTCATTCAATGGGAATCTTCCATTCGTATCCGTTTTATTAGCAATCGAATAGAGTGGCTATACACCTAATCATAAAAAAATTCCTGATCATCCGTGCTTACACGTTTTTACAGGAATCTCTTACGATAAGTGAGACTGGAATTTTCACTGCCATGTGTTGCTTTTTCTTATTCACCATTTGATCCATCATTAAGTTTGCTGCGGTCTTGCCAATTAAGGCAGTGTCTTGGCGAACCGTTGTTAATGCGGGGTTTAAATATTGAGCGATTTGAATATCATCAAATCCAACGATGGATATATCTTCTGGCACGCGTAATCCCGCTTCATGAATAGCGGATATGGCGCCTACAGCCATTAAATCACCAGCGACAAAAACGGCAGATGGAATCGTGTCTAGCGCTAACAATTGGTTCATTGCTCGCTTTCCACCTTCATATGTGAAATAGCCACCGTCTACAATGTACGCATCATTAATAGATAAGTGATGTTTTGCCATTGTTTGCTTATAGCCTTCTAATCGTTCCACCCCAACGTAGAGCCTTTGGTGTCCAGAAATATGCGCAATGTCACGATGACCAAGGGAAATGAGGTGATTCACAGCAAGTTCACTTCCAAAACAGTTATCGCTATAGACCACACTCACTCCGCGCGTATCTAAATCAATGACTACAGACGGGATGTCGGATTCAATTAGCTTTTGAATTTCTGGCGTGTGGCTGGAACAAACAACGGCAACACCATCTACTCCTCGGTACATAAAATGATCCAAATAAGAGCGTTTCTCTTTGCCGATTTTTCTTGAAGCAAATAAGAGATCATAGCCTTCAATTTCAACGACCTTTTTAAAATTTTCAATAACCGCGTTAAAAAAAGGATGTTCGAGGCCATTCCCTGCATCTTCAACAAAAACAACCCCAATTGTCCAAGATTTTTTTGTTGATAACGACCTGGCACTAGAACTTGGAAAATACCCTAATTCTTCAACAGCTGCATTAATAATTTTCTTTGTTTTTTCGCTTACGTCTGCGCGTTTATTTAATACTTTTGATACCGTACTAATTGAAAAACCGGTTTTTTTTGCTATGTCGTAAATCGTAATCATCTCTACTCCTCTCCACCTTTTTTACGGGGCAGGAATCTCTTTTTTATATCGATTAAATGTTGCGTAATTCATACTCATGATGACGTAAGCAAACACACTTACACCAATAAACAGAAACGCTTTTGGATAATAAATCGCTGCTAATCCATATGCAGCGACCCAAAATAACTGCATAAATGATTTCAGCGGGTGTGCAAAAACCATTCCAAATGCTAACTTCAAATACTGAAACATCTTACGATCAAAATGTGCCATCACAGAAAATAAGTTTAGAAACGTCATGATGATAATCGAGCCAACCGCAAACATGATGATATATAAAAAGAAGTGGATGGACTCATCATAAAAAAAAGAAACAAATCGTACGTTCACATATATAATATAAAACATCACAAAAAACATTGCACCATATAGGTTTGCTTTCACAAGCGACTCTTTATAATAAACCCAAAAACTACGAACTAAAGGAATCTCTTTTCTTCCATTATTCCACTCTCTTATAATACGAAACAACGCTACCGTTGCAGGCATCAAGCCAAAGACACCGAGCCCAAGCACAACGAATACGCCCCATAGCAAATTAAGCACGACGAATTTATAAATAAGTTCTGCGAGTTTCATAAAAATATTCGACACATTTCCACCTCGATTTAACAGATGTTTTTCCTGTGATCATTAGACGTTTCTATCACATTTACAGAGAATCTTATGAATGACCATTTCACTCATAAAGATTCTCTTCTGTTGTCGTTTTTGTCGTTTAACTTTTTACGGCTCCTTCTGACAAACTTTGAATAAATAAGCGGTTAAATAATAGGAAGACAATTAGCAATGGAACCGTTGCCCAGAATGTCCCAGACATCAACATACCGTAATCAAGCTGTCTTGCATCATTTAATGAGCGCAACGCTACTTGAAGGGTGTGCATCGACGGATCTCTAAGCACAACTAACGGCCATAGAAAATCATTCCACACGGTCATAAAAACAATAATCCCGAGCGTGGCAAATGCTGGTAATACGGTCGGCACAACGATATTCCAGTACGTTCGAAAATGTGAGCAGCCATCGATTCTAGCTGCTTCAATAATTTCAAACGGAACTGCTTCTTTTATATACTGTCGCATCCAAAAGATTCCGAAGGCGTTAATTAAACCAGGAACGATAATCGCACGAAAATCATTCAACCAACCGAGGGTTGTAATAATATAATATTGCGGAATAAGCCCGAGCTGCGGCGGCACCATCATCGTAACCAAAATCGCCGTAAACAAGATGGTTTTTCCCTTGAATTCGAGCTTTGCAAAGGTATATCCTGCAAGAGAGCACAATAGAAGCGTACCGAGCGTCACCGTTGTCGCAACGAAGAAGCTATTCCACATCGCTCCAAAGAAATCAATGTTATTGAGTACCTTTTGAAAATTTGAGACTAAGTCCGCACCAGGCGTAAACGGAGGTGGCACTTGGTTAATTTCTCGATTTACTCGTGTTGCCATCACAAACATATAATAAAATGGGAAAAGGGACGCCAACGAACCAGCAATTAAAAAAAGATAAACAAAAAGCTTCTTAAATGAAAACGTCCTTTTTCCAGTATGTTTTTCTTTACTCATCGTTTAGCCCCCTAACCAACTTTTTTTGAACGTCCCAATCGACTTGTAATAAGCAGATTGATCACCGTTAAAACAATGATAATGAAGAACAATGCAATAGCAGCTGCAGACGCTGTGCCAAAAGAATTGTAGACAAATGCATCTCTCCACAAGTAGGCAACCATTGTAATCCCTTCTTCTCGTAAATTACGACCAAGGAAAATTAACGGCTCTGTAAACAACTGTAGACTTCCGATAGTTGCTGTGAACACAACAAATAATGTAATCGGCTTTAACATCGGCAATGTGACGAGACGAATTTGCTGGCTAATGGTAGCACCATCAATTTTCGCGGCTTCGTACAATTCTTTTGGAATACTTTGCATCCCTGCCAAGAAAATAATCGTGTTATAACCGACCCAACGCCAAAACACCATCGTTGCAATCGCAATTTTCACTGGCCAATATTCCGCATTCCATCTAATTGGATCAACTTCAAACAAACTTAATATGTAGTTCACAAAACCAAACGGCTGATTATTGAACACGACCCCAAAAATAATCGCAACTGCTACAACCGACGTAATGTAAGGTAAGAAAATAATGGTCCGAAACGTATTGCGAAACTTAATTAAGGCAGAATTAAGGGCAAATGCAATTAAAATCGCAAACACAATCTGTGGCAGCGTTCCTAAAAGACCAATAATAAACGTATTTAAAATGGACGAATAAAAAACAGGATCATTAAAGATAAATTCAAAGTTGGCTAGGCCAACATATGTCATTTCTCCTAGCCCATCCCATCTAAAAAACGCTAAATAAAAACTAAACAACATCGGGAAAAGACCAAAAATTAAAAATAAGAGGAAAAAAGGTGAGACAAAGAAATAGGCAGATAATGCTGTACGTCTTTTTTCTCGATTCCCTTTTGGACGGTTTCTGGGATCGGATTGCATTGCTTGAGATGTCTTCAACGTGTGACCTCCTCACGTATATGTGGCGCATAATGTTCCTATAAAAAAAGGAATGACTCGCCCGCAAGAGAGCCATCCTCCTAAATAAATCGCAATAAATTACCGAGCTAAGATTCGATCAATTGTATCAAGAGAAGCTTCCCATTCCTCATCACGGTCATCGCCTGCAGACACATTATCAATCGCTTCTTTCATGACATCATCCACTGCATAATAGTTTCTCCCTTTATAAACGGGGATAACTTGCTGGGCTGCTTCAGAGAATACTTGTGCAGTTGGAATTCCACCAAAGTATGGATCTTCATAATCAATAAACTCTGGCATTTCATAAACAGCTGGCGTTGATGGGAACAACCCATAATCTTGGAATGATTTTAACTGCTGTTCAGGAGCAGTTAGCCATGAGATGAAATCATACGCTTCTTCAGCATGCTCGGTTTCACTTGGAATCGTTAAGAATGAGCCACCCCAGTTTCCTGCCCCTTCAGGCATTGTCGTAATCGACCAGATCCCTTCTTCAGGACTGTTATCTTTAATAACACCTTGCATCCAAGCTGGCGCAAGCATCGTTGCATACGAACCATCATCCATTCCCGCGAACCATTCTGGTGTCCAAAGTGGAATATCACCAGCTAAATCTTGGTCAAAGAAGTCTGCTGTGTAATCATACGCTTCACGAATTTCCGGATGATCATCCATAATCAATTCTTCATCTGTATTGAAATACTGCTCCGACGCTTGGTCACGGCGAGCATTATAAATGAGCTCCCCGGCATCTGTCATCAGCTTGCCTGTCTCTTCATAAATTTGCAATGCGACTTCTTCATAAGCATCCCAAGTGGGAATTAACTCTGATACCGCTTCTGGAGAGGAATCGAATCCTGCTTCTTCAAATACATCCGTTCGATAGAACATGACGGTTGGTCCAATATCCGTCGGCAACCCGAATACAAAATCACCATCTGCATTTTCACCGTTATGCCAAACCCAATCAAGAAAATCCTCTTGAACATCACCGGCACCTAAGTCATAGAGATTATTAAATGAATCTTCAGCTGTACGATAGCGCTCAATTTGCGCTTCTTCTACTAAGGCAATATCTGGTGCTCCCGTATCAGCCGATATGGATGTAAATAAATTATCATGCATATCGTTCATGTCACTATTCTGTAGGTTAATGGAGATGTCTGGATTTTCCTCTACATATTCCTCAATTAATTTATCGTAGCCGGTATTGCCAAACTCCCAGAACACGAGCTCGATTTCACCGGACCCAATTGTTTCACTTGTTGTTTCACTTTCTACGCCTTCACTACTACCGCCATTTTCACCATCTGAACCACCACATGCAGCTAATAAAGATACAGATAAAAGTGGAACAGCACCAAATTTCAACCATTTTGTCATTGCATCTTCCCCCTTAATGAACGTTTATCGTACGATTTTTTACACACTTCCCTAAACATAAAGCGCTTTCGAAAAACATCACAAAATAAAGCGCTTTCAATAACGGTCTATCTTTTCATCTTTCTGCTAACAACGATGGTACTAAATAAATAAGAAACTCATACAAGAAAACGTTTTCCGAAACCGCTTTCGTAAATTATTATATATAACTCATTTCTTTTTCGCAATATCTTTTTTTAAATTGTGTGAATTTCAACGTTTTTTTAAAGAGCCTAGTAATTAAATACTGGGCTCTTATTCGTTCGAGATCTTTATTTTCGCTGAAGGAAAAGCAGAATGGTTATTAGACTAAATGCGAGTAACGCTAAAAATGGGATGGTTATAAAACCAAACCAGTTTATGTACTGGATATTACACGGTACGCCCTCTGTACATGGGGTTAGTGGTGCTAAACTAGGCGCTTTTTGGATGAGGTAATGATAGCCTGACACCACCATGCCCGTCAGGCTTAGCGGCAAGACATATTTTTTTATGGATATATCCCCTATATAAGCAGCAATTCCGAGAAAAACCGTTAACGGGTACATTAATATCCTCTGATACCAACACAGTTCACACGGTACATACCCTCTAATCTCGCTAAAATATAGACTTCCTAATGTAGCGGTAAGCGAGACAAGCCAAGCAAAATATAAGAACAATGTGTTCTTTTTGTCGGCGTTCATTCAGCGTTCTCCTGTTCAATGAGCATCACGATTTGTTCATAATCAAAAGGGTTTGTTAGTTTATACTGATTCACCATAATGGTTGGGGTTTGCGCTACCTCAAACTGTTCGACTAAATCAATATCTTCACGAATTTGTTCTTGAAAAGCTTGATTCTGCAAATCTTCCTCTAAATTTTCTAAACTGATGTTCTCATCTAATGAAGAAGCAATGTCTAGAAGGGTTTCTTCCGTCACCCACTGCTCATCATGCTGCTGTGTTTCAGGCTGATTTTGATAAATCGCTTCATGAAAGGTCCAGAAAGCTTCTTGATTCTGATTCCATATCGATTCACTTGCTTGCGCAGCTAACATCGATTCCTCTCCGTGAAAAGGGGTATTGACATGAATAAACTGCACGATCCCCTCATCAATAAACGTTTCTTTCAGTTCAGGAAAAACCGTTTCGTCCCACGCTTTACATGATGGACATTTATAATCTCCAAAGGCTACAACCGTAACAGGAGCTTCTGTATCTCCTAAATAAGGCTGACCTTCTACATTAGGGGGCGCATCGTATTCTGTCGCCACATCCTCATCCACATTTGATGAATTGTTCATAAAAACAACCACTATTAGTACAACGACAATGGCTAATGTACCTACTACTAACCATTTATTCCGCATCACGAAACACTCCTTCTTTATTTTTTAAAAAATTTTATTAAGTTCAACAAACCCGACTATCACTATTCTCTATGAAACTTACAGTATGATTCCGCTTGTTTTCTGAACATTTTATGACTTTTACTACTAATAAAAACCCACATTACAGGCAATGCCTATAAAATGGGTTCTCATTAGATTGAATGTCATCTCTCAAAATTGTTACAAAAACGATGAGTAGCGGACGTTTTTTTCCGTACACACTTTAAACTATTTTCACTCATTTAGTTATAAATTTGTCCACCGGCACAGTTCACAATTGTTCCGTTTACGAGTGGCGCTCCTGATTCTAAAATAAACATGACCACATCGGCTATTTCTTCTGGACTTGCTGGTCGATTCGGGCCTGTTGACGATGATAAATTTTCAAGTCGATCTGGTGTTAGACTTGGAACGGCTGCGGCAGAAATCGTTGTATTCATCGAATTCGGCGCTACTCCAGCAGCATAGATCTTATAATCTTGATAATCTTGACCAATTGATTTCGTCAAGGCAGCCAAAGCATGTTTTGTGGCTGAATACAAACCATTGTAAGCGGTTGGCTTGTAGCTGTTTGATGAGACTGTGTTGACGATATGACCACCGCCATTTTCCATCATTACAGCGATCACATATTTTAGTCCTAAAAACGCGCCTTTCACATTGACGTCCATAACACGATTGTATTCGTCGACATCATACTCATGTAACAACCGCATTGGCACCATAATCCCTGCGTTATTAACAAAATGATTAATTGTGCCAAACGTCTCAACTGTTTTTTCAACATATGCTTTAACATCTTCTTCTACCGAGACATTTGCCTTTACAAAAATGGCTTCCGCACCTGTTGCTTGAACATCCTTTAATGTTTCTTGCCCAGCTTCTTCATTAAAATCAACAAGCGTTAACCGATAGCCTTTTTCAGCCATCTTCAATGCTGTTGCGCGACCAAGACCAGTCGCCGCCCCTGTAATGACAACTACTTCTGTTCCACTCATGCTGTACCTCTCCTTTATTTTGCTGTAACGCCACCATCAACAGGTAATTCAATTCCAGTAATATGACTCGCTTCATCTGAAGCTAGGAATAGCACGGCATTCGCCACTTCTTCCGCATTTCCGAGATTTGGTAAAGCTACTTGGGTTAAGAAATACTCTTTATATTGTTCCATAGAAGGAGCACTCATTGGCGTTACGATGTAGCCAGGATGTACGGAATTAACACGAATGTTCTTCTTCCCGTAATCAACAGCCGCCGCTTTTGTCATTGAGCGTACCGCTCCTTTTGAAGCTGTGTATGCACCTGGACCTGCCATTCCGGTTAGAGCCGATATCGATGAAATATTTACAATCGAGCCACCGTTTTCCTCCATTAAAGGAAGGGCTTCCTGCATGCCATACATGACACCATTAATGTTAATGCCGTATACGCGTTCCCAATCTTCTGCTGTCTGCTCTTCAAAAGGAGTCGCCAATGAAATTCCTGCATTGTTAACGAGAATATCTAGCTTCCCGTACTGATCCTTTACATCACCCATGATTGCCGCCCAGTCTTCTTTAGATGCAACATTATGTTTATAAGCTTGTGCTTGTCCACCAGCTTCTTTTATTTTTGAAACAACCGAATTTACAGCTTCTTCATTTATATCTGTTGCCACAACAACTGCACCTTCTTCAGCAAAACGAAGCGCTTCTACTTCGCCCATCCCGCTACCAGCACCTGTAATAAATGCAACTTTATTTTTTAATCTCATTTGAAAAAGCCTCCTAAAAATAATTATGATAGTTAAACTATCATAATTTGATTATAATTGAAATATGATTTTCTTGCAAGCGCTTTCTGTTATACACTCAATATATCATGTGTAAAAAAGGAGCCTTTATGCCTGAATCAACGAAACGCTCAGAAAACAAAACTCGTCGCTACCAGTCAATTGTTCAAACGGCAGAAATGCTTTTTCTAGAACACGGTTTAGACCAAGTACAAATGCAAGACGTTGCAGATAAAGAGGAAATTGGGATTGCCACATTGTTCCGTTACTTCCCAAAAAAAGACCGCTTAATTGTAGCTGTAGCGAGTCATAATTTAGAAAAACATGTATCCTCTTTTTTTGAAATCGTTTACGAAGACATTCCCGCTTACGATCGACTCATCAAGCTTTTTGATTTATTAACCATCGATTCAAGCGATACACTAAGTAAAAGCGCCGTATTTAGAGAAGCGTTTGAGAGCTACGCCTCATTTTCTCAAGAACCATTGGATACGATTCAAGACTATATTGATACACAAAAACGAGTAGCCGATCTTGTCCTGCATCTTATTGACGAAGGCATTCAAGACAAATCATTTCGAACCGATGTCCCTGTCAAAGAAACCATTATTACTGCAATTAACAGCTATGGAACGTTCGGAAGCAATATTACGCTCAAATCACCAATTACGTACTTAGAGGAAGTTATAGCACCTCACCGCCAGCAACAACGCTTAAAAGAGATGTTGCTTTCCTATGTAAAAGGCAACGAATCTACTTGAAAAGGCGATACCGGCGAGACAAATGGTACAAGATGTCTTTTTGGGAATGGTTTCTCCTTCTTATTGTATTAGGTGTTCTAATTCTGTTCCTCACAGCGGTTTGTTTTTTCCCTGTAAATCGGACGACGCCCATTTGTCACCTGCAATAAACTGAATACTCTTTAGCATTCCGAAGTACTTTAACATGCTAAATGAATTTGCTATAATGAAGCATTGCTTCTGAGTGAAATGCAGGATGGAATGAGGCGTAAGATGTTATTAGGAACAATTATTAACGCGGCAGCCATTGCTGTTGCTTCATTAATCGGCGTACGCATACGAAATGTACCCGAGGATATACGAAAGCTTGTCATGCAGGCTTTATCACTTGCCTTAATTGTCATTGGCATGCAAATGGCTGTTACGGGGCAGAATTTTTTAATTATCATTGTTAGTTTAACGAGCGGCGCACTTGTTGGGGGTTGGTTACGAATTGATGACCGACTCAATCAACTTGGGGGCTGGCTAGGAAAGCGACTAGGAAAAAATAGTCAAGGAAATGTGGCACAAGCTTTTGTAAGTTCAACGCTTATATTTGCCACTGGAGCACTAGCAATTCTCGGTCCACTTGAAGCAGCATTGCGTGGGGATCATAGTTTACTTTTTACGAAATCTTCTATTGATGGCTTCTCAGCTCTCATTATTTCGTCAACGTTAGGGATTGGTGTATTATTTGCCGCGATACCCGTTTTTCTTTATCAAGCAAGCATTACGCTATTAGCAAACCAGATTGATCGGTTTGTTCCAGATGTGTTAATGGACCTTGTGATTGCAGAAATTACGTGCATCGGCGGGATTTTAATCCTTGCCATTGGTCTTAACCTCTTAAATGTCATTGACGTTAAGATTGCGAATTTACTTCCAAGCCTTGTGATTGTTGTAGGCCTTGTCGTAGCGTTTCAAAGCTTTTTAATGTAAAACATGCACTCGATCGTGGATTTCGATTTTCAAATCTACTTCGAGTGCGCTTTACTAACGAGCCATTCTCACGGTTTTAATGAAGGAACGTATGTTTATTTAAGAAACGTTTCGTTAATAGTAGAGATAGTGAACCTAATGGACAAGGAGAGAAATACATGATTCATGCATGTCTTTTAACGATCCCACTCTTTATTTCCTATTTCTATCTCTTAACGATTAGCCTTATTGCTATACCAATGACGATCGATTCTACGGTTTTTATGTACACCGTGCCGTTTATTTTTATCCTTTTCAGCTATTTTGTAATTAACTACATACGTACAGACGCATTCCTTTTAGCAACAATTCGTGTGCTAACAATTAGCTCTGTACTTGCATGGATCACGTCTACTTTCTCCTCGGCTTAACCATCCTACTATTCTTGGTCTACCTATTCATATACCCGAAATCAACACTTTTATAGACTTTTTCTTTGTAACATACGTGTAATATCATCATTTGTCGAATAAGCTGAACAAGTGATCGCTAGTACATTTTCCCCAGTCTACTCCATCGATCGCTTTACCTATGCGGATTACAGGAATTTTACAAGTTTATTACTTCCTTGATTATGGGTTGAAAGCTCTCTCTTTGTTCTGTATAGTTTGGACTTGCGAGAGACATCCCGCACAAAAATGGAATTCAAACCAAGAACGACTCATCTTACACATTTTCATAGTTCCATTTTATGGGGGATGAATACTAAATTATAAGGGGAGTTTTACAGTATGAAAAAATTCGTTTCATCATTAGCCGTCCTAGGATCTGTACTTGTTGCTACTCCAGCATTTGCATATGAAGTCAAAAGTGGAGACACACTTAGTGAAATAGCAAATCAACATCAGACAGAAGTTCAAAATATCGTTGAGTTAAACCCAGAGATTTACGATAAGCATTTAATTTTCATTGGCCAACAATTAACAATGCCTGGTGAAGGCGAACAAGGTCAAGTAAAAGGTGAAATTCAATCAAATGACTCAGCTCCACAAGAGTCTTCAAATAACCAAAGCTCAAGCGAGTCTACTGAATCTACAAGCTCAGCAAACGAGTCTAGTAGTTCAGAAGCAAGCCAATCTTCTAGCTCAAACGAATCAACAGAGTCTAGTAGCTCAGAAGCAAGCCAGCCTTCTAGCTCAAACGAATCAACAGAGTCTAGTAGCTCAGAAGCGAGCCAGTCTTCTAGCTCGAACGAATCAACAGAATCTAGTAGTTCAGAGCCTACACAATCTGACAGTGCAACAACTATGAACGTAGAAGCGACAGCGTACACAGCATTTTGTGAAGGGTGCTCAGGTGTAACTTATACAGGTATTGACTTAAGAGCGAACCCTAATCAAAAAGTAATCGCAGTAGACCCTAGCGTGATCCCTCTAGGAAGCACTGTATACGTTGAAGGTTACGGCGAAGCAATTGCAGGAGACATCGGTGGCGCAATCACAGGCAACAAAATTGACCTATTTATGCCTGAACAACAAGATGCTCTTAACTTCGGTCGTCAAAACCTAACGATCCACGTATATGAATAAGTAACATTAAAAGCTAGCCAAGATGGCTAGCTTTTGTTTTGTTTAATAATCGCTTGAATGACTGCCCGAACATCAAAAGGAAGTTTATTATCCCCGATTTATTGGTAAGTTTCATGCCCTTTTCCTACAATAACTCCCGAACGCTCAAGTTCATAACATCACCTTTCCTCTATTTTACGCAAAAAAAAGCAACCACAGCTGTGATTGCTTTTTTATTTTAATAATCAACGCCATTGATGGTTGTGACTTTCCAACGTTCAGCATTTTTGTAAAGATGATTGTTCAGTTTACTTGCCAATGATTGCGCGGCAACAGGATCAATAAATACCTTATCTAGTTGGCTGTTCGTGTCTTTAAGGGTCTCTGTTGCCCCGTTTAACATTCGTATAATTTTATACAATGTTCGGGACCTCCCTACAATGATTCAGCCGAAAATATTGCTGTATGTCTATTGTGACACATAAACAAATAAAATGACAGTATATTTTAAAAATAAATATTATTTATACCCGACTTTATAGCGATTTAAACAAGAACATGCAATCAAGTTGATGATTGCATGTATTTTTTCTACTTATGACCGTCATTTAACCTTCTTGCTTCTTCAGGCCCAGACATCTTTGTTGCTCCCTTATAGCGTAAACCAACGTCTCTGTCAGACTCAACACGGCCACTTTCTTTTAATTTCTTTTCTTGACGATCTCTACCCATTTTCTCTCACCTCCTCAATAGTAGGATAATAAAACAACGCATTCTTATACACGCGAATCATGCATAAATCTTTTTCGTTCCAACAATATACAAAATACTTGCTTCTATCCAATGTTTCAATTATAATAAGAACAAACGTTCTCAACGGAGGCTTTTATGACAATAAACTTAGTGCCTTATCACTCCAAATACGATACTGCTTTACAAGCTTTCCACCTTCCACCTGAGCAAATTCAATTTTCTGCTTTACCAAATACGTATTTACGTACAATCAAACCAGGTCAACATCGTATTGTTATGACAGATTCCACCGATCAACCCGTAGGCTTTTTCTTACTTCATGAAACAGAGCGTGTCCAAGACTATTCGTCCAATCCTCAGGCGATGTTGCTCACAGCTCTCACCGTTAATCAATGTGAGCAAGGTAAAGGTTATGCGAATCAAGCAATGGAACTCGTATCACCCTATATTCAGACCCACTTCCCAGATAAAAATGAAATTATTCTTGCGGTTAACAAGAAGAACATAGCTGCTCAAAAACTTTATACGAAATCAGGTTTTTTCGATACAGGAGAAAGACGTATTGGTCATATTGGTGAACAAATGCTTATGAACTGTAAGATTACATAAAAACACCCTAGTTCAATCCCTAGGGTGTGAGAATTACATAAACGTATTTGATGACTTGCTTCGATTTCGTGTAAAGATCGCTAGCATTAACGCAATAAAGGAAAGCACACCCATTGTTGCAAAAGCTAGTGATAAGCCAATTAATGTTCCTTCAGCATAGCCGTATTCTGGTCGAGCAGCACTTAAGCTGACAAGCGTCGTTAAAACCGTCACCCCTAATGCAGCGGCAAATTGCTTAACCGTGTTCAAAATCGCTGTACCATGAGGAAGGTCTTTTTGCTTCAAAGCATTCATAGCAATGGCTGTAGCAGGTGTCATAACAATACCTACTGCCCCCATAAATAAGCTAAAACAAATGATCATAGTGGCCACACTTGTCTCGGCTCCCATAAAGGTAAACCAAACAAATGTTAAACCCATTATGGAATAGCCAATAATCCCCAAGATTTTCCCTCCGTAGCGATCAAACCATCGTCCAGCGAGGAATGAAGTTACGGAAAGCAACAACGTTCCAGGCAGTAATGTCATTCCTGAAATAAAAGCAGATCGTTCTTGAACATCTTGAATAAAAAGTGGCAATAGCGTTTCAGTTGATAACAGCAATACCGATATTAAAAAAGACAGTACTGTACCATGGACAAACCACTTTAAACGAAATAAACGCAAATTTAACATCGGTCGTTCGGATGTTAATTGACTCCAAATAAAGAAGCTTAGCGACATAACCCCTATAACTGCGGGAATAATGACATACAAGCTAATTCCATACACACTGAAGTTACTAATTGCTAAGATGATACCAGCAAACCCGATTGCTGAAAAAATCAGTGATGGCACGCTTAATGTTGCATTCGCTTTCTCAGTAATATTTCTCATAAAGATAACATTTAAAACAAGTAATAAAACCGCTAGCGGCAATACCAGCCAAAATAAAAAGCGCCAGCTTGATAAATCAACAATATAACCCGCAATTGATGGACCTATTGCAGGCGCCACATTCACTACCATGGTCATCAGACCCATGGCGTACCCTCGCTTCTCAATTGGATAGACAAGCAGTAAAACCGTTTGGACAAGCGGCAGCATCATCCCAGCTCCAACTGCTTGCACAACCCTTGCTACAATTAACAAAGAAAACGTTTGTGCGAAAATCGCTAGAATGGTTCCTACAATAAAAAAGGAAATGGCAACAAACGTTAACGATCGCGCATGAAATCGTCCCATAAAATAGCCCATCGTCGGAATTAAAATAGTTGTAGTCAATAAAAAAGCGGTTGTTAACCACTGTACTTGGGTGGCATTAACCGAGAAATCTTCCATAATTTGCGGGAACGCTGTAATTAACAAAAACTGATTTAACAAAAACAAAAAAGACGCAGATAAAATGGACACCACCAGCATCTTTTTACGAAAAGGCGTTAATAATTCAACAGACATCGTTTACGCCTCCTTCCCCATTTAACTTAAAAAGACTTTTCCATTTTTATGTGTGGAATTCCGTCTTCTTCAAATACATCAGATGTCGTGACGTATCCTAATTTTTTATAAAACCCTTCTGCATGGGTTTGACCATGTAAAATGGCATGCTCACAACCTAGCTTTCCTGCAACATCTTCAAGCAAAGCAATGATTTCTTTTCCTAAACCGTGCATTCGATATTCTTCTAAAAGGCAGATTCGCTCTAGCTTTGCTTTCATTTCAACACGACGAACCCTTCCCGTACCGACTGGTTTTTCGTTATAATAAACTAAAACATGTGTACAATCGGCTGTTAAGTCATCAAATGAATCAAATTCGTCTTCGATTGGACAGTGTTGTTCTTCTACAAATACTTTTTTGCGGATGGCGAACGCATCTTCTAACTGATCTTGTTTGGTGATAATTTGTCGATCCATATTTGTGCCCTCACTTCTATTCAAATGTTCAACTTTAACGTAACTTATTTTTGTTGTATTTGCAACAAAAAAGAAGGAGTTTTTATACATGAAAGAAATTCTACGTGAAATTGGCACCATTGCCCGTGCGCTCGATTCCATTAGCAATATTGAATTTAAAGAGATTGAATTAACAAAAGGACAATATCTCTATTTAATTCGTATTTGTGAACACCCAGGCTCCATCCAAGAGAAAATTGCTGAAATGTTAAAGGTGGATCGAACAACTACAGCGAGAGCCGTCAAAAAATTAGAAAGCCAAGGGTTTATTTATAAGCAAGAGGATCCAACCAATCAAAAAATAAAAAAACTTTTCCCCACAGATCGAGGAAAAGACGTTTATCAATTTTTATTGCGTGAAAATAATCATTCTGAAGCAGTAGCCTTAAACGGTTTATCTACAGAGGAAATTGAAACGCTCTTTGATCTCCTCCAAAAAGTTAGTGATAATATAAATGTGGATTGGAATGAAGTTAAAAAGGGCAATAAACGAAATTATTAACAATTTTAAGAGGAGGGCGCCTTCCCTTTTTCTGCTGAAAATAACGCTTTCAATTCCACAATTAGCTCCTCTGTTATGATGGTTCGAAGTTGATTTTGTTCAATTTTTAAGCGATAGAGATTGAACAAACGCTCCTCTTCTTCTGTCCGTACGTCATTGCCATAGATGTGCATTAGCATATAATCAGCCGCTTCTTTCAGTCTGAACATTAGCAACACATGATCGATATGTGCAGGTGGGAGCGTACATTGAGAGGCATACCCTCGGAAGATTGCTTTTGTTATTTCATGAACGTATGCGACAATACTTCCTTTCCCATCAAAGGAATACTCCATCGCACTATAAACGGGCACAACTTAATCAAATAAATAAAAATGCTTTTCGCAATCTTGATAATCAATGAGCGTAAGGTTCGTTTTGTCGACTACGACATTCTCTAGCCACACATCCCCATGAGCCAGTCCGTAAGTCTCCTTTGTTTTTGGTAATGCTTCTACCTCTCGAAAAATTTCTGCGATCATAGCTCGAACGGCTTTTTCTTCTTTCGGTATATATTTAGCCCAATTGTATTCATCATTTACATACCAGTCTTTAATTGCTGCCTTGTTGCCAGGATACGCTTGCGACATCACATGAATTCTACCAAGTTCTTTCCCTAACCGTTCAAATATCGGTCCATTCCATTCACTCTTCTGTACATGGCCCCCCAAAGCCGCTTGATAGACGACCATGCGAACCTTTTTATGTTTATAGGTTAATGTCTCAATGGCAAGACCTTGCTTAGAGAAGATGACTTCCGGCGCAGCCAGTCCTTTTTCATGTAGCCACATCGTCCAGTCCACTTCTGCTTGCTGCTCTTCTGCAGTTTTGTAATTTGTTACACGGACAAAATAACGCTCTTCCTCGTTTCTGCATGCAAACATCTCGTTTGTCACGGCACTCACATGTTCACATTTTATCTCGTACAGTTCATCTAACACTTGCAGTAATCGCTGTTCCATCTTTATCACTCCAGATTACGTACTCGTACCTTCTCCGCCACTCGTACAGCTTCTAATAAATATTCCGGTGCGTTGCTACGTAATTTCATTTCCTCATAGGTCATCCAGTGAATCGCTTCCACTTCATCTGGACTGACGATCGATGGCTTACTTCCTTCTTCCATTTCGCATAAATAAACGATGTCAATAACATGCGTATCATGATATAAAAAAGACGTATTGCACACATAGGCCATTTCCGCTTTCAACTTTAGTCCAACTTCTTCAAGAAATTCTCGTTGAACTGTTTTTTCTAATACATCTTTATTGACTCCTGGCGCTTCCACTTTTCCACCTACAAGCGACAGCAATCCACCCGCATGATCTTCTTTTATACTCCTCTCGATAACAAGCCATTTGCCATCATTCCAAACAGCTCCCTCGACGTTTACAATGAACACGATGGCACCTCCACGTAATCAATCTTTAACAATTCTAATGGCGTTTGATGAACAAAATGATTTTCTATAAAAGTTAAAACTTCTTCGCTTCCTGGCAACGTTACAACTGATTTCGCATTTCTGAACGAACACCACTTGAATTGGCTATGCTCTTCATTCAACCTGACGCCATTTTTTGACGAGACAAACGCAACAAAAACTGGGGCCATATAGATACTATTCTTTTTAGGATCATAAAATTGGTCGAACGTATTGGATGTATACATTGAGAGAGGGGTTAACCCCGTTTCCTCCTTCATTTCTCGAATCGCGGCTTCATACGCCATCTCTCCTTGTTCAATTTTGCCACCAATGTACGTCCATGCCTCATTTAAAATTGTCGATTGTCGCTTTAACAACAGTACGTCTGTCTGATTCTTTTGGTTCCGAAGTACGACAACCGCTACGCCAGTTGTTTGAATGGGGATGTTCATGAATTTTCCTTCTCCTTTCTGATTATAGAAAAGTAGACATGCCTCTTATTATATCAAAAATTTTTAATTTATAAATATCATTTGTTGCCGAACGGTTTTTTGTCTCTTTTACGTTATAGTAGTAATTAACTGAAAAAGGAGTGTCTAATTGAATGGATAACATGTATACAGCTTCTCGATCTTTAAGGTCGGAATTTGACGTACTAATTAAAGATGATCGATCCGCGCTCTGGTCATACTGTCTTAAATTAACAGGCTCTCCTTGGGATGCAGAGGACCTCGTTCAAGATTCGTTGTTAAAAGCATTTGCCAAACTATCTTATTTGTATCAAGTGAAAAACCCGAAATCTTATTTATTTCGAATTGCTACGAATACTTGGATTGATGCTAAACGAAAACAAAAAGGCGTTTATCATACGGCTCTTCTTCCAGAAAATGAACCCATAACCGATCCAATTTCTCCCGTTGAACTATCAGAAGCAATTGATTACCTCATTCACTTATTACCGCCAAAGCAACATGTGTGCATTGTGCTCATTGATGTTTTTGAGTTTCAAGCAAAGGAAGTCGGTGCAATGCTTTCCCTTTCTGAAGGAGCTGTGCGTTCGCTTCTACACCGTGCTAGACATACATTACGACAATCCAATTTCAACGATGCTTCTTTGTCCATCCAAAAAACCGAACCAAATAGTTCTCTTTTAAATGCATATGTTCAAGCATTTAACCAACGAAATATAGAAGGTATTGTTTCGTTACTCCATGAAGATGCTGTCATGGAAGTTGTTGGGATTACTGAAGAGTATGGTCGAACGATGATACGTACAAATTCTTTAACTGATTGGGCTGCAGATCCTGTAACGATGAATGGTACCTTTTATGTTGATAAGAATCAGCGACTCTTTTTTGTTGTCACAATACTAGATGGTGAGCGTGAAGCCGTTAACACCATTCACGAGTTTACGTATAATGAAAAATTAATCTTTCAAATTAGAGATTACTATTACTGTCCAGAGTTATTACTAGAAATTGGACGTTTACTGGAAAAGCCTGTTATAAAAAATGGTTACTACTGGGGAGATGGTCATGTTAGATCTCTTTAAGACAAGCTTCCCTCTTTTTATAGTCACTCCTCTTTAATAAGGAACCTCTTCCCTGCACATTCATAGATCGAGAACCTGCTTGATTCCCTCCTTTCACAGTAGTACAATGAGGCATTGTGACTTCAACTACAAACTCATTTTATTAATGTGAAAAGGGGGTACTGATGCAAAAACTACATTCAAAACAGAAAGAGAATTATTACACGTTTTTGTTACTTGTCTCCATTTTATTAATTGCTGCTACATTACGGTCACCGATGACTTCATTCGGTCCGTTAATCCCGTTTATTAGAGAAGATCTGGCTGTTTCCAATTTTACAATTGGGCTAGTGAATACACTTCCTTTACTTATGTTCGGTTTGTTTTCCCCATTAGTTCCTAAAATCTCTCGTAAAACGGGAATGGAGCTTATGCTCTTGATGGCTATGATTACCCTAACCATTGGCATCGTCTTTCGTTCTTTAGGGAATACACCTATGCTATTACTCGGAACCTTACTACTGGGACTTGGAATCGCTGTTGGAAACGTATTGATGCCAGGTCTGATTAAACTTAGCTTTCCATTGCGTATTGGTATTATGATGGGCATCTACTCTGTTTCTATGAATCTATTTGGTGCACTTGCGTCTGGATTATCCGTTCCATTAGCAGAAGCATCAGCATTTAATTGGCAGTATGCCTTACTTTTATGGGCTGTTTTATCATCGATTGCGGTATTTTTTATTTGTTTACGACTTCCCGTCATTCGATCGTCTCGAAAAAAAGTTCCGGGTAAAGTAAATAACCAGCCTTCCTCCTCTATCTTTAAATCTAAGATTGCCTGGTCCGTTTCTCTTTTTATGGGCTTACAATCCTTTATTCCTTACAGCCTCTTTACTTGGCTACCCGATATTTTACTTACTAAAGGGTTTAGTGAAAATGAAGCTGGTTGGTTTATGGCACTTATGCAAATAGGATTAATCCCAGCAACGTTTTTTGTTCCAATTTTCGCGGCAAAATTAAATAATCAAGCGTGGGTCGGGGTTGGTGCTGGTCTACTCTTTTTAACAGGTCTCGTTGGGGTAGCCTTAACAGCCTCTCAACTAACTCTCGTCTTTTTAATTATTACTGGAATGGGTATGGGAACGGCTTTTAGTTTAGCGATGATGTTCTTTGTGTTACGAACACATTCAGTGGAGCAATCCTCACAATTGTCTAGTATGGCACAATCTGTCGGCTATATGATTGCGGCCCTTGGTCCCTTCTTTCTTGGCACCATTGCTGAGTGGACAAACGGATGGACGGTACCACTCCTTATTCTCATGTCAGCAGCAATTGGTATATCGCTATTTGGCTATGTCGCTGGTAAGGATCGAAAAATTGCAACCTAGCGGTTTAAAAACGCCTATCCTAAATGGAGGATCATAAAAAAATAGATGTTTCACAATTTAAGAGAAGCAAACTTGGAGCCAAATACTCAGTCGTTAAAGATAGGAAAAAACCCCTTTTAATCAATTGATTCAAAAGGGGGTTCATTCTCACTAGCGATACACGAACCGACGAAACAGATAATCAAAAGGCCCGCTTTTTTTCTTCCATTCTAAAACAGATGCCATCCCGATCGAGAAGAGCCAAACGAAAACCGCTACAAGCCATACTTGCGCTATGCTTAGTCGACTGGCTAAATCTAGACCTCCTGAAGAAAGAAGTATTAATAAAAGAATCTCATTCACAATGAAAAACGTTAGAGAACGTTTTCCTAGCGCCGTAATGCCAACGACAATTGGATTTGTTTTATTAAAATGAGGTCCAATTAATCCGAATAATGCTGCATACCCACATCCGCCAGCAATCCCTGTTAGCATATGGGCAGTAAAGATTAAGCCGATTACATAGGCATGTTCGACTTGTAACGCTCCATTGCTATAAAGTGCATGTGGAATAGCGCCTACAAGCGAGATGAAAATGCCTCCGATCGCAACTTTTTTCAAAAAAGGTCGATGCTTTTCATCTTCGTTTAATAAGCCCTTTCGGCCAAACCAAACGCCAATAAAAATGGAGAGAATGACAGGTAAAACAAAGTTTCCTAAGATTGGTCCACCCATAATAAATTGCATCGTTCCATCGATTAACTGGTCGACGTAGCTGTTCGATCCTTGAAAAATGGTTTCCATTCCCATTGTCGACATGGCCGCCCATACAAACGGTAAAATGAGGATAAAAAGAATAAACAGTGCGAGCATCGTTCGCTCAAGCAATTTGTCGCTACGATATAAGAACCAGTGAATAAGTAAAAGGCCCCCACCGTATATGGCAAGAATATCTTTTCCTCCAACGACAACCGATAATAGAAAGCCAAAAATTAGCAACGCAACGGCACGCCGATTGATTGATTTTCGAATTTCCAAGTGACTCTTTTGTTTTCGGACATAACTTCGAATAACAAGGGTGATGCCGTATCCGAATAGTAGCGCAAACATGGCTCTAGCTCGATTATCCACAAAAAATACGGAGGCATAGTTTAATAGACTGTCCAGCATGCCATTCCCTTCAGGGCGAACAAGAATCGTTCCACTGATAAAGATTTGAGCATGCGCAAGGGCAACAAGTAGCAACATCATTCCTCGCGCCAGATCAAATGAAATGTATCGTTTTTTTGGCATGTTTCTCTCCTATCAAGGCAATATACGTTATAGTCATTTATAAAACCACTGGGTTCAATTTAACACACTGTTAAAACACTTACAATAAATGGATTTTCTTGTTTATCAGTCATTCAATTGTAAAGTAAGCGTTGTGATTTACCAATTTCTTATGAGTTAAGTCCCTTACTCATTAAAAAACACATCTACACGCGTGATGCGTATCGATGTGTTCTCTCTTTACTTTACCGTCACTTCATGGCCACCATCAAAGAAATAAAGCCAGCATTCTTTTACAGGAACCTTCCAGATGCTTTCAATTGCTTGTTTATATTGAGTCATCTGATGATGATAACGCTCGTTTAACAACTTCTTTAAGTCGACTCCCTCTACCTGAAGAGACTGAACTCGGTCCGTTTTATAATCAAGTAAAATTAATTCACCATCTTCATCCCAAAATAATACATCGATAATGCCGCGTATGAGCACCACATCCTCATCTTCCTCAGACTCTTTATGAGCAAAAGAATGTTTTGATTGGACGTATGAAAATGGGACTTCTCTTTTCATTTTAGTCGCATTTATTAATCGTTTGCCGATTGAGGATTGATGAAAATCAATAATACGATTCTCATGGATAGCACTTTGTTCTTCACGATTAAACCCAAGCAGCCTACAAATCGCTTCTACCTCACTTTTTATGATTGTCGTTTCTTCTGAAGTGAACGATAATCGTTGCATTACTCGATGCATTAACGTTCCTTTTTCTGCGGCACTTAACTTTTGTTGTTTTTTTAAAAAGGTTGGTTCTTTCATCGCAGTCGCTTGTCTATACGACTGAGGCTGTTCTGCTTCAGCAAATTCTTTCCAATTATACTTACGTTTTAATTCCGTTACACTTTGTTTCGCGAATGTTTGAGTCGCGACGGGGTATTGGTAGTTGAAATCTAAACGACGGCCGACTTCTGCTTCCGATTTAATTGAAGAAGACCTCACGTGCTCTAATCGCTTTAACTGTTGAACATGCTCGTTTGGAGGCAGCGTTTGAACATTATTAAGTTCTGGCACTTCAGCTCGTTCATCTAACAGCCATTTCGATTCATGGGGTTCGGGATCATTGATGCGCATAAGGTCTGCATGTCTGAGAACAGCCGGAATAACCCAATCAAAGAAACGCCTTGCTTGTTTACGATCATAAAGTGGAAGCGCTTGTTCAGCTTGTTCTCCCCATTCCAATAATTTTGTTTCTCGGTCTTTTACACTTCCGAGCATAAATAATTTCTCTTTTGCTCTTGTTAGCGCCACATAGAGTACTCGTAATTCTTCCGATATCTGTTCTCGCTCTTGTAATTTTTTTATGGCAACCTCAGGAATTGTTGAATATTTTATACGGCGGTCGATATCCAAATACGTTGAACCAAATCCCAATGTCTGATGAATTTGAGTTTGCCTACGGGTATCCATCAAATTAAACTGCTTCCACATATCTACAACAAAGACGACCGGGAATTCAAGACCTTTACTTTTATGAATGGACATCAAACGAACGACATTTTCTTGTTCACTTATTGTACGTGCGCTCTCAAAATCATCTCCCTGTTCCTCCATACGTTCAACAAAACGTAAAAAGCGAAAAATTCCACGGAACGAAGTATCTTCGAATGCTTTTGCACGGTCATACAACGCGCGCACATTTGCTTGACGCTGCTTCCCTCCTGGCAATCCACCAACAAAGATATCGTAGTCCGTCTCTGAAAACAGAGACCATATAAATGTTGATAATGGTGTCGTTCGCGCTCTGACACGCCACTCTTGTAGTTGGTTGTAAAAATGAGCGAGTTTCGTCTGAGACGGCTCCTCTTCAGAATTAACAGCAAGTGTGGCCTGAACCGCCTCATAAAATGAACCTTCTACGTGATTGAGGCGAATATGCGCCAGCTGTTCATCTGTTAAACCAACAATCGGGGAGCGTAAAACGGCTGCAAGCGGGATATCTTGAAATGGATTATCAATAATTTTTAGTAGTGATAGCATGATTTGTACTTCAACGTGGCGAAAATACCCTTCATCTCGATCTGAGTATAGAGGAATGCCTGCCGCTTTAAAGACGTCTACATAGATTGGTGCTGAAGGAAGTGACCGCATCAGAATTGTAATATCACGATATTGAATCGGCCGAAGCTGTTTTGTTTTTTTATCAAAAACAGGGTAGCCGTTCGTGATTAATTCTTGAATTTTACTTGCTGTCCATCGTGCTTCTTTTTCAGCGGATGGCTCAAAGCCACTCGTTTCTTCATCTTCCTTTTCTAGCAGTGCTACATGGATGTCGTATCCTTGGTCTTCCATATTGTAATCGATATTTCCGTAACGCAATGCTTGTGTGTTGTCATACACCACTTCACCTACGTGCTTGTCCATTGTTTGCGCAAAGACATAGTTAACAGCATGCAACACCTCTGATCGGCTACGAAAATTATGCGCAAGATCGATGCGAATACCATGTACATCTTGAAGATCGTGAAGCGGCGCATTCAATGTGGCATAGGTGTCTTGCTTCTCAATAAATAAGCCTGGTTCCGCTAAACGAAATCGATAAATACTTTGCTTCACGTCACCAACCATAAACCGATTTTGACCGTTCCCAACTAGATTAAGAATCGCTTCTTGTACTCGATTTGTATCTTGGTATTCATCTGTTAACACTTCTTGAAAATGCGCTCTGTATTGCAAAGCAGTTGTAGATGGGTGATCGATTGATCCATCGCTTAAAATTTCAAGAGCGAAATGTTCTAGATCATCAAAATCCATTAAAGAACGTTCTTCTTTTAGTTCACGATATGCCTTTGCAAACTCTTGTACGAGCGTAGTTAACACGCGAACACGATTACGCATCTGGTAAAGCCTGGTTGTATTTTCAGCCTCATTGCCAACCATTAACTCTTGTGCTTTTTGCAGAAGTTTTTTGCTTTCATCCCGAAATTGCTTCACTTTCGTTATTAATTCAGGATCTGCTGGATCGTCTTTTTTCTTACTCGGAAGTCTATTCCATGCAAAGGTTTCTAACTGGTTATAAAGGTCATCCCAATCATGATTAGATTCGAGCCTCTCTAGGGCTGATCCCTCTTCTACTAAACGTTCATGATAGAAATGGGGACCATCTTCTCGTTCTGCTAGCGCCATAGCGCGAGCATGATTCGCTCTTGCCCCTGCCACATAATTTAAGACTTCTTCCACAATAACCTGTCCCCATGGGGTTGTAGCGATATCCTCAACCGATTCTTCATACATGGCCGCACTTCGCTCAAGCCAATGATCTGGATCTGGATGAGACCTTGAGCGAGTATATAAATTTAAAATAAGTGCTCGCAAATTGGTATCTGTCCGATCTCCGCTATATGCTTCAGCCATCGTATAAAAATCAGGAGATGCTTCTTTTTCATGTGTATAATAACGCTCCAACAGTGCCTCTAACACTTCTTCTTTCAGCAATTCTCTCTCAGTGTCGTTCGCAAGCCGGATCGTTGGATCTACATGGATATCATAATAATGTTTTCGAATTAAATCTGAACAAAAGGAATGTAGTGTTGAGATCGTTGCGCGGTTTAATAGGCGATATTGCCTTTTTAAATATGGTGTTGGTCGAACACTCAGCTCTTCTTCCATTCGCTTGCCAATACGTTCTTTCATTTCAGCTGCTGCGGCCTTTGTAAACGTCACAACAAGCAGGCGATCAATCTCAGCTTCATCTGTTGGATCCATAATCCGTTTAACGATGCGCTCAACAAGTACGGCTGTTTTCCCACTTCCAGCTGCTGCAGCAACAAGAATATTTCCGCCTTTTAAAGAGATCGCTTGCCATTGTTCGTCCGTCCACGTCACATCGCTTGGTCGTTCTTGCATCTCCCATTTAGGCATGCTCGCTCCCCCTTGCTTTAATTGATTCCTGCATCTCTACTAATGCATCGCTATTTTTTCTCTTTACCAGTTCATTATAATGAAACCCTGGTAACGATGGATCGAACTGACAGACGGCTTGCATAGGACAGTACGTACATGCTATTTGTCCATTTTCCTTTTGGTACGGTGCTACAATCGTTTTTCCACTTACGATTTCATTCCCGATATCGACGATTTTTTGTTCAGTGTACGTAAAGAGCGTTTGAAATTGGTCATCTGTTAAGACTTTTGAGCGACTATGAAACGAACCGTCTTTCTTAAATTCAACGGGAACGACATTTGATTTATTTTTTTCAACAAAGCTTTTATCAAATAATTCTGCAACACCATAATCATTCTTCATCCATCCGTTTAATTGAAATGCTTTTAATCGTTGTTCGTCTTCATTCTTATCCTCTTCAAGCACCGGGTTATGGAGATGAAAATAAAACATTCCCCCCACTTCTGAGGATTTTTCTAACCACGCTTCAGAACCTTTTAAAGCAACTGTTAAGTACACGGGCATTTGCAAGGAAATTCCTTCAATCACATCAGAAAAAGATAAGGATGTTGGGCTTGATTTATAGTCGACGACACTGAGAAACGACCGACCATCCCTTTCCGCTTGATCAATTCGATCAATTCGACCTTGGACCGTCATACTCATGCCATTTTCTAGTTTGTACGAAGGAATCGATATGGGATTTTGCGGACCAAATGCGACTTCTAATTCCACGGTTTCAAACGTGGATAACAACGCTTGCTGGCGCAATGCTTCTGTTACCTGAACAGCGATATCATGGAGCTTTTCCGTTATATACTGATAGTGATTTGTACTCATCAAAATCTCACGCTGAATCGTCGGGGCAACTTCTGCCACCGCTTCCGACGTCATTTCGCGGCATTCTTCATACGAAAGGGTTTTCCATGTTTTGTTTCGGTCTTTTTGCTTTTCAGACATCGTTTTTAACACCGTATGAAAAAGCTCTCCAATATCAAATGCCTCTAATCGATACACATCTCGTTCTTTTAATCGCAAACCGTATTGACTGAAATGACGGAACGAACATTGTTTAAATAACTCCATTCGGCTCACGCTCATCACAAGATGAGCATTGTATAAGTCTTTTGTAGTCTCGTTTGTTAGAGGAATATGGGTATACGAGTAGTCTAAGCTCTCCAGACCTGATTTTAGAGGGCGCTGCCATTCTGCATGCGTTCTAAACCAGTTGTAGACATCCCACCAAATTGAATCAATCTCCTCTCCTTGCTTCCATTTTTGCAATTGCCGGATGAGTTGTGACATCGCTTGTTTTGGATGTGATATATATTCTATCGCTTGATTATGCCTTTCAGCCTCTGGTTCATTTTGCACGAATACAGTCTCTACATCGTTTAAAGAATCGTGGATATGTCGAATTAAAGGAGATGGAAGTAAAGATGCCCCTTCCTCATCTGCTAAAGCGTACGAGACGATTAGTGCCTCCGATGCACTCGTCTGACTCATATACGCATAAAATGCTTCATGCCAGAGCTTGTCTGTTGCTGTGTGACCGAGCGAAAGACCTGCATGTTGCAATGCCATTCTTTCTTGCTCACTTATCATCCCTTTTTCACGTGGGCGTGATGGGATGATGCCTTCATTTACTCCAACGATGAAGGTCGCACGTGGTTTCGGTAAACGGGAACGCTCCATGTCTCCCACAGTAACCTGGTCAATCGCTGGAGGAACAATTTTAAAACTCATATTCTCAAACCCAGCATTTAGCGTGTGAAAAAAAGTAGAGACGGTCACTTCATCTTCTCCACCAATATCCACAAGTTGATCGAGAATCGATAGAACCCCTTCCCACACTTGGCTGTATTCGCTACTAACCTGAATGTACCCGCTCTCTTCCGCTTGCCTTTGTAGCTGATTCATTTTTTCCGGAATTGATAACGCCAGTAAAAACGTATAAAGCGCGTGACACATATCGGAAATCGTTTCACTTCTTTTTAAATTCGATTCAAATTGGTTAAGTGGGGCAATTAACAAGTTTTTCAACCAATTCATTGTTGCATTGTTTTCTAATTCTTCTTCGGTTGGGTCTTCCCCAAAACCATGACGAGCTGTCTTCAATTGCCAGTCGCGAGCGGTGGACCACAGATTTCCTTTAATGCCTTGAGCAAGAACCACATTTTCAAGTTCATCAATTTTTTCACGAAACGCAACCGGTTCCTCATCAAGCGGAATAAATAAATCAGTTTTAAATGCTCGAAATAAGGCCTCATAAGGATACCTTTGCATTACTGCCTCGAAGGACGATCGAATTAGTTCAATGAGCTGATGCTGAATCATCCCATGTGTATCATCAAGAAAGAACGGCACCTCATATGTAGGAAACACTCGTCGGATGAGATCACTATATGTGTGTAAATCTCTTGTAACGACTGCAATTTCTGTATAACGGTATCCTTGCTCTCGCACTAAACTGCGAATGGATTTAGCTACCGATTCAATCTCAACTCGCCGATTTACCGTTTCAACTATTTTTACACTATGATCGTTTTCTCTCACGTCATGATCTTGATGAACGAGCGCTTCTTCAAGTGATGCGAGGCCTATCTTATTAAAACGGTAATTGGCTTTAAACCATTCTTCTTTATAACGAAGCTTGTGTTGTTGAAGGGATTGCACCATTAATTCGTACGTTTCATTCGTTAAATAAAACGTATCAGCTTGCCCTAAGTGCTCATCTAATGTTAGAGCCATTTTCGTTGTAGCTGCTTCATCACATAGAGCTGTTAAAAATCGACGTTCTAGCTTGCTAAATTCATAAAAGCCATCAATATACAAGTAAGCACCTTTTAACAGACCCACATCTGGAACGGCCTTTATTGCACGCTTTACCTGCTCTTCTTTATCCCAAAAACGGTTGGAAAACGTTTCTTCAAATTCTCGAAAGATAAGTTTAACATCATGCATCTTATCTTGAATCGCTAATGACAGCGTTTCGTTTTCTACATGTATTTGATCAGGTGAAAGTTCTTGCCTACGTAATTCAAGAATCATCTGCTCCATTTCTTTTACGAATCCACTTGTGTTACTTGCACGCTTAAAGACACGAAGCTGATCTTTCTTCTGTTCAATTATTTTTTTTATTAATACATGCATACCCGTACGATCAAGCATTGGTCGCTCACGCTGGCCTGCCTCATCAAGAATTCTTTCCGCCAGAGAATGTAAACTTAAGACGCTTAACCTTGAGAACCCGCCCGTCTTTTTTGCGAGATCGTACTCAACTTGAAACGACATTTGATCAGGTACGAGTAAAATAATTTCTGGTCCGTCAGCAGGGGCATCATTTAAGTATGTCATGATTTCTTCTTTCATTTTTGTAGACTTGCCACTACCACTTCTTCCTAAATAAAAGTGAATCATCCGTTTCGCCCTCCTTTTCCGTTCGCTTTGCTTTCATCTTACCACGAATCAAATCAAACGTTGAATCCCTATGTATTCCAATACTTATGTGTATAAACCATCATCTTTAACGAACAATAAACGCAACAATTCTAGTACTTATCCTTTTCATCCTTCAGGTTTCTTGGTAAAATGTTTCATTACTGAAGTCTGTCACATTCGACAACTTAAAAATGGAGGAAACACCTTGATATTCGTTGCGATCGTTCTTTTATTTATTGCGTCAAGTTTTTTTTCAGGTAGTGAAACCGCCTTAACGGCGACAAATAAAATTAAACTACAAACAAAAGCAGCTCAAGGACATAAAAAGTCAGAGAGATTGCTTAAATTAGTAGATAATGCTGAAGAGTTTATTCCCGGTATCCTTATTGCAAATAACGTTCCAAATATTATTTTACCATCGTTGGTTACAATCGTTGCAATTGATTATGGGTTAAATGTCGGAATTGCTACTGGTATTTTAACCGTTTTAATAATTATTTTTGCAGAAGTTTTGCCTAAATCGGTTGCTGCGGCATATCCGCAGAAAATTTCTTATGCAGTTTATCCGTTAACGAGTTTATTGTTAAAAATACTTAAACCCTTCACCTTTTTACTAAATGCATTTACTCGTCTGGTCATTCGGTTACTCGGTCGAAATGATGCAAACCAAGCTTCTTTCTCAAAAGACGAGATGCGCGCAATGGTCGACATCGGCCTTACGGAAGGAACGTTTAAAAATGACGAAGTTTACCGTCTTAAAGGTATGCTTGATTTTGAACATTTAAATGTAGCAGATGTACTCCAAACACCACGAATTGATGTTCAAGGAATCTCTGCTGACGTGACGTTTGAAGAAGCAAAAGAAATCTTACTGGATAATCAATATACAAGATATCCTGTCTACGAAGAAGATATCGATCACATTATTGGGGTATTCCATTCAAAATTTGTTTTAAAATGGAGCCAGGAACCAAATAAACCTATTCGAGAAATAGCTGATTTACAGCCACTCTACGTTTACGAATTTCATCCTGTAAATCGTGTTTTCCAAAAGATGTTGCAGGAGAAAAAACATTTTGCCATTGTATTAGACGAATATGGCGGAACAGAAGGAATCATTACTCACGAAGACTTGATCGAAGCCATGATTGGTCAAGATATTGAGGATGAAACCGATGTGGATGATGTACTAATTGAAGAACAATCCGAATCTCGCCTTGTATGTGACGGAAAAATTTCATTGCGACGTTTAAACAATGCTTTTAATGTCAACATTCCTGAAGAAGAAGATAATTTAGCAAGCTTTCTTATCCACCAGTTTGGCTACTTGCCAACAAGAGGGGAACAGCTTAACTATAAAGAATTGCGGTTTGAAATTCTGGCGATGGATGAAAAGAAAGTGGAACGAGTACAAATCACAAAAACGATTGATCCGGCGCTTTCAGAGTGACAATCAAACAAGCCATGGACTTTGATCCATGGCTTTTAATGATGCGCTTATCTATCAGGTTTTTCCAACGGCTTCATCTTATTCGACATTCCATAATAACATACGAATAAAAGGAGCAGCACGCCTGAACCTATGAGTAAGAAACGGTAAGCAGAAGAAAAACCGATATTCATCAACCAGTCTCCCATTAAACCTCCAACAAGATATGCGATTGGCAATGTAGCCCAAGATAGCATTCTGGCAATAGAGAACACACGTCCTAAATAAGTTGACTCCACATGTTGCTGGATCAACGTCACACTCAAGGCGTTTGTAATTGGTAAGCAAAAGCCCATAAAGAGCCATAGTCCCCCGATAAGGAGAATGGTTTCCGTTATGCCTGTTGCAAGAACCGCAACCCCCATTCCGAATGAAGCAAGCAGCATCCACCAAACTTTGTTGGTTTCAATTTTTACTGTGCTTATCACGAAGCCACCTAGCACCATCCCTACTCCAAACAAAGCCGTTACAAAGCCAAACTGTTCTTCAGTACCGAATGCTAAAAGATAGGGTTGCCGAATGACACTATTTATTCCTAATGCTACATTTGCCCACATGTGGAAAAGAATGAGTGCGAGTAACGCTTTCTCGTTCCATGTGTATACAAAACCACGAATGAGTTCTTTCAAAAACCCTTCATTCTCATTTTTCACATATTCGCACTTAGGAAAACGACGCCATAAAACAACAACTACCACGAGGGCAACGACATAGCTCAAGCCATTACTGATGACAATCCAAACCATGTCTCCGAACGTGTAAAGGATTCCCGCAACCACCGGACCAACAATGTTCGCTACAGATGTCCCCGTGGCAACTAAACCGTTTGCTCTCGACAACCGCTTATCCTCAACAAGTTGAGGTGTGAGTGCCTGTAATGCTGGTGTTTCCAATGCACTTACTACTGATAGGATTCCTGCTAACATTAAGGCAATCCAACTAGTCATACTTGAAAAAACAATGAACACCGATGCTAGTAATAAAATCGACGTTCCAAGTAATCCTCCTACTAGCAGCGCCCATTTCGGACCAAAACGATCGATCCCGTTCCCTGCAAAAGGAGCGACAAAAACGCTTGGTAAATAGCTAGCCACTAATATAATAGCAAAGTGAATGACTTGCCCGGTTTCTTGATAAATCCAAATTCCTAAAGCAAATCTTGTAATTGCCGAACCTAATAGTGAGATGGTTTGACTTATAATGATCCACAAAAAAATATGAAACTTGTTCAACTATGTTCCTCCGCTCTTGTTAGCGGAAGCAAACATCACTGCTTATATGAAGGCAACACTCCGTTTTACTCCCGCTTTCTTTCTTTTAACAGTGGGAATATCAAAGCAGACTCTCATCATTGATCACTCTTTCTCTATGTAATATTCTATATATTAACACTATTAAGCGTTGTTTTCCCATTTTTCAAAAAGAATATAGAACTGAAACGGAAAGGAACTAAAATGGATACGTTCACACTTAATACCTTCTCTTTAAAAGCGAAATTCAACATTCTTTTAAAATCCGACGTTTATGTCGAAATAAAAGCGTGAATATAAGCCAATAGAAACAAAAAATAAGGAGGATTTCCCATGAAGCAAACAACACGTCTAGGCGTGATCTACTTAATTTTCTTTGCTTTTATGATAGTCGTAAACTATCTATCCACAACAAACGTTGGTTCCGTAGCCAACCAGGAACAAGCACTTATACAGCCAGCAGGATTTGCATTCTCTATTTGGGGGTTCATTTACCTGTTGTTGTTCATTTGGATTCTTCGTATCTTTTTCGTTAACCGTTGGAATGCCGACATTTATACACGCGTTGGGTACTGGCTACCTGCAAACTTTTTATTAAACGGCATGTGGATTATCGCTTTTACACAAGAATGGTTGCTTTTATCAGTCATCATTATTGTAGGCCTATTGTTAACCTTGATTGTGATTTACTTTAAAATAAATCGACTCGACTTTCGTTGGTTTGATCGTATCCCATTCTCCATCTACCTTGGTTGGGTATCTGTTGCTACAATTGTTAACATTTTCGCATGGCTCGTTCAGCGTGATGTTACGACGTTCCTTGGTTTAGGAGAAGTGCCATGGACCATTATTATGCTCCTTGTAGGTACGCTTTTAGCAGTCATCATTGCGCTTGCGTATCGTGACATCTTCTATCCATTGGTCTTTGTATGGGCATACGCTGCAATCTTTGCAGAAAACAGCATGACAGGCATTTTAATTGTGACCGCCATATGTATCGTCATTCAACTTGCTGTTGCCCTGTTCGTATTAATCAAGAGAAGATAAACAAAAAGAACCAAAAGTCTTTTAAACTTTTGGTTCTTTTTATCGCTCAAAAATGGTTTTAAGAAGTTGAGACTTACAGGTGAACTATTTATTTTAATTTTATCATCATCCCTAGTCCCCAACAATAAAACACGAAATAGAACGCTCTTTGAAGAAGTCCTCCAATTTCAACTGGGAAAAAAACCATAACGATGATACCTAGTTTAATGAATAGTAAGCTTGTTGCCATGCTATACGTGAACACTTTCCCCTGTTTGATTTGACTTGCTATAACAAATAACGCTGGCGCAACGAAAATCATGAACATCACAGGATACGTATGCCAACTAAAGCTTATATTAGCAGGTATGGCACTAAACCCATTTCCAATTGCAAACAGAACTAATAGTAAAAAACTAAATTTCCCTATTGACGCTAACGATAAGCGTTGATAGACACTTATAATCCCTATCAATAAACATACAGCCGTAACAAAAAATAGAACATTTACTAATGAAGAATGAGGAGAACAAATCGCATAATCTGCCCAAGGGTACGTACCAATTCCACATACGGTCACGCCTAGATCACTCATCGGTTGGGCGATATACGAATAAGGGACTCGTGATGCTTGTATCGCAAATGGTTCATAAAAAAAGTATAGAAGCGGGACGATCCAACCTAACAGACCCACTCGAAAAGAAATTCTCATAGATTCACCTCGTTATTAGATGGAAGAAACGCATATCCTCTGTTTTCATCCTTAAATTTCAAGGATTCCGCAAGCCTTTGTTGAATATGTTGTATAGAGGAGTTGACGTTCTTCTTATTACTATTTATGCTTTTTTGGGTGATTGCACCCTTACAAAAATTTAACCTTTATTTCAGAGGGGGTTACATATGTTCACTAAGCTTTCATTTTCAACAGCTATGATTCTTTTTTTATTTTTGTTATCCGCTTGCCAGCAGGAAACAATTGAACCTGAACAAACAGAGACCCCTCATGCGTTCACTGGCGATTGGGAAGGAGAAATCATCATCCCGATGCAACCGCTTTCGATTGAGATTTTAATAGATGAGGATCAAGCAACTTTATCTATTCCCGTGCAAGGCATTTTTGACGAGCCTTTTGACACCGTCGAATTGGATGAACAGCGTCTTTCTTTAGAGACTACCTTACAGGGACAGACAATTTTATTTGAAGGAGAACGAGAGGAAGAAGAGATCAGCGGCGAGTTTACTCAGCTCGGTCAACAGCTTCCCTTTCAGCTTCGCTTCCAAGAAGAGGAGGAATTAACCGAACTAACACTAGATTCTTCTGAAACCATGAAAGCAAAAATAGATTTTCCTCAAGAAGAACAGGATGCTTTCCCCGTTGCGCTCATTTTACAAGGTTCAGGCCCTACAGATAAACACGGCAATTCATATCTTCTTCCTGGGAGAAATGATAACTTGAAATTCATTTCAGAGCACTTAAATGAAAACAGCATTGCTACGATCCGCTATGATAAACGTGGCATTGGAGATAACCTTGACTTAGCTCCTAATAGTGCAGAGACGACGTTTGATGATTACATCCAGGATGCAATCGCGTGGTTAGAGTATGCCAGCCAGAATGAATCGTTCACTTCTGTTTACGTGATCGGGCATAGTGAAGGAGCCCTTGTTGGCCTAGCAGCCGCTTTAGAGGAAAACGTAGATGCCTATTTTTCTTTAGCTGGTGCAGGGAGAACAATTGATGATGTCTTATTGGAGCAAATCGAAGAAGATCCATTGATTACAGATGAACTTTTACAAGAATCTGCTGACATTATCGACCACCTTTCCAAGGGCGATTCTGTTGATGAAATTAGTCTTGAACTTCAATCATTATTTAATCAATCCGTTCAACCTTTTCTTTCATCGTGGATGGCTTATGACCCTGCTGAACTTATACAAGATGTTACCTTCCCGACATTTATTATACACGGGGAAAATGATCAACAAATTCCTGTCGATGACGCTCATCTTTTACATGATGCAAACAACGACACAGAGCTCCTTCTTATTGAAGACATGGGTCATGCATTGCGTGATGTATCTGAAGATATCGAGGAAGAAGCCCTTTCGGCCATTTCTAGTGAGGAACCCGTATCGGAAGAACTCCTTGAAATTTTGACAACTCGTATTCTGAATCAAAGCGACTGAGATCACTCTCTGTCGCTTTTTACTCATTCTTATACCGATCATGATGTCGCCACCACTCATATGTATCAGTCTGCTTCACTCTTACTTCCGGTGGTGCCTGCTCCCATTTCTCTTGCCTACCGAGCGGCGTCATATCCAGATAGCTAAATGTAGTTCCTAAATATTCGACACCTCGATTCCAGGTGGAGTACGTATGAAAAATCCTTTCGCCATCCTTTTGAAACACGCTGTACCCATGAGTCTCTTCGCCATTTTCTAACGTCGCTTTAAAGTCTTTGTTAAATGTATTGTTGTAGGAAGAATACCAAGGAACCGTCCAGCCCATTCGTTTTTGAAAAGCTATGAGTTTCGCCAGAGGTGCGCGCGAGATGAGAACAAGACGCGTTCGCCTAGCTTTTAAATGCGCAACATGACCCATATTATCTACCATCATTGAACAGCCATTGCAGCCCTCTTCCCACTCAGGCGCAAACATAAAATGGTACACAATTAACTGCTCCGCATCCTCAAACAAGTCCGAAAACTCGACTTCACCATCAGCGCCTTGAAAGGAATAGTGATTCGTAACTTCTTTTTTCGGCAACTGTCTTCGTTCCGCATTGAGTTCATCTCTCGCTCTTGTCAATTGTTTTTCTTTCTCTCGAAATTGAGAGTGAACGGCTTCCCATTCATTTTCTATCTGCTTATTCTTACTTGTTTGACAACAATCGTTCGACAACTGCTTGCCTCCTCTCCCTTTTGTTAAAACAAGTATAGCTGTTACTTGACTGAAAATTCAATCTAAAAGTACAAAAATGTGGACAAAGCGTTTCAGATGCTTCTCAAGCTTGTTTTTGTTATAACAACTATAGGAGGGATAAGAAATGAACGAAACCATAGCTACGTTAAAAAATCATTATTCAGTCCGCAACTACTTACCTGACCCTATTAAAGAAGAACAGCTTCAAGCCATTATTGAGGCGGCTCAAGCAGCACCTACATGGGGAAATGCGCAACAGCTTAGCATTGTGGGGGTCACTGACGTCGACAAGAAAAAGAAGCTATCTGAGATTATTGGACAACCATGGATTGATCAAGCACCTGTTTTTCTATCGTTTAATTTAGATTTCCACCGCATTAATCAAGCACTAGAAGCCAATGGGCAATCTTTTGAAGCTGCCGAAAATGTCGATACTTTACTTGTTGGGACGACTGACGTTGGCATTGCCATGGGAAATGCCATCGCCGCAGCAGAATCAATGGGCCTTGGAATTGTACCAATTGGTGCGATTCGTACACGTTCAGAAGAGATTGTGAATGTTCTAGATCTTCCTAAATATGTCTTTCCAATCGTCGGTCTTGTGATTGGCTATCCTGACGAAATCAATGAACGTAAACCTCGTTTGCCAGTTCATGCTTTTTATCATAAAGAATCCTACCAACATGATCAACTTGAAGCGATTCAGCAATACGAAGATGCGATAAAAACGTATATGCAGTCTCGCCCAATCCAAAAAACGTGGACGGAAACCGTCGCTCGCTATTACAGTCATGACAAGGGAATTCCGCAAACAAGTCAAAGCTTGGAAAAACAAGGGTTTGATTTTCGTAAAAATGACTAAGACAACGTAATAAACACAACAAAAAAACATGGGTAGCCATGTTTTTTTGTTACTGCTTTAATTGCATCTGATCGTTGAACAATGTTGGATAAGATAAAAAGCCTAACATAATGCTTGTTACAATTGCAGTTGTTAGTAATAAAAATAAGATCAGTAGCTGAAACAATACCGCTTGCACAGGATCCGCTCCCGCAATAATTTGCCCACTCATCATCCCAGGTAACTGTACAAGTCCGATTGTCTTTTGACTTTCAATGGTAGGAATTGTACTTGCTTGAATCGATGAAATTAATTGTTTATGAATCGCTTGTTTTGGTGTTCCACCTAAACTTAAAATGAGTTCAGCTTCATCATGCCGTGCTTCAACTTCAGCTGTAAATCGATTTAAAAACAAAATGCCTAGCACCATCGAATTTCCGATAACCATTCCGCTTATTGGAATAATATATTGCGCCGTTGCTGGTGTAATCGATAAGCCTAATAATATCCCTTGCGTTAAAAATTGGATGGACAAAAACGTAACAATTAATTTCCACGTAATTCCGTTTATCGACTTTCCTTTTTTTCGTGCATTTTGAGTAGCCGCACCAATCATTAATGCGATCATTAAGCCAATATATAAATAGCTCTCTGAGTCGAACACAAACTGTAACACGTAGCCAACAGCTAATAATTGCACGATTGATCGAATAGTTGCGACAACAATATCCCGATTTAACCCTAATTTTAATGTTTGTGACAATAGAAGCGGGATGAGAACAAAGATGAGTGTCAGTACGAGCGAGATCAGACTCATTATCGTTCCTCCTTCAAAAATTCAATGACGCGCGGATCTTGAGGATGATCAAGAATTTGCGTTGTACCGTGCTCAACTAATTGACCATCCATCATCACCCAACTGTCGTGGGATAATCGTTTTGCTTGCTCAATTTGGTGTGTAATCCAAACAATAGTTGTTCCATACCGTTCATGAATTTGCTCGATTAAATGCTCAATCTCTCGGACGGAAACGCGATCTAATGATGACGTAATTTCGTCTAATAACAGGACGTCTGGTTGATTTAACAACGTTCGAGCAATTGATAACTTTTGCTTTTGACCGCCTGATAATTCTTTTGCTTGCTTCGTCATCGTTGAAGCAGCAAGCCCGACTTCCTCTAACGATTGTTTGACGGCGTCGTCTTTCAACTGTTCATTTGCCAACGTAAGAGGTAAGACAAGATTTTCTCTCACTGTCCCGTTAATCATCGTCGCTTGCTGTAACACGATTCCAACCTTTTTCCGTAATTCTGTTGGCACATAGCTTGATAACAATTTTCCATTGTACTGAATGGTGCCTTCGGTTGCTGTTCGCATGCCATTACACAATCGAAACAACGATGTTTTCCCTGCACCTGAAGGACCGACAAGACTCGTAATTCTACCTTTATAAAATGAACCATCAATTTGATTTAAAATCGTTGTTCCATCGATTTTATATGTAACACCTTGAAGTTCAATGGCCTTTTCGGCAACCATTGACATCTTCCTTTCTCATGGGAGCATCAGTATACGTATACGTTTCTCCAAATTTGTACAATCTATGCTTATACACTCCATTAATTATAACAAGTATTATTTAATAATCAATATAATTTACAAATTACATTTGGTAACGTAGGTACAACCAACAAATAAATAGCGTCAAACAGACCAAGAAAAATCCCTCTATCTTACCGCCTGTTCTAAGCTTCGCGATGCGAAACCGAAGCGATGCAGGGTAAAAAAGCCGTATGCCTCGAACTGTCATGGCATCCAAGACATAATGCGAAATCATCCCAATTAAAAAGCCAATTCGAATCGCTTCTTGCTCAGGAAAGAAATAAAGGAAAAGAAGATTCGTTAATAAAAGAAACAGCAAGCTGTGGGTAAACGTTCGATGTCCGAAAATGGATCCAATGACTTTGGACAAAACTGGTAATCTTCGTCCAATCTTTGAATGAGTATGGCAAATATCGGGTATAAGAGCACCAATAAATCCAGCAGCATAGAAACCAAATGAACCATCGTTGTTAAAAAGGAATATATCTGCTGCTTGACATGCAGCAATGCCGCCAATAAAATGTGTTTTTCCAGTCATCGTTCCCTCCTCTATTGTGACAACGATTCATTTTATCACAAACACGAACATACGTATGTAGTTTTATTTGTAAAACAGTAAGAAAAGGATGATGATCATGTCGATTCATAATATACACACCACGAGCGATCTAAACGAGTTTGTTGAAAAACATGATGTTGCGCTCGTTTATCTCTCTAAAGAAAATTGTTCGGTTTGCCACGCCTTATGGCCAAAAGTAGAGGAGCAATTAATCCATTACCCGTTTATTTCAACAGCCTACGTCCATTTAGACGATGCCGAAGCGGTTCCTAGCCAGTATGAAGTATTTACGGTCCCTACCATTTTAATTTTTGTTAAAGGGAGAGAATGGTATCGGGCAAGTCGCTTTATTCGAATGGAAGAGTTACAGCGTCAGTTTGAACAATTGAAAAAAGCCTAATTCCGAAATAAGAATTAGGCTTTTTGCACAATTATTAGGTAAACGTCTTCATCCAGTCATCAAAAGCATTCACATAGTTCTTAATTCGTTTGACCGTCGATTCATCTGTGATCATCTCTTCATCTTCTCCAACGCGAGTATGAACCCGACCGACTAATATTTTCGGTCCGGGCATGACATGCGCATTAATAGCAATGAGGGTCTGTCTAATTTGTGTTTGAGCTTGTACCGTCCCTGCTCCCTGTGGCGAAGCACCTGCGAGAGCAAAAGGTTTTTTCGGCAAAGGCGACTCAGCTGGAGGGCTTGCCGCCCAGTCCAAGGCATTTTTTATCGCTGCTGGCATGCCGTTATTGTATTCAGGAGACACGATTAACACACCATCTGCTTGTTTTATTGCTTCTTTTAACGTTGTCACTTCTTTAGGATCACCATTTTCTTCAATATCTGCATTGTAAAACGGGATCGAACCAATAGGAATTTCGTTAAACGTCCAGTGAGTTGGTGCATAATGTTTGATCGTATTCAGTAATTTTCGGTTATACGATTGCTTGCGCAAACTTCCGCAAAGAATAGCGACGTTCATCAAATGACTCCTCTCATTGTTTTATTCTTTTTGAAACCGTTCCCCTTTTTCAGTAGTTATAATCACTTGAGACCTTTATTGAAAAGAAAAAAGCTCCTCGACAATGCGACAAGCTTAGCCATACCCACTTCCTTACATTCTTTTTGCAAACGTTTTAATTAAATTCAACTCAAATGCATTTCGTTTGTAATCACATGCCAATTGGAGCAAGTGCGCGGCATCTCGTTTTAAATATGCCCAATATAAATTGCTTCTAAAACATGTTTCATCATTTGCTAACAACTCTTTCAAGACATGTTCCGCTTTACTCCGCTCATCCCGCACAATGTAATAATGAGCCTGCTCTGCATGAGTGACATTCTCAAAACATAACTCTTTTGGGTAGTCTTGCTGATTTAAATTTAAGCAAAATGGAATACCCTTTGTCTTCAGCTTATTAACAGCATCGAAATTTTCTGTCATTTGATAAAAATCGACCGCACGCCATAAATGTTTTACCCCTCGCTCCCCTTTATGTGATAACGCATCTATATAACCAGCTATATGGTGAGCGCTTCCTTTAAATACGGGTGGGGCAAGTGGGTTGACGATATTAGCCAAACAATTTTTCTCAGCTTCTTCCCAATCATTTGATTCAATAAAAAGAGAACGAGAGTAGTAGTGAATTAACCTTGTAAGTAATACAGTCTTTACGTAATTTGGTTTTAACTGACGTAATTTTAAAAGCATACTTTCATAAAATTTAGCACCTGAAGCTTGGTTACTTATTAATAACTCATATTGTATGATTAAATCAAGCTTAAGTTTTAACGAATCATCATCTACTTGTCCATATAAAATACGTGCCTTTTCCATAATCATTGGTGCGGAACCCTGAAGTTTCTTTGATTCTTTTGCGAGTTTATAAACGAATACATGTTCTTTCAATTCTTCATCTAGCTGATACATCTCGAATAAATAATCTTGTTCCGCATCTAAATTGTACAGTGATGTGTATTCAAATGCTGCTTTAATACTTGCTCGGCTTTTTGTAGTACGGCAGTAAGTTGCCATTTGTTTCCGTGCCTCAGAACTTTCAAAGAAAGCTTCCAACAGAATGACGATTTGCTCAAAATCAATCATATCCCCGCAACTGACTAAATACTCAATACCATCACGCTCAATCTTTTTACGATCTAATTGATATCTTTCTATAATCTCATTATGCATAAGTCAATAAATCCACCCTGTTTAATGTAATTTTAAACCGCAAAACGTCAACGGTTTAATGAATAACCATTCACTTCTCCCTTTATTCGATTAAATTAATGAATATCCTTCCATTTTCCAGTAAAAATTCGTTCAAGCTTATTTACAATTAGCTAAAATTATGTTTCAGCTTCTTTTTTGTTCGTTTTAAGACGGAATTCTCTCCCAGTTTGATTGCTGCCTCCACTGGGAATAAGTGTGGTAAGGACGACAATTTAAGAGGAGGACAAGTTTTATGACATTTCCACAAGATAAACAATATATTAACGGTGAATGGCTAACAGGCCGTAGCGATAAAACAATTGAAAATAAAAATCCCTATACAGAAGATACGATACAAATTATTCAATCTGCAAATGAAGAAGATTTAGATGATGCCTACCAAGCAGCGCTTCAAGCGCAGCCTCAATGGGCAAATTCAGCTCCATCGAAGCGACGTAATCGATTTCATAAATTGCTTCATGTGTTAAAAGATGAAAAAGAAGTGATTATTGATTGGCTTGTAAAAGAATCAGGAAGCACAGTAGCTAAAGCCCAAGCAGAACTTGATTCAGCACGTCTTGTTATAGAAGAATCAATGACCTATCCGACTCGAATGAACGGACAAATTTTACCTTCTGAAAATGAAAATAAAGAAAACTACGTCTATCGAAAAGCTAAAGGCGTTGTTGGTATTATTGGTCCTTGGAATTTCCCGTTCCATTTAGCGATGCGTTCAATTGCACCAGCCCTTGCAACCGGAAATACAGCTGTACTGAAACCTGCTTCAGATACACCTGTTAGTGCAGGATTACTTTTCGGATATCTCTTTGAAAAAGCTGGCTTTCCGGCTGGTGTCTTAAATGTTGTCGTTGGTCGAGGGTCAGAAATTGGTGATGCGTTTGTCGAACATCCAATTCCAAAACTCATTTCATTTACTGGTTCAACCGAAGTAGGTCGTCACATCGCAGAGCTTGCGGGTAAGCACTTAAAAGAAACGACGTTAGAATTAGGTGGAAATAACGCTATGCTCGTGCTAGAAGATGCAGATGTAGAAGCTGCAGTCGATGCCGCGATTTTCGGTAAATTTCTTCATCAAGGACAAATTTGCATGTCGCTAAATCGCATCCTTGTTCACGAGAACGTTCACGATGAGTTTGTTGAACAATTTGTTAAGCGTACTAACGAATTACCGACAGGAGATCCTGCAGATGAAAACGTCATTGTTGGACCTATCATTAATCAAGATCAACTAAACCATTTAACAGAACAAGTCGATAAGGCGCGTGAAGAAGGCGCTACTGTTGAAACTGGAGGATCTGCAACAGGTGCCATTTTTGCACCAACGGTTTTAACGAATGTCAACGCTAAGATGACCGTTGCAAAAACTGAACTGTTCGGTCCCGTTGCGCCAATTATTAAAGTGAAGTCTGAACAAGAAGCCATTGATATAGCTAACGATACCCCATACGGTCTGAGTGGTTCCGTCTTCACAACCGATCGCTTCCGCGGTATGGACGTCGCCAGAAAAATCAATACCGGTATGATTCATGTAAATGATCAATCCGTTAATGATGAAGCACATGTTGCTTTCGGTGGAGAAAAAGCCTCTGGACTTGGGCGTTTCGGTGGTGAATGGGCCCTCGATAAATTCACTACCTTCCAATGGGTTGGAGTTCAAAGCGGACGAAGAGAGTTCCCATTCTAATTCAATAGCAGCGCATCCTCATTTAGAAAGAGGATGTGCTTTTCTTTATTTTGCCATTAAGTAATCGAAGAGTTTTCCTGCTCTTCCTTGTTTATGCCAGTCTTGATACCGGTTAAACACATCAAGAATATGAAGATAATTACCTGATTCTAAAATATCTTTGATAGCTAAAAAACTCTTCCAATATGCGTACATAACCTTCGTCGTCGATTCTGCATACGTTGTTTGCCCAAATTGATCAATTGTAAAAAAAGGAAACTCTTCTGCATATTGATGTACGAGTGTTTGTTCAACATCTACAACTTCTTCAAACTCGGCTTCCGTTAATAGGCACTTTCGCGCGATATAATCACACATTCCTTCTTCAAACCATATCTCATCTTCTCTTCCATCGTCAAAATCATCAACAAATAAATTCGAATGGTGCATCCATTCATGCCCTACTATCGTCAACAAACTTTTTCGATTAAAACGCTCAAAATACTGCTTTACATTGGTTTGAGGGGGTTTTGTTAAAAGTTGCAGAAAATAACTCGACCACTCTGAAAGATCACCAGTAAGATAGATTTGATTTTCTCTCGTAAAAGCTGGAACTGGTACTGTCGAAAATGTATTCATGACATGTTTTGCAGGCGTCCAAATGATTGTATTCGGTTTTTCAACAATAAAAAACGCATCGTTCACTTTTTCACAAAAAAGATTAAATTCATCTTCAAGCTGCTCTTTCATTTTCATTTGTTTCTTCCACTGATCAGCTGTTTCTGTTGCGATGATGTGTCTCAATTGTCATCCCACCATTCTTCTTTTTCAACCCACCGTTGAAGAAGTTTATTAAAAGCCTTTGGGTTAGCAAGGCTATAGCCGTGACCATACCCTTTTATCGTAAGGTTCTGACAGTGTTCATTTGCATAGGTCAAGTCAAGTAGTGATTTACGCATGAGACGAGATTCTTTTTCACCGACGGTTGCGAGCATTCTCGTCGATACACTGCGAAAAGACGGTGGGATAAAAAAGGATGAATTTTCTTTCATCACACGAGCAAATGTCTGTGCTCGCATCTGTTTCGATTCGTGAAAATAAATTTGAAATTGGTCTTCTGGTATGGACAACATTTTTGCTTGTGCTTTAGCGAACCTTTCCCACTTTGCCAGAGGGAGCGCGAATTGAGCAGTATAGGCTACACTCCGGTTTAATAATGATGACGGACTCACAAGGGCACTGTTAATCATTGCAGAAGTGATTCGAATAGAATGCTGACATAACATTTCAATCGCAACTTGGGCCCCGAGTGAGAACCCAATAAGATGAACAGCTTTATTGGCTGCCTTTTCCTCTATTAAGGAAAAGCATTGCTTTGCACTCTGCTCGATTGAAAAATTCCCAGCCTCTCTACTCTGGCCATGTTCAGGCAAATCCACAGCAATGCAGTGATACGTAGTAAAGTAATCAACTTGCTTTTGCCACATCCATCGACTCACCCCTCCACCATGAATAAAGAAGAGGAGGGGGCTGTCCTTATTACCTGTTTCTTGAAACGAGAGCCTTGCGCTCACGATTCGCTCCACTTTGATAGATAGGTCGGCTGATAGTCATCTAATTTTCGCAAAAGGTCTTCAGGGCTTGAGGCAACAAGAATCATCTTTTTATAGGCAGGATTCATAAACCCTTGCTCAATTGTATGATCAATCATTGATAAAAGCGGATCATAAAAGCCATTTACATTTAAAATAGCACAAGGTTTCTGATGATAACCAAGCTGTGCCCAAGTAAACACCTCAAACCATTCCTCCAAAGTTCCCGCACCTCCTGGCAACGCCACAAACGCATTTGCCAGTTCCGCCATTTTTGCTTTACGTTCGTGCATAGTATCAACAACATAAAGCTCATCCAAATGGTTGTGCGCCACTTCAACTCGCTTTAATTTTTTCGGAATGACGCCTAAGACGTGACCACCTTTTTCTAACACTTGATCGGCGATCGCTCCCATGCATCCTACTTGCGCACCACCATAAACGAGCGTTCGCTTCTGGTCAGCAAGTAATTCCCCCAGACGCTTCGACTCTTCGATATAAATAGGGTTTACTCCACTACTAGATCCACAAAAAACAGCTAATGATTTTATCATCTTTGAAAATCCTCTCTGTCTAAATACTCTCATTCCTACCTAAATAACGTTTCGACAGTTTTCTTCGTTCCCCTGTTTTTAAATAAAAATGTTGCAAAGAACGCTTAGGCTACCAACCTTCGTACGAAATCACAAAATGAATCGCCGTTAATTCACTTGTAGGATTCTCGTAAACATGTGGTTGATCCCCACGGAAACGAATGGCATCATGTTGCATCAAGTGGTACCGTTTTTCTTTTATCTGTACCTCCAATTCACCTTCCATTACGGTAATACTTTCACTTACACCTTGGGCGTGTGCCTCAGATTGATAGACAGCACCGGGCTGCAAATAACCTCGATATAGTTCGTAATGTTTTTTTTGGAACAAAGGCTCCACTACAAAGCTCTTATCTTGACTAGCCAATTCGATTGATTGTTGCTTTCTCACTACTTCAACATCTTCTTCAATCATTAAGAGTGAGGAAACAGGCACTGAAAGACCATTTGCGATCTTCCAAACAACAGACAGTGTCGGATTCCCTTCACCTTTCTCTATTTTTAGTAACGTCAGCTTACTTATATCAATAGACTTTGCAAAACCTTCAAGACTATAACCTTTTCCATGACGTAATGTCCGAACTCGTTCGCCAATTTGTCGAGTAACATTTCCTTCGATCGTACTCACCTCAACTATTTTAATTTACAGAAAGTTTATTATAATATACAATAAAGTCAATTTAAATATACATATTGTTTAGTATACAATACATCGAGAGGAGAAGTCATGGTTAATCGTTCATTAAAAGAGGCGCTCGCTGATGGTTTACCTGTCGCCATTGCAATCGCTTCATACGGTGTTTCCTATGGAATCCTTGCCAATCAAGCCGATTTTTCAGTTATAGCTGCTACCGTGATGTCACTTCTTTTATTTGCTGGTTCCGTTCAGCTCGTTGCCGTAGCAATGTATGTGGCTGGTGCAACTGTTCCAGCTATCTTATTCGCTGCTTTTCTCTTAAATTTACGTGACTTTTTGTATGGAATGGATTTATCCAAAGACCTTGGTGGCATGAGTAAAAAATGGCGATTTCTTAGTGTTTTCGGTGTTTCCGATGAACCTTATTTTCTTGCGAAGGCTCGGTTTGCTACTAAAGGAACCGACCTTCCTTATTTCTTTACTGTGACGCTGTTGTTTTATATTGCTTGGGTAATCTCTTCTTTTTTAGGTGTGTGGGTAGGGGATCAAATTGATCCTTTGAGATTTGGCTTAGATCTTGCCTTTCCTGCTGCTTTTACTGCTTTGCTTATGCCTGCGTTAACGCATATTGCAGCGTGGGTTACGGTAGCAGTAGCCATCATCATTACATTATCTCTAGAATGGCTTTATCCAGGAAACAGCTTAACCATTATCATTTCCGCTTTGATTGCACCACTTGTAGGTATTCAAATCAAAAGAAAGGTTGTACGCGATGACTGATCAGTGGTTATTAATTGGCCTATTAGCCATTATTGTGTTTTCCATTCGTTTTATTGGATTGAACTTGTTAGGCAACATTAAACTAAACCGTACAGCGGAACTTTATTTTCAGTATGTACCCGTTGCCATTCTCACAACATTATTGATGAAACAAGTGTTGACGATTGAAAAGACCTCATCTACTCTGATCTCTTACCCAACTTTACTCGTTTGTTTATGTACAGGACTTATTTTTTATTTCTCCAAACGGTTTTTTCTCTCAGTAGTGATTGGAGTACTAGCTGGAGTCCTAACGCGCACATTTTTCTAAGAAAAGCGGCAATAATCTAAAATCAAACAATACCCCCGTCGTTACATGACGGGGGTCTCGTTTAAAAATCTTCAAATGCAAGTACGGCAACCATTCGACTTGCAGCCATACTTCCATTCGCTGCAGCTAGAACGATTTGCTGTGCTTGATTCATGGTCATATCTCCTGCGACATAGACCCCTTCAACACTAGACTGACCAGACTCATCGACTTCATATCCACCTTGGTCGTTCTTTTTACAATCAAGCTGATCCGCTAACGAAGAAGCTTGCTGCAATTGACTGGTAACAAATCCTCCAACACGCTCCAATTCAACACCAGTTTCAAAACGGATGCTCGTCAATTTTCCTTCTTCACCAATTAGAGACTCGACTTTTTCATCCATCACTCGAATCCCTCTCGATATCAGCTCTCTCTCTTGTTCAGCTGTTAAAAGGTTCTTGCCGTTCGTAGCAAGCACTAAATCTTTACTCCAGTTCGAGATTATTTTCGTGAACATATATGCATGATCACTCTCTGCAAGTACAAGCAACGGTTGATCACGAAGTTCCCAGCCATCACAAAATGGACAAGGAAATAGACTTTTCCCATAAAATGAATGAACCCCTTTAACCTCAGGTAAACCATCTTTCAAGCCAGTCGCAAGTAAAACTTTACGTGCTTTCACCATTTTATCTTCTGCTTCAACAACAAAGACATTTCCTTCTTTTTTAACGCTTGTTACTCGCTGGTTCTCAACCTGAATACCCGGATATTTTTTTAAGTCTGCAAGCGCGTTTTCTTTAAACGTCACCGGGCTCACTCCATCTTGTGTAATAAAGCCGTGCGAGTGTGCCGTTACTTGGTTCCGTGGTTGATCTTCATCAAACAAAATAACCTCACGCTTGGCTCTTCCCAATACGAGAGCCGCACTTAATCCGCCAGGTCCTCCACCAATAATTACTGCGTCTATCATGTCAACACCCTTTCTTAGATATTATAGATTCATTATGTCTGTAATAACAATAAAAAGAGGATGACTACTCTTTGACAGCAGTCATTTTCATAGCAATCTCTTCAATGTACGTTTCACTTAGCTCTTTTTTTAACCGGTCTTCGGCGTTTGTCATCGCTTGTTCAATTAGACAATCATGACTCTGTTCCGCATCATCATGCTCAGATGAACAGCGAAACATGACCGTTTGGCCTTCAATCGCATGAATAACATCTAAAAATGAGATGCTTTTTCGATGAGGCGCTACACTATACCCACCATTTGCCCCTGGTGTTGAATCCACTAACCCTGCTTTTACAAGCTTCGTTAAGATTTTAGACAAATACGTTGGTGACACATCTTGTTTTTTCGCTAAGACGTCCACGCCTGTTGAGCGCCCTTTTTCTACCGTAGTTAAAAAGACCATCGTATGCAGCGCATAGTTTGTCGCTTTTGAATATTTCATGTTCATCACCTACAGACGTTATTACAGACCTCTTATATCTTTAATTGAGTGTAGCATGCGTAAAGAAGCTCGTCAATTTTTTCATTTGAAACTTTCACGCTTGCATACTAAGATTAAGAAAAGATATCTAAAAGTTCTGTTTTCATTATACAAAAAAGAGAATTGTTTTAAAATCTATTAGCTTGGAGTGATTCGATTGGCCATTAACCACATAACCTTTTCTGTTTCGAATTTAGGAAAGTCCATTCGGTTTTATGAACAAGCGCTAGGCGCAACCCTCCTCGTAAAAGGAGAAAAACTAGCTTATTTCGATTTAGATGGCATCTGGCTTGCGCTTAACGTAGAGGAAAGCATTCCTCGAAACGAGATTGGCCAATCCTATACCCACATTGCTCTCTCTATAAAGGATGAAGAATACGAAAATACGTGGAGGAAGCTGGAAGCGTTAAATGTTAACATTCTTAGCGGAAGAACCCGAGACAAAAAAGACAAACAGTCGATTTACTTTACCGACCCAGACGGGCACAAATTTGAGTACCACACTGGAACCTTACAAGATCGACTCGATTACTATCGCACAGAAAAAAGTCATTTGACATTTTATTAATCAATGAAACTTGAACAAGTGCATAATCAATTTATTTTGGATTGGCATGATGCCATGCAGACAGGTAATACTAGTAAATTGGAGAGGATGACAGACTCGTACTTTGTTACTTTTTTCTATGAACCAAGTGAAAAACCATTGTTTTTCACGAAAGAGGAAGCTTTAATTGGTATGCAGCAGTCTGTCAATGAATTAAGAGGTGCAAAGAAACGATTTAATAATCGTCTGATTCGAATGAAGAACGACAATGAAGCCGTTGTTTTTTATGAATTAATTGTGGAGAAAAATGGGGAGCAGATAAGTCGTCTTTTCACAGTAGAGAATTGGAGTCGCGATCATGACAAATGGTTTCTCGCAAATGAAATTCAACAGCAACTTTAAGAGGGCAGCGCTGCATCATCGCCCTCTTTTTCACGTTCACACGTACAAATCAAACATATCTATGTCATAGCCGCTTTGTTTCATGTAGGTAAACAGTTGGGCACGATGATGGAATACATGTGTGACTACTTCCATTAGCCATTGAATTTGGGTTGAGCCCGTTTCCAAGTAAAAAGGGGCTGTTTTTTTCGTCAAAAAATCTTGATCAGACAAAGAGATCACATACGCCTTATATTGCTCAAACCCACTATACATCTGTTTCACCTTATCTTCAGCAGTGGCTAACGCTTCGTACTTTTGTTCTAGTGCTCGAATATGATCTGCGGGATGTTCTTGCATGATAGCTAAATCAACTTCTGGAATGGCGATGAGGTGCGCGATTAACTCTTTTATACTACGCATGTTTTCAGCAGGTCGATAGGGTAAATCCCCCTTCTTCAGTTTTTTAAGTAACCCTTCAATTGAACGAAACCCTACTTCAAGCTCGTGTAACGCCGTTTCTTTTATCGATTGGACTGCATTCATATTGGCCAACTCCTTTCTTTACTTTCAAGTATAAATGGTTACCGTGACAAAAACTGTCACCTTACTGATAATTTCCCCATAGCTTTTGCAATTTCTCTTGTATCAAGTCAATCGCTTCTTGCGGTTCTTTTATCGTCGCCTCCGAACCTAAATTCCAAATCAAGTCAGTAAAATATCGAACTTCCTGAAGCGGAACGATTGCTTGAATTCGACCTTCACCATTCTCTGCTACATGGATGAATCGCTCCAAGTCCAATATCGATTGAGCTTTCCTCACACCTGTTCGTGTTAATTCCACTATGAAAGAACGAGGGTGCTCACATTCTTCCTCCAGTTGGTGTAACCAATCAAGAACCGACTCATATGGAAGCACTACTGGTCTTTTCTCACTTTTTTTAACAGCAAGAATACGATCAGCCCGAAACAACCGAATTGCATTTCTCTCAAAACAATAAGCGGGACAGTACCAGAATCCATAGGAACTATAAAGACCAATCGGCTGAATTACTCGCTCCATCTGTGTATCTTCTTTTTGATATGTAATTTGAATAGGCGTGCTGCTCGTAGAGGCATGCAAAAGCTCTTCTAAGTAACGCGTCGGATGAGGACGTAATGGATTCCAAAAAACAATCCTTCCACTCATTTTTTCAATTGTTTCTTGTGCTTCTTTCGAAAAATGCTGCTTTAACTTTTTTAACGCAAAATCGGTCTCTGTCTTAAAAGGCAGAGCTGGAAAATATGCTAACGATTGAAAGGAAAAATAAAGTGCCACTGCCTCTGTTTCTTTTAGAAATAACGGTGGGAGCATTTTTTCGGAGATTCGATAGTATCCCCCTCCGTGTCCAACTTCAGAATAAAAAGGAACACCTAACGTACTCAATTCTTCTAAATCTCTTAAGATCGTCCGATACGAAACTTGAAAATGTTCGGATAGTTCCGTAGCCGTAAATTTCGTTCGTTCATTAATATAAAGCATCATTTCGATCAATCGAGCTGATTTCGACATCAGTTCACCCTTTTCTTCTGAAAATTCTACTTGCTTTTATCTTACTTCCTGCTATGATAAGAAACAATATACACAAAACGCGATGATGAGGAAAGTAAACCAATCAACGTCTTTAGACAGAGAGCTTCGGGTGCTGAAAAGAAGCAAAGAACAATTGGTTGAACATGGTCTCTGAGCAGCACCGCCGAGCAAGCTGTTAGGTGGTGACGAGCATAGTCACTCGTTACAAATGCCTGGGTATACGAACGTCATGACGTTCCGTACTTATTGAGGCTTGTTATGTGAATAACGAGTAAACAAAGGTGGTAACACGGGTATAACACTCGTCCTTAGATGAATTCTAAGGGCGAGTTTTTTTATTTTTAGGAGGGATGAACAATGGCAATTTTTATTGGAGGCGCTTGGCCCTATGCAAATGGTTCTTTACATGTTGGCCATATCGCCAGTTTACTTTCGGGGGATGTATTAGCTAGATATTTTCGTCAAAAAGGTAAAAAAGTGCTTTACGTTTCTGGTAGCGACTGTAATGGGACACCGATTATGGTTCGTGCACGTCAAGAAGAGACTTCCCCAAAAACGATTGCCGATCGCTACCACGAAGAGTTTAAGCAGAATTTTACAGATTTAGGCTTTAGTTATGATCTTTATACAAGAACGGATCTTGAAGATCATCATCAAACCGTTCAAGAAATGTTCTTACAATTATTAAAAAATGGCCATCTAACTAAGCGATCGGTTGAACAAGTCTATTGTCATCACTGCACACAGTTTTTGCCAGATCGATATGTGGAAGGCACTTGTCCAACATGCAGAAAGGATGCTAGAGGCGATCAATGCGACCATTGTGCAACATTGCTTGATCCGACTACGTTGGAAAACAGACGTTGTAAAATCTGTCTTCAACAGCCCGGAGTTAAAAACACCGAACAATACGATCTCACTCTTTCTCACTTCCAAAACCACCTAAGAGCTTATGTGAACGAAGCAAAAGCACAAAATGTATGGAGAGAAAATGCTGTTATGTTAACAGAACGTTATCTAGATGAAGGGTTGCAAGACCGAGCGGCAACGCGAGACCTTGATTACGGCGTACCTGTCCCACTTGAAGGCTCCGACAATAAGAAAATTTATGTCTGGATTGAAGCAGTTGCAGGCTACTATACAGCTAGCAAACAATGGGGCAAGTTAACAGGAAAAGAGTACAAAACGTTTTGGAAAAACGACACTCGCTCTTACTATGTTCATGGAAAGGATAATATTCCTTTTCACACATTAATATGGCCGGCAATCTTAATGGGATTAAGAAAAAATTCTAGTCTACCGACCTATATTCTATCAAACGAATATATGACAATTGAGCGCCAAAAAATTTCGACGAGCAAAAATTGGGCCGTATGGATACCTGATCTTCTTCAACGTTTTCATGCTGATACCATTCGCTACTACCTAACTGTTAACGCGCCTGAACAACGAGATGGCGACTTCTCGTGGCGTGAATTTGTTTACAGTCACAATAGTGAATTACTAGGAGCATACGGCAATTTTGTTCAACGTACCGTGAAATTTATTCAAAAATCATTTAACGGTACGCTCCCAAAACATAGCATTGACCAGAAACATAGAGATAGTGTTAACCAGCTTTACGTAACCATCGGACAAAAAATTGAGAAAGGAGAGATTAAAAGTGCTATTGAAGACATTTTTTCTTCAATTCGCTCTGCTAACAAATATTTTGACGAGCGGAAACCTTGGGCACAATTGAAACAGAATCCCGACGCATGCGCGTATACGTTATACCAATGTTTGTACATGATTGTTAACTATGCTCAGCTTCTCCATCCATTTTTACCTTTCTCAAGTCATGCAATCAAGGAGTCACTGCATCTTGACTCTTTTACCTGGAAATCAATTGAGCCATCAGGATTGCCAATAAAACAATTCCACCCACTATATGAGCGAATCGACGTTGACGTCATTGATGAAGAAATTGAGCGTTTGAATCATTTAGCCACTAAAAAAGAAAATTGATTTAAAGGGGCTTAAGAGTATGTCCCTTTCATCATTTTTTTACTGATGTATAAGCCATCATTCCTAATGAAAAGAAGATAATAATGGCTAACACAATTAACCAGAGGGTAAGAGAATCCATTTTTATGCCTCCTTACTTTTTTAAGTATCTATTCTCTTTTTTCAACTCAAGCAAACACAAAAAATAAAAAATTCAGAATTAAGATTGACAATTGTCTTTCTCATTTGAAATACTATTTATAATCAAATCAAGGAGCTGACAACGTTGCCAACCTTCTACCATCCTTTATAAAACAATACATCTTTTATTCGCGGACCTCCTTCATCATCAAGCTTTTCTTACGACAAATGATGAATGGAGGAAGAGAAACGATGACACATCATTTATTTGACTATTATGTATCAGAACAAAATCAAATTTTTTCTGGCTGGGATTTTTCCCACCTTTCTAAGTTAGGACGGTTTGGCAGTAGTTTATTGCCGTGGTCCTATGGTTCACTAGCTCTTTCATTAATCAAAGATTCAGAAGCCGTTCTGGATATGGGGACTGGCGGAGGGGAGTTTTTTTCACGATTACAGCCCTTCCCAAAAATCGCTTACGCAACAGAAGGATATGCACCGAATCTAGAAATTGCTCGAAACCGCTTAAAGCCACTTGGTGTTCATGTTGTCTCTTTCGAAGATGATCACCACATCCCCTTACCAACGAACACGTTTGATTTAATCTTAAATCAACATGATTCTTTCTGTGTGAAGGAACTAGCTCGTCTATTAAAAAAAGGCGGAACGTTTTTAACACAACAAGTTGGTGGCTTAGATTGTCGTGATTTAAACATCGCTCTAGGCGCTGAAATCGATCAAACGTATTCGGGCTGGAATATAAGCTCATCCTTAAATCTGTTCTCAGGTACCTCTCTTGAGATTGTTGACGCCCAAGAACATGTTGGGGTCCAACGTTTTTATGATGTTGGCGCCATTATTTATTATTTGCACGCCATCCCTTGGCAAGTACCTGATTTCTCTGTTCAAACGTATGAACATTCTTTGAAGAAGATTCATGAGAGAATCCAACAATGTGGCTACATTGACTTCATTCAACACCGATTTTTAATTAAAGCGATTCGACTTTAAACGTTACTCATTGAGTTGATGTGATCTCACCAATCGTCAAACTTTTAATTCCCCAGGAAATAAACTGTCAAAAAACACTAAAGTTCGTGTTCAATTTAAACATGAAAGGTGAATAATGTTGAAGATTACCCGAAATCCGCAAACTGTCCATCCGCCAGTTGCGCCGTACGTACATCAAATGGAAATCGCAGAACCGTGTAGGTGGTTAACGTTATCAGGGCAAGGCTTTAGACGGTTCCGTACCTGAAGAACCTATCGATCAGCTTAAACTAGCATTAGAAAATGTTAAGTTGAATCTAGAAGAAGCGAGCATGGGCGTAGAAGATTTAACGAAACTCGTTTTTTATTTAGTAGGCGAATTTAATAGCGAGTCTCGACGTGAAGTCATAAATCAATTTCTAGGCGAACATCTCCCTTGTACCACCATGATGTATGTTGTTGCTTTGGCTGCTCCCCCTTTTAAAGTAGAAATTGACGCTTGGGCTGCCCAACCGATACATGAATAATAAAAAAAACCCATGAGTATCAAGCTCTACTCATGGGTTTCTTCTGTTTTATACCGTATAGTAACCATGCAACAGCTAGAACGGTCATAATCATACTCGATACGTAAAACACCATGTTTAAATCAAACCAAAACAGAATAAAGAATGACAGCAATGGTCCAAATGCAGCTCCTAAATCAACCATAATGGTATGGAGGGTCATCATTTTCACAGAATCGGTTTTAGCCGCCGCTCCAGCAGCTAACGTATCTGTAACGGTGACAAACATCGTCGAAGCTATCTGAAAAACAAAAATAACGATCAGCAAAGGAACAATGATGTCTACATACCCTAATAACCAAAACGTGATGATACTAAAAGATAGCGGAATGAGAATGAGTCCGTGCTTGTTTTTTGTCCGATCAACCATTCGTCCGAATAAAGGTGCAATAAACGGTTCCCATGACCAGCGAAAGGCTTGGATCGCTCCGGCTAATGCTGTAATACTAATAATCGTTCCAAAAAGCGTCCATTGTTCATCGTAACTTTGACCAATCAGTGTACTTAACGAAGATGCGAAGATGCCTAATACGATAAAACCCATCGTCGCACTCGTTGCAATGACTAAGCGCGTATATGGAGTGAGGAAAGATAAATCAAGGTTTTTAAACTTATTTGCAGCCTCTTGTGCAGCTTTTTTCTCTTCTGTTTTTGGAATAAGAAGATAGATAAATGGAAGAAGCAAAAAGGAGCCAATTGCAAAAACGGTTGTGACAGCTGTAATGGAAAAGATATCAATAAAAAAGCCTCCTGCTAACATTCCTGTTAAACCACCTAAGCCCCAAAGCCCGTTATATAACCCCATTAACTTGCCTCGGTTATGATCCTCAGAAGACGACACCACCGTCAGCATTCCCCCAAGTCGAATGAATGACCACGCAATTCCCCAACACATCCGCATGATAAGGAGCACAATAAAGCCATTTGCTAAGCCATAAGACAGTGTACTAAGTCCGGCCAACAAAACCGCAAGTAAAATACCTACACGAACATCATATTTTTTATAAAACAAACCAACTAACGGTGTGATCGGCAAGCGGACAAATCGATTAATCGCCAAAAGTACCCCCACTTGCCATACTTCCGTTAAACCAAAGTCCTGCCAATAAAGTGGTAGAACAATAAACAACATGGAATCTCCTAAAACCGTGACAGCAGTTATAAGTGCAATTGCAACAACCTTCGACCTTGAATTCATCTTTTCAAAAATCATCTCCCCTATTCTATGTATTTAGAATATTGTATCCCTATCTTCACACCAACACAATACAAAAAGCACCTCGTAGGAGATGCTCAAAAAATCGTTTTAGCGTCAGCTGGCAAGGCTTGTACATGTCGTACATACAGCAACATATTATCTTCTTCACATTGATGATACGTATATTGGAACTCTTTCGCTAATTCCTTCGCTAAAGCACTAAACAAAGATATTGCTGCAAAAATAGATGTCCAAAACGCTTTAACATTAGGCCCACTATACGTCTGCTCGTACTGCAGCCACATTTTTTCTGGTAAACTATCTTTAAAATATTTCCCCATTTTACCAGTCGAAACTTGGAAATCATGATTATGTCCAATCCACCAAGAAACCATTTCGTTTAATGGCACTCGAACAACCTGCTCAAACATTTCTTTTGCATAAGGAAGTTCATCGCGCCAAATACCTTTCGCTACGTTTTGTAAACACCACCAAAATTCATTGCAATTGTTTAAAAATTCAGCCTCCGTCGGTTTTTTCACTCGATAATCTTGATCTGACGCTGGCGCAATTGCAGGCAGTATACCCGCTTTATCAAGCAGCGGAACGGTTAAAGAATCTGATTTATAACCCTCTTGCATAGAAGCTACCGTCTCCACGTGTAAATCAATGCGGTTTCCGTCAGTGAACAGCATTAAATACGTATACGATTTATGGATATTTACTGGTTTCCCTACCGCAGCATCATTCTTATCAGGTTCTTGAATCATAAGTCGTTCACCAAAATAGTCGATCCACGCGTGATCTGTAACAAACGGTGCCGTTTCGTTGACGACGTAGACAATGTCATAATCTTGAAAAAGGTCTTTTGGTGCATGAGGGTTTGTCCTCGATCCGTTCATATAGACTGCCAGAATACGGTCATCTTCTGCCGCTTTTGTTAGAATCAAATCGAACATTTCTGTTTCCGTTCGCAACGCGGACACTCCCTTATACGATGTATTTGACACATTCAATTTCATCACGGATCGGAATTTGATTTTCTGCAACAAAAGGAATTTCCGGTTTAATGAGGCGTGCTTTTTTAACGGCATCTTTATGTAGTTTGTAAAGCACGTAGCCCCGCTTTTGGTAAAAACCTAATGCATGAAGATTATCGTTTGTTGTGACAAGGTGAATGGCTTTTGCTCCCTTTTGCTTGGCAAGTGTTTCTACTGCTACCATTAGCGCTGTTCCAACTCCTCTTTTCTCAACCACGCTATCTAAGGAGAGGATTTCAAAACGCTGCTCCCGATCCATGTACGTAATTAACCCAATCGTTTGTCCCGATTCATCTGTTGCCATATACCCTTCAAGTTCACTACAGTTGTACGTACCGCTAGCAATGACCATAATCGGAGAACCCCAATGCTGAACAAAAAATTCTTTCGCCCGTTGTCGGTTTGACTCATTAATTTCATTAATATTCATTCTTTTCAACTCCATAAAAAAGCACCTCGCTTTAATCTCTACGAGGTGCGTGAATTTAAATAGCGCGCTTAAACATCCAGCGATTTTGGAAGAAAAATGCGGCTGACTTCCCACCTAGTTTAATAATTTCTTTCGCATCCTTTTTCAACTCAGGATTATTTGCCACTTTTCCATCAGAAAGGTAAAGCGCATAAAGCCCTTTTTTCAAAAGCATATGGAATTTTTCATCCGGAAGTCCCTTAAGCTTTTCATTTGCTTGCTCATCTAAAAAGCGGAAGCGGTCCATCATATCTTCCTTGGATTCGTAGTACGCAGCAAAGTTCATTTCATTTTCCAAGCGGTCTTCCTCTTGATCGATGAAATAATCAAGCATAATATGCAAGCCTTGAACCCACGGAAAATACGCTTCTTTAATATGCTTCGACTCTTCTTTTGTTCGCTCAGACGCCGCCGCGTAAGCCGCAAGCGTATATAATGCAAGCGTTGAAGCCGCACCACAAGCAAACTCGTACCAACGCATACCTGGCACAAGATGCTGATTGTCTTCATAAAATTTCTTCAACAACGGCTCACGCTTTTCTTCTTCCACATGCTTATACACTTGGAAATCAATATAGTATTGTGCAACTTCCTTCATATCGGCTTTCATCACCTCAAAGCCTGGGAACAACGTTACGGCTTCACGACAACGTGTGACAAGCTTTTGTAAATAGCCATCATCATTAAAACCAGGACGGTATTGATAGTAGTTGCTAAAATCCTTTTCCGGTTCCAATGTATCTAAAAGCGCATCATGAATAGATCGAAAATCGTCTGGATTATGGCTATCATTTTTATCACAAAGCGTATCTAAATAATCACAGATTGACTGATAGCCAACCATAAATTGAATATAGCGGTCTTTATTCGCGCCAGAAAGCAGACCAATAATGCTGCCGCCTTCTGCGTGGAACGTCTTGTCGCTTACGGTCCAAGCCGCTTGTTCTCTAATTTCATCATCCGTTATTTTTAATGCTTCACTTTTCCAGTGGCGTAACTCTTCATGGGCTTGAGGAATCGTTTCCTTCTTCGCTCTTGATACGACTTTTATTGCATTTGTTGGGACAGATTGCATACAAAATTCCTCCAGCTTCACAACTCCAATTTCCCTATATTGTAGCATCAAAATGAAAAAATACTAAATGATATCCTCAATTGCCACGAGGTTGTAAGAATTACTCACTTTCACTTTTAAACATCTCCGCTAGCATAATGATAAGTCCGACGACAAATAAGAGGATACTGGCGTAATACCCAACCATCGCCCCTATTAAAAAAGGTTCGTCATGAATACCAATTGCAAAAGCAATTTGAAGCAATCCAAATAAGAGTGCACCTGTCACAAACAAACAGCGCCCATACCATAGAACGTTATTGCTCATACCCTACCCCTTTTCCTAGTTATTATTTCTATTATAAACGATTAACTGTCTCTAAATTCTAAATTTTTTATAAAATATTCATAAAAAAGAGGACTTTCACCCTCTGCGAAAGCCCCCTTCCGTATTAATCACTTGCCCTGTAATCCAATTGGCTTCATCTGTTAACAACCACGCAATTAAACGTGCAGGATCTTCCCCTTCACCCATTCTACCAAATGGAAATTTCGGCTTTAGCGATTGCCATAAATCATCCGTCATATAGCCCGTATCAACTGGACCAGGATTGACCGTATTCACATTCACACCGTGAACCGCTAATTCATCTGCAATCGTTTCAGTCAACGAAGCAAGTGCACCTTTTGCAGCGGCATACGCAATTTCGCCGCGCATCGGACCAAGTTCCTGTCCTGACGTCATAAAAATGACTTTTCCTCTGCCAGTTTTGCTGTTAAATTGTTTCACGTATTGTTGAGCAAGGAGCAAGCTTGATTGCGTGTTGACGGTGTAATGCCGCGAAAGTGACAACGCATTCATTTCCATCAATGTGCCATCATTTCCGCTCATAGCATGATTACAGACCAGTGCATCTACGACTGCATCTTGCTCTGCGATCGCTTGAAAAAGGGTTGCTGGCGCCTGCTCTTCTTCAAAATTTTCCGAATAATGCGTATGCGTTGCGCCTTCAATTAATTCAGCTTCGATTCCCGCCGATACGTCTTCTAAAGAATCAGCGCCCCAGTCTTGTTGTTCATCATGCGCTTGATAATGTTGCGTAATGATGGACGCCCCAAAAGCGGCACATTGACGTGCGATCGCATAGCCAATTCCTTTTCTCCGGCTCACTCCCGTAATAAGAATTGTTTTATGTTTTAATGGCAAAGTTTCTCTTTGTAGCAATTGATATCCCCCTATTTACTCATTCTTGATCAACGCTTGTTTGTCGACCTTCCATTCAAACGGCGTCACGCACTCCCCTTCACCAAATCTTTCAGAGACCGAGATCGTGACATCTTCCTTAATGGCTGGACTAATGACAAAACGATAGTTGAACATTGCGTCCCCACCGCTACCCTCGGTCAGTTGTGTCACGTATGATGTTGTTCCCTTAATCGTAAGCTCAAATGCCCGCATCGGTTCTTGTAAATTCTGCTTTTGTGGATTACTCGCTACTTGAAAAAAGAGAACGGAAGCGTTTTTATAAGATTGAATGGCCGTTAAGCTATAGATGACCTCATTCTCTTCATACATAAATGACAGTGGAACCGTTCCGAGATACCCTTTCGGCTTGACGACCGGTTTAAAATCACCTTCACTCTCAATCGTACTAAATAAAGCATTCAACATTTCCTTTTCAAGCCCATATGTATGTGCCCATTCGTTTAGCTTTTCAGGCGACGGAGAAGTCGGTTGCTCGTTCGACACGTGTTTCCGCTTTTGTATCAATGCACAAATTTCTCGATCAATTATTTCTATTTTTTCGTCATGACCATCATGGTTTGAATCAGCCATATCCATCCCTCCCAATTGATTATAACATTTACAATTCTTACTTTTACGATTGAATTGAATCTTCCCTCATCCTTCTTTAGACTTAAGAGGGCTTTCTTAAAAATGACTCTTGTTTTAAACTATTTATTTAGAAAATAATCGCTTATACTAGAAGGAATGGTAGATTACGATGAATATTCTTTATACCTTTTTTGCAATTGGATTAATTGCCATACCGCTTCGTTATCTATTTGTTGGAGAGATTGAGCGATCCGCGGTTATCGCGACGCTTCTTTTTCTCATTTTTGCTGTTGGATTAAATCGCTTCATCTATCAGCAATACCGAAAAGATAAACACTATGTGCCTGCGCAGAATCATGATGGCTTTTCTGTCCGTTTGTTTGACCGTGTTACCACAAACACACGACCACTTTATTTTAACGGACAACAAATCGGTTCGTTTCATCGATTTTATAAAAAACGGCTGCATCAATTTATTGAAACAATTGTAAAAAATCAAGGCGCTTGGCATTTACAACTACAATTCGCTTTTGATCACAATCAAACGATTACCATTAAAGAGCGCAAGAAAGGCAAAACCTTACAATGGGAAATCCTTGAAAATAATCAACCAGTTGGCTTGATATGTCTTGAAAAAGCATTATCTAGTTTAAAACATACCCGTAATCAAATGTATGTAGACTACTATGCACGTACGTTTGTGTTTGAAACCGCACTCATTGGTCAAGACCTGCAAATAAAAGATGGTACTCAACAAATCGGAAAGGGATTCTATCAAAAAAGCTATACCTACCAGTTGGAATTAAATCGTGATTTGGCTACAGAATATTCATACATCCTTTTTGCTGCATACATCGCCTTTCACTTTATTCATAGTAAATAAAAGGAGTGAAACAAACATGCACAATTGGAAGCAAGATCGAATCAAAGCAGCACAAACCAATCAAAATCCGATGGTGATGGTCAACATGCGCAGCGGATTTGCAGTTATCGGTGACACACAGTTTTTGCCTGGCTATTGCGTTTTGTTACCGGCGGAAAAATGGCCTTCCCTTGAGAAGATGCCACTAGCTTTACGTAGCGACTATCTTCTAGATATGAGTTTAATCGGTGATGCCATTCTTGAAGTATGCCAGCCCCTACGCGTGAATTACTCCATCTATGGCAATACTGATACGTATTTACATGCACATCTTTTCCCGCGATACGATTGGGAACCAGCAGAACGAATTCCTCATCCCGTTTGGCAATACCCACAAGAAAAATGGACGAACGAACAGGAACAGTTTCAAGAAGCGACTCACGGTACACTAAGAGACAAGTTAACGAAAAAGCTGGAAGAAAAAATGAAAGCTGCATACATGTAACATTGCCATAATGGGGGATGAAATTTGGATAACCAAAAGCTGCTAATAGACGCTTATAACAAACAAGCCAATCAACGAAATGAAGCAATAACAGAGACGTGGAAGATGAAAGAAAGAAATCATTTTCTAAAACTAGTGCAGGAAGAAGAAAAAGTGACCCTTCTAGAAATTGGCGCAGGTCCGGGAAATGACAGCCTTTATTTTAAAGAAAATGGATTAAAAACGTTTAGTACTGACCTATCACCAGAAATGATTACCTTATGTAAGGAAAAAGGATTAGAAGCCGCAGAAATGAGCTTTTATGACTTAACCTTCCCTTCAAACCATTTTGACGCCATTTATGCACTCAACTGCTTACTTCATGTGCCAAAAGCTGAACTGGAAGATGTTTTAATTGAACTAAAGCGCGTGCTACAACCAGGCGGGCTGTTTTACTTAGGTGTATATGGCGGGAAGAATTCTGAAGGCATTTGGGAAGATGATGTTTACGAGCCAAAACGATTTTTCTCTTTCTATGAAGATGACGCCCTTCAAACATTGTTAACTGCACATTTTTCCATTGAATCATTTACCGTCGTACCTAAACACGTAATTGGGGGCGAACTAACCTTTCAATCTGTCATTTTACGAAAAATCGAAATCTAATCATAAGGAGAAGTGACCTATGACTTATTATGCCGTACTTTTACCGATGCTAGATGAACAGAAAAGCGAAGACTATCGTGAAGCTCACGTCGCATACCTTCAGGAGAAAAAGGCAGACGGAAAAATCTTTGCCAACGGCCGCTTTATCGACGGAACAGGAGGGCTCGTCATCTATCAAACGAATACTTTCGAAGAATTACTAGAGCTTGTGCAAAATGATCCTTACGTCGTCGAACGAGCAAGAGATTTTGAGATTCATGAATGGGATTTGGTATTGTAAATTTTCATCCTCCCCTTAGATAACCGGATTTGTCTCTAAATACATTGCCAAGATCACATAAATTAAAACGTTAGCGGGGATAACAAGAAAAATCAAGCGGACAGCGAGGGATGGGATCCCCAAATGGTCTGCAATTCCCCCGCAAACGCCACTGATTACGCGATCTTGTTCAGCTTTCATTAGTTTTCGCTTCATTCTTCACACCTCTAATGATTTGGATTTATTTGGAATTCTTTACCCGCTTTCTCGTTTCGTAAACAACTTTATTCTCATTCCTGTCGATTGTTTTATGTTTGCGCTCTCATTAGGGTGGTATAGATAATAAAAGGGAAATGGGAGGCTTTTCAGATGCGAGATTTAAATCAAGTTACGGTGAAGCAACATTATTTTAATGATGATGGGCGGGTTCCAAACCATCCGAGCTATCCATTTGTGCATTATCAAGCGGTATTTGAAAATGAAGATAGCATTGAACAAATTTTAAAAGAAAATCACTGGTATAACTCTTGGCGTGGTGGCATTTTTGACTATCATCACTACCATAGCAACGCCCATGAAGTATTAGTTGTGGTCGAAGGTGAAGCAACGTTACAAGTTGGGGGTGTGTCTGGCGAGCAGCTCGAAGTTGGTGTCGGCGATGTGTTAATCTTACCAGCAGGAACCGGCCATAAATTTATTGATGGTAGCGAGTCATTTGCTGTTATCGGCGCGTATCCTGAAGGCGTTCCATATGATTTATGTACAGGTGACCCTGCAGAGAAAGAAAAACATATTCAAAAAATTACAGAAGTCCCGAAACCAAGTCATGATCCTGTCTTTGGCGAACACGGACCGCTCTCCACCTTGTGGTAAGAAAGTAGCGCATTAATCTGCGCTACTTTTTGGCGTGTTGCACCAGCTAATCATAAAACGAAGCAACGACTGCGTATAATTCATGAGCTCCTCAATATTTAATTGCTCATTCACAGCATGCGCATGTTCTAATTTCCCTGGTCCATAAAGAATCGTTGGGATACCGTAAGAGGCTAGCCAACCTCCATCCGTGACCGTTTGAGACATTTCCACATCTGGTCGTGCTCCAAAAAACGCTTCGTGTGCTTCCGTAACCATCGAGAATGCAGCGTGTTCTTGATCAACCGAAAACGCAGGAAACACCTCGCCACGATCAACAATCATAGATTCGCCTCCCCATTCAAACAGCGGTGGATGATCTCGAAGCCATATATCTCCCTGTGCAACAGCAAGAAGATGGTTTTCGATTTGTTTTGTGACTTCTTCAACCGTTTCATCAGGGTAAAAATGAACCGTTATCCATAAACGGCATTCATCCGCTACAAAAGCAGGATGCCGTCCGCCTTCAATAACGGCTGGATTAATCGTGTTGGTTCCTGAGGGGAATCCAGGATACGATTTTGTAATAGCCCAGTGTCGTTCTAACTCTTGCAAAGCCGTAATCATTTTTGTCATTTTTTCAATTGCGCTTGCTCCATGCACGCCTCCTCCTGCATGGACCATTTGTCTTCTCGTGCCGTCATGGTGCGTGGTCGGACTTTTAATTGTAATCCAGCCTGTAATGACGCCGCCCTGACCTTGAATGGCACAGTGACTTGTGTCCGCGACGATCGCATAGTCTGCTTGATAGCCACGCTCACAACATTGCTTCGTCCCTGCTTCCCCCACTTCTTCTCCGATAACCGACTGTAAAAAGACATCTCCCTTTAACTTCAAACCATAATCAGATGCAAGTTTTAGTGCAAACAAACAAGCAGCAAGACCACCTTTCATGTCTGCAGCACCACGACCGTAAATCGTTCCATCCATAACCTCGGCAGAAAAAGGGGACGTCTTCCACACCTCATCCTTATCAACAGAAGCGACATCTACGTGACCATTCAAAATCAAACTGTGAAAGGTATCTGAGTGCGATCCTTTTAATGTGCCAACTACATTCGGATCCCCTTCATAAACGTCCCACTGATCAACCGTTGCCCCTAAGTCGTTTAAATAGTTCGCAATATACGCTTGAATTCCTGCTGTATTACGAGCTGGCGGCGCTGGTGTTTCAAACTCAATCAAGTCTTTCACAAGTTGGATTAACTCATCTTTTCGCTCGTGCACGTCATCAACGAATGTTTCCATACCCTTTTCCTCCTCAAAAATAAAAAACACCTCTTTTTTTAGGAAAAGAAGTGTTGAACGATTAAACGACGCATCTGATTCAACCACTTCCCTCCGCTAGTATCATCTAGATCAGGTTCATAAGGGTTAAGACATCCTTGTCTCTCTCAGCTTAGCGCACCCCTAGTGGTGTTTTTATTCAATTTATTGTTGTTATGTTTAGTGTATCAAACTGCAAAAAAAATTTAAAACTTAAAGAAATGGTATTCTTCATAAACAGTTGAAAAAGATCATACGCAAAATGAAAGGTAGCATCATTTAAACGTAATTCATTTTATCACTAATTGAGCTGATTGAGTTTTCACGCTATTGGTTGACAGTATAATTTACGTACAGTAAACTGTATATAAATAATTGTAAGCGCTTTTATAAAAGGAGGCCATTAAATGAACAAGGTTACGACTAGCATCGAGAAAAGAGGCTGGGGATTACTTGGAATGGTTTGGATAACGGTGATGCTAGCGCAAACGGTAAGCTTTTCTTACGGCATGGTCTTGCCCGATATCATGAGTGATCTTCAGTTCGGCTATGATACAGCTGGTAATTTGGCTGGAATCTCACAGTTGATTGCTGGTTTACTTACGATTCCTATTGTGGCACTAGCAACAAAGCTTGATCCACGCTATAGCATAATGGGCATGATTTTTCTTGGTGGAAGTGGTCTTCTTTTGTTTGGGCTCGCACAAAACACGTTCACCATGCTGACAAGTATGATTCTATTCAAAAGTATTATGGTCAGTATTTTAGGTGCCGTCGTTGTGGTCAAAGTGAAGTGGGTACCTCAAACTCGATTAACAGAAATTAATGGAATCGAAAATTTCTTACAGCCTATCGGTCAAACTCTTGGCACGATGGCAATCGTCTACATCCTTGCTTTTTTTGGAGGCTGGCGCATGACGGCAATCGTATTAGGTAGTCTCGTACTCGTTCTCGCTATTTTATGGCCGATCTTTTATCGCGACAAAAAAGAAATGACATCAAATACGAACGTTGCGTCACAGTCAACAGTAGCTAAAAATCCTATCCTTCAAGCAATGAAATTAAAAACAGTTTGGCTACTAGCCTTTGCATGGCCAACAACCACATTAATCTGGGTAGCGGCTTTTACATTTTGGCCTTCACATGCAACGGACACATTAGGCTTAACGATTGGTCAGACTGGCTTTATTCTAGGGCTTATCCCTATTTTTTCCGCTATTGCGTCATTAACTTCTCCTTATTTGGCAAAATCAATCGGTTATGATAAGCCTTTGATTTGGATTTGGGGATTTATTCTTCCTGTCTCGTATTTCATTTTGTTGCAAACATCAAATTTAGTCATTTTAGCAATTGCCGCTGCCATTTGTGGATATGGCGCATACGCTTTTGTTCCACTAGCCTATACGATTCTCTATCGTATTCCAGGTTTACATTCTAAAACGGTTGCGGCAAGCACAAGCATTGTATTGACAGCGATTACTCTAGGTGCAGCGTTAGGGTCCATTATTGTTGGCCAGTTGAGTGAAATCATGACGCTTTACAGCGCGATGGCAATTTGTTGTTTAGCTCCTTTTATCTTTGGTATCCTCACTTTGTTTCTACCTGAATACGGACGTAAATACATGGAAAAAAATCAAGCAATTGACGAAGAAAATTCAATTAAACACAGTTCTTAGGAGGTCTTTTCATGTCACAGGTTGACTTTCAATTTTTATCAAAAACAGCGATTACGTTTGGAAGCGGTTCTTCACAATTACTAGCAGAAGAACTTACAAAACGAGGCTTACAAAAGCCACTTCTGCTTACCGATAACGGTCTCATTGAATCAGGTTTAGTTAAGGCGATCTCAAAAGTGTTAGAAAACAGTAACATCGCATTTAAACTCTTTAGCGATATCCCTCCAAATCCACCTTCTACCGTTGTGCATACGGTTGTGGATCAGATAAACCAAAATGGTTGTGATGCAATTATAGCCTTAGGTGGTGGAAGTGTCATTGACACAGCTAAAGCCGCCTCCGTTCTTTCTATGCACGATGGAGACATTTTAGAGTATGAGTCTACGCGGTCTTTTTCAAAACCTGGGCTTCCATTACTTGTCATTCCTACAACTTCAGGCACAGGTAGTGAAGTGACAATGTGGAGCGTTATTACTGACGAAACGAAGAAGCGTAAAGCAAGCATCGGCAGTCCTTTTATGTTCCCAGATCTTGCTTTGGTCGATCCGTTATTGCTTCATGGCTTACCTCCACATTTAACTGCGGCGACTGGGATGGACGCTCTGACCCATGCAATTGAAGGATACACATCCATTCATTCCTTGAATGGAAAAGCTCCTTTAACTGATGCGATTTTACTACAAGCGATTCGTTTATTAAGCGCATCTCTTCGTCAGGCTGTTTCTCAAGGAACAAATGCACTGGCTCGCGAACAAACGATGGCTGGTAGTCTTTTAGCAGGGATTGCATTTCAAAATGTAGGTCTCGGGAATGCTCACGCCCTTGCCCACGCCCTTGGTGGTAGGATCGGGATTCCACATGGTGTTGCAAATGCCATTGCGTTGCCTGAGGTGATGATGTTTAACCTGAGAGCTTGCCCTGATCGCTTTAAAGAGATTGCGGCTGCACTTGATGAAAACGTAACGGGTCTTTCAACAATCGCTGCTGCAGAACGTGCTGTTGAAGCCGTTCGTCAGTTACGCCTAGACCTAGAAATTCCAACCTTATCGACTTACAACGTCCAAGAAACGGAGTGGGAAGCGCTAGCGGTTGAAGCGTTTCAAGACATGAATCGGTTTACGAACCCAAGACAAACAAGCCAAGATCAACTACTCGCTTTATATAAACAGATGAACAAGTGAAATTTTTTGAAAGAAAGGTGAACAATATGAATGCAACTGCAACCAACGCTGGCCGACTGGCAGCATCTTTACAAAGAAACGGTGTACGATATGTATTCGGGCAAAGTAATCCCCCTTCTATTACACTAGCTTGCGCGGATATTGGCATTGAACAAATAGGATACAGACAAGAAAACGCAGGTACTTATATGGCACAAGCGTACGGAATGTGCACACAGACAATTCCTGTCGTAACCGCACAGCATGGTCCAGCAGCGACACTACTTGTGCCTGGATTGGCTGAATCGTTAAAAGCTTCTTATCCGATTGTTGCATTGGTTGAAGAAATTGGTTTGAATCACGTTGATAAAAATGCTTTCCAGGAAATTGATCATCAAACCCTTTTTCAAGGCGTCACAAAATGGGTGAAGCGAATTCCGACTCAGGAGCGAGTCGAGGAATACGTGGACCGCGCTTTTGCAATTGCTGGTAGCGGTCGCCCAGGACCCGTTGTTCTTCTTTGCCCAAAAGACCTCTTTAATGATTTTCACAAATATCCTGTAAACACGAAAAGGGTTGGTGGACACTCTACTTTTCCACTTGATCGTTTTTCTCCCGACAAACAGACGATTGCACAAGCCGCAAAACTTATTTTATCTGCCAAACGACCGCTCATTTATGCGGGTGGCGGTGTTATTAGTTCTCAAGCGATAGCTGAGTTGCGTGCTTTACAAGATGACTTTTCGATCCCTGTTGCGACAACGACAATGGGGAAAGGATCCGTTGATGAGGAGCATCCACTGTCCATTGGTCCAATCGGTTATTATATGGGAAAAACAGCTGTTGGTCATTTTCATAAACCAATGATCCAACAAAGTGATTTAATACTACTCGTTGGCAACCGGACCAATCAAAATGGAACGGATACATGGTCGTTGCTCCCTGAAGAAGCCACCTACATCCATATTGATATTGACCCAGAAGAGATTGATCGTAATTATCCGTCCGTCCGAATGATTGGTGATGCAAAAGCAACTCTACAGGCGCTCTACGATGCATTACAAGCCACTGGAGCCAATCCATTTCAGCACCAACGCGCAAATATAGAGAAAACAATTCAAACGGCCAAAGATTATCATACTGAAGCGATTCAGTCTCTTATCCAAGACAATCCGAACACGATGAACATGGAGACGTTTTCAAGAAAAATTGATCCTCTTCTTGATAATGATTCTGTAATCGTCGCAGATGCCAGCCTTTCTTCGGTATGGAACGCGAATTACTTAACAGCAAGAGCCAGTCGGAAGTTTATCTTTCCTCGCGGATTAGCAGGATTAGGTTGGGGCTTACCAATGGCGATGGGGGCGAAGCTTGCGAACCCGCGGAAAAAAGTCTTTTGTTTAGTTGGAGATGGTGGCTTTGCTCATGTGTGGAGCGAATTAGAAACGTGTAAACGCCATGGGATCGAAATCGTTGTTGTGGTCATTAACAACCAAATCCTTGGTTATCAGAAGCTTAGTGAAACCGTTGCGTTTAATCGTTCAACAAATGTGTGTGATTTCTCAGCTGTTGATCATACAAAAATTGCTGAAGCATGTGGATTACAAGGAATTAAGCTCGATCAAGTAAGTGACATTTATGACACAATGACTGCGGCTTTCCGACATGAAGGAACGGTCGTGATTGACTTAATTGCAAATCCAGACAATATTCCACCGGTAGCCTCAATGGAATCTTATAAACGGGAGGTGACTACATGAATGCGCCTCTAAAGAACAAAACTGCCGTTGTCACCGGTGGCGCACGAGGAATCGGCTTTGCGTTCGCCCATCGCCTTGCCTCTTTAGGTGCAAGAATTGCTGTTCTCGATCTTGAATTATCTTTAGGTTCATCCAATTCAAACAAGACGATTACAGATGATTTAATTGAAAAAGGAGCAAATGCAGTTGGCTATGAAGTCGATGTCACAGACAAACAAGCCGTTCATAAATGCGTTCGCGACGTTGCCAATCAATTCGGGACGATTGATATTCTTGTTGCCAATGCAGGAGGTGGAAGTGGCGCTCTAGACGAAAATGCAGCGGCAGAGATTGACCCTGAACACCTGAAGCTTGTCATGGAACGGAATTTATTCGGTACAATGCACTGTGTGTCTGCCGTTGCGCCTATGATGAAGAAACAAAAGTCCGGTAAAATTGTGACGATGGCGTCGATCACAGGCCTGGTAGCCAATCCATCAGGAACCTACGCTCACTATGCAGCAACAAAAGCCGCACTTGTGTCTTATACAAAAAACCTTGCTCAAGATCTCGGTCCCTATCAAATCCAAGTAAACGGCATGGCTCCTGGCTACATTGGAACGAAGCGCTTGCTGGAACGATTTCGCGAAGTTGGCGTTGAGCAGTTTGAGAATCAAACCGCATTACGCCGATTAGGCACCCCAGAAGATTGCGCAAATGTCTTAGAGTTCCTTGTTACCCCGCTTTCTGATTATGTAACAGGGACCATCATCGACGTTACAGGTGGTGCATTACGATAAGGCTAGAAAAAGAGACCGATCCATGTGCTGATCGGCCTCTTTTTGTTTACGTTTGAAGTTGTAAAAATTGTTCGATCTGGTAGTCTGTCTCGTTATCTGTCCAACCTAAATATTCACCCATTATGGCTGCTACTGTTTCCGCACACGTACGCCCATGCTCATCGCTAAATAAAAGCAATGAAGAACGACGGTCAATAAAGTCAGCTACTGAAAGCACCATTTCTTGTTCCAGTGCAAGGCGGACTTCCCCTTTTATTGCAGGAACATTTGGTGCAAGTGGTTCAAACCACGTTTTGTCCTCTTCCGCGTAGGCAAGTAGCGTGAATACTTTATTCCCGTATAACCATACAATACGCTCAATCGTTAATTCGCTTAACTGATAATCCGCTAATGCTTGCGCTGCTTTTTCTTTGAAAATCTCATAAGCCTCTTCAAAAACCCCACCAGGTAGCGGCACACTCATTGTTCGCTCATTGTTTCCAATGTCCCGTTCTAGTTCCGTTGCCACTTCGTTTAATATACGGTCTGCCATTTGTCGATACGTTGTTAGTTTTCCACCTGCCACCGTAAACAAGCCAGGTTTAATTTTCCATACTTCATCATGTCGAGATGTTTCTCGTTCTGACTTGCCTTCTGCAATAAGTGGTCTTACCCCAGCCCATGTTCCAACTACGTCGTTTTCCGTTAATTCTAGACTCGGAAAAGACTCTTGAACAAGTTGCAACAGCTCTTCGATTGCTGTGTGATCGGACTGAGGTTGGTCAATCGGTCCATCATGTCGTCGATCTGTCGTACCAACATACACATAATTCCAGCGTGGAATAAGAAAGCCCATTTTTCCTGATTTAGAGGTCAACGTAACAGCTGCTTCAATCGGAAGTCTATCTTTACGAAAAACTAAATGAATGCCTTTGCTCAATAAAAGTTTCTTAGGAGCTTGATAGCCAGTATTCTCTAAAAGTTGCTGTGCCCATGGTCCTGTTGCGTTTACTGTTACGTGTGACTGTATGACATACGTTTGTTTTGAGTATTTGTCGATGACTTTTGCACCTGTAATGTTTCCATCAGCTTCAATCAATTCAATCACTTCCGCATGATTGGCGACGAGTGCACCGTGTTCTACTGCCGAAGCTGCATTTTCCATCGTAAACCGCGCATCTTCTGTCATATATTCACCATAAACAAATCCACTTTTTAAATCCTCTTTTAATCCTGGGGCATAGGTACGTACCTCTTGCTCAGACAAGACTTGGTGTTTTTCTTGATCGGTTACATTCGCTAGTTTATCAAAGAGAAAAAAACCTGCGCGCATTTTCATTGCGGAATCCCCTTTATATATAGGGAAGACAAACGGAAGCGGGTGAACTAAGTGAGGCGCAATCTGTTTTAAAACCTTTCTTTCTCGTGCCGATTCTCGGACTACATTTACTTGTCCATTTGCTAAATATCGAAGTCCTCCGTGAACGAGTTTGGATGAACGTGAAGAAGTCCCATACGCGAAATCTTCTTTTTCCACAAGCGCTACGGACAACCCTCTTAATGCAGCATCTCGTGCAAGGCCAGTGCCTGTAATGCCACCTCCGATAATAAGCAAGTCGACAATCCCGCTCGCCATCTTCGTTAACGCTTCGCTTCTACCTTGTGCGTTAAATGGATGTGCCATCATTCTACTCCTCTCGATTCAAACTCTTTTTCTGTTTGCTTCAGTAGCAATGCGACCATTTCTAGCCATGATTCGTAGCTTTTTTGTAACCGCTTACGATTAATCGATGGATAAACCATCGTACCTGGCTTGCGATCCGATCGAATATCTTCTATTGAATCCCAATAATGGATTGCTAATCCAGCTAAATACGCTACACCTAAAGATGTTACTTGATTTGTTGCTGGTCGCTCTACAGGAATGCCTAATACATCTGCTTGAACTTGTAAAAAATGATCGTTAGCTGCCATTCCTCCGTCTACCTTTAGTTCGGAAATTGTAACACCTGCTTCTTCAGCTAACGTTTCAACTACTTGTTTTGTTCGAAATGCAATTCCTTCCAATACGGCGTGAGCAATGTGAGCTGGTGTTGTTGCTCGCGTTAATCCAAAGATTGCACCTTTTACATGTGCGTTCATATAAGGTGTTCCAAGGCCTTGTAATGCCGGGATAAACTGTACGCCATCGCTATCTGCGACTTCATCTGTTAACGCTACTAGGTGTTCGTAAGAGTCTATTAACGCCAAATCACTTAACCACCCAACAGAAGCACCTCCTGTAATAACGGTTCCTTCATTACAGAAGAAATCGTCTTGATCGATACGCGCTAATGCTAACGTGAAACTGGATTGACCTTGAATTTTTTCTGTGCCCGTATTTACATTGACCATCACAGATGTACCGTACGTTGCTTTCATAGCCCCTTTGTCTAAGCACAAATGGCCAATTAATGCAGATTGTTGATCCCCCGCTACCGCTGCTACAGGAATCTCTGCACCTATCCATTCCCTCGTCGTATGTCCAAATAAATGGCTTGATGGTTTCACATCTGCTAACCATGATGTGGAAATCCCAATAAGGTCGGCAGCTTTTTGTGACCAAGCGCCCTTATGAACATCGTACAAACCGGTTGAACATGCGTTTGAAGGATCAGTCACAAACGCACGCTCTTTCGTTACATTCCAAATAATCCAGCTATCTAGTGTTCCTACCAGTAGCTCTTGTCGACGAAATCGCTCATATCCATCTTCAATATGGGTTAATAGCCACTCCACTTTTGTTAAACTCCAAATGGGCGATACATTCATACCTGTTTTCTGACTTAACTCTTTACAGCGGTCAATTGTTCGCAGATCCTGCCAAATAAGAGCAGGATATTTAGGCTTACCGGTAAACGCATCCCATGCAACCACTGAAGCTCTTTGTGTGGCAACGCCAAGAGAAGCAATATCACTTGGGGCCACTCCAGCCTTTTGGATTGTTACTTTAATCAGTCGTTGAATCATATTGAGAATCTCTAGTGGGTCCTGTTCAAGTAACCCAGATGCTGGAGTCATTTGCGAAATTGTTTCATAAGAATAACCAAGAGGCTCACTCTTATGATTATAAAGAACCGTTCGAATCCCTGAAGTACCTGCATCAATGGACAGTATAGATGAAGCCATGTCAAGAAACCTCCTTACGTATTCACTACGAATTTGGAATGAGTGTACCTTGATTAAGCACAAGATTTGGATCAAGAGATTTTTTTAACCCTGTTAATAGTTGATAAGAAGAACCTAATTCATTTGGAACCCATTTCGCTCGCCATTTTCCAATTCCATGATGATGGCAAATCGATCCATTATGTGCCAAAGTAATGTCAAGTACACGCTGCCATATCTTCTCGTAAATAACAGCAGCAGCTTCCGGCGTTTCCTCCGACTTTGCACCAAAAATAAAATAGATATTTGTCCCTTGCGCATAACTATGCGATGAGTGTCCGGTCATTAAAAAAAGTTCTGGAACATCTTGTGGAAGATTGGCAGTCACTTCTTCATAAATGTCCGCGATGTCACTCCAATTAGCCGCTATTTCAATCGTATCAATAATAAGTCCTTGGTTCGTATAGTAGTCTGGCGTTTTCGCAACTGCATTACGATGGTCGAGCCATTCGCTGACTGGTTGTTCGCCTAGAACCCGTCCTCCTTCTTTCAGTACGAGGTGATTCACGCCCTCTTTCTCAGCGTTGACCAAACCTGTTGGACCCTCTCCCAATAACAAGAGAACAGACTCACCTTTTTCAATATAAGCTTCGTACTTCTGCTCTGCTTCGTCTGCATCATGTAATCGAACAACTGCCGGATTCCAACCTGTTTGAACAAAAGCTTGAATCGCTTTAAGACCTTCTCTCATCGTTTTAAAAGCATAGGCTTGTCGCCATCTCGCTTCAGGCTTAGGAAAAATTTTCATACTAACCTTTGTGATTATACCGAAAACACCCTCCGACCCTAACCAAATATGACGTAAATCTGGACCAACTGAGCGTCTAGGAATGTTGTTAATTTCAATGACTTCTCCATTCGGTAAGACCGCTTCTAAGCCAAGCAATAAATCTTCAATATTTCCATATTTCGTACTAAATTGACCAGAGCTACGTGTCGCCACTAAGCCACCAACTTGTGCAAGTTCAATCGATTGTGGATAATGCCCTGAAATAAACCCTTCTTTATTTAAGTATCGTTCTAAATCCCCCATGATTACCGCAGGTTCAACAGTCACAAATAGGTTCTCAGGATCGAGTGTTAAAACATTGTTCATATGTTTTAAATCAACCACAACGGAATCTCTAGTTGGCTCTGATCCGCCCCCTACTCCAGAGCCGCCACCATAAGGAACAACATTGATTTGATTCTTGTTTAATAATGCAAGAATATTTGACACTTCTTCTGTATGCTTAGGCGCAACGACGCATAACGGTTTGACGCCTTCACGACCAAATGTGCGTTGTACAAGACGTAGCGGCCATAAATCAGTCGTACGTGTGTTTAACTCTGCTTCACTTGTAATAATTTGATCTTCGCTTACAACTGTACGTAACGATTCAATTAGTTCATTCGTTTTAATCATCGTAAACCTCTTTTCTACTGCATTATTTATATACAGAATACTGTACACAAAATAGAATGTCAATCTAAAACGCTTACACTAAAGTGCAAATGGAAGATGTTTTTGATACACTTCTTTATAGTACACAATTAATCAGGAGGATCACGCATGTACATACGATATGGCTCTGTAAGTGTTTCTCTCGCACGTCGAATCCTTTCCCTTCAAGAAGGAGATCGCTTAGATCCAGTTGGCAAACTAGCTGATGAATTCAAAACTGGTAGAGGCACCATCCAAGCAGCGTTAAAATTATTGATAGACGAGCAGGCGATTGAAATTGAAGCCTTAGGAAAAAGAGGTTCCTTTTTAAAAAAAATAAATCGGGATAAATTACTAGAGCTAGGTGAACTAAATAGCATTATAGGGGTAATGCCTACCGTTCACTCGCTCGTCCACCACGGCTTATCACTTGGATTACAAAAAACGTTTGATCGTGCTTCGATTCCATTAATCTTGGCGCAATTAAGAGGAGCCAAAAACCGACTTCACTTTTTAAGAACAGGACGTTGTGATTTTGCGGTTATTTCAAAACTAAGTTGGGAAGAAGAAGTGGAGAAAGGTGACTTACAGTTGGTGTTTGAGTTTGGTGCAGGTTCAAACGTAACAAATCACGCACTGTTGATGCGTCAAGATGTTCATGGAATTGAAAATGGTATGAAGTTCGGTGTCGATCCTTCTTCTTATGATTTATATAATCTATCCGTAAGAGAATGCGAAGGCAAAGAAGTAGAATTTGTAGACATATCCGCTGAAGAGGCGGTTACGATGGTAAAAGAAGGAATCGTAGACGTGACAGTGATTAGCGAAGCCATTCAACGCCCCCCTCTTGGATTTAAAATTATACCTTTGCAAAACCATACCGATGAACAAGCTACCAATACGGAAGCTGTTCTTCTAGTCAATAAAGGAGAGCGTTCAATTGCCGATGTCATTCTAACCACAATTGATCCTAATCAAGTAACATCAATCCAAAAACAAATTATTTCTGGTGAGGACTTTTTTTAAACACATACTGCTCACGACTTTTTCCCTGCATCGTTTTACTTGATTACGTTTTGTTTTTTTCCAATTAAGGAATAGAACTCCATATAAATAAATAGAGGAGTTGGAAGAATGAAACGTGGATTGATCGTAGGTGGTATGCTTATCATTCTATTAGTCGTTGTATTTCTCATTGTCGATACGGATCAAACGCCAGAAGACATCAGTGAACCTTATGTACACGCTACGTTTAATGGACAACTAGAGGAAAATGTGTACGATTATTTAAATGAGCGAACAGGAAACACGATTGTCAATTATGCGAGTCAATATAATGAAAATACAGACGAGCAAAATCAACTTTACGTGTCATTTGCATCAAATGACCAGCTAGAACAACATGTGAACGAACTCGAATCACTGTTAGAAGAACATATGAGTGATCAAGACTTAAACTATGAAACCGTTGAGTAAATGAGCGATTCATCCAAACCGCAGAGCCCCGCTCTACGGTTTTTTCATAAAAAAAATCGGAGGTACGTTACATGAACCGCACACTTTTAGAAACCATCAAACGTCCTGCTCTCTTTGCAAGAAATGAAAATATGTTTTGGCAGGACCCTCACATTGCGCCTTTTTTGTTGGATGCCCACTTAAGTCAAGATCATGATGGTGCTAGTCGACACGCTGGTACGATTGAAACTTCTGTCCATTTCATTCATCAACGCATTTTAAATGAAAACCCTACAAAAATTGTTGATTTTGGCTGTGGACCTGGGCTGTATTGTGAACCACTTGCACAATTACAGCATACCGTCACGGGAATTGATATCTCTTCCCACTCCATTGCATATGCGAAAGAACAAACGAAGAAAAAAGGTCTTCCCATTACGTATATCAATCAAGATTATCTTTCGGTTCAGTTGAAGCCCGAGTTTGATCTTGCCTTACTCATTTATTGTGATTACGGTGCGCTTGGAGAAGAAGAACGAAAGCAAGTTTTACAACGTATCTATAACAGCTTAAACATTGGTGGTCAATTGTTTTTAGACGTGTTTACAGAAGAGAAATTCAAACGATTTTCAGACCAACGCTATTGGAATCATCATGAACACGGCGGCTTTTGGTCGCCTGAAAATCATCTTGAACTTCAATAAAATTGTACTTATCCAGACGAACACGTTAGCCTTGAACAAACGAATGTAATGACCGCAGATGATACTCAAACCTATTATATTTGGAATCAATATTTCACTAAACCTATGCTTCAAACAGAATTAGAAGAAGCCGGCTTTAGCATTAAAGAGGTATATAGTGATGTGACTGGAAAGCCATATACGGCCAAAAGCGACACAATGGCTGTTTTAGTTGAAAAGAACTAACACACTTGCCATAGTCTATAAAGAAAAGACTATGGTATTTCCATAAACCTCTTGCTCATTATTTCACAATGTGTTAGTCTTAGTTTGTAAACAAAAAAGATGACTTTCATTTTTGTTTGCTCACTATTTCACAAAGTCAAATCGAGGAGTGGTCTTCTCCTTCTTTTTATAACTGAACATGCTCAGTATTTCACAATTTAATTCAGGAGGTTTTTTCATTGAAAATTATTGTTATTGGTTGTACACATGCAGGGACACAAACGGTTAAAAATTTGCTTCGACTTCATCCAGAAGCAGCTATTACAGTATATGAGCGAAACGACAATGTCTCTTTTCTTTCATGCGGGATCGCGCTACATGTCGGCGGTGTCGTCGATGATGCTCAAAAGCTCTTTTACTCTTCTCCTCAGGAATTAGAAGCACTTGGAGCGAAGATGCGTGTTAGTCACAATGTCCACTCGATCAACCGACAGGAAAAGACTCTTGTTGTGGAGAATTTGGAAACAGGTGAACAGTTTATTGATTCCTACGATAAGCTTGTCTATACCACTGGCTCTACTCCGATTGTTCCACCGATTTCAGGTGTTGGGTTAAAGAACATTCAACTATGCAAAAACTATGCACAAGCCCAAGAGATTATTGAAAAAGCGACCCATGCAAATAAAATTGCTGTTGTCGGTGCTGGCTATATCGGTGTAGAACTGGTTGAAGCGTTTGAAGCATATGGAAAAGACGTGACGTTTATTGAAGGCGCGGACCGTGTCTTAAACAAATATCTCGACCGCGAATTTACTGATGAGGTTGAACAGACATTAACAGCACAAGGCATTCGTTTGGCGTTAAATGAAAAAGTTGAGGCATTCGCCGGTAATGAGGCGGGAGAAGTTACTGCGATCCAAACGAGCAAAACGACACACGATGTTGATCTTGTCATACTCTGTGTTGGATTCCGCCCACAAACAGAATTGTTAAAAGGCGAACTAGACACGCTAGAGAATGGTGCACTGCTTGTGAATGAATACATGCAAACAAGCGACCCATCGATCTTTGCTGCTGGCGATAATTGCTCAGTATTTCACAATTCAGCTCAGCATCACGCCTATATTCCCCTAGCGACAAATGCGACCAAGATGGGGACACTCGTTGCGTACAATATTGTAAAGCCCACCATTAAATATCGAGGCACACAAGGAACATCAGGGTTAAAACTTTACGATCTGAATATGGCTTCTACAGGTTTAACAGAAGAAGGCGCAGCAATGTACGGGTTAGATGTTCGTTCCACTACACTTGTGGATCACGAACGCCCAACCTTTATGCCAACTGCGACAGAAGTGAAGCTGAAGCTTGTGTATGATCAAGATACGATGCGTTTAATTGGCGCACAAGTGTTAAGTAAAATCGACCAAACACAGCTGATGAATACGTTATCCGTTTGCATACAACAAGGGATGACCGTAGAAGACCTAGCATTTAGCGATTTCTTCTTCCAACCCCACTACAACAAGCCAGTCAATATCCTAAATACAATTGCGTTAAAAGCACTAACTGAGCAGGATCAGCTACAATCACAATTAACGTAAAATAAAGCCGCACAGTGTTGTGCGGCTTTTTATTTACTCTTCCTCTTCCAACCAGACGCCGTCCATATGCTTACGGTTCTGGTCATTTTTCACTTTTCGATAGTCTTTGCTTTTAAAAATAATATCGAAATCATAATCAGCTGGATACAGTTCTGCAGCCGAAATGTGCAAGTTTAAACGTTTGTGATTAATCGTTCGTTTTTCGTCCTTAATCTGCACAATATAATTGCCTTTATCGTCTGGCCCTTTATAAACAATCCCTGTTTCATTTGAAGCTTGCACGGTCACGTTGTCTCCCTGCTGAAACTGCTTTACATTTTGGACTTGACGTTTTTTCTGTTTGTTCGCATGACGGTTCACAATGACCTGCTTACGGAACTCATCTGCTTGTAACGTCTCTTGTGAAAACCGACCTACATAAGAGCCTTCATGTCCATAAGAAATATGGTGCGCCTCATCAACGATGCTTGGATGTAAGCCTAACTTCAGCGCAATCTCAAAGGCTTGGCTTTTTCCACTCTCACCAATTAATAATCTGTACGTTGGCTGTAAGCTTTCAAGATCAAATTCCATTGACCCATTAATAAATCCGTCTGTTGTATCCGCGAAGGTCTTCATTTCACTGTAGTGGGTCGTCGCAAGTAAGGTCGACCCTTTTTTGTACAATTGATTTAAGATCGTAATTGCTAGACCCATCCCTTCATTCGGATCCGTTCCTGAGCCTAACTCATCCATTAATATGAGCGAGCGGTCGTTGGCGTCTCGTAAAATTTGAATAATGGAGACGAGCCTTGAACTAAACGTACTTAAGTTATCCTCAATGCTTTGGCCATCACCGATATCCACAAACAGACTTTGAAATATCCCCACCTGACTTCCTTTTTCAGCTGGAATTAAAAGCCCTGCTTGTGCCATTGCCGTTAACAAGCCTACCGTTTTAAGGGTGACGGTCTTTCCTCCTGTATTTGGTCCTGTAATCACAAGCGCTCGGTCAACTTCCCCTCCAAACGTCAAGGAAAGGGGAACGGCTTTTTCACCTAAAGCTGGATGCTTTGCGCGAATGAGATTCATTTTTCGCTCAGCTGATAGGTGTGGCTTAATCCCGTTAATGTCTTGACAATATTTTGCTTTTGCGAACAACACATCGTACTCATGCATGACATCCATGGCAATATGAATGGTATGCTCTTGCGCCAATACGGATTCGGTCAACGCAAATAAAATTCGCTCAACCTCAGCTTCCTCTGCGTACGTATACATACTCACTTCTTCTTGAATATCGCCAACTTCTGCTGGTTCAATAAACAGTGTGGAACCGGAAGCAGATGTATCGAGTACGGTACCATTTACTTTGTTTCGGTATTCTTTTTTAATCGAAAGCACATAGCGACCTTGGCGAGTGGAAACCATTTTATCTTGCAAGTAACTTTTGTATTTACCACCACTCGCTAAATGCTCAACTTTGTTTTTCAATCGTTCTAACGCCATTTTCTTTTGACGTCGAAGATAGCTTAATTCTTTCGATGCGTAGTCATCCACTTGCCCATTCCGAATCGCTTGCCCAAGCTCTTCTTCCAGCATTGACAAATCATCAATGGAAAAGGCGTAGCTGCTGACGAGGGGAGCAATGTCTAGTTTATCATTCATAAATCGTTTTAATTTCCCACAATGCTCTAAAAAAGAAACAATTCGAGTCATTTGATCAGCACGTATGAAAAGGCCTTTTTTCGCTTGCGTAAGCATTTGTGCAATGTCATCGACCACGTGAATCGGCACACTTCCACTACGCTTCAGAACCTCAATCGCTTCTTGCACCTCAATCATCTTATGCTCAATTTGATCTTTGTTAAAAACAGGCTGCATACGAAGCACCGTTTCTTTTCCGCGCTCCATCCTTGTGTAGCCTGCAATCTGTTCAAGTACATCTGTAAAGCCAATATCGTGTAACGCTTGTTGATTCATGATACTTCCTCCTTCATTTGCTTGTAAAAAGAACCGCGCAAACTTTGTTCAGGGAACGACAAAAAGACCGCTATGAACATGCGTTCACAGCGGTCTGCTTAAAGAAGTACATACCTTTCGTAGGTACACTTCAAGTAGGACAACTTTATCGTAAACGTGTTCTTAACTCCTCGAAATGCCATCACAAAATAAGCGTCTCTTGTACGCTGAAAAATCGCATTTCAAGTTATCCAATTGCTGGATTAGTTAAGAACCACCAGATACATAAAGTCGTCTCCTTCTTACGTGCAATATTATTTACACACTTACTATAAGTCGTTTTCACTCTAAATGTCAAGGGAACCTCAATGGAAACTTCTCCCTACCTGTTCTCATACCAATCAATCGTATCTAGCTCATCAATGTAGGATGTTGCTTTATTCTCTTCAAGCAATGTGAACCTTCCAGTTGGTAGCGACACATGTGAATCATTAAAATAGACCGAAAAACTTCCACCTTCAGCTATTTTAAAATAGATCTCATAGGAGTCTTCCCCTGCTTGTGCATAAATATTGTCTACGAAATGAATGCCTAGCATTTCTATTTTATGAATCAGTTTTTCAATATCTTCTTCCGCTTTCAAATAACCAACATCTATTCCGTTTTCTACATAATGATTAATCTCAATTTGTTCGACTTCAATAAGCTCAAACCGATCAGCCAGCTCCTCCCCGATAGTTGTTGGTCCAGGCTCCCTTTCTAAGTAATGGAAAAACGCAACAACCACAGCTATTGCGATCATTATGATAAAAATGGATCTTCCTTTCATATCAATCACCAGCTCTCTTTATAAATGATTTCATTTATCGTTGACTCTCCCTTTAGAGGAGACTTTACACTATAAAAGTTCGACAAAAAAAGGGAGGGACTCGAATGAACGAGACTGTAATTGAAGCTCACGGCTTAGTAAAAACATTCGGCAGCAAAACAGCTGTCAACCAGCTCGACATTACCGTAGCAAAAGGGGAAATCTTTGGCCTGCTCGGCCATAACGGAGCAGGAAAATCGACGACGATTGACTGCATTCTCGGTACACAAAAAATCGATGCAGGTTCTGTATCACTTTTAGGACAGGACCCACTCACCAATCGACAAACGCTTTTTCAACGGGTCGGTGTTCAATTTCAGCAAAGTGCCTTTCAAACCGGGCTTAAAGTTAGCGAAATTTGTGCGATTACGCATTCACTATACAGCAACCCAATCAATTGGCAGGAGTGGATTGCCACGTTTCGACTAGAAGATAAACGTCACACGCAAATTTCCGATTTATCTGGAGGCGAACGCCAAAAACTTTGTATCTTGCTCGCCATGATGGGAAATCCTGATGTCCTCTTCCTCGACGAATTAACGCCTGGGCTCGACCCTGTTGCTCGGAGAGAAATTTGGCACACACTGAGAAAATTAAATCAAGCAGGTGTAACGATCTTCTTAACGTCTCACGATATGAATGAAGTGGAACATCTCTGTGATCGAATTTTACTGTTGGCGGATGGCAAAGAACAAATTAGCGGAACCATACAAGAAGTCATTCACGCAAGCGGTCAACAAAATATGGAAGACGCATTTTTAACGCTAATTGGGGAGGAATGGAAATGAGAACATTCTGGCTTTTTTACACAGCTGAGTTTAAATTATCATTAAGAGAGATGTCTTCCTTTATTTTCGGGCTTTTTCTTCCAATTGGATTAATGGCATTAATGGGCTTTTTAGCTTCGTCAAACGAAGAGTTAACCTCGTCATTTGCAGCAGTCGCCACCATTGGCCTTGTTGCGACTGGTGTAATGAGTTTGCCTTTATCCCTCTCCTCTTACCGAGAGAGAAAAGTGCTCAAACGCTACAAAGTCACACCGGTTAGCCCATCGCAACTCTTACTTGCTCATGTCGCGTACTGCTTTTCTTTAAGCATCATTTCCATGCTATCCGTTTACCTTGTTGCAACTCTCGGTTTTGGGATGGAATTCGTCGGTTCACATATGCGCTTTATTCTTTTCTACGTTCTTGTCATGGTCAGCATTCACGCAATTGGCATGGTCATTGCCTCCTTATCCCCGCGTGAGAAAACAACAGGTGCGATTAGCAGTGCAATCTTTTTTCCGATGTTTCTACTATCAGGGGCGACCATCCCGTTATCTGTCATGCCAAACGCTTTAGAATCTCTTGCACAGATCTTCCCTCTAACACATGGCATTCAACTCTTGCAATCTGCCGTACAGCAGCAACCCTTCGATCACTGGTTCAGTTTATTCATCTTGCTAATCATCACCGTAATTGGTGTTGCTGTGTCTATCCGTTCCTTTAAATGGGAATAACGAAGAAAGCAGTGGATTGCTGCTTTCTTTCTCTTATCTATACAGTGAAAATATTGAGGTGAGAATGTGTATAGCATTGGCCAATTTTCTAAAATGAATCGAGTTACAATCAAAAGTCTCCGCTACTATGATCAAGTTGGCATTTTGCGCCCTGCCTACGTGGACCAGAGCACCGGTTACCGCTATTATCAATCCCAGCAGATGGAGCAACTTCATACCATTATGGCATTGCGACAAATCGGTTTTTCCATCGCGGAAATCCAACAAACCCTTACCCAAAAAGAAGCAATTACGGCTCACATTCGATTGAAACAACATCAACTCCAGCTTGAAAAGCAAGAAATTGAAAACAAACTTCGTCAAGCGTCGTATTATTTACATGCTGATACAGAGCCAAATATCTATTTAAAAAGCCTCCCAAAAGTGGTTGTGGCCTCCATGCGACTCAAACTCGACCACTACAACGATTTGTTTATTGCTTATCCTGCAATGGGTGAAAAAATGAGCCAACAAGGCTGCGTCCTAGATGACCGTCTCTATTGTTTTCAACTTTTTCATGATGGTGAGTATAAAGAAACGAACATCGATATTGAAATTTGCGAAGCGGTGACAAAGAAGAAAAAAGATCGAGATGGTTTACAGTTTAAAACATTCGCTGAAGTCCCTCAAGCAGCGTGCCTTTTTCATCGTGGCCCTTATGAAACCATCGGCGATACCCACGCCAAACTTCATCAATGGCTTCTCAAAAGTCCCTACACGTTAGCTGAACCACCTCGGGAAGCGGTCATTGACGGCATCTGGAATGAAGAAGATCATAAGAACTGGTTAACCGAAGTCCAGTTTCCTCTTAAAAGTCAGGAATAGCCATAGTTTTTCCTGACTTGTTATAAAACTCAATTGAGTTCCACAGGCGCGGCTTCAATTTAAAAAAATGACAAAAAAGCGAATAAGTATAAAAGCGAACAACAAGATCAATAACACAACTAATAAATCCTTTATTCTCTTCTGCTTGCGGGTTTGTGGCTGCGTATGTCTCGTTAACCAATCAGTTTTCATGAAAGCGATTGAAGAACTACCGATAAAAAAACCGATTGTCATGGCTAATGCTGTCCCCATATCCGGCCAACCTACCTCTAGTAAGGCTCGTAGAACATATGAAAGCCCCCCTGCACCAAGCGGAAACACGAGGAAAACATACCATTTCGTTTTCCGCGGCAAGTCTGAAACACGCATCAATCATTCAACTCCTTCTCTAGCACGAACCTCTTTCAAAAAATGACTCTCTCTCTACTCGACAAACGTTGATTGAGAAATTCTCATACCAGTCTTCCTTCCCCTTTTGTTGTGCTAATTTATGGACTGAATGTTCCTTCCAATGTTCAATCGCTTCTAATGAATCCCAATATGAAAGAGTAATTCCTGATCCATCGTCTCGCACACTCTCAATACCTAAAAATCCTTTTTGCTTAGACGCTAAATCTACCATTCGTTGACCCATGTCGGCGTAGCCATGATCACCATCTGTTCGCTTAGACACAAATATTACGACGTAGTAAGGGGGAGAAACGCACCTATTTTTTCTATTCATTTTTCTTCTCCTCAGTAATAGGTGTCATTCTCATTTTTTTACATTACTAGAAAGATCACCTATTCAAACTTTTCACTTTTACATAAGATGACTTCGTAACACAAACAAATACTTGGAGGATGATATTATGGCTATTACAATTCCAGTTCCAACTCTTGGTGATGTCGTTGTTTTAACGTTTGAAGGGGATACGTTTGAATCTGGCTGTACCAACCCAGGTGAAGCTGCTCCTGAAGTAAAGAATTTTTCTGTTGAACAAGGGAATCTTTATATTGTCGGCTGCAATAATTTCCCTATTGGTGGTGGAACGGTCGCGTACGTTGTCGATGCGCAAAACCTTGATCCAGCTGAGCTAATTCAAGCTATTTTAGGACTTGCTGTTGTACAAGATAATGGCGGAAGACGTAACATTTTTACTGCAGTTTAAAACGAAAAACGGCTATAGGTTGCGAACGTAATCTATAGCTTTTTTCCATACAATTGTAAGAGCTTATGAATCAATTCTAAATTCATTAACCCATTTCTTCAGTTGGTCCGCAGGAAAATAAACGCGTCCATTAATAACCATGTGCGGAATTGATGGATAGTCTTTTACTAAAGATGTCGCGTCCTCTTTTAAAATTCCTATGTAACTATGAACTTTATCTTCTCTTATTAATTCTGGTGCACCCCAAAAATGATTGTGATCGTTATCCCAAATTGAGTTTGAAGAGGAAGGGTCTGGATTTTTAAAATTCTTCAATCCACTTCCAATAAAATAGGCTGCTCCGATCATGCCAATCGCTATCCAAAAAGCTCCATTCATTGCACTTGCTCCTTTTTAATTGATTGAATCTCTCCCAAAATTCTGGTCGACTTGTTTGATTTCTTTATCGTTGTGCGTATTGATTACAGTTAGGTCTCCATTCAGTTCATCCATCCCAACAAGTAAGTAAGGATTAGTTAGATCTTCTGTATTAGCCGATTCTTCGACAGTAATAATTGTCTCAGTATCTTGAATATCAATATCGGCCAATAAATAAGCAACGTCCTCATCTCCTGAGAAGATAACAGCCATTTTCTTTCCTTCAGATACATCTTCCACAAAAAACACATTTTCGTTTACATACGCTTGATTCTGAGAATTCCTCAGACCATTGCTTTGTAACTCATGTGCATAGTCATTTTTCAATACCCAGTATCCGTTACCTGCTTCTACGGTCTTTTCTGATCCACTTCCCAGTAAATGACATCCACTCACTAAGACACTAACACTAAGAATAAACACGACCTTTTTCACAAAAAGCCCTCCTAGGTTTAACCTCTATCTTCCTTACTTAAAAATTCAACTAAATTAAGAGAATGATTGTATTTTGCGGCTGCGTCTTGATCTTTCTCTAAAATAACATGTGTTAGATCAATTTGATTGATGCTAGCAATCGCAACGGCATAGTGAATCACATCGGCTAACTCTTTTTCTAGCGAGGCGTCTCCTGAATCTTTCTTTCTTCCTTCAAGACAATTGAGTGCTTCCGCTACTTCACCGACTTCCTCGACAAGTTTGATAAACAAACCTGATGATGTAGCTTTCTCCTCATATTTAGCTGCTAAATAGGCTTGCATTTGTGTAAACGTCAAGTCTTTCATAGACGAACTCCTTCACAATGACATAAAAAAAGGACTTTAATAGCCCTCTCTAACTAGTCTTAGTTATTTCATAAATCATATCATATTTCTGAATTGAGTAACAATATTTCCGATCATGATGACATCGCTGATTTCGCTACCGCTCTTCGGGCAAATTGAAGAAGAGCACGATCCATGTGCTTCCCCGCAATCAATGAAAGGCCAATTGGCAAACCTTCTACATCCATTAATGGGAGCGTCAATTGAGGCGTCTCGGTTAATCCGCTAATCGCCGTTAATTTGAATGTATTCGTTCTGTGCGTTTCGAGCATATCTGCATCTGTATGGATATGAGGTGCAACGTCTGGTGATGTCGGAATCGCGAGCAAACAATCGTCCTTTAAAAGGTCGGTCATTTTTTCTTTAATCACTCTTGCTGTTCGTTCTGCTTGTTCTTGTCCGTCTGCTGGTAATGTGCTCGTCCATTGGAATCGAGCAGCAATATCCTCTGCAAACGTTGGCTTGTTGCTCTCAATCCATTCGCCATGGGTTTGCCAAATTTGATAACCTTGGAGGATACGGAATGTGTTCATATATGTGTCTAGCTTATCGTCTGAAATTGAGGTATAGACTAGCTTTTCTTCTCCTACAAGTGTCTTTAGTTCAGACAAAAAATGCTCTGCAATATGTGGTTGAACAAGTTCTAGCACTTCTTCAGGAACATAAACGGTAGAAAAAGTCATTGTGTTTTCCTGATCAGGCAATAAGGCCGACCCTAACTTTTCGAGGAGGACTGCGGAGCGTGCAAACCATCCAACCGTATCAAAACGACTCGCAAGGGGGATTACACCTTCTAAAGAAATCGCATTATGAGTTGGCCGAAATCCGTACACACCACAATAACTAGCTGGTATTCGAACTGAGCCTGCTGTATCTGTACCAAGTGCAAAATCAACACTGCTGTTCGCCACGGCAACAGCTGATCCACTCGATGATCCTCCTGGAATATGGTCGTTCGCCGCAGGATTTACAGGTGTTCCGTAATGGACATTAACGCCATTCAAACTGAACATCAGCTCATCTGTTACAGTAACGCCAACAAGTGTTGCGCCTTCATGTAAAAGTTTTTGCACGACAGATGCGTGCGCGTTAGCAGCTTCATGTGTCGCAAGCCAATCTGGATTCCCTGCGCTCACATGATGATCACGAATGTGAAAAACATCTTTTACCGCAAACCGAAGATTACGTAACGATCCATCTTGACTATGTTCTGTTAAATTCCATCCTGATTCAATAAAAGCGCCAGAATGTTGCACAACCACTCACTCCTTTTCCTATTCATATCTTTCTTTATTCTATCGTTCAATTTGTTCCACTAACCACAACCTCGTTACAAAACCTAACATGAGAACGAATGGACGCCTTTTCTACAAAAACAGTGTTAACATTCAATCATTTTCCCAACCTCGATCTTTTTTTCCCAACTGTGACAAAAAGCGATCTCTTTTATACTAAACATAGAAGAAAATCTTCTGAGTGCAAACACCATACATGATTGAGGAGGAGAAGACATGAAGAAAATGCTTGGCACATTATCAATCGCAGCATGTGCAACGTTTATCGCAACCTCTTATGTTGGCGCAACAGAAACAGAAGAAGACCTTTCTATAGAACAAGAAGGATGGAACCTCGTTTGGAATGATGAATTTGATGGGGATTCCCTAGATCAATCAAAGTGGCGCTATGATATTGGAAACGGACAACCCAATTTACCAGGTTGGGGCAATGAGGAATTACAATATTACAATGATGATCCAAGAAATGTTCGCGTGGAAAACGGTGAGTTAATTATTGAAGCACATCAAGAACCGATTTCTGATGAATTCGGTAGCTATGAGTATACATCTGGCAAAGTGTTAACAGAAGGACTGTTTAGTCAAACTTACGGGCGATTTGAGGCACGGATGCGTTTACCAGCGGGACAAGGGTTTTGGCCTGCTTTTTGGATGATGCCAGAAAACGATCAATATGGTGGATGGGCTGCTTCAGGGGAAATTGATATTATGGAAAATGCCGGAGGTACACCTTACAAAGTCGGAGGAGCGATCCACTATGGCGGGCCTTGGCCTGAGAATCAATTCCAAGCTGGCGACTATTTCTTTCCTGATGGCACCGATGCCACGGGTTATCACGAATACGCAGTTGAATGGGAACCAGGAGAAATTCGTTGGTACGTTGATGGAAACTTGTATCAAACAATTAATGACTGGTATTCAACAGGTGGCGCGTACCCTGCCCCATTCGACCAAGATTTCCACTTAATCCTTAACCTTGCTGTTGGTGGTTGGTACGGCGGGAATCCAGATGGTTCAACGCCATTCCCATCGACAATGGCTGTTGATTACGTTCGAGTATACGAAAGATAAGTTGCGGAAATGAAGAAAACCCTGCCGAAAAGGTGTTACACCTATTGGCAGGGTTCTCTTCATTCTTTTTCAATTTTGCGGACTGCCTCCATACTCGTATCCACTCTTCGAACAAAGAACGAGAGGATTAAGGCAATGAGCGTCATTCCGAACGCGACATAGAAGGAGAATTGTATCCCTGCGAGAAGCGACTCTTGCATTAATAAGGTTTCATCAACGGTAGCAGGGTCGGTTCCGCTTAGAATAGTTTCTGCTTCACTTGCGGCGACACTGTTCATAATTGTAACCAGGATCGCTGTACCAATTGAACCAGAAACTTGCTGGGCGGTATTATTAATCGCTGTTCCGTGCGGGTTTAAACGCGTCGGCAACTGATTTAAGCCGTTCGTCATGATTGGCATCATGACAAGAGACATCCCTAGCATACGAATACTATAGATCACAACAATCGTTGCGTATGGTGTATCAAGCTGCAAGTTTGCCAACATATACGTTGATACAGCTGTAATGACCAGACCAATTACAGAAATGGTTCGCGGTCCAAATTTATCAAATAACTTACCTGTTACAGGTGACATCAATCCCATAATAATTGCACCAGGCAACATTAATAAGCCTGAGTCTAATGGTGAAATCCCGCGCACGCTCTGGACGTAAGCAGGCGTTAAAATCATACCAGAAAACATGGCTACAGCATTAACTGCCGCAATGACGGATGCCAGCGCAAACATCGGATATTTATACACCCGTAAATCTAAGAGTGGTTCATCCATTCGTAATTGGCGCAAGACAAACGCGACTAGAGAAACAAGACCTACAATTAATGTGGTTAATACCCAAAAATCAGTCCACCCGTCTGCACTTGCAGAACTAAAACCGTAAAGCAAACCACCAAAACCTAAACTAGATAAAACAAGTGATGTGTAGTCTAGATTTGCATCTTTATTTTGTGGCATGACGTTTCCTAGTTTCCATACAGCCAATACAAGGCTAATGATCGAAAGCGGTAAAATCATTTCAAACAGTAAACGCCAATCATAATTTTGTACAATAAAGCCCGAAAGCGTTGGTCCAATGGCAGGAGCCGTTATCATAACGAGGCCAAATACCCCCATTGCTGTTCCTCTTTTTTCACGCGGAAAGCTGATGAGCATGACATTCATTAAGAGTGGGCCCATGACTGAACCCCCAACCGCTTGAACCATTCTTCCAGTTAATAATAACCCGAAGTTAGGAGCAAAGGCTGCTAAAGCCGTTCCAAGTGTAAAGATCGCCATAGCGGCTATATAAAGACGTCGATTCGTAAATCTCGTTAATAAATAAGCAGATGCGGGAATTAACACACCACTAACAAGCATATAACCTGTTGCAAGCCATTGGACTGTAGAATAATCCTCAACACCTAAATCTACCATAATACTTGGTAATGCAACATTTAATAAAGAATTATTTAAGAATGCTACAAATGCACCAACAAATAAGATCCCTATCATCAGATAAGGCGGTTTTTTCAGTTGCATGCTATCGTCCATGCATCGTCACCCTTCTAATCAAAATTCAACACTTAGCTATATTATACCTATGGTACAATATAGTCAATAATTTATACTCATTGTATAAATTGTTTTTTTTCGTCCTACAATTTATACTAATCACATCGGATTATCGCAAGGAGGCTCTAATGAACGAACGAAAGAAACATGTAGCCGAATCTGCTCTTAAACTCTTTCAAGAGAAAGGCATTCAACATACATCGATCCAAGATATTTTAAAAGCGGCCGCTATTTCTAAGGGAACGTTTTATAATTATTTTTCTTCAAAAAACGATTGTGTGGCGGAAATTCTCGAAGATTTGCGGTATGAAGCGAGTCAACGTCGAATCGCCGCGCAAATTGGGAAAGCACGCAATGATCGCACTATTTTCATTGAGCAGATTTCCATTTTAATCAAACTACAAGAGGAAAAGCATCTGTATCGTTTGTTTGAAGCCATTTTGCATTCGAATGAAGCAGATTTAAAAAAACTCGTGTTAAAGCATCGCGTTCATGATATAGAATGGCTATCTGAGCGATTAATTGAAGTACAAGGCGATTCGATTCGATCATTTGCGTTTGAAGGAGTTATTTTGTTTACAGGAATGCTTCAACAAACCTTATTTGTCCATCGCTATACAAATAGTAGTTACCATTTAGAAACGGTCATAGACATTCTTTTATCGTATTTAGAAGAAATTTTGAAGAAAATGGAACGAGAACAGCAATTTTTGCTTAACGATGCAGCCATTCAGCAATTCCGCTTGCAAGTAGAGCATAAAGCCGTCTCAAAACAAGACGTCCTGTCTTATGCAGACTCATTGGATATTGCTCACTTTTATGAAGAACAGAAGGACTTGTTTGATGCCATTCTGGAAGAACTCCATAAAGAACGAATTCGAAAAGCGGTTCTGTTACCTTTATTAAAACCATTCCAAGCGTCTGCACAAGACACGACCATGGAAGAGTCCATTCAGTCGTTCATTAATATGATCTGGTATTATGTACATTCGTATTAAAAAAGAGGTAGCCGGGCATCACTTGCTCGCTACCTCGTCTCATCAATTTTGTTTTGCCACTGTTCCCTCAAACGATCCCTGTACGCTTCAGCATCCTCGCCTTCTTCCATTGGAAAGCCTTCTTCTAATTGTGTACTCATTTCTCGCCATGCGTAATTGTAAGCAAAGTGGTCATATTCCCAGTCGTATAGAAAAGCTTCTAACGATAATCCATGAGCGGAAGCAATCGACTCCATAAACGCTTCATCGATTTGTTCGACTTCTTGTTCAATAAAAGCATGTATGCGTTCTTCGCTCATATCAACATCGTAAATCTCTTCAGCAACATCCAGTGCATCCTGTCGATCTTGATAAGCTTGTTCCGCCTGCGCTACTAGCTCCGCGTCTGATAACGATTCATTAGAAGCAACGAGTAGCCGAACAGCCCACTTCTCAATTCCTTCTTCCAACCCTTCTAGCTCTTCCACATGGTCCATTGCCTGTTCGATTGCCGCAGTTGTTTCCGCTTCTGACATCGGTTCATGCAGTTCTTGCGGATCTTGACTGACTTGTGGAGCCTCGGACCGATGTTGGAAGAACATAAGCCCACCAGATATCAGAACAATCGTCCCAATAACGATTATCCATTTCTTCATTAAACCACCTCTCCATTATTTCTACGATTTCGTCTGGAAAAAGTTTCTATTACGTCCTTATGGGTATATGGTAACAAATAGAAGAAAAGGAGGAAATCCTATGAAAACGATTTTTCCATCTGTTGCGTTCATTTTATTTTTATCTTTTTTAACAGCTTGTACGGTGGAAGAAGAGGAGATAGCATTATTAGAACAAATTCCAACAGTTTCGTTGTTCATTGATAACGAAGAAGTGCCCACCATCCATCGCCCTGTTTGTTGGAATAACTGCTTTAATATAGATCAAAATCTCTCTGTTCACGATGGAGATATTGCCTTACTTGACCCCATACCGGTAACCCATGGTCAGGAGGTAGAGATTGTCGTGAATGATCAGTTCATTGATATTAACAATCCACAAGAGCCCATTTTTTGGTTAGATGTTCACGAAGGCTCGCAGTCGACTTCAGGAATTGAGCTAGAAGATTCGTCTTTTCGCATTGATAGCTTTGGTCCTGAAGTCACCTATCGGGTCTACACTGATTATACAAACGCTGAAGATCAGAGGATTGGCATCGTTATGACGATGATCTTGTTTGAGGTGTCAGGAAATTAAATAAAAAAAGGGTAGCTACCTGTTTCGAGCTACCCTACTCTCCATACAATCGTATAAATACCTCCCCTTCTACTACCGGACGATCGTCTTGCTGACATGCACGGACACTAAATCGAACGGTCTCATCAGAAACCTCATCTGCTCGGGCTTCGAGCGTCACCACATCACCTAGAAAAACCATTCCCCGAAAGCGAATCTGAATCTCTTCCATAAACCCTTCTTCCACATATGGTGTAAACAGTTTTGTTAAATTTCCCATTGTCCACATGCCATGGGCGATAATGCCTGGTAACCCTGCGTTTAACGCTTCGTGGTCATCTTGATGAATCGGGTTATGGTCACCAGAAGCATTCGCATAGGCAATTAAATCTTCACGTGTGACTGGCTCAAGTTTTATAGATGGGAGTGAATCGCCGTTTGTCATCTTCATAAATGTACTCATTAACTCATCGCCTTTCTCACCGCGGCATTGATGATAATCACTTGTTTTGATGAAAAAAGAACGTCTCCATCCACATCTTCACCCGTACTTACTAGTGTGAGGAAACCCATTTTTCCACTCTTTCCTTCCTTCTCCACGTACGCTTCCACTTTTAAAAAACAGTAGACTTCCTCACCAACCATAAGCGGGCGCGTATAATGATACGTTTGCTCCCCGTGAATCAGTCCTTTCTTCGGCAAATTCAACCCTGCAACCTCACCATACTGAAACGTGCGCGGAAACGTCGGTGGGGCGAGGTTTTGTTTAAAGCGGGTTGTCTTTCCGTACGATTCATCGACATAGATAGGGTGAGGGTCACCGATCGCAGTGGCAAACGTGACGACGGCCTCACGGGAAACCGTGTTTTTCACTCGATTCGATTTCTTTCCGATAATTTCTTCAAACATAGCCTTCACTCCTTATGCTTTTGGTCCACCTGCGACATAAATGACCTGTCCGTTTACAAATCCAGAGCGAGGATCAGCAAAAAATGCAACGGTATTCGCAATATCTTCTGGTTTTCCACTTCGAGCAACAGGAATTTTTGCGACACTCGCTTCAATAAGCTGTTCAAATGAAATCCCTAACCGATCCGCGGTGGAACGAGTCATGTCTGTTTCAATAAACCCTGGTGCAATCGCATTTGTCGTAACCCCATATTTCCCGAGCTCAATTGCCATCGTCTTCGTAAAACCTTGCAAGCCTGCTTTTGCTGTTGCATAATTGGCTTGACCACGATTGCCGAGTGCCGATGTCGACGATAAATTAATAATTCGACCGTAAGATTGCTTAATCATATGGGCTTGCGCAATTTGTGTCATAATAAATGCACCTTTTAAATGGACATTCATGACCGTATCCCAATCTTGCTCTGACATTTTATAAAACATTTGATCACGAATAACCCCCGCATTATTGACGAGAATTTCAAGTGACCCGAAACGCTCCATCACCTCTTGAACCGCTTTCGTTACTTGGTCACGATTCGTCACATCTGCTTGGATAGCTTGAACCGTTAAGCCTTTATCTTGTAACGATTGTTCCGCTTCACTCAATGCCTCTTCATTTATATCAAAAATAACGACGTTTGCCCCATCTGTTGCGAGTCGCTCAACAATCGCCTTTCCAATGCCTCGACTACCACCCGTCACAATCGCCGTTTGTCCTTGTAAATGTGACATGTACATCCTCCTCTTTATCCAAACATGGAATGGCCGCCATTAACTGGCAGCACTTGCCCTGTAATCCAATCTGAAGCAGGCGATAGCAAAAATTCCACAGCGCCTGTTACATCAGACGGTTCTCCTAACCGCTTTGCTGGATATTGCTTCATAATTTTCTGGCGTACCTCGTCTTTAAACGGCAAGTCTCCTTTATCAATTAAACCTAGGGAGAGCGTATTACATTGAACGTTATCCCGCCCTATTTCTTGTGCCAGCGACTTCATAAAGCTAATTGCACCATTACGAGCTGCCGCTGAAATGATCAGGTGACGATCTCCTGTCCGTGCAGAATCCCCAACGACTTGAATAAACTTGCCTTCTCCGCGCTCTTTCATTGGTGGAACAAAGGTGTACGCGAGATTCATGACACCGTGTAAACAGACGTCTACTTCTTCGCGCCACTCATCTGGCTTATATTTAAAAAATGATTTTGTTTTCGTATAACCTGCGTTGTTGACGACCATATCCACGTGGCCTAGAGTTTGATCAAGCTCGTTTTTCATTGCTTCCACCTCTGCAAAATGTGCGAGGTTGGCCTTTACTGCACATATCGTAATGTTGACTCTCCTTAGTTCCTCAACAGTCTCGTGGGCTTCTTTTTCAGAGTGATGGTAGTGGAGCGCAATCGTGGCCCCAGCCTCCGCTAGAGCCTGCACAATTGCTCGACCAACCCCTTTTGCACCTCCTGTTACGAGTACGGTTTTCCCGCGTAAATCCATAGGATGCCCTCCTGAAAAATCACTTCATTTCCTTTTGTAATTGGGTTGCGATAATATTCTTTTGGATCTCGGACGTGCCTTCGTAGATGCGCGTAATTCGTGCATCACGATAAAACCGTTCGATCGGGTATTCAGAAATATAGCCAATCCCACCATGAATTTGAACTGCTTTATCAGCCACTCTTCCATAGGTTTCTGAGCCAAAGAGCTTCACCATCGCCGCTTCTTTAATCACTTTCTTCCCTTCGTCGACCATCCAGGCAACCCGGTATGTCATGGAACGCAATGCTTCAATTTCCATCGCCATATCGGCGAGATAATGTTGAATGATTTGTTGTTCAAAAATCGGCTTACCAAACTGTATCCGTTCCTGTGAAAACGTAAGCGATAAATCAAGTAGTTTATCACATGAGCCTAGGTTACGAGCGGCCATCCCTGCGCGGCCATTTGCTAAAATTTTTAACGCATTCATATAACCTTGCCCAACTTCTCCAAGGATGTTCTCAGCAGGAACTACGCAATCTTCAAAGAAAAGTTCCGACGAGTGGGACCCGTGTAAACCCATTTTCTGTTCAATTTTGCCGATAATCAGTCCTGGTGTATCCCTTTCGACAATGAACGACGTAATTCCTTTCGCTCCTTTTGATGGGTCTGTCACAGCCATCACGGTAAAAATACCAGCAATCGGAGCATTCGTAATATAGTGCTTACTTCCATTTAAAATATAGTGATCGCCTTTTTTCACCGCAGTAGTTTTTAGATTGGATGCGTGAGAGCCTGCGCTCGGCTCTGTTAAGGCAAATGCGCCAATCATCTCTCCACTTGCCATCGGCGGTAAGTATTTTTCCTTCTGTTTTTCTGTCCCAAACTCAACAATACCGACGCCACCAATACCTGTATGCCCGCCAATTACAGTCGTATAGCCATTATGGGTCCGACCAATTTCTTCTAGAACCGCGCATTTCCCGACCATACTAAGTCCGAGACCACCATATTGTTCCGGTACACTTAAAGCAAACAAACCCATTTCTTTTGTCTTTTCCATGATATCTGCTGGAATCTCGTTGGTTTCTTCGATCTCCATCGCTCTTGGATCAACTTCGTGGTCAATAAAATCGCGAATCCCCTTTTTTAACAACTGTTCATCTTCCGTTAAATTAAAGTTCAACTGCCTTCACCACATTTCTTTTTTAATCGAATGACTTTCATCACACCATTGTTAAGCCGCCACTGACAGAAAGGGTTTGCCCGGTAATATAGCTTGATTCATCTGATGCAAAGAAACGAACCGCATTGGCAATATCACTCGGTTCTGCAAGACGTCGGAACGGAATCGCCTTTGTTAATGCGGCTGCAATTCCTTCGTTATATGTCCCGATCTCTTGGAATAACGGCGTATCCGCAGGTCCCGGCGCAATACAATTTACATTAATCTTATGTCGAGCCATTTCTCGAGCAAGGGTTTTCGTCAAAGTAATGATGCCGCCTTTTGCTGCTGAATAAACTGCTTCCCCACTTGAGCCAACTCTTCCAGAATCAGAAGCGATGTTAATGACTTTCCCGTAACCGCTTTCAATCATCTTCGGCAAAATTTCTTTACATGTATGAATTTGCCCCATTAAGTTAATCGCGATAATCGTCTGCCACGTACTCGGCTCACTTTTTAAGAATGGTTCAATCTTATCCCAACCTGCATTATTAACGAGTACATCAATTTGACTCGTATGACTCATTGCCTTTTCTACGGCTTGTTGGACACTTTCTAATGATGTCACATCGCAATAAACAGCATACGCCTCGCCTCCCAAATTATGCACGTGCGAGACGGTTTCTTCTGCATTTTCCATATTGACGTCCGTCACGATAATCGTCATGTCTTGCTTTGCCAGCGTTAACGAAATTTCTCTTCCCATTCCTCTTCCAGCACCAGTAACAAATGCGACACGCTTTTCCATACGTTTCCCCTCCATCTTTACGTTTCTTTCATTACCTTTGAAATCTCATCGCGCAAACGATATTTTTGAATTTTGCCGCTAGGCGTTCGCGGAAAATCATCGACAATTTCGACGTGCTCCGGCCAATACTGTTTTGCGACCCCTTTTTCTTTTAAAAACTGTTGGACATCTGCAAGACTTAATGCTGATGCTTCTGTTTTCAAACGGATAAATGCACAGCCTTTTTCTTGTAATCTGGGGTCAGGCATTGCAATAAGCTGGACAATCGCAATATCCGGGTGCTCATAAAGCGCATTTTCCACGTAAGCCACTGGAATATTTTCGCCACCTCGTATAATAATGTCCTTGTTCCTACCAGCAATACGAATATAGCCATCGTCATCCATTACCGCTCGATCCCCTGTTACAAACCAATCAGCTTGAAATTCTTCCAATGTCTTTTCAAGCTGTTTGTAATAGCCAATAAATAAAGCAGGTCCTCGACATAGAAGGTCGCCTTCCGTGTTTCGAGGCACTTCTATTCCGGTTTCATCAACAATCTTTAGTTCCATTCCTTCAAAAGGAACACCGTCTGTCCCTGTAATCTTCTCTTCTTCATCTTCTGGTTTCGTCAGCGTCACTAACCCATCTTCCGTTTGGCCCCAGCCTGCTAGAATCGTAAACGGAACCTTCGCAAATGCTTCTTTAACCAGCGAGCGAGGTAAGGGGGCACCGAGTGCTACAAAGGAATGAAGCGATGCAAGATTGTACGTTTCTACATTTGGATACTGCACAGTATCTTGAAGAAAAGGGGTTGCCCCTGCCGTAAACGTGATTTTTTCTGTCTCGACTAATTTTAAAAATTCACCTGGGTCCCAGATATCTTGATAGATGGCGGTTCCACCATAATGTGTAGGGAGGCGAACGCCATAACCAAAACCGGTTTGATGGGCAAACGTCGACGCCATAAACATGACGTCATCGGCTGTTAAGTGCAGCCGATCAATCCAATAATTCGTCGACACGCATAAAGTATTATGCGTATGCATGACGCCTTTTGGCTGACCTGTTGTGCCCGATGTAAAAATAATTTCCGTCACATCATTTGGATTATGAGTAATCTGCTGTAGGTCAGCGACTGACTTTCTTTCTTCCCACGGCTCATCCATTAATCTAGTAAGCGGTTTCATTGTTTCTGGTACATTTTCCCCTAACACAAAAATCTCTTGAAGGTGCGGCAATGTCGGTTTTAATCGCTCTAGCATCTCCGGATAATGAAATCCACGAAACTCATCAGGAATGACGATCATTTTTGCCTCAACCGTTGAAACCATATGGCCAATTTCACGATCGCGATAAATTGGGACAAGTGGATTTGTAATCGCACCAATTTTACTTGCGGCATAATGGAGAATAATAAATTCATTCCAATTTGGTAGCTGGAGCGAAAGCACATCACCTTTTTGCAAACCATGTTCGAGCAAACCTAGCGCGACACGATCTACCATTCTTCCAAGCTCTTCGTAGGTATAACAACTTTTGTGATCAACGATTGCTCGTTTATGGGGATAGCGTTGAATCGCTTCATCTAAATAATCAATAATTGTTTTATTCGGCCATTTCGATTCGTTGTTTGCAATATACTCTGGAGTCAACAGCGTGTTTTGTTTCACTTGTTTGTCCTCCTACTCACCCTCTAAATTTTTTGAAATCAACGGGTCTTTTTTCTAAAAATGCATTCTTCCCTTCTTCTGATTCGGCCGTATTGTAAAACAATGCTAGATTCGACATGGCAAGCTGTGAGATCCCTTGGATGTTTTGACTATCAGCATTAAACGAAAGCTTTAATACTTTAATCGCTGTTGGGCTCTTCTCAACAATTTTCTCTGCCCACTCTTGAGCAGCTTGCGCTAATTCATTAGCCGGAACTACCTTGTTGACTAATCCCATCTCCTTGCACTCTTCTGCGGAGTATTTCTCACATAAATACCAAATTTCCCGCGCCTTTTTCTCCCCGACAATTCGAGCTAAATAAGCAGAACCAAACCCGGCATCGAAACTCCCTACTTTGGGACCGGTTTGCCCAAATTTAGCTGTATCTGCCGCAATGGTTAAATCACAAATGACATGGAGCACATGACCGCCGCCAATTGCGAAGCCGTTCACTGCCGCGATCACAGGCTTAGGAATATTTCGAATCGTTTGATGCAAGTTTTCCACTTCAAGACCAATGCCACCGCCAAGTCCGCCTTGATAATCGTAGCCACCTTCATCGCCTTTCTCTTTTTGATCTCCACCAACACAAAACGCCTTTTCCCCTGCTCCTGTTAAAATAACCGCTCCGATTCGGTTGTCATCCCATGCATCTCGAAAACTCCAAATGAGCTCTTCAATCGTTCGCGCTCGGAACGCATTGTATACTTCTGGACGATTAATGGTAATCTTTGCAATTCCATTCGCTTTTTCATACTGCACATCTTGTAAGTCCAACTCACGTCACCACCTATAATTGTTTAAAAAACGACCTTCACGCTACTCGATTTAATACGATCGATACTCTTTGCCAATAATGTCTTTGGCAATGACCATTTGGTTCGCCTGTGCGGTCCCGTCGCCGATCTCCAGTCCAATGACATCTCGCAGGCGCTGTTCTAACGGCATTTCTTTTGTATAGGCATAATGTCCATTTAAGAGCAGACATTCATGAATCGCTTCTTGACTATATTTCGGTCCAAGCCATTTCACTGCGGCCGATTCTTTTGAATGCTTTAATCCTTGATCGCGCAACCACAGTCCTCGATACGCTTGCCACCTCACCATATCGAGCTGGGTATAGTGGGTAACAATTGGAAATGAAACACCTTGATACGTGGCAAGCGGTTTTCCGAACGAGTGTCTCATCTTCACATGTTCAATGGTCTCCTCAAGACTTTGCATCGCCGCTCCAACACATTGCAGCCCGATTAATAATCGACTTAAATCAAAGCCGTTCATGACTTGCGCAAATCCCTTCCCCTCTAGCCCAATTAAATATTCTTCTGGTACGACAACATCATGTAAGTAAAGAGAACCTCGACTGACTGGAATATTGCCTAAATCCTCATACCCTTTTGTTTCTAACCCTTTTAAATCAGCTGGGACGATAAAAGCCGATATGCCGCGATTCCCGAGCTCTGGATTTGTTTTCGCAAAAATGATAAATGCATCGCCTGAAGTCGCAACACTAATTCCAGATTTTTCGCCGTTTAACACGTACGCGCCATCTTTATAAACAGCCGTCGTTTTAATTCCGCCAGCATCGGTGCCAGCAGACGGTTCTGTAATTGCAATACCGACAATACTCTCACCTGAAGCGATTTTCGGGAGCCATTCTTTTTTTATCGTGTCACTAGCATGTGTCGCAATAATTTCGCCAATCAGTGCATTAAGCATTACAGCATAGGTTAGATTAAAATCGCCTTTTCCAATCTCTTCGGCTGCAATACCTGTTGTGACGCAATCTGCACCGCTGCCTCCATACTCTTCAGGTATCCGTAGCCCATTGACTCCTAGCTCACCTAACTTTTTCCACAAATGTTTTGGCGTAACGCCTTCTCGGTCCCATCGTGTATAGTTTGGCAGCAGCTCTTCTTTCGCAAACTCTCGCAACATTTTAGCGAAATACTGCTGTTCTTCATTGAATGAAAAGTCCATCTCTATCATCTCCTTCTCTCTCTTCTTGCAAAAGTTATGCCAACGAAAACGTCTATACAGACCTTACTCGTTCAGCGTCTCCCTTTCGCACCTCTGCATCTATTCGCAATTATGCGAAACAAAATTGCGAAAAAGCGAAGTTATGTAAAAACGTGCACAAGCCGAGTTGGTTGTACACGTTAATCTTTTATTTGATATTTTGACAGTTTTCGATATAAGCTTGCGAGGTGAATCCCTAATAGACGTGCGGCCGTTGTCCGATCCCCTTCAGCTTGTTTCAAAGCTTTACGGATTGCGTTCTCCTCAGCGCGTCTCACTTCATCTTCTAATGAATAAAGTGGTTGATCCGTGTCTACCTCTACTGGTTGTGAAAGCATCGGCTCAACAGGTCGCTTTAGTACATGCCCATTTGTTAAATTCATCGCCCGTTCAATATACGCTTTTAACTCTCGCACATTTCCTGGCCACTCATAATGGAGCATCCATTGCTGCATCTCCATATCAATTGATTCAACCTGCAAGCCTAATCGGTCGTTAAATATAGCGACAAACGACTCCGCCAAAAGCAAGATGTCTTCTTTCCGCTGACGTAGCGCAGGAATTTTCAAATCAAATACGTATAGCCGATAAAACAAATCTTGGCGGAACTTACCTTCGTGGACGAGCATACTCAAATCACGGTTCGTCGCCGCTATAATTCGAATATCTACATTCTTACTACTCGTACCCCCAAGCCGTTCAATCTCTCGCTCTTGCAAAACCCGCAGCAGTTTTCCTTGTGCTGCATAAGGAAGCTCTGAAATTTCGTCCAAAAACAAGGTCCCGTGCTGCGCTAACTCGACTTTTCCCGGCTTCCCTTCCCTTTTCGCTCCGCTAAACGCACCACCTTCATAGCCAAACACTTCTGACTCAAACAAATCAGCAGGAATGGCTGCACAATTGACTGCGACGAATGGATCATGTTTGCGTGTGCTTAACCCGTGTATGGCTTGCGCAAACAGTTCTTTCCCTGTTCCACTTTCACCAGTAAGCAATACGGTCGATTGGCTCGTCGCAATTCGCGCAGCTAATTCCTTCACCTGCTCCATGGATTCGCTCTCACCAAGCACTTCTGAAAAACTATATTTGCTTCGCCTTGACTGATTTTTCTTTTTCGATGTGCTCTCAATCGCATTCATAAATGGCATTAATTCAACATGCGTGACCTCGTCTTGACGGATAAGCACATGATACTGCCTATGCTGGTCAAGATGAACGACTCGAATGAGGCATGCGTAGCCAGTTATACGACCAAAGAAGACATGTTTAGGCTTTCGGCTGCTCGGATCACGAATGAGCTCCCTCGCCGGCACCCCAAGCCATTCATCTTTTACGATCTGAAAAGTTGCGCACAACTCATCACTAAGAAAAACAATTTGACTATGTTCATTCGTCTCAATGTAACCCCAATCAACCTTGCGCTCTGTCGTAGTAAGCATGTTTTTCACATCAATCACCTAGAACAAGAATGACAATTTGACCTTTAATCACTTCATTGCCTTGATCGTTGGAACAAATCACTTTTTGCGTAATCCAACTGCGCTCTTCATGGATATCAATAATTTCGAGCTCAGCGGTAATCACATCACCTACATGCACAGGTCGATAAAACACAAGCTCTTTCTGCAACAAAACACACGCTTTACCAGGTAGTTTTTCGCTTACGACTTGGGTGATTAGACCTTCCGCCAATAATCCCGGCACAATCGGTTGATTATAATACGTTTTCCACACATCTTGATCGGAGTTGTACACAGGACTATAATCATTGGTCAGCTCTTTGCAAACCCTTACATCTTCATCCGAAAACGTACGCTGTAATCGCGCAATCTGCCCAATGAATAAATCAGCTACTAGACTCGTCATCACCTAACCACCTTCCTTTCACACTTCTTTAAAACTTGCGCCTGATGTTTCATACTGGGCGTAGACATCTTTTAAAGCAGCTTGAATCGCATGCCCTGCTTTCCCACGGTAATGGTGTTGGACCGTTTGAATTAACTCATCTACCCCATGTTGTAAACAATACCCACGCAACAGTTGGCGGATAAAGTTGCGCCCGTGCTCAGTTGCTAGCGTACAAGAACAATCCACGACAACTCCGTACGTAAAGTCTAGCTCTAGCGTAATCGTGAGCGAATCGTAAACATTGCGTGCTGCCATTCCTTGAGGAAGTTTTGCATGGCCAGCAATAAAATAAGTGTTCATCACACATCTCCCTTACGTCCGAGCAACAACCGTTTATCCGCTTCGCCTTAGTTTGTAACGGTTACTTCTTCGAATGGCCAAGCTGGTAGCTGTTTTCGCAACGGACGATCTTCTTTGTAACCAAGCGCATATTCCGCTTGCATGATCGTATGAATTTCTTTTGTTCCTTCGTAAATAACTGGCGCTTTTGAATTTCTTAGAAAACGTTCAACTGGGTATTCATCTGAATAGCCATACGCACCGTGAATTTGAACCGCATCATTGGCTGCGTCAAAGCCGGCATTACACGCAATCCATTTTGCTAATGACGTTTCTCTCGTATTTCGCTCGCCGTTATTTTTTAACCATCCTGCCTTAAAAACAAGGGTTTGCGAGATTTCTAAATTCGCACTCATATTCGCAATCATTTGCTGAACAAGCTGATGCTTCCCAATTTCTTTTCCAAACGTTTTCCGTTCATGGCAATACTTTAAGCTCGCTTCGAGAGACGCTTCAATTAACCCTACTGCTCCAGCCGCAACCGTGAAACGACCGTTATCCAGTGCCGACATGGCAATTTTAAACCCTTCTCCTTCTTCGCCAAGCATATTTTCCGCTGGTACGCGAACGTCCGTTAAAAAAACTTCACCTGTATTCCCAGCTCGAATCCCCAATTTTCCTTTGATCGCCTTTGTTTCTACACCCTCGTAACTTCTTTCGACAATGAACGCGCTGATTCCTTTGTGTGCTTGATCATGATCTGTTTTTGCAAACACAAGAAAATGATCGGCTACATCACAAAGAGAAATCCATGTTTTGGATCCGTTTAAAATATAGGAGTCTCCGTCCCGCACTGCGGTTGACTTCATCGCTGCAACATCCGATCCAGCATCAGGCTCTGTTAAACCAAAAGCACCAATTTTCGTCCCTTCTGCTTGAGGCGTTAAATACTTTTGCTTCTGTTCTTCTGTTCCCCACTGCAACACGGTCATGCTGTTTAAACCTGTATGAACAGATACTGCGGTCCGATAAGCCGTGTCCCCACGCTCTAGCTCCTGACACACAATCGCTAACGTATTATAATCCATACCTGCTCCGCCGTACTGCTCTGGAATACATACGCCCATTAACTGCAATTCCGACAGCTTTTTTAAAATATGAGGTTGAAATTCACCGTTTCGGTCCCACTCTTGAATGTAAGGAATAATTTCTTTATCAACAAATTTACGGACCATTTTTTGCACACTTACTTGCTCTTCAGTCAGTTCAAAATTCATCATATAAACGCCTCCTAAATAATGTGGTTTTGTCTAAATCCTTCAATATCGTCTTTTGTATAACCTAACTCACGTAAGACTTGCTCCGTATGCTCCCCGTATAGCGGTGGCGGCTTAATCATTTTCACGGGACTTTTGCTTAATTTTAACGGGGACCCTACTAGCTTTAACGCGCCTAACGATGGATGCTCCATAGACATACACATTTCCCGCGCTTGAATGTGCGGATCTGCGAACATTTCAGGGATTGTCTGAATCGGTCCATTCGGTACTCCTGCTTGATCAAACAATGCTTTCCATTCTCTTTTCGTTTTCGCTAGCATCGCCTCTCCGCAAATAGAGAGCAATCGTGTACGATTTTCAACACGCATCGTGTTTGTTTGAAACAGTGGTACATCCAATAACTCGGGCTTTTCAATCACATGGGCGAACTGCTCAAACTGGCGATCGTTCCCTACCGCGATGACCATATCTCCATCTTTCGCCGAAAACACTTGATAGGGGGAAATATTCGGATGTTGATTCCCTAACCGAGTTGGCATGTCACCCGTTGCAAGGTAGTTACTCGCAACGTTCACTAGAGCGGATACTTGGCAATCCAACAACGAAATATCGATCGCTTGGCCTTCTCCTGTTTGCTGTCGATGATGGACAGCCGACAAAATCCCAATACATGTATAGAGCCCGGTTAACACATCTGAAATAGCCACACCTACTTTTAACGGTGGGCCTTCCTTCTCTCCAGTGATGCTCATAAGTCCGCTCATCGCCTGCACGATATAATCGTAGCCAGGTAAAGCTTGGTATGGACCTGTCTGACCAAATCCAGTGATCGAGGCAACGATGATTCCTTCATTGTGCTGGGATAAATCGTCATAACTTAGCCCCCATTTTGCCAATGTGCCTACTTTAAAATTTTCAATCATCACATCTGCATCAGCTACAAGTTCTAGGAAGATCTCCTTCCCTTTTTCTGAACCTAAATCTAACGTCATCCCACGCTTATTGCGATTTGCGGTTAAATAGTACGCACTTTCACTCCCAACAAAAGGAGGTCCCCAACTTCTTGTTTCGTCACCATCCCGGACATGCTCAATTTTAATGACTTCAGCACCTAGATCACCCAGAATCATCGAGCAAAATGGACCAGCCAATACCCTTGACGTATCAATAATTCGTATCCCTTCTAAAGCGCCGCGCAAAACACTCCCTCCTTCTTTAGTTGCAACAAAAAAGAGCCAGTAAAACAAACCATGTCTACAAACATGAATTGCTCTACTGACTCTATTCAAGGCTCGTCTTCAGGCTACCGAAGATCAAAGTGAACGTCGCCAAGTTATTATCGTTTTCCAGTTGAGACCAGGAACGCTGCAAGGTCATTGCAGTCGATGGTCATTTGTTTTAGTATAGTATAGACGTTAGAATTTTACAACAATTTATTTTAATCTTTTTCCGCATCATCTGATTGGTACGGGAGCCGTCCAACGCTTTGGAGAGTCTCAACATCTATACAAGTTAAGAAATAAAGGAGGCGACCAAAATGAATGAAACCATCATGGAAACAGATCGTTTAGCACTACGGGCTATGACCCATCATGATGTAGAGCATTTATTAAAGATTTTTTCCGACCCCGAAGCAATGGCCCATTACCCTAAAACGAAGAATGAAGCAGAAACGATGAAATGGATCAATTGGCAACTTGACCTTTATGACACTCAAGGGGCGGGTTTATGGATTGTAGAAGATAAACGAACCGGTACTTTTTTTGGACAATGTGGTCTTGTTCCCCAAGTTATTGAAGGAAAAGACGAGCTTGAAATTGGCTATTTGTTCGTAAGAGATTTTTGGGGAAATGGCTATGCGACGGAGGCCGCTTCCGCTTGTCGGGATTTCGCTTTTTCTCGATTGGACTGCAAGCGGGTTATTTCCTTAATCGCTCCACATAACTACCCTTCCATTCGTGTTGCTAAACGTGTAGGAATGGAGCAAGAAAAACGGATACTTACATGGGGAAAAGAGATTCTCGTGTATAGCATGGCGAGAGGGTGAAAAAAGAAGATGCATGCCAGCATCTTCTTTACGTCATTTCTGCTTTATCACGCGTTTGAAATAGATCTGCATCATCTGCGGTGAGACTTCCAGATGATCCTACCGTTAGTGCAACAGCTAACATTGTTATAAGAACAAATTTTTTAATCATTTACTATCCTCTCCTATCGCATTTTGGTACAAACGAGCTCTATGAGCAACTTTCATATACTTCAACGCCAACGAATCATTTCCTTCTTTTTCAGCGTAACCTGAAGCGTCTTCTGCTACTTCTGCAATCTCAAAATCTAAACCGAGTTTTGTTAATCGTTCAATTGCTTTATCCACTAGCTGATAATCATTTTTAATATGCAAGCCTTTTGTCGCTAAACATCGCGCCAGATATTCTTTATTTTGGTAGTAGGTCATTTCCGCTTCTGCTATCTGGATTCAGTATACTGAAGTCGCTGATAAATAACAGATGCTTTCTCCATATAAGAAGAAGCGATTAAGTATTGATTTAAGCGGTAATAGACATATCCCGTATATTGATAGAACTCAGCTTCCTCCGCCTCATCATTCACATGCTCCAGCAATCTACCTGCTCTTTCAAAAAGTTTTACAGCCGAACGATACCGTTCATGCACATACTCAGATTGACCACTAATAAAATAATAAAAATACTTGAGCATATTATCAATTTGCGTGATCTCTTCATGTTCCTCCAACAACTCTTCGTCTAGTGTATTTTTATCATAGCTGTTCATAAGCATACTGTGTCTATAGTCAACGAGTGAAAAATATGCCAATATCTTGTCATTCTTCTCCATTTGACGAATCATTGTTTTTGTTTCATCCCTTAACAACATAGCTTGGTCATACGAACGTGAAACAAGACAACTATACCACTCAACAATCTTGGCACCGACTGCTTCGGATGGTATCTTCACTTGCATTCAATCACCCCTTCTCGTTATTTACTTGTTTTATTAAACATACCACATAAATGGGAAAAATTGTCGATATGATGATATTTCCCAATACAGTCAAAGAACTTGGGAAACGTCCATTTGATGTCTATAGAAAAAACTTATTGACAGATCGGAATTATAAGAATAATATAAAACACAATTCTTACATATATTTTTTTAATCTTAATCCCTACTAAATATATAGGGATACACAAAAAGGAGTGTTGAAATGAAAAAAATCGCGTTCCCTATCCTAGCAATTGGTGTTCTTTCCGCTTGTAACACGTCCAGTTCTGGTGATTCTGTAGAACTATTAAACGTTTCGTATGATCCAACTCGTGAACTATATGCGGATGTGGATGATGCATTTATTGATTATTGGGAAGAGGAAACAGGCGAAACGATTAAAATCAATGCTTCTCATGGAGGATCTGGCAGTCAAGCCCGCTCTGTCTTGGATGGACTAGAAGCGGACGTGGTGACATTAGCGCTCGCTTACGATATTGATGTATTACAAGAACGGGAACTTCTAGATGCAGACTGGCAATCTCAATTTGAAGAGAACTCTGCTCCATATACGTCGACGATTAATTTCTTGGTCCGAAAAGGAAACCCGAAAGACATTCAAGACTGGGATGATTTAATTCGTGAAGATGTTGAGGTCGTTACACCGAATCCGAAAACATCTGGTGGTGCTCGCTGGAATTACTTAGCAGCTTGGGGCTATGCAAAAGAAGCATACGGTTCGGAAGAGGAAGCACAAACATTTGTCAGCGACATTTATCAAAATGTAGTTGCACTCGATTCCGGTGCCAGGGGAGCAACGACCTCATTTGTAGAGCGTGGTATTGGTGACGTCTTACTTGCTTGGGAAAACGAAGCGATTCTTGCTGCAAATGAATTAGGCGAAGATGAGTTTGATATTGTAACACCTTCTATGTCCATTTTAACCGAACCACCTGTCGCGATTGTTGACAAAGTAGTTGATCGAAAAGGAACCCGTGACGTCGCCGAAGCCTATTTAGAATTTTTATATACCGATGAAGGACAGCGCTTGATTGCTGAGCACTATTATCGACCTAGAAATGAAAATGTTCTAGCTGAATATAGCGAATCATTCCCTGAACTCGATTTGTTCACCATCGACGAAAAATTTGGCTCTTGGCAAGAAGCACAAGAAAAACACTTTGCAGACGGCGGCATCTTTGACGAAATCTACCAACCTTAACAAGTAGGAGTCGATTATGAAACGAATATTACCAGGCTTCGGCATTAGCCTAGGATTCACCATGCTTTATATGAGCTTTATTGTCTTTATTCCTCTCGCAGCACTTGTTGTCTTTACGGTTTACAACGGCTGGGATACGTTTTGGAATGCCCTTAATGATCCAAGAGTTTTTGCCGCGTTCCGATTAAGCTTCACGGCATCGTTTATTGCGGCACTCATTAATGGTGTGTTCGGCGTGTTAATTGCGTGGGTCATGGTTCGCTATACCTTCCCTGGTAAACGATTGATGGATGGTTTAATTGACTTACCTTTCGCCTTACCAACTGCAGTCGCTGGGATTGCCTTAACGAGTCTTTATACAGAAAGTGGCTGGATTGGTTCTTTGCTTGCGCCACTCGGCATTCAAGTAGCGTTTACACCACTTGGCGTCACAATAGCGCTTACGTTTATCGGACTGCCTTTCGTTGTTCGGATGGTCGAACCTGTTTTAAAAACCATTGATCAAGAAACGGAAGAAGCATCTGCATTACTGGGCGCCACACCTTTTCAAACGTTTCGAACCGTCATTTTCCCTTTGCTTGTCCCAGCGCTACTCGCGGGAATGACGCTGGCGTTTGCGCGGGCACTCGGGGAATACGGTTCAGTCGTATTTATCGCAGGAAACATGCCGATGCAAACAGAGATTGTTCCTCTTCTCATAATGACAAAGCTTGAACAATTTGATTACGGTGGCGCAACGGCAATCGCTGTCGTGATGCTTGTCCTCTCCTTTGCATTGCTCCTAGCAGTCAACGCCCTACAGTGGCTCTTATCGAGAAAATTAGGTCAAAGGAGGTTGTCCTAAATGCGTTCTGAAAAAACATGGTTGAGCTACGTATTGATTAGCATTGCGTTTTTGTTCTTACTACTGTTTCTTTTTTTGCCGCTCGTCATTATTTTTTCAGGCGCTTTTGCCCAAGGGTTTCAAGTGTTTGTGGCATCGATCACCGAGCCAGATGCGTTATCAGCTATACAGCTAACCCTTCTTGTTGTTGTGATTACGGTTCCGCTTCATACACTTTTCGGCTTAGCCGCCGCATGGGCATTAACGAAATTCCAGTTTAGAGGCAGACAACTTCTAATTACCCTTATTGAAATTCCGTTCGCTGTGTCTCCAGTTATCGCAGGGCTACTCTTTATTCTCTTGTACGGGGTGTACGGTTTTTTCGGAGAATGGCTCGTAGCAAATGGGTTTCAAATCATTTTTGCTCTACCTGGAATTGTGCTTGCAACGATGTTTGTCACCTTACCTTTTGTTGTTCGTGAACTGATTCCACTTATGGAAGCACAAGGTTCAGAAGCAGAAGAAGCCTCTATTACACTTGGAGCAAATGGATGGCAAACGTTCCTTCGCGTCACACTGCCGTCTATAAAGTGGGGCCTGCTTTACGGTGTGATTCTCTGTACAGCTCGCACCATTGGTGAGTTTGGCGCTGTATCCGTTGTGTCTGGAAAAATTCGCGGGAGTACGAATACGATGCCATTGCATGTGGAAATTCTCTACAACGAATATCAATTTACCGCATCTTTTGCCATCGCAGCGTTGATGTCCCTCTTTGCCATCGTCACCATTTTTGTGAAGCAATGGGTTGAATCTCGACAAGGAAAGGTGAAGACGAAATGACGATAAAAATGACAGGCATCCATAAAGCATTTGGCACAACACCTGTTTTACACAACATAGATTTAGAAGTTGAACAAGGCGAGTTATTCGCATTACTAGGTCCATCCGGTTCTGGAAAAACCACTTTATTACGGATGATTGCTGGACTTGAAACAGCAAATCAAGGTGAGATTCATATAAACGGAAAAAACGTGACAAACCGTTCCCCTCGAGAACGAAAAGTTGGCTTTGTTTTTCAACATTACGCATTGTTTGCTCACATGACCGTCGCCACAAACATCGCATATGGACTTAATGTGTTAAAACGGCGCGAGCGCCCATCAAAACAAGCGATTGCTGCTCGTGTGCAGGAACTGCTAACGCTCGTAAAATTAGACGGACTCGGGAATCGTTTTCCTGCTGAACTTTCTGGCGGTCAGCGTCAGCGTGTTGCCTTGGCAAGAGCCCTAGCTATTAACCCAGATGTCCTCTTGCTCGATGAACCTTTTGGCGCACTCGATGCGCAAGTACGAAAAGAACTTAGACGCTGGTTGCGCACGCTCCACAAACAAACTGGCATCACAACCGTTTTTGTTACCCACGACCAAGAAGAAGCACTTGATGTTGCAGACAAGGTCGTCGTTATGCGGAATGGCGCAATTGAACAAATTGGCACACCCACTCATGTCTATGAAGAACCACAAACACCGTTCGTGTACGAGTTTCTAGGCAACGCCAACCGTTTCTCAGGCCAAGCGAAAGCAGGAACACTACACATACACGGAGCTGACTGGCAAACCGCCTCAACACTAGAAGAATCGCAAGCAGTCGGGTTTGCTCGTCCACACGAGATTGCCATCTCCACAACATACGAAGGAAAAGCCGACTTAAAAGTCATTGTTCAATCCATTCATCCAGTTGGCCCCATCGTGTTCATTGAAGTGAAACACGAAGAACAAAACGAAATGATTGATATCCAACAACCAAAAAAACATCTAGCCGATCTCCATTTACAAGTTGGCGACACCGCCTATATTCGTCCAGAAAAAATTGGCGTCTTCCATGTTGACGACTATGTAATTTAGAATCGCGAAGCAAAAGAACCTATACGGAGTGTATAGGTTCTCCAGCTTCCTCAGTAAAAAAGCTAGTGATTTTTAGAGGTGTGTATGTAGAAAAGTGACCGTCTCGTCCCACGATTGATGCGCAACATCCGCATTTATTTTTTTCGTTCCTCCGAATGTCAAGGTCATGAGCGCGTTACTCTCTTCTACTGTTTGCGGTAGGTTAGGCAAACTGCTCGGAAATGCAGCAAAATGTCCAGCACCAGAATGAAGAATAAATTGATTATCCTCGCTGTACGCATGATTATGTAAGTCTGCTTTCATTCGATTCAGAAAAAGCTCAGCTGGCTGTACATGATCATCTGTTCCAGCAAATAGCATGATCGGAGCTTGAATGTTCTGGACAGGGATGGAATACAACGCCAATCTTTCGTTATCCTGTAGACTCGCTTTCATCGTTTCGATACCCGAGTATGGTTTTCGCAAAAGTAAATGCCGGAAAAAGGACACCGTATCTTTAAACTCTCTTTCTACAGCATAGAATTCATAAGGAACCTGTTTATAGGTCCACGCAGATTTTTTTGTAGGTTGAAAGTTGATCATTCCAGAAAAGATAACGGAGCTTGCTCCAGATGCAATCACCGCTTTTACTTTCGTATGATTCGATGCGTATAGAAGCGCAAGTTCTGCACCTCTTGAGTGACCAATGATGGCAAGCTTATCCTGATTAACATTCATGCGACTCTCCAATAAAGAAAATGCATGATCTACATACTCGAGCGGAATATGTTCAATTCCTTTAGGCAATCCTTCTTTTCCAAAGTACGCTAACGCAAGAACGGCATACCCTTCTGAAGCTAATAATGCAGCTGCCGATTCATGCACAGCACCATCCGAACCGCCTACGATAATAATTGCTGGTAAATCCGTTTGATCTTCTGGATAAAATAACGAGCCAACAACATCATCTTGCAACGCTTCTTTTATGATAGATTTCTCTAGGAACGTTCTTTCAAACGACTTATTTGCTAAAAGATCGCCGTTAGAGTTATATAGATTCATATCAAATATGATCGCCTCAGCCGAATGTTTTACGAACATTCGATTTTTCTTGCCTACACTCATCGACCAAATCATCCCCAAATGATCAACTGATTCATAGTCGCCACTAACGGGTTTACACGTAGCTACATCAATCCATCCATTCTCATCGCTTTCAAACACAGCTTTTGATATGAAAACATTGCCTTTGTCATCTTTTGTTTCCAACGTCATCCTAAACGCGGTTTTAGGTTCCCCAGTCTCAATTTTTACAGATAAGGGTTCTAGTAAACTCGCTTTTTCTTTTACGTGGATTTGTATCTTTGTAGTTAACTGACTCATGTAGACCTCCTAAAAACCTTTCATTTCTCTCCCATACGCAATATAAGGAGAAAAGATTCAATATGATTTAGAGTGTACATTGATACTAATAGGTTCTCGTACACATTTTGGCTAGTTGTTAACTTAGGTTGGGAAAATTCTTTAAATCCACAAATATGGAATAAATTATGAGATAATTAAGAGAGTAAATTAATATGAACTAGAAATTGAACCCTAGGAGGCAGTTATATGAAAAAGCACACAAAATTAGCTTTCTTAATCCCTTCAGTTGCATTAGCAGTAGGCATACTCGTTTCCAATTCAACTTTAACTGTTGAAAGCCAAGGGCAAGTTACTGTGCCTTTCTCAGATTCAACTAACGTACAGCCACAAGGGCAAGTAAACGTTCCTTTCTAACAATTTTTTTAAGCGTTAGATCAAAATTAGTCCTCTTTCCACAATGAGGTCTTTTTTCTAATTAATCATTCTTTAAACGCTATGTCTTTTCGTTTAAGTTGTACATCTGTTCTGCATAAGAAAGCCACTCTTTGCCATCAGTATTCAACTCGATAGTTGGTACACTTGATCGTTCTGCCTGTATTCGATATTCCTTCTGCCGCTCTAACAACCTTTCACTTTCTAGCTTTAAATCTTTTTTCTTGTCTCCCACCCACTCACTTTTATTTCTACTCATGATTCTTTCACCAATATCTGCTGATACCGTTAATAACACACATTTTGCATTAATAGTTAACAAATCATTCTCCAGTGAAGAAATCTCTTCCGTTAAAGAGTCCGAGAATGACACTCTATGATTTAAATGAAATCTTTCTAATATAAAAAATAGTTTATTAGAGTTTTTTTCTGGTTGTCCGGTTTTCTTTGCCCATGTATTAAAGCTTTGTAACATACTCACTCTTTCTTTTAATAGTCTTAGATGTTCTGCTTGCGTCAATTTTCGTAGTCCTCCACTTGTTCTATGTAACACTTGTGTATAATGCTCACTTAAAACAATGACACTTCTCTCATTGTTGTGCTTAGCTTGAACCTGCTTTAATGCTTTTAAAATAGATGTTTTCCCTGTATGCGAATATCCTTCCAAAATAATTCCGCAAATGTTGTTCATAGACCCCTCCATAATTGGACAAAGATGTGGCACTAAACTACTATTAAACATTACAGGCTTCTTAAAACTTCCAACAGAAATTCACATATTCCTTACAAACTTATAGAGAGGTCCCTTCGTATAACATTAATAATCTCTACTTTGTCCAAAGTACCATCAACAACCAAGTCAACGTTAGGTTTAATGGTATTAAGCATATGTACATAACCACTTCTACCTCGTAAAAGATAATTCTCCATATCTGATAGAATGATTTCAGTTGAGCTATCAGAATGATCTCTAATTACTCTACGTACCATAGCAATGTCTAATGGAGTATCAATAAATACTGAAATATTAATGAGATAATTTATTTGAGAATGTGTATAAGAAAAAGGAAAGTCAATAATAACGTAATCTAAAAACTCTTTTGATAAAGCTTGCAAATCCTCAATAAAAGGCGTTAGATCCCATTCGTTAGGGTTTGCCCCTCTATTTATCCATTTAACAATATCAGTTGGACCATCAAAATTATAATCATCAAAAAATAAAGCCTTTGATCTTTGCAAAGTTTTATTTAGCAGTTCCGTTATTGTTGTTTTGCCACCACCAGATACAGCAGAGATTGAAATGACCATTGGTTCCTTATCTTTATTCATAAAAAACCTCCAATGGATGTTTCTAGTTGCAATCACTAATCATATGTATGCTTCTTCCTATAGCTTTTTGCTCGCATGTACCGAATCTCCCTGAATGATGCCTGAATCGACAAAACCAAGCGAAGCATATATTTTTTTTGCTACAAGATTCTTTCTATGATAGAAAAGGTCTATATACTTTGCTTCTCCCAAGGGCATCTGTTTAATTTTAGCCAATGTTTTTTCGACTGCAAGCTTACCGTACCCTTTTTCTTGATAACGTTTTCCAATCATGAAATGATAAAGAAAGTAAACCTTCTCCCCGAAATAAACTTCATTTTGAAAAGATTCATGGTCTGTCGTATCATATGTATACATTAAAAAGCCGACCACTACTTCATCTACGTAAATAGCAAAGGGCGTGGCCGGTATCCCATCTGCGTTCAAAACATAAGCGTCTGCGATGCTCCTAAGGTTCGTCGTTTCAATAAGGGATTGTCGACCTTCTCCAACTTCAAGTGCAATGACTTGGTCCATGTTGTCCTCAGTTATTCTTTTCAGTTCAATCATTTTTCTCCTTTCATACTAGCTACAGAGAAGTGAAAGTGTAATGCTCCTTTTTCTTTTCAACCAGATCGCCAAAACAACGTTCAAGAAAGCTACAATCTCTACTATTCTTCTAAAACCAGGAAAATTTTAACGTCTAACAGCTCTAAATCATTTATTGAGAGCTCATTTAATTTGCTTTGAAAATCATCAAAGTCTAAGGCACGACCAACGATAGTGCGATTTAATTTGTCTTCGATCCAATACGTATAGTCTCCAGTCGGTTTTCCTCTTTTTAAAAGCTCTTGCTCTGCAATGATATAGCGGTCATTTTCATTGATTCGAACAACCATTTCTGGTATGACCGTGCTTCCACTCGTATTTGTTCCAGTCTCATCATAAATCAGCTTTGCGTTATAAGCAGAAATATACATAACAGAATAGCCATCTTGTAAGAGGTAAGATTTGTTCCCTAATCCAGCACAACCAACTAACATAATGAAAAGATAACGAATCGTTCGTTTCATGTTTTCATCTATATCCTAACTGCCTCTTCAATGCGCGAATTTGTCCACGATGATTCATCTCATCTTCCATAACATGAAACCATAAATAATAATTGTTGTAGGGAACCCCGTTGTCCCAGTTGTGCTCTTCAAATAACCATGTATCGTCTTTAGATTTGAGGAGAGCTAGCGTTTCTCCCCTGACCTCTGATAATGTATCGAGATAATAGTTGAGTGAATGACCCGTTATTTCTTGCCTTGCCTTACTACCTAAGGATAATGCCATCCCCCATTTTTTGATTTCTTCTAAAGTTAAATCCCTTTTCTCAAAAGAAATAACCTGGTGGACAAATTCTATTGAAGCAATGTGAAATAAAAGGCTGCCAATTGAATTTGCGTGATGGGAAGGCAAGTAGTCTAACTCAAATTGATCGAATGAAGAAATTTCACTTAATGTGACTTGCCTAGCGTGTTCAAGCATGCTCACAAGTTCACCTATTTTATCTGTGTAGTTTTCAACTGACCTTATCCTATAATCAATCATTCATCTGCCTCCAATGATAGAATCCTAGCTATCACTTTTCTTAGACCAGTGTTTAATAGAATCTGCCACTTTTTTTGGGGAATCCCAGTGAACCATATGGCCGGCTTCATCTATCGGAACGATCGTAACGTTTTCAATATGCTGCTTTAGTTCTCTTACCCCTTTACTTCTCGCTTCATTTAAATCTTTTGGCAACGTTGCATAAATTAATAGTAATGGTGACTGTATGTACGGGTACGTTCGTTGAAAACTTTCTTTGAAAAAAGCTTTAATAATGGATAATACCGTAAACGTTGAACTAATGAGTTGATAGGTTTCTTTTTGATGAAAAAGCGTTCTTACCATTTGTTCTTTTTCCTCATTCCACTCCGCTGTATAGTGCTTGTACGCTTCAACGACACCCGTCCAAGTGTCAAAAGTCGATGAATGATCCATATAATGATTCCACGCATCATACACTTTCACAAAAGTCATGTCTTCCTGAAAATCTGGAAACGTATAACCACCATCTAGCAAAATGACGCCTTTTATCTTTTCAGGATATTTTTTTGCATAGTGTAATGCAATGTCTGCTCCCCAAGAATGACCTAAAATATAAAAAGGCTCTTGTACAATTTGTTGAAAAACATTGTCATACCAGTCGGCAAGATTTGAAAAAAGATAATCTGTTTCTTTTTTAAAAGAACTTGTTTTTCCATGACCTGGACTATCAAACGAAATGAGATGATACTCATCTTTTAGATATTCAGCTAATTCGGAAAAGACAGCACCTGTATTCGCAAGTCCGTGTAAACAAACCATTGATGTTTTTTTGTTCGTCCCCCACTCGTAATAATGAACGTGAGATTCATTGATTTTAAGATTCGTCGTTTTCATGACCGCTCTCCTTCATGTGTGTCCAGCACATGCATAGCTCATTTTCATAAATTCAAACAGACTTCCGTTCGTTTCTTGCATGTAGGTTCCATTGGGTATAAATCCTGCTTGTTGATAGACTTTTATTGCTCTTGAATTAAAAGTGGCAACTGCGAGGTTGAGTTCTTTCGGTTCATACTTCATTCTTGCAAAATTCATTCCCGCTCTTAAAAAGGATAATCCCCCTCCTTCGCCAGTCCGCTCTGGTTTCATCCCTAATCCAACCTCAACAGCATCATCTTTATGATTGAAATAGAAAAAGCCGACTTCCTCTTTTCTTTTTTTCACCATATAGTAATGATCTCCACGTTCTTGAGGGTTCAAAAATGCAGCCAAATCTTCCTCATCAGCTTCCATATCATAAAACGAATAGATTCCTTCATAATGCCAAGATGAGGCAATGTTCTCTGCTTGCCCTTGTGTCATAACAGTGAATACATAATCCATGGTACGTCCCCCTTACTTAATAGAACTTGACCCGTTAAAAAGGGAAGAACTACGTTGAAACTATTTTTGGTAGTGTTCGATTTCTTCTGCCGGGTATGCTCTCGTCCAATGGTATGGCTGTAGTTCTTCTAAACGGACAAAAGTTAACAAATTGTCTGTCGTGGTCACGCCGACTTTGACGTCCTCTCCCCAAAATCGAAGCCTCTCTTGGCACACACCACAAGGAGACAGCACTTTAAAAGGACTCGTTTCATCATCACGCACAACACATATACAATGGGTCACGCGCTTATTGTATTTATGCGCATCACACATCGCGCCTACCTCAATACATAAATCCACACTTGCATTTGCTGTTTCAATTGAAACACTCGTAAAATAGTGACCATCGTCGGTTCGTATAATGGCTACACCACCCCAACCGCTCGGGTATCTCTCTGGGATAAAGGCAATTGCTTTTTGATACATCGCCAATTCAATTTTTTTCTCGCTGTCCATAAAGTCCCTGCTTTCTTCTTTGCGCTCAACCATTTTGGTCTCTCATTTTAATGGCAAACTCATTGAAAATGTTTTTACGTTAAAACCTATTTTTTCGTACAACTGAATAGCATCATCATTTCCTGAGAATACATTCAGGCCTACTTCATCATATCCTTCTTCTCTTACTTGATTGATAGCCGCAGTCATTAAACGCTTAGAAATCCCCTTTCCTCTATACGCTTCGATCACATAAAGTTCATATATAAATCCGTTTATAGACTCAGTAAACTGATCTTTATTCGTGCCAACCAGAACCCACCCCATTAATGTTGTATCTTCAACAGCAATTAAATAATAACTTCCTCTTTCTAATAGCGGAGTAATGAGATTATCGATTTTTTCTTTTGTTGGCATAACAGCACCTAAGGTCCCGTCAAAGATCGATTGTGGAGACAGTTCTCTGATTGTTTCCATTTCTACATCGTTTGGCTGTCTAATGTCCATTGAATCCCTCAACCTTTCTCTTTATGTGTAACTCTTTTAACCATATGCACAGAGTCTTTCAAAACCGAAAACCCGTTATTTTGATAAAACTGAAACGCAGGAACATGTTTCTCGGTAGCTAAAATGATACATGCAACGTCTTGATCCTGTAAAAAACGATCGGCTAAATGCAAAAAAGTGCGACCCGCGCCTTGGTTCTGTTTGTTTCTAGCGATAAAAAATTCCTTAATAAAGTACTCTCTTCCTTCCCACCAATTAACATATAGCCTAATGAACAACCAATTAGTTCATGTCGTTCATCATATAAAGCAAGAGAAAGCGAATTCGTGTTATCCGTTAAATCTTTTAAATAGGCATCTAATTGTGCTTCATTATCCCACTTATCAAACCAAGGATCACTTGAAAATACATCTCGAAACAATTCTTTCATCTCTTCAAAAACATTCGATTCTAAATATTTTAATTTCATATAAATCTCCTCACCTACCTCCTTGCTATTTTTTGCTTATTATAAAAGAATAATGAGCAGGCAACACACGCACATTAAAGCAGACAAAGGAGTCATAACTTTTTTCTCTTTATCACTTTTAGAAAAGTAATTTGCTACAGTATTTAGAAATAAAAATCCCGTAATGAGCCAAACAAAGATGGGCACAGGAAGAAAGCCAAACCCGTTTATGACACCGGTATATTGCAAAAATAGAACGTTCATCATTAACAGTATGATCGCGTTACACATACTGACGATACGTAGTTTTAAGGGTAAAATTTTATAAAATCCGCCCATGGCGAACTCCCCCAACGGAAAGCCAAGCGCAAGAAACACCTGAAAAACACTGATAGACAAAAATAATAGTGTTACTAGAATGGTTAATAGGAGTAAAAGATCCATTGTGCGCCTCCAGAATGTAAATAATAGGAAAGGTCACTTGTTCATCATAGCATAGTACATAACTAATAAAATAACTATTCTTTATTTATTGATAATTAACCTAAAAATCTATACAGCTTAATTGACATCACCTAAATAAACAGGTGAAGGAATAAGGTGATTATATTTTTTAAGGTGTCCCTTTAACTCTTTAGGATAGATACGATAATGCGAAAGTTCTTTTATATCGAGCCACTCAATCCCCACTTGATGAGAATCAGGGAGAATAGGGACTGAATCGAGACTTTGCTTGATTAGATGGCATATGAAGAAATAGTCAAGTTGATGCACACCGGAATCAAAAGAAGCATGCTCATGATTCTTTCCAATGTACTCTCGAATATGGAGAAGCTCTTTCACTTCGACTTCTGCCCCAATTTCTTCTAGGCACTCTCGAACCAATGCCTTATGCAAGGTCTCACCATGCTCTTGTCCCCCACCAGGAAAAAGATAAAAAACCCCCTCAGCATCTTTATTTTTTGTTAACAAAAGCTTGTCATCTTTTATGATCACCGCTCTTGCTGCGTTTCTCACATTCATGAGCTCTTCTCCTCTCCACATTTTTTTATCCATTAACCAACCTCGATAACGTGACACCGACAATGACTCCCGCCGCTGCGATTAACACGTATAAAACGTATTTTTTCTTCATACTAGCACCTCCCACATACGTTTATTTAAGCTGACTCGTATCAGCTACGGATTCGTACCATTTAGGTTTCGCGCTCGCAAAATAATTATGGTCGTCTAGCACGACATCGATCTTGTCTAGCATGTCACTTAAATGGTCTGGGACTGTTCGCAATGTCCATACAACGGTAGAGAACACACACATCGCTAAGTAAAGGGCATATAATGTCCAAAACGTTTCATCTGGTTCTTGATTTTGAAAATATCCTTTTATTTGGCCTTTTGAAAACGGGATGCTAACTTGGCGGGTAAACATGCCCACCTTAAGAAATTCATGAATCGGATCACCCCAATCATATCGATTAAAATCAACAACACCTGCAAATTCTCTTTTATTCACAATTATGTTTCCGAGATGAAAATCATCATGCTGAAACAGATTAGGTCTTTGCTTCATTAGGTGAATGTGATCATCAATAAACCTCATAATCTTATCGTCGTGGGTAATCTTAATCCCGCATGCTAGATAAGCATTGATGTAATTCTTATGCTTATCGACTTTTCTTTTATACCAAGAAGAAATGTGGGCTGGCGCAGGTATTTGATGCATCCTCTTTAACTCTTCTCCAGCCCTATACCCAAGATCATATTGTTCTTGAAGGGAGTACGTCTGAATGTCTTCTTCCGCATCCTGCCCCTCTATATAAGAGGTGACCATATAACCTCGGTCTTCAATTACCCCCATTTCCATTGGTTTTGCGCAAGCTACACCACAGGCCTTCATCTTTTCTAGCGTTGAATATTCCACCTGCTTTGAATGGTACTCTTCTTTATGAAAGATTCGAAGGAGCACCTTTTCTCCTTCTGGCAAATGGATGCAGTATTTTTTATCTAAAGAGTAACCTTTAGTCATTTCCACACTCTTACAGTAACGACTTATAAGAGGAATTTTGTCAAGTAAGCGATTCATCTTCTTACCTCCATAACATTTTTACAATTGTAACAATTTATTCTACCTGCTAATCTTATGTATGAGAGAAACAAACAGCTTTATTTTACTGCATCTATGGGGGATCAATATGAACACTCATACAACCTGGTCGAAATTATTTGAAGCGCAGCGAGAAACTCAATTTTCCGGAAGTATTTATGTGAGCAAACGAGACCAAGCGCTCTTCTCTGATAGCTTTGGCTATGCCGTTCATTCTGAAAAAATTAAAAACCAGCCGAAGACACGTTTTTCCATAGCATCTGGCTGCAAAATCTTTACATCCGTTGCCATTTGTCAGTTAGTGGCAGAAGGGAAGCTTGCCTTCACGACAAAGTTAAAGGATTGTGTCGCCATACCATTTCCTCATTTCGATGACAACATCACCATTCATCACCTGCTCACGCACACGTCGGGCATCCCTGATTATTTTGATGAAAGTGAAATGGACGATTACGAAGAGCTATGGGTAGAGTATCCGATGTACCGAGTTCGATCGCCAAGAGATTTTTTGCCACTGTTTCAGCATAAACCCATGAAAAAAGAAGTCGGCAGTCCGTTTACATACAATAATTCCGGTTATATCCTTCTTGGGCTTGTGATTGAAGAGGTTAGCGGAATGAAATTTGTGGATTACGTTGAAGAAAAAATCTTTAAACCGGCCGGTATGAGCGAGTCAGGATATTTTTCAGCCGATTCGTTACCAGCTAATGTCTCCATCGGTTACATTAAAAAACCAGATGGTACATGGAAAACAAATATCTTTTCACTACCTGCCACAGGCGGCCCTGACGGTGGTGCTTACGTTACAGCCCCCGATATTGGACGATTCTGGAAAGCATTAATGAATGAAAAGCTTTTATCGGGTGATATGGTACGCACATTGATGACGCCTCACGTCCCTGTTGACGACGATCTTTATTATGCTTATGGTGGCTTACAGCAATCAAATGAATCAGGTATGATAAAATACATTCAAATGGGTTATGATCCTGGCGTCAACTACCGATCTGTCTATTATCCAAAAGAAGATTTAACCATTGTTGTTTGCTCGAACAAATCAGACGGTGCTTTTGAAATTCTTGAAGCAGCGGAACAACTTACCGTACATTTATAAAATTGTAGTGAGGGCTGACGGTTTATTAGCCCTTGTTTATACAAAAATCACCACTTTTCACTCTGTTTTATGGACTAGCATTTTTTAAATAGAGATCTCGATATGTTGTATAATGATTTGCCTCTGTTTCACGATAAATTCTTAAATAATCTACACTAAAAGGTTGGAACAGCTCTAAATTCTTATTAATTGAACCGTACATCTCTTTTAATTCATCACGTGATAGCCCCCAATGTGATTGGCCTAATGTTAAATGAGGGACATATTTTTCTAATTCCATATATTGTTCAATTAATTGATCAGTAGGTGCAACAGCATGGACAATCTTTTTGTGCAATTGAAGGATCTCCTCGGATTTCACATGTAAAAATAAGACGTCGTCTCCAAAGAAATCTGCTTTGTCTAATGTAAGTTGGAACGTTTCTATGTCTTTGCAACAGTCCACAACTTTTTCAAGCCAACGTAAATCTAATAATAATCCACCTTGAGCTTTTAACGTGATATGTGGCTCTACAATGTTTGGTAGCTTATTATTTCTCCACTGTTGTTGAAACCGTACGATTCTCTGTTTGTAAATTTCAGGAGGGACAATCCCTATGAAATAATTCATAAGCAACACTCCTCACTAATTTTATTGCCGTTCAGACTCACACAATAATCACTTGCCATTCGCAGACTCCAGTCATCCCGATCTTTTCATACACACTTTTTGCAGCAGGATTATTGTAAAACAAGTAGGGATACTTTCCTTCACGCAACAATGCTGAAAATAACGCACATAATACGTCTGTTCCAAGTCCCCTTTTTCTATAATCAACACTTGTTAATACACCCACGACAATGGCACTCTGATCATCTTCTGCAACAGTTGAGCAAGACGCAACCATTCTTCCATCCATTTCTAAATAAAGCGTTCTCCCATTTCCATTGTTCAATTTTTCTAATTCACTTTGAATATAGGTATATCGATCAACAAGCAACGTCTCGTTATATTCATTGGCAGATGAGAATAAATCATAGTGTTTGTTTATTTCCTCTACGGTTTGAATGGCTTTCACTTGATTGCTTCTTTTTTCTTTCGTTAAAATCTCTTTTACGACTCCTAAATAAGAGAGTGTCGTTTCTTTCGCATGAACGTATGGCAAAAATTTTCCCATAAACTTCTTTGGTCCACTTAACTTTGAATAAGAGAACCTTTTTAGCAAGGGTTCAAAAATCGCAATATCTCTATCCGTATTTGCAAAATAAGTGATATTATTATAGTTATTCAGTAATAACGATACTAATTGATTGTCTTCATACTCACCATAAACGGTAAAGTTTCCTTTGTATTCGTGGCGGATCATACCATCAATGATGAAAAGATAATGATTTTTTTCGTCACCAAATAACTGTAAAACATCTTCATGATCGTTTATTGTTAGTCTCTTTAGCTTCATCTATCAACACCCCTTGCACATACGGACTATATTTTCAGAAATTTCCCTTTGTTTATTTTATCATAAACTAAACTCAACCTTACTCTTAGAAAAAGCAATCATGTTAGAAATTGTACGTTGTGGTAAAGAGTTTATACGAATTAAATGTAAGAGGTGATCACATTGGCAGGTCATTGGAAAAAGTATTTTATTCTAATCGTTCCAACTTTATTGTTAGGTGTCTCCATTCTCTATCTTACTGATAACCTCATTGTACCGTTAATCATTATTAGCTGTTTTTGGGCTATCTTTTACCTTTGGGTCTATCTCGAAAAAAAGCAAGGTAAGAATGAATCCTCTTAGAATCACATAACAAAAAGGCTACTAAAGTGTCTTCTCAGACAACTTTAGTAGCCTAAAATCGTTTTATGCACTCTTACAATTATTCTACCGATTGTTAATAGAATACGTCTCGTATGGTTCTTCATAGACATAGCCAAGTCGTTTAGCAAGCTTAACGGATTCTGCATTTGCTGCATCCCAGCTTGGATACTTCCCATGTTCCAGACAATCTACTAGTAAGGCTGCCGAGGCAATCGTTGCCAGACCTTTTTTGCGATGATCTTCGTGCGTACCGACTTCTACTTCAATTCCCTCATTATAAATGCTGAATGACGTAGCACCGCAGACCACTTTTCCATCGTGAAGAATCGCATACCCAATGCCTCTATCCAAAAAATCATCTATTGAATTGAAATTGCAGATAAAATACTCTGAGATTGCTTGTAAAGATGGTTTGTTTGCGATCGCTGAATCGATTCGTTTTAGTTCATACCCTCCAGGTAGATTCGTTAAAAAACCTTTAAGGTACGCAACGTCTAACAGCGCGTCGTCTTGTTTAAAGCGGTAGCGTTCAAACTTATTGAATTTCCCTTTATAGATGGTTTCGATTCGCTTTTTCCATTCATCTGTATGAACGATAACCAGTGCATCTTCAGGAAGATGATGTAACAGTGTCTCCGCCTCTTTTGCATTGGCGTCGCCTGCAAAGTAAGAAAACATCCCTACTTTTACTTGAGCAGCTGTTGGGCTTTCCTGATTGTTTACCCATGCGTCTCCCATATGCTCTTGTAAACAGGAGAGAATGACGGTGTCAGCCATACCTTCGAACATAGGCAAGAGTTTTTGCTTTGTCGTTGCATCTGCTTTTTTAATTGAGAAAACCTACTTTCTTTTTGACAGGTTAATCGAAATTTTTTTAATTTAATAGAGCTTCCTTTTTTATTTAAGTAGTCGTTTCAGATGCTTTTATCTCCTCATTATGCTCGATCATAGTTTCTGTATCACCCTGATGTTTGTCATCTTTGTCAACAAAAAATGTACCACCAGAAACATCTTTTACATTGTTAACAACTACGAAAGCGTCACTATCTACTTCACTTACAATTTTTCTTAATTTCACCACGTTATAATTTTTTACAATGATATAAAGAATGCTGTGCTCACTATTTGAATAGACTCCCGACCCTTTGATATATGTCGCGCTCGAAGCAAGCTCTTCTGTAACTCTTTTAGCAATTTCACTACTCTTTGGAGAAATAATGTTAAATGCCTTTTTAGAATCAACACCACCGATAATATAATCGGTCGTTAATTTCCCAATAAATAAGCCAATAATTGTATACAACGTGTTTAGTACACCAATAATGAATATTCCTGATAGCACAACGACAACATCAGAAATAAAAGTAAACAGAACAACGTTCCAACCGAATTTCTTATTTAAAACAAGTGCAATCGTGGAACCCCCACCGATTGAACTACCAGCAAATAAGATTAAAGCAAATCCGATTCCCATAAAAAAGCCGTAGAATATCGCACCTATTAGCGGATCAGCTAGCGCTTGCCCGTAAGGTTCAGTCAAAAATGTAAAAAACGATAGAAGTACAACTGTTAATGAGCTTTTCATTAGAACGGATTTGGAAAGGTATCTAAGGCTGATAAGAACAATGATAATGAAACCGAGAAAATTCACAATAGCTGGTGAAAACGAATAAGCATGATAAAGAAGAAGCGCAATCCCAATAAGGCCGCCATCCGCAATGTTATTTGGCATTCCTAAAAAAGATATACTCAGTGCGATGACAATTGAGCCTACTATGATTAAAAGTATGTTTTTCATGTCGTCACCTCCATTCATTCAACTTGCTAAAGCTGCCTCTTATTGCCCATCATTTTTTTCCGGACACAAGCTCTCTTTCTCCTAATCGCTCAACAAAGCGTAGCAAATAGCCATCAGGATCGGCGACGAGAAACTCTTTCTGACCGACTAATGTGGTATTTGCACGATACCAATTTTCCTTCATATCGACCATGATTGGAACGTTCTTCATCACTAATCGTTCATAAATTACACGATTATTTTTTACAATCATTTGGAAATTCACACCTCTTCCAAACGGATAAATCAGTTCACCTGTCTGCCAATGTCCATTCATTTCTTCAATCATAATCTGGCAGTCGTCTATAGAGATCATGGCGAATTTATCTTCTACACGTTGATAGTCAAGGTTAAACTGTAACAGACCGATGTAAAAATCAAGACTTCGATTTAGATCTTTAACCGATAGTTCCGGGATGAGTGAATTCATTTTATTTACCTTCATTCTTTTTATATAGCAAGATATTACTTACATTTACCTGTAGCATGATTTTTTTAAACGGTTTTTATTATAACATACATTTATAGCGTCACTTCTTATCGCTGCAATAAGAAAAAGGTACTAGAGATTGCTATTGACAACGAAGATAAGTAAAATAATCGTATGAGATAGATTTCATACCAGAGTTAATGGAGTGTTAATAGAATGGCGACCATATCAGATGTTGCAAAGTTATCTGGTTTATCGAAAACAACGGTATCACGTGTAATTAATAATCATCCCTATGTATCTAAAGATAAAAGAGCGCAAGTTTATGAAGCAATGGAACAATTAGGATACAGCCCAAATCCAGCAGCAAGACGTTTACGAGGTCAAATCACAACGACGATTGGTGTGATTGTCCCTAAAATCGTTAATCCGTTTTTTTCACACCTTGTAAATGCAATTGAACAAACCGCGTACCAAAAGGGATATCAAGTGCTAATCTTCCAGAGTTATGAAGATAAAAATAAGGAGATAGCTTTTTTAAATTTGTTAAAAACAAGGCAAGTTGATGGCATCATCTTAACTTCAATTGAAAATAAATGGGAAGTAGTTGCTGATTATCAACAGTACGGACCAATGATTCTATGCAATGATTACATAAACCAAAACACGGTTCCTATGATTCGATTGGATCAAGCAAAAGGAGCCTTTCTCGGAATTGAACATTTGATTAAACAAGGTCACCAAAAAATAGCTTACTGCACAGGTGGTTTATTTGATGAAGAAGGGAAAGGAAAAGACCGAAATAACGGGTTTCAAAAAGCGATGACTCAATCAGGTGTAAACGTAAATCCACAGTGGATTTTTATTGATCAGCATTCCATTGAAGATGGAAGAGATGTTCTTAGACAACTCTTAGAGATGACGAATCGTCCTACAGCCATCTTTACAGGAAGTGATGAAGTTGCCGCTGGAGTGATTATGGAGGCCAAAAAAAATGGTTTAACTGTCCCGCGCGACCTTGCTGTTGTAGGATTTGATGACCAACCACTTGCTCAAATTGTCGAACCCAACCTTACAACAATTCGTCAACCAGTTAATTTAATGGGGACAAAAGCGAGTGAAAGAATGATTCAAATGATTGAAGAGCCCCACTTTAAACCTGAACATGAACAGTTGCCAATTGAGCTTGTTGTTCGTAGTTCGACATAGCACGTAACAGTTCATGGGTCCCCCCATGAGCTGGTATACGCATTTAGAAAAAAGCATTGACGAAAAATGCTTCGTAATAGTAGAATCAAATATGAAACCGATACCATATTGAAATATATTTGTATTCAGCTAGATTAGCTGTTTTTTTAAAATCACACATGGAACCGATTCCATATAACACAAAGGGGAAAATCATGCAGAATAAATGGTGGCAGAAAGAAGTCGTTTATCAAATATATCCAAAGAGTTTTAACGATACGAACCACGATGGGATCGGTGATATTCAAGGAATAACCGAAAAAATCCCATATCTTGAGTCTTTAGGAATCACAATGATCTGGATCTGTCCTATATACAAATCTCCTATGGCTGACAACGGATACGACATTTCAGATTATTATGAGTTGAATCCTCAGTTCGGCACAATGAGCGATTTAGAGGAACTCATACGAAAAGCGAAAGAAAGTAAGATTAAGATTATGCTTGATCTGGTTATTAATCACACATCAGATGAACATCCATGGTTTCAAGATGTACTGAGACATCCAAAAACAAGCAAATATCGTAATTATTATATTTTGAAACAAGGAATTGATGGGCATGTTCCCACCAATTGGCGGTCAGTTTTTGGAGGGAGCGTTTGGGAGCCACTTCCAGGGTCTGAAAATGAATTTTATTTTCATTCCTTCCATGTGAAACAGCCCGATCTAAATTGGGAAAACCCACAAGTGCGAGAAGAGCTTTATTCAATGGTGAATACTTGGTTAGATAAAGGAATTGCAGGCTTTCGTGTAGATGCAATCACATTTATTAAAAAAGATCAATCATTTTCAAATTTACCTGCTGATGGTGTTGATGGCCTGTCTAAATGTACGAAAAGCACGCGTAATCAACCAGGTATCGAAGTTTTTCTACATGAATTAAATGAACGAACATTTGCAAAGTATGACTGCATAACTGTAGGAGAGGCTCCTGGCGTTCCATATGAAGAGTATAGTGACTATATCGGTGAAGGTGGCTATTTTTCGATGATTTTTGACTTCCATTATGCGGATTTGGATGTCGTGTCTGGGAGTGAGTGGTTCAAACGTGTAGATTGGACGGTACATGATTTAAAGAAGCTCATATTTAAAAGTCAAAGAGAACTTCAAAAAGCTGGATGGGGCGCGCAATTCTTTGAAAATCACGACCAAAACCGGTCGATAAGTAAATACATTAAAGAAGAACAAAATCAAAACGTTGATGCCGCGACAATGCTAGGAGCACTATTCTTTTTCTTACGAGGAACACCTTTTATCTACCAAGGACAAGAGATTGGCATGACAAATGTAACGAGAAGATCAATTGAAGAATTTGATGACATCTCAAGTATTGATCAATATTACCGAGCCATTAAAGAAGGATTTAGTGAGATGGAAGCGCTAGGTTTCATTAATCAACGAAGCCGAGACCATTCTCGGACACCATTTCACTGGAGTGGACATACACATGCGGGGTTTTCAGATGTAAATCCTTGGTTAGGACTGAACGAAAATTATCCATTTATTAATGTTGATAACCAGGAACAAGATGATCATTCTGTTCTTTCTTTTTACAAAAGGATGATTCACGTTAGGCAAACAAATGACTGTCTCATCTACGGTGATATCGTACCGATTTTAGAGGGTCATCCCACAATTGTTGCATATAAAAGAGTCACACGATCCGACGAAATAGTATGCTTATATAACTTTGATTCGAGCACAAATGAGGTTAAGTTAAATCGCAACGAGTATGAATGTCTATTGAGCAACGTCACTGAAGATCACAATCAGTCGAATGAACTGATCTATACGTTAAAACCGTTTCAAGCAATCATCCTCCAAAAGAAAGAAGCGATCAAAAATGAGTAAAAACAAATACGAACGGATTGGAAAAGAGATCATTGCCCACATCGGCGATGATAATATCGAATCTTTTGTTCATTGTGCAACGCGGCTACGCTTTACGGTAAGAGACCGTACAAGAATAGATGATGAAGCGATTGAACAAATCGATGAAGTCAAAGGAGTCTTTTATAATGCGGGTCAATATCAAGTCATTTTAGGAACAGGCACAGTTAATAAGGTATATGCAGCCATAAAACGTGAACCTGATGATGAAGAAGATAGCACCACTCAAGAAACTTCCTCACACCAGGAAAAAGGGCTACGCCGCGCAGTCCGAGCACTTGCTGATATTTTCATCCCGATTATACCCATTATTGCAGCAACAGGTTTGTTTCTAGGCCTACGAGGTGTACTGACAAGCGATGCCTTTTTAGGACTTTTTAATATGAGCGTCGATGATATTCCGGAATACTTGTTAACGCTTACAGCTGTTTTAACCGATACAGCTTTTGCTTTCTTACCGGCGTTTATTTGTTGGTCTGCCTTTAGAAAATTTGGTGGAATGCCCATTATTGGTTTTGTGATAGGATTAATGCTCGTTTCTCCTGCATTGCCAAATGCTTATGAAGTCGCTGATGTAACGACTGGAGTTGAGCCTATCATTGCTTTTGGTTTCATTCCAATCGTTGGGTACCAGGGAAGTGTGTTGACCGCGCTTGTTGTAGGCTTTCTCGGTGCTAAACTAGAGATAAAGTTAAGAAAGATTATGCCAAATGCACTAGATCTTATCTTCACTCCATTCTTTGTTTTGCTCGTAATGATGATTACTGCCCTACTCATTCTTGGACCGCTTCTTCATTTTGTTGAGGCTGGACTCGTATTTGTGGTCTTAGAGTTAATTGAATTCCCGCTAGGAATTGGGGGTCTTTTGATTGGTTTTATCTATCCGCTAGCTGTCATGACAGGGATGCACCACCTTTTTATAATGATTGAGACAACATTATTGGCAAGTACAGGTTTTAACCCTTTAATTACATTGTGTGCCATGTATGGGTTTGCTAATGCTGGTGTCTGCTTAGGCATTACCGTAAAAGCAAAAAAGAAAACCGTTAAAGTTACTGGCACAAGTGCAACAGTTACGCAACTGTTAGGTGTTAGTGAACCGGCCCTTTTCGGAGTCGTCATGCGTTACAGTAATAAGCCACTGTATGTCATGATTGCTTGCTCCGCACTAGGTGGTGCTGTGATGTCATTATTAGGCATTCAAGCGAATTCTTATGGGCTTGCCGTCATTTTATCTCCTTTAATGTACATTTATGAATGGAATCAATTTATTGCCTATATAATTGTTTCAATTATTACCTTTATTGTTGCTTATGTCGTTACGTACCTATTCGCCGTACCAAAAAGCGTAATGATTGAAAATGAGAGAAAATTGAATCCTGCTAGTTAACAAACAACAACACCAAAAGCCTATCATCTATTCGATGAAGGCTTTTCACTTTTTTACTTAAACCAGCCCTTCTCTTCTATTAATGAAATGGCTTCAATCCGGTTGGTGACATGAAGTTTTTCATAAATAACGGAAACATAATTTCGAACGGTGCCTGTTTTTATTTTTAAATGATCGGCGACTTCTTTTGTGCTTTTCCCTTCCGCAATTAGCTGGATGACTTGGCCTTCTCGTTCTGTTAGCGGATTATCATTGCTACTCATCATATCCATTAATTCTGGCGCATACACCTTGCGCCCGCTCATAATGGTTCGAATGGCTCTTGCTAGTTCGTCACTAGGACTATCTTTTAATAAGTAGCCGCTTACTCCTGCTGCACGTGCAAAGTTAAAATACCCCGTGCGCGCAAAGGTTGTGAGAATAATAATCTTACAGGCTTCTTCTTTTAATGCTTCTGCGGCCTCAATTCCCGTCATTAACGGCATCTCGATATCCATGATACAAATGTCAGGCTTCTTTTCTTTTACAAGCGCCACGGCTTCAACACCGGTTGTGGCTTTACCGACAACCGTCATATCTTCTTCTAGCTCTAGTAATGACGCTAGTGCCCCTAACAGCATTCCTTGGTCTTCTGCCAGTACAATGCGAATCATAGCTGTCCCCCTTCTTTTTGATAGATAATTCTTGGAATACGGATCGTTAACTGTGTTCCCTTATTTGACTGGATCTCTAGTTTACCGTTAACAAACTCCAATCGTTCTTTCATCCCAATTAATCCACTATTATGTGTGGTTGGTTCTTTTCCGACCATGCCAACACCCTCATCTACTACATTCAATCGCCATTCATTCGGAAGATTTTCTAATGTGATTGTACATTGCGTTGACTGGCTATGTTTGACAACATTCGTGACCGATTCTCTTAAGCACATGCAAAACACATCTTCTATTAGGAGCGGCAAATGTTTAAACGATTCTCGCCCTTCGATGTTGCACGTAATTTCACTTGATTCTAATAACACTTCGACTTGAACCATCTCTTCTTCTAGACGTGCTGTACGCATATTTGAAACAATATCACGAACTTCTCGTAAAGCGGTTCTTGATGTCTGGTTAATATCGCCCAGTTCTTGTTCTGCTAAATCGGGGTTTACTTTTAATAACTTTTTAGCAAGATCACTTTTCATCCCTATTAATGATAGTTTTTGTCCAAGTGTATCATGTAAATCCCGCGCAATCCGCTGTCTTTCTTCTACTACCATTAACTGAGAGATTCGTTCATTAGCGTCACTAAGCTGACTTTCTAACTCTTCTCTTCGAATACGATTATAGATCGTAAAAGGTAACAAAATCACACCTAGTATGCCTAGTACATTAAATGGGAGTTGAGCTGAATAGACATCCGGTTCAAGTAAAAAACCAACTGTAAACGCAATAATCGTTGTCGATAAATGCACAACATACAAACTAATAAACCCTGATCGACTTTTTACGTTTCCAATGAAAAACGCAATAAACAACGCAAAATACACATAGCCAAAATAGATGGTCATCCCAATGCTAATAAGCATCTCAATACTTAATGCTACATAAACCGTCCAGCCTTTTTTTATAAAAGATAAGCGATACGTCGCAAAAAACAAGACAATCATCGCCACACCAATAATAATTTCATATATCGTTGCGGAGCGAATAATAAAGTAAAACGGCAAGATACAAAAAGCAATCCAAGCGAATAAACTTAACCCTGTGTTTTTAGGAAATATATGAAACCAATGATACAACGGACTAGCTCCTTTTTGTTAACGTCATGATCTGTCTATAGCAAAAAAGCGCAATGGGGACACTTCTTCAGCATGTGCAACAGCGGAGAGCTGAAGCATTACTGATTGAAGCGTCCGTCCGTAGCGCTTTTGTTTCTCATTCATCCTGTTTTCGTATGAGACACACGAGAAGGTCCTTGAAGACGATCCGCAATCTTCATCTCTTTAAAACTAATGAAGGTTTGATTTTTTTCATCATATAATCGAAAACGAATTGATTCAAGACTCTTTTTCAACGTAATCGTTGTGGCAGTCTGTAAAGGCTTAACATTCTCATGGGTTTTTTCCAAATTGTAATTCGGTACTTTTGGACTCAAATGATGTACATGATGATAACCAATATTCCCTGTTATCCATTGTATCACTTTTGGAAGTTTATAATAAGAGCTGCCGTCAACCGCAGCTTTCACGAAATCCCATTCATTATCGTTTTCAAAGTAGGAATCTTCAAATTGGTGCTGTACATAGAATAACCAAATCCCTGCCGCACCAGATAGGTACATAATAGGAATTTGAACAATTAAAAAGGCTTCCCATCCAACGAGCATCATCATACCTGCATAAATCAGCGCGATACTCGCATTTGTTAGAATGGTATTCACTTTTTCTTTGCGTTTCGCATCTTTTTTATTGATCCGATTTTCAATTAAAAACAAGTAAAGTGGCCCTAAACCGAACAAAATAAACGGATTTCGATATAATCGGTATTTGAGTCGATCCATTTTTGTTGCTGTTCGATATTCCTCAACGGTCATGACCCAAATATCGCCCGTACCTCGTTTATCTAAATTCCCGCTCGTTGCGTGGTGAATCGAGTGACTGTGCTTCCATTTTTCAAACGGGAAATGCGTAAGCACGCCGGTTATATTCCCAACTATACGGTTCCATTTTGGATTTTGAAAAAAACTACCGTGAGTACAGTCGTGAAAAATAATAAAAATTCGTACGACTAATCCAGCCGCAATAACAGAAAAAAGTAAACTTAACCAGATTGAAAGAGTGATGCTTTGATACGCTAAAAACCATGCTAGAAAGAACGGCAATAGCGTGTTTATTAGTTGAAGAACCCCAATTTTTGTATTCGACTTTGCATATGGTGCGACACTCTTTTTCAGTGCGCGTTGCTTTTCTTGACTCATATTGTCCCCACCCCAAATGTGACGTTATCTTTAGTGTAGCGGACTGTTAAAGAGAGTGTAAGACACAATTGTCACTGCAAAACCATGACAAGTGTCATACTCCAATTGCAGAAAAAAAACGCCCTCTTTTTTCATAAAAGAGGTACGCTTCTTCAACTCTATAGTTAAAACGGTCTAATTATTTTTTATTTATATAAGGTATTCTTTCATATAATAGCAAAAAATTTAAGGAATCAATGTCTCCTTATCGTCAATTTTCAACACAACAGTCTCTAAAAAAGCACGCTCTTCGTCTGAAAGTGCTCGGTGGAGACTGTCTTCGAACTGCTCAACAAGCCGCTGCAACACCTCTGAAGAATGAATGCGAATACCCTCCTTTTACCTTATTCTCTCACTATAGTACAAACGGCTTGAAAATGAAAATCAATTTCATGAAAATAAGAAAAACAGGAGTATTCGCCTATTATTAAAGAATTTTGTTGGAAAAACGTTAAGACCTATGATAATTCAATTGCCGTACTTGCCAGTTCTACGCCGTTCGCAAGCAACGTGACAGTGTGTAAACCAGCATAATGCTTGCGGGTTGATAGATCTGCAAAGCGATGTGTCCGCATTCGTTGCAAGGTTTCTTTTTGAAAAAACTTCCGATCAATTAGTAAAAATTTCTTACGTGACGTTTTCCCATTTGCTTTTACAAAATCGATCGCATATTCAAACCGGATTCGCTCACCAGTAGGTTCCTCTACTTTGACAGTCCAGTGTAAATCAACAGAATCTCCCATTCGAATGGAAGTAGCCGAACTCTTTATGTTGGCACCAGTAATGACTTGAGGATTTTCTTTAAGATTTACATACCCAAATAATGCATACACTTCAGGCAATTCAAGTTTTAACAAGCCTCTACAACCATGTCGAATAATCCAATCTGTATCGTCATGTTGACCTTGCCATTCTTTAGCGATCTGTAAAACCTTATAAGGGTGATCTTTTGAAAGATCGTTTAAATTATTTGCCACACTTTTTCGCACATATTTTGAGGGGTCTTTCTTTAGTTTTTCGAGTAAATCAATTACGGGCTCTGGGTTTTTCTTAAATTCCGTTAACGCTTCCCCCCAAGGCAATCTAGGGCGACAACCCTCACTTGCTAAACGACGCACATGCTCGTCCTCATCTCGTGCCCAATCATGCATTTGTCTCATCATCCGCTCAGGATCTTTCTTTAAAAAAGGACGTACCGCAAACTCACTAGTGGAACCTTTTGTAAAATAGGCAAGCGCGGCAACTGATTCTTCCCAGTGGTCTTGACCATACACTTCAACAAAATCAGGAAATAGAACAAATAAACCTTTTTGCGCATCATTTCCTAGCGTCAGTAAGATATGAAGTGCGCTCAGATAATCGTTTGGCAACGTTAGACCGAGCGCAAGCGTTATTTTTCGCATCCGTTGTTTTAATGCAAGCTCTTTCCATTCTCCTGCAAAAATGGTTTGAATGAACAAGGTATCGTTGAATTGATGATCAACAGACTTAATTTTTTCCGCAAGAGTTTGAATCACTTCTTGGTTATACATGTCTTTTAACGGTTCAGCCATCTTTTCTTCCCTCCACATACCCGTGACCTTCTTCCTTTTCTACAAATTTTATAGAAAAAAAGACATTTTGTGTAGGGTTTTGTATGATGGTTCTAGAATTTAAAAGATTATAGGAATTATAGTCGATAAGGAGTGCCTATATGTCGTTACAACGTTTACCAAATCTTTGCCTATTAGAAGCTTATGAACAAGCTCTATCCCAATCATTATCTGAAGATTTCGTTTCACTTTTACGAAATGAACTCCTAGCAAGAATGGAAAGTCGCACGTCCAATATTCATTCAACATCATTTGTCATGATTCCAAAAGCCCAACCGAACGATTTTTAAATCCAAGAGCGTTTTCTTCTGAACATCTGCTCTTGATCACGATGCGGAGTGTCGCCTTTCTTTGGCTCGTGTTCTCTGTTTTCAACCGGCAATGCATAAACGGAAAGCAGCTCCTTAACGTAAACATCTCGATCGAGGACTATTCCGATTCGACTACAAGATGCATCCTCACCACATTGAGTAGGTACAGCTCGAAAATCAGCTGTACTTAAGCCGTACGTTATGGGATCGTGATAAGATACTCGAACAATGCGTTCCTCATACGTTGTAACAACAGGCACATCTAGCGCAACCATTGCCGCAACGAGATCGTGAATGGGTGTCCTTGGCAGTTGGGGGTTTGTCGTTTGATAAAACACATAATAATACTCAAACAGCGGTTTTAAAAGTTTCCCGACTTCATCTTTTTGAGCTTCATCAATTTGATTTATTTGTTCTGGAGTAATGTAACTATCAAGTGTCGCATTAAATGGAAGAATCGTTAAGTTCGGAACCCGTTCAGCTAACACATTTGCTGCAATGGGATCGCCGTGAAAATTGGCCTCGGCATTCTCCGTTACATTTCCTGGTACGAGAAACGCACCGCCCATTATGACCGTTTTAGAAACGTTGCTCATAATTGCTGGATTTAACTCCCAAGCCATTGCCAATGCCGTGAAACGTCCAGTCGCAACGATAGTTACATCGTTCGCATACTCCTGGATAAGATCAAACATTAGACTAAAATTACTTACATCTTGAAAGACATCGCTACTAACTGGCGGTCGAAAAGGACCTAACCCTTCTTCTCCATGAATCTCCGGATAGAATTCCGGTTCACTCCCGTCCAAAGGCTTCGTAGAACCACTAATAACCTGAATGTCTTCCCTGCCAGCTAATTCTAAAATGTACTTCACATTCCGATACGATTTGTTTCTACTTATGTTTCCGTACCCAGCTACCACACCAATAAGATTGACATTCCTTTTTTTCAATAAATAAATGAGCGTAAACGCGTCATCAATCCCCAAATCCACAAATAGAAGTATGTTTTTCAAAATCAAGTCCCACCTATCGACTTTTTGTGCAGTCATTAACCCTATGCACATGTCTAGGCGATGGTGAAAATAAGATCGTCCTCATTTTTGATTTTCACTCATGTTTCTTCTCTTTTCTACCAAAGAACAGTGTTGGTTTTATTCATTATTGAATAAAACAGAAAGACCATCGATTTTGTCTGAATGTTCTTTACAAAAAATAGGTGGTCTCATACACTTTTCATAACAGAAAGGAGTAGAAGAAGATGAGCATGAAGCAACGAAAAGCCGTTTTTCAAACGCTCTTTATCCTGCTTTCACTTGCAGTAAGTCAAGTGATCTTCTTTATTATTGATCAGTCTTCAGTGAGTCTTAACCACTATGCAAGCGAGGCGACGATATTCTTTTTTCCAAACGCTTGGTTTAACGCCCACTTCACGCCTTATCAAACCATAGAATTCAATTTCTTAACTGCATTCTTTCTACTTATTAGTGTATGTTTTATCTTATATCAGCTCTTCGTTTTTTTGCGCGAAAGATCCCAATAAAAAAAGAGCGTCATGGCGTACGCTCTTCAATCTTCCTCTTTCTTTTCAATAAGTTTATCAACTTTTTCTTTTAATTGCGACGCGTCAATGCCGCGTTGGACGGCTTTTTATAAATCTTCTCACTATAATGGCGGATGCTTGCCGCGGAGGATTGGTCGAGCCTCCGCAGACTGCGTACTGCTAGGTCTCGTCACAACCCTTTTTCCGCAGGCGTCACCGCCATATTTTAATAAGAAATAATATTAAAATAAGTCAATAGACGAATTTATTACAACATAAATGAAGCCACTACTCCCTCACAAGCCCTTCTTCGTAATGTTGCATTCGTTCAAATTGTGGTGTAACTGAACTTGTATGATGATGATCACCAATCTCCCATTCGACTTCGCCATGTTCGTCATAGAAGCGCCAAGCATAAAACAGCTCGTCTCCATAAGTTCGACCTGAATGTAAGATTGCTTGATTTTCAGTTTTATAGTCTAAGTCTTGCACTTGTTTATGAAACGCTGCCCATTCATTAGGAAACGGCTCCATCCCGTAGCTTTCTTGATAAAAATCTAATGAAATCGTATGCGGCATTTGAATTTGTGGATAATAAAAATACACATTCATGCTATTCGTGTAATACCCTCGATCTTCCAAAGTAAAAATTTCCAACTCGGTTAATCCTCTGTCAGGGTTTTCGTTCCAAATTAATTGATAGGAATAGGGATCATTTTCTTCTGTTAACCAAATACCAGGGCCATCATCGAGGGTCACAACAACTTGTTCCCACGCATCATTTGACCATTCCCAGATTGCAAATCCATACTGATTTTCATAATAATAAGGAATCAGCCGATTCGTATCCGCAATGTATTCATTCCCTTGTATCACAATGTCCTCTTCAGGCACCCCAATTAATTCTTGAGCCAGCGCTTCCCTAAGTTCCTCATCAGCAGGAAATGAATCAAAATCTGGCGGCTGGTTGAACATAAAATAAAGCGTTGCGCTAAGTGCAACAATGCCTGCCACTAAACCGATCGACCATTTCTTTTTTCGCGTCATGGTGCTTCACCTCCATTAAAAAGAGATTCTGAACCACTAAAATAAAATTGCTCATCTCCTAGATCGACAAGAAGACCATATCCATCTTTTTCTACGAAAATAAGCGGATTCAATCCACTTCCCCATTTAGATTGTGCGCCTTGAAGAACATACGGAAAATCTTCTTGATGCTCACCTTGCTGTCTACCACCAGTCATGATTTGATCAAAAAATTCAGCCTCACCTATCGAATATCTTTCATATCCATCTAGATCCGCTTCACTCAGATTAAGTTCAACCTCATCTCCTTGAAAGTGTGTGACCGTTAGCTCTATATCAGTTGGGTTCGTTATGTAGGTGGAAATTTCGTCTACTGGATACACAAAATATTGAACAACCGTTCCAATCAACGAGAACCCTACGAACAAGAAGCCCGAGAAAAAACCTGTCCATGCAAAAGGACGATAGCGCAGCCATGCTTGATCTCTTCGTGGTGCGAGTAAACATATAATTCCAACACCTAGTGGTATGAGCGGAAAAGCCATTTCCTGATTAAAAATAAACAAAGGGAAATCAACCGTCAACATGCCGACAAAAGTAACAATGAGCGCTTTCCACCAAGACACGTTGTCCTTGTTTTTACGGTATAAGATTATGAAAAAGCCAATAAAAAGAGCAAAAGCCAACAAGCTACTTAATGTTTCAATCAGTCCACCTAATGGGATTTGAACATTCAACACGTCACCTCCTACTCTACTATCCTAACACCCAATTGGGTATTTAAGGAAATAAATTCCTTCTGTTACACTTGTAAGGTTAATAAGGGCTATAGCCAAGTGCAATCGGCACGAGAAGAAGAATGAAGCTGATGAAAAACAAGAGCCAGAACCAAATCGAAGTCAAACGCCTCACAGAATAATCTTTCCACCTACTTAAAAAGCTCGCCTCAAATAAACAGTAAATCACAAACAGTATGTACGTCACGCTCCACCATTGAATCCATACATTCCGCTCCAACGATACATTAAACCAGATATACAATGGTTCTAAAACAACGTTTGTCAAGACTAGCCCCACTGTTAATAGTAGGATGATACCGACTGCATAACGACCACCACGAGCAAGATTCATCATTCATATCCCCCCTCTACGACTAGTCTATCGTCGGACAAGGCATTCTATGAACAAATGAAATGCAAATCTTTAGTGAAATCGGTCGATATACCAAGCTTGCGCATTTTTTTCTAATACTCGTTCAATCGCTTCAGGGTGAACGAGGCTTTCCTTAATGATTGTGAGATCCTCTTTTTTAAATGGTCTCGGGGCTCTAGTTGACGGAAGATCTGTGCCAAAAAGAAGAATGTCTGGGTGAATCTCATAGAGACGTCTGATAACGGGTTTAGGATCAAAATCAAGCCGACCAAAACCTGTAGCCTTCACACGAACGCCTTTTTCCGCCAAGTGATACAGCTCTTTCATGCCCTCTTTCCCCAAACCTAAATGATCAATCGACACAGCAGGCAATGCCTCGATAATAGGCAAGTATTGTTTTAGCTGGCGTGAATGAATGTATAATTCAGTATGCCAACCGACAAGGTTATAAACACGATTTGAGAAAGCCTTCAAATGAGATATATCTTCTGAACCTCCGCGATTCACATTAAACCGAATCGCGCGCACACCTTTTTTATGAAGGGACAAGACCTCCTCATCCGTCGTAGATGCTGGCAGCTGCGTTACACCTACAAAGCCTTCTCCCAACTGACCTAACGCATCGATTAAATACGTCTGATCGTATTGTTGAAAGGAACCAGATACAATTGCACCACCTTTTATTCCTAACGATTTAATTGCACGTGTATAGTCTTGAACTGTATAGGAATCGGGCGTATACCCATTGTTTTCGTAAATCGGAAAACGGTTATCAATGTTATGTACATGCGCATCAAACATTACATCGACCTCCAAATCTATATTTTATACACCCTTACCAGGAATCTCCACCAGATGGAGGAGGCCAACTGCTTAAGTACTTCCTAATTAATACAACTTGACCGGCGTGATAGCTCGTATGAAGAATAACGGAAAAAATGTCAGATACATCTGCATTGTCGTCAAAATCGTCAATAAATGTTTCTAATTCTATTAAACCATTCTTGTATGTCATAACTGCGTTTTTCCAGTGTGTCTCGCTTTCTGGAACTCTCTCTTTTGGCCAGGTATCAGATGAGTGAGTTGGCACAGGCATGTCATCATCTTGATACTGTCGAAGCAAAAATTGTTGCCAATACGTTATATGTTTAAGCAATTGCTAGATAGAATGTTCATTAAAATTGGCATTACTCGCTTGTTTCATAGAGATTCCATCAAAAATCGTTTCTGTGGAGACATGTGCGTTTTGCCCATATAGTGCTTGCTTTAATAAATCTTTCATCGATCTCCCTCATTTTTATCTTTAGTGAATATCTATACGTACCACTTCATTACCCAAATGAATCATCATTCTGACAAAAGGTGTCAATCGACCTAGATAAATATCGGATGGCGGTTGATCCTTTCTTTGAGAGTGCGTACAATAGATAGAACACTTAATGAAATGGAGGGTTACGATGTCTGGATTCCATGCTTTTTTTAGAGGGATAACAAAAGGAATTGTGCTAATGCTTACTTTATTGATCATTTTGTCAGTAGCAACGTATCTCTTTATTGGTTACCCACATTTACAAAGTTTGCTGTTTGTCAGTCTTGTCGTTTCAGTTCCGATTCTTATCCTTTATTTATTCTTTATTAATTTTTTTCGTTCTAGATCGTAGAAGCACATAAGACGACTTTTCCATAACGGCTCGTAAATGGCTCAGCTTGTTTGACCGCTTGGTTGACATCGGATAACGAATAGCGATCGCCAAGATTTGGTAAGATTAGGCGTTGATTCGCTACGATAGAAAGCAACTCGTTGTACACACGATGCCAGTGACTGAGTGATACTTGTTGATTCCAATGACGTAGATGAAACATTCCTGTCTGTAACCGTTTAGAGTGATGAGCCCAATCGACTTGCTTTCCAGACAATAGCCCAATTGCTAAGAACTTCCCTTGCGTTCGTACACATCCTGCAAGTCGATCTCCTTTTTCTCCTCCAATCGAATCAATCGCCACATCAGCACCCTTACCTGCTGTTATTGCCATAACCTGATCAACGAACGATTCTTCGTTTTCATCTATGACGAATGTAGCTCCTAATTCCTGCAATGCTTTTTTTGATTCTTCTCTTCTGACAACAGCAATTAACGTAAACCCTATTTGTATAGACAATTGGGCAAAGATTTTCCCTAGCGCCGATCCTGCCGCATTGATGATCACAACATCCTCCTGTTGTAAACACAACTTTTCTTTACAGACAACCCAAGCCGTAAGTGGATTAATATACATTTGAGCGGCGGTATCATCATCAATCTGGTCGGGTACAAAGATTAACCGCTCCTTTTTCATTTTTACGTAATCTTGCCACGTTCCCTCGGCTCTTAGCGGCAACACACGCTTTCCTATGTAAGCTTTTAATCCATTTGCTCCTACCTCTTCAATGACGCCAACCCCTTCATAACCAGGAACAGCTGGTAATGTAGTCCGATGAGCGTACGCACCACGAATCGGAATCAAATCAGATGGGTTAATGGGCATTAGGTTCATCCGGATAAGGACATCTTCTTCTGAAAGTGGAGCGATGTTTCTTTTTTCAACCGTTAACACAGATTGAGGATCACCAAATTTCCGGTATACAACACACCTACCAACCATGTTATCCCCTCCTTGCTGACAGTATAGCACGGTTTTTTCTCGTACTTGTATATCATCACGTTGAGCGGCAATGATGTTAACGAAGGCTTCCATTTTTCGTTATGTCTCAATGGTAGAAAAACAAAAAAAGCGCTATATAATAACCTTTAGGAGGATGATCTATGATACATGAAAATTTAAGGACGCTAAGAAAAATGAATAAATTCACCCAAGAATACGTGGCTGAAAAGCTTCAAGTTTCTAGACAAGCAATCGCTAAATGGGAAGCTGGGGAAACTGTTCCAGACCTAAATTATACGATCGCACTTGCCAACCTCTTTGATGTTCGAATTGACGACCTTGTCTCTAAAGAAGAGAAACAGTACGGCATTGGTCCGAAAGGCAAGCATATATTTGGTGTTGCGACTGTCGGCGAACGAGGGCAAATCGTACTTCCTCAGCAAGCACGAGATATTTTCAACTTAAAAACGGGTGATAAATTAATGATCCTTGGTGACGAAGAACAAGGAATTGCACTAGTAAAAAATGAGCACTTCTTACAATTTGCTAATGGAATTTTTGCCGCCCAAGAGGAGGATTTTGAAGACGAATGAATGTCATTGAGACAACAAATTTAAAGAAACAGTTTCAAAATGAGATTGCCGTCGACGACTTGAATCTAACGATAAAGAAAGGTGAGCTCTATGCACTTTTAGGCTTAAACGGTGCAGGAAAAACAACCGTCATTAAAATGCTAACTACCATACTTAAACCATCGAGTGGGGAAGCAACGGTCTATGACTATTCCATTAAAAAAGAAGCACGCCCTATTAAGCAGCTCATGGGTGTGTCGCCGCAAGAAACGGCGATCGCCCCTAACTTAACAATACGCGAAAACGTGTTTTTAATGGCTCAGATTTATGGAATCTCCAAAAAAGAGGCTGAAAAGAAAAGCACAGATGTCCTATCACAACTTGATTTGACAGATGTAGAAAAGAAAAAGGCAGCTCAATTATCTGGCGGGATGCAACGTCGCCTCAGTATCGCAATGGCCTTAATTTCTGATCCAAAGGTGTTATTCCTAGATGAACCGACACTTGGGATTGATGTGATTGCAAGGAGGGAACTATGGGAAGTCATTCGAGACTTAAAAGAAAAAATGACAATCATCTTGACGACTCACCATATGGAAGAAGCCGACTCTTTAGCAGATCGTATTGGTATTATGGCAAAAGGGCAGCTGATTAAGACCGGGACTCCAGCAGAGTTAAAGGAACAAATGGAGACGTCTTCCCTTGAAGCTGCGTTTGTTTCTATTGTTACGAAAAAGGAGAAACGCTCATGAGGATGCTTGCATTTGCTTCAAGAAATTATAAAGAAATGACTCGGGACAAAGTCAATCTTCTATTTGGACTGGCCTTCCCCCTTGTTCTCATTTTAATGCTCTCTCTTATTCAATCAAATATCCCGAATGAGATGTTTCAAATTGACATGCTAACCCCGGGTATTGCGATGTTTGGGCTATCCTTTATCTCTCTGTTCTCCGGCATGCTTATTGCGAGTGACCGGCAAAGCTCTTTTTTAATGCGTCTTTTCACAACGCCTTTGACCTCCCAGCAGTTTATAACAGGCTATACACTACCACTGTTTCCGTTAGCCCTTATTCAAATGAGTCTTTGCTATGTGGCAGCTTTCTTTCTTGGATTATCCATCTCGTTAGAAGTCCTGTTTTCAATTCTCGTTCTTATTCCAATTGCGGTCTTTTTCATTGGAATTGGCTTACTGACTGGTAGCATATTTACGGATAGGCAGGTCGGCGGTGTTTGTGGCGCCTTACTCACAAACGTAAGTGCTTGGTTTAGCGGGGCTTGGTTTGATGTTAGCTTAGTTGGAGGTTGGTTTGAGAACATTGCACATGCCCTTCCATTCGTTCACGCGGTAGAAGCAAGCCGTGCGGCATTAACAGGAAATGGTAGCGATGTGTTTCCTCATTTATGGTGGGTCATCCTTTATGCCGTCGTAGCCATCGTACTTGCAATTTATGTGTTTAACAAAAAAATGAAAGTTGCATAAGCTTTTTTCCGTCAATTCCTGTACCTCATTTCTTTTTTGTGCATATCCTTTACAAATTGTACAGGAAGGGGCAGGAATTGCATGTTTACTTGGCGGTCTTACACAATCATGATTTTAATTGTCTTATTAAGCTCTGCTGTCCTTCTATTTAACCTTTTAGCGCAGAGTAGGAGTGGCGAAGTTTATCCGATTCTGTTTCATCTTTATCTTGCTTTTATTCCTGTTTGTTTCTTTGCAACAGGTTGGATAATTGGGACATGTAGAGGGTCGACGGAAAACAAATGGGTACCTCTTTCCGCAACCGCTCTACTCTTTATATACGCTATCGTTATTCTCCATTCAACCATGCGTTTTTTCTTATCGCTTATATAGAGCCATTCTTTGAAATAACTGGAGACTCAACTTGAACGGATTCTGGATACTTTACACCCATGCCAGTATTTAAACAAATGACCACGTCATCTTCTTTTAACCAACCTGTTTGTACAAGTTGCTTTGCCGCTGCGAATGTTGCAGCCCCTTCTGGACATAAAAAAGCGCCCTCTAGCTGTGCGACTACTTGTTGTTCATGTAAAATATCTTCATCTGAAAGAGCAATTGCGCACCCGTTGGTTTCATAAATCGCCTCAAGAACGAGAAAATCCCCGATCGCTTTCGGAACATTAATGCCGAATGCAGCGGTATGAGCATTCTCGAAAAACGTTGATTCGGTACGTCCCTCATGAAAAGCATCCACAATTGGCGCACATCCCTCTGCTTGCACAGCAACAAGTCTCGGCATCTCACCTTTCACCCAACCAATCGTACGCAGTTCTTGAATCGCTTTGTATATACCGATTAATCCTACTCCCCCACCTGTTGGATAAAGTATGACATCCGGTAATGTCCATTTGAGTTGCTCGCAAATCTCTAATCCCATTGTTTTCTTGCCTTCAATTCGATACGGTTCTTTTAACGTGGACGCGTCATAGTACCCGTATGTACGAATAGCTTCCGCAACAACTTTGCCAGCATCACTTATCAAGCCATCAATTAACGTTAAATGCCCACCGCTTATCGCAACTTCTTTTCGCGTTATCTCCGGTGCATCTTCTGGCATCACAACATGTGCACGCAATCCAGCTCGTGCCCCATACTGCGCCCATGCAGCTCCCGCGTTCCCATTTGTCGGCATCGCTAATTCTTTGATGCCTAACGCTTTTGCCATTGACACCCCAACCGCAGCCCCTCTAGCTTTAAACGATCCAGTTGGCAATAACCCCTCATCTTTCATGAACAGTTGAGGCAACCCGATTGTCGCTCCATATTGGTGCATCGGTAATAACGGCGTCATTCCTTCTCCAAATGTCACAACGTCTTTTGCTTGTTCAACTGGCAATAAAGGGTGGTAGCGCCATAGAGAGAGCGGCTCTTCTGCTAGAGAATCTTTTGTCCATTCTTGTTTTACTCTTTCTAAATCATACTGTACAAGTAATGGAGAACCACATTCGCACAGATGATGAATATCTCCTTTTTCATAACTTTGCTTACATTTCGGACATTGCAAGTGCGTCATATAGCTATACATATTATTCCTCCCTGTTTTTTTCAGTTTAAAAAATCCTCCATGAAAGAGTCAAGAATAATCTGTCTTTCATGCACCGATTCGTTTTTCTTATCATTTAGGATTATAAAGATGGATTATTCAAATCAGCATGAACACGATACAATACATGTAATGACTAGCCATGATTGGAGCTGACTCGTATGTTTATTTCGATTTTTTTAGAAGTGATTTTCCCTATTCTTGTTTTAATGGCTCTAGGAGTGTTCTTACAAAGAAAATATTCATTTAAATTAACGCCATTCTCGACTTTATTAACCGTCTGTTTCATGCCTGCTTCCATTTTTTTGAACTTATATCGCGTTGACATTGATCTCATCGTGCTATCACAAATCCTGCTTTATTTACTTTTATTCACCGTGGTGATGATGATTGTTGGGCAACTCGTTTCATGGATTTTTCGTTTAAATGGCGGAGAAGCAGTTGTCTTTAAAAACAGCATTTCTTTAATGAATTCAGGAAACTACGGCTTACCTGTCAGTCAGATGATTTTTAGCGCGAATCCTCTTGGGGTAACGATTCAAATCTTTGTGCTTGTCTTCCAAAATATCCTTACTTATTCATACGGTTTGTATAACCTTTTATCTGCTACAAAATCGCTGAAAGCCATTATACTCTCATTTTTAACGATGCCGATTATTCATGCCTTAATTCTTGGAATTCTTTTTCAAAGCTTCAGCATTCCATTACCTAGCTTTATTGAAACGCCATTGGACTATCTCGCGAATGGATTTATTGCACTCGCTCTTATCTTACTTGGTGCTCAATTGGCAACAATAAAATTTGGCTTGTTTCATCGCGTCGTAACGTTGTCGATTATTGGACGCCTTCTCGTCGGTCCCACAATCGCCTTACTCATCATCTTCTTACTTGACTTAGATGGAATTGTTGCTCAATCCCTTTTCATCGCCAGCTCATTTCCAACATCAAGGAACACAGCGACCCTAGCTCTCCAGTACAATGTTGAACCAGAGCTCCATGCACAAGCCGTCCTTTACACGACCCTGTTTAGCTGTTTCACCGTTACAGGTGTTGTCTCCCTCTCAATGGTCTTGTTTTAGAAAAGAAAATTAGGATGTGAGATGGCGGGAGCTTCTCCATATTTATAAGCTTTTATTCAAAAGTTGGAAATCTGAAATTTAGCCAGTTGCAACCATTCAGATCTATAATAATGAAATTGGCGACGACTTCTACGGGAACAGCACGTGTCCGAAGACATGAAGCGGGTTTTGCGCAATGGCTGAGGCCGTGCCCGAGAAAAGCGTTCGCTAATTTCAGACCCTTATCTAATAGCATTAAATTTTTCTATGAATCTATGTAATTCTGTATTCTACTCTTTCATTTCATTATTTGTTAAGCTTATCATATCGACGGAAACTTGCTCACTGAAGGAGGACGCCAGTGATACTTATACGAGATATGAACAAAAGCGATATCAATGAGATTCGCGCACTCGCCACAAAGACGTGGAAAGCAACGTATACACCCCAAATACCAGATGATATCCAAAAGAAAGTCATCCGTGATGCGTATTCAACTCAAGAAATGAATCGTCGCTTCCGCTTATCGATTAATTTAGTTGCGGAGGAGGACGGTGTGATTGTCGGCTACGCCTTTTTTTCTCGTGAAAAAGGCGCAGAGCACAACGCTTACCTTGAATCCCTTTATGTCGACCCAGATTGCCAAGGAAAAGGAATCGGAAAATCTCTATTATACCGAGGATTAGAGCGATTTAATCATCCTGATTATTGTCGCTTAATTGTTTATAAAGGAAACAACAGCATCCATTTTTATTACAAAGAGGGCTTTCAACAACTTAAAGAGCGCGAAGGCGATTTTTTTGGACACCCTGTTGTGTTAATTGAAATGAAAAAACAGATAGCCCCAACAATAACATTCAAATAAAAGGAGACGATTATGAAAAAAACGCTTATAAAAGGTGGAACCATTTTACCTATAACGAAAAGCCACCCTTCTTATTACCAAGCTGATCTTTTGATAGAAGGTACAAAAATAAGCAAAATCGAGTCGAGCATAGACATAGAAGATGCGGAGGTAATTGATGCTTCCGACATGATTGTTATGCCGGGTTTTGTTGATACACACCGACATACATGGGAATCAATGATTCGTAATATTGGCGCTGATTGGTCCCTGCAAACGTATTTAGGTACCATTTATTATGGAGGAATCGGTTCACAGCGTCGTCCACAAGATGATTACATCGGCAATTTATTTGGCGCACTAGAAGCGTTAGATGCTGGAGTGACAACCATTTTAGATTGGACGATGATCAATTCAATTGAACACGCTGAAGAAAGCATTCGCGGTCTTCAAGATTCCGGCATCCGTGCCGTATTCGCTTACGGGGCACCAGGTGATGGGGAATATTGGAACAATGATAGTACGCTAACTCATACAAAAGATGCCAAGCGAATTCAGTCCGAACATTTCACTTCGACCGATCAACTGCTGACATTAGGATTAGCCATTCGTGGCCCTGAATTTAGTGCTTGGGATACGGCGGTTACTGAGATTAACACAGCAAGAGAGATGGGCATTCTTGCTACGATGCATTTAGGTTTTGGCACATGGGGACGAACAGCCCGTTCAATTGAACGGTTAGATGATGCGGACTTGCTTGGAAAAGATTTAAACTTTACCCACATGAACCGTGTTACAGACGAAGCGATGAAGCGAATTGCTGCAAAAGGTGGCAGTATCTCCGTCACGCCTGAAGTAGAAATGATGATGGGACACGGGTATCCAGCTACTGGACTCGCACTTGAAAATGGCGTCAAACCGACATTAGGTGTGGATGTTGTGACTTCTACAGGAGGCGATATGTTTGCACAAATGAAATTCGCTTTACAAGCCGAACGTGCCCGCGTCAATGAACGATTACTTGATGAAGGCACCATGCCTGGACCTGACTTGCACATTAGCGCCAAGCAAATCCTTGAGTTTTCCACAATCGAAGGCGCAAAAGCGCTTTTACTTGACCACAAGGTTGGTAGTCTTGAAGTTGGAAAAGAAGCCGATTTGATTCTTCTTAACAAAAAAGACTTGAATTTAAGTCCTATAACCGATCCGATTGGAGCTGTTGTTCAAACCGCTCATACTGGTAATGTCGACTCTGTCTTCGTTGCTGGAAAAGCAGTAAAACGAAACGGAAAGCTATTGTTTGGCAACCTTGATGCACTGCGTGAACAACTCTATGACGCACAGGCCCACGTCCTCGCCCAAACTAAAACAACATAACGCGAAAGCCTCCCCGCTGTAGGGAGGCTGTTTTTGTGGATAACCAATAGAAAACGGATTCATTTTCCACAGTTTTCCGACTTATCTACATCCTTTATACACATATGAACAACCACATTGTCTACTTGTAACTCGTTATCCACATTCATCCACTAATCATTCATGGGCTAGAATACTAAATAGGAGCGAATCTCTCCAATGATCTTTTGCCCAAAGATTTTCTCTTAATCTTCCTTCTTGCTGCATACCTAGCCGTAACATAAGCTTTGCTGAAGCCTCGTTATTTGGATCGCACGTTCCATAAATCCGATGCAGCTGAAGCTCCTCAAAGCCAAACCGCAACATCCTTTTTGCTGCTGTCGAAGCAAACCCTTTTCCCCAATAGTCTGGATGTAAAATATAAGAGATTTCACCATTACTCTTGCTGCGAACGTTTAATTCAGTCACGCCAATGGTTTTCCCTTCTTGTTTAATGGCACGTGCATAACGAGTACGAGGCTCTTCTTGTTGACTTTTTAAAATGCCGTTCAAATAAGCTTTTGTCTCCTCTTCCCGCATCGTTTCCCATGGCTGATAACGACTAACAATTGAAAGAGACGCATAGGCGTGAATGTCTTTCCAGTCCTCATATGTAAGTTCTACTAAGTCGATGTCCCTGCTCAACATGAACTCCTCCATTCCATATATTAAAAAAAGCCTTATCGGCTCTACTAATTATGAAAAACGATCTCTTTAACGATTAATAGCCTTGCTTTCTTCTAAGTTGAAAGGCGTAGCGTCTTAGCTTGGATGTCACTTCATTCTCATGCTGACAGGCATCACAGTACACATAATGTGCAGTTGCGATATACGCTTTTAACACATAATTTGATAAGATTTTCGGGTTTCCGCAATGTTCGCAAAACATTAAAATTTTCATTCAGTCTGCCTCCCTCGTATCCCTTCTATACCCATTCTACACAAAAAAACGCACCATTTACAGATGCGTTGCAGTTAAAATTCTTTGCGCTTATAAATGATAAGAGAAACGATGTAGGAGATCACAAATAGAATAAATGTGACTAAAAGGAAGCCAAGAGAAAATAGCGTACTGGCATTCAGTCCAAGATAGATACTATTTCCATCTACAAATCGCGAAAATACAATAGAACTAAGAAAATAAATTCCAATTGCTCCTCCTAATCCCACAAGCATAATCATATCGCTCTTTTCAGTGCCAAAGAAATACGTAAGAGGATACGAGATAATTCCTGATATAAAAACAATGCCAATGATATTTAAAATGCCTACTATATAGTATTCTGTCGGTGCTTGATTAAAAAGTTGTGTCGCAATGAGATACGTCACAACGGCGAAAACGATACCTACTACCATTAATAAGATAAAGAATAGATAATGACTCTGAACTACCCGCGGTCGACTGACGGGCAATGTCGCTACATATTTACTCCAACCTGACTTGGCTTCATGCTTCAACACCTCCAAAGCTGGCGAAACCATAAAAGCAATCGGAATAAATGCCGCTAAGCGATCGAGCATTCCTCGTTCAAAAAATACGAGTAACAAAACTGGTACAACAAGGCTTAACGCGGCATATACCCAGATGGATTTCTCTACACTATAATATTGATTCATCATTAATCCTTTCATGCTTTTACCCCTTTCATTAAAATGAGTGTCATATCGTCAATCGTTGATGATCCCTTTTTTATCGTAGATGGAATCACATCCTTATCTGACACAAGCACTTCTATGCCACCCTCTTTTTTTCGATACGCGACAATTGCTTCTTTTGGTATGGATGCCATTTCTTCTTCACTACATAACAAGACTCCATAAGAAGTTAGAAACGTCTCTTTATTGATAGCGAGCAGCACCTCTCCACCTTTAATAAAAATTAATTCATCTGCAATTTTCTCAATATCACTTGTAATATGAGAAGACATGAGAATGGATCGTTCCCCATCGCTGACAAATTCCTGCAACACTTGTAGAAGATCCTCTCGTCCACTTGGGTCAAGTCCTGCGGTCGCTTCATCAAGCAATAGGAGCTTTGCGTTATGTGACAAAGCAACTGCCATCGAGACTTTCATCGACATTCCACGAGAAAAGCTACGAATCTTCTTGTTTCTCGGCAAGGAAAATTTCTCGATGTAATTGAAAAAGGTTTCCTTGCTCCATTGTTGATAGATTCCACTAAACACCCGCTCTAACTGCACAACATTTAATTCACTAGGGAGCTGCACACGATCAAACACAACCCCAATCTCTTCCTTCACGATTAACTCATTTTGCTCTCTTTCCTGACCAAATACGTGAATGGTTCCCTGATCTTTTCGTAGTGTTCCTAAAATAGATCCAATTGTGGTTGATTTCCCTGCTCCATTTTCACCAATAAATCCGACAATCGAACCAGGTTGAATGCGGAACGACACATTTTTTAATCCGAATGACGTACCTTTAAATTGTTTATGAAGAGCTTGAACTTCTACTAGTGCGCTCATCTTCTTCCTCCTTATTTTCACCGAATATTCCAACAAAAATAGTGATAACGATTGTCATGACAACCACAATCGTACTAAACGCCGCCATCACATTAAGCTCATAGGAATGAAACAACGCAAAACGATCGATAAACCAGCCTTCTGGAATGACACGATTGATCGTGTTAAATACACGATCATTCCAGTTAGGCATCCAATTCATCCGCTCAAATAGATACAAACAAGCAAAGATTAAACCTAACTAATACCAGATAGGATCAAGGTATGCCATCCATTAACGTGCCATTCTTTTAACAATAGTGCGCTCATTGCAATTCGCCTACTGTATACACCATGATGTCTTCTAACGTGGCTTGTTCCATCACAACTTCATCACCCATCAGTCTCCGAACGAGTCCAGCCTGAGTGGTCAATGCTTCAAACCCTACTGACGTCTCTTTAATCTGCAAAAATAACGCACGAATATCTTTGTCTAGCAACTCTTTTGGCCCTCTAACAATAACATGTCGCTCAAGAATGGCATCCTTTTCTTCGTCAAGGACAATCGAACCATTCGAAAGAAAAAGAATATAATCGGCAATCTGTTCCAAATCTGTCGTGATATGCGTGGAGAAGAATACAGCCTTCTCTTCATCTTGAATCACCTCTTGAAGCAGCTGCAAAATGTCTCTTCGGCTAATCGGGTCCAGTGCTGCTGTTGGTTCGTCAAGAACAATTAACTCCGCATGATGGGAGAGAGCAATCGCAATCGATAATTTCATTCCCATCCCTTTTGATAAATGACCAACCTTATCGTTTAGAGAGAGTTTAAACTGCTTTAAATACGCTTCAAATAAGTCATCGTCCCACTTCACATAGAAATTAGAAATGATCTTTCTCATCCTATCAATGGTCAAATGTTGATAGAGATGGTGATCAGAAAAGACGAATCCAATCCGTTGTTTAATTGCTTTATTGCTATCGTCATAAGCCTGATCAAAGACGCTTATTGTACCTGAGTCTGGCTTAAGTAAATTGAGCAGCAACCTAATTATCGTTGATTTTCCCGCACCGTTTGGACCAATAAAACCTGTAATATAGCCTTTTCTTATTGAAAACGAAACATCTTTTAACGTGAAATTTTGAAATGCTTTGTTTACTTGATTGAATGTTGCACTATCTTGCATCACTCCTCCTCCTCATAGAGCATTGCTAGTAACTCTTGAAGTTGAGGGAGGGTAATGTCTAAGCTCTTACTTTCTTTTACGATTTCCGCGAGTCCTTGTTCAACCATCTGCAAACGCCTCTCTTGAATTAAATCATTATTCTGCCCTGCTACAAACGAACCTTTTCCTACATAGGAGATGATAAATCCTTCACGCTCCAGCTCTTCGTACGCACGTTTTGTTGTAATGACGCTAATTTGAAGTTCCTTCGCTAATTTTCGCATCGATGGCAATGGTTCGCCCTCAATCAAAGCACCTTTTAAAATGTTTTGTTTAATTTGCTTTTTGATTTGTATATAAATTGGATCTTGCGACGCATTCGATAAAAGAATGTTCATAATTTACCTCACAATTGTTATCTTTGTATACATTGTACATATACGATATATACAATGTCAATAACTAATGTTTATAAAGATAATTAACAAGGGTTTCCGCTGATCTTGTCGAAAGGTAAAGCATAAGGAGAATATATGATGAAACTTAGACAATTAGCTGTAGCTCTATTGGTTAATGAGAAAAGGGAATTGCTATTTTTACGGAAGAAAAAAGGAGACGCTTTTTTTGCGAACCTTTATTTACCTATCGGTGGACATATCGATGAACACGAACTAAACAATCCCGAAGCCGCTTGTTATCGTGAGATTTTTGAAGAAACTGGCATTACACGTTCATCGATTAGAGACTTACGGTTAGCTTATATCATCCACCGTTTAAAAGAAAAAGAGATTCGGATTCAGTATGTGTTTGTAGGTCAAGTACATGCAAATCAAATCCTCGTCCCAAGTAATGAGGGGGAATTATTTTGGATGAGTATAGACAACTCAACCCTCACTCATAACATATCGGAAACTACCTATGAACTACTAACGCATTTCAAAAAAAATGTCAGCTTAAATGAAGCCATTTTTGTTGGTTCTATGCATGCAGAGAAAGGAAAACCTGCCATTACATGGTCTACCTTAGAAGATTGGGAGCACAAACAATGAATGAACATCTGTGGAAACAAACCTTACAGCAATTGGATTCTTCATTAAAAATTAACGTTCTTACCGTAAATGACACCGGCTGGGATCATACCATTGTTACCGTAAATAATGACACGGTTTTTCGTTTTCCAAAACAGTCAGACAGACAAGCCTTATTGCATAAAGAATGGTCGTTTGTTCGGGCCATCCAACGAACAAATACGATTCTTCCTGTTCCGAAACTATCACCGGTTTACGACGATGCTATACTAATCGCACTCACTTACCCACTCATTAATGGCACTCCATTACGCAAAGTAGAGAACATAACAACACTTTCCCAAGAGGATTGTAGAAAATTGGGACACTTTTTATCAGCCATACATGGGATTCATCCTTCTGATCTTGAAGGCTTTGAGCGCCTTCACACCCTGACTTTTTGGAGTGACCTTTATTCATCCTTGCAAGCTGAGGTTTACCCATTTTTAAATGTTGACTTAACGATGCACATTGATGACGTTTTTCAGTCTTTTTTGCGTCATTCTCATACATACCTCGACGGTCAAACTGTACCAATTCACGGCGATTTAACAACATCCAATATGATTTACAATGTAGGTAATAAAAAACTTGCTGGGATTATTGACTTTACTGATGCACAATTAGGAGATCCAGCTTTTGATTTTGCTGGTTTGTATTGGACTTATGGCTCTGACATTGTTAAACAAGTATTGAGTCATTATCAAACCACCCTGTCGAAAGAAGCGATGCTTTATAGAATTGAGCACTTTTATGGTTTACAACCGTTGTTTCATCAACTTCTTCATCTTCAAAATCATCATCGATTAGACGAAGCTCAACCAGCTATAGAACGATTTTTAGCGTTAAAAGATAGGAGTTTTTTATGAAGTATAAGGTCATTTTTTTTGATGTGGATGGAACACTTACCGATCATCAAACCGGGGAAATTCAAGCGTCCACAAGAAGGGCTATACGCGCTTTACAGCGCAAAGAGATTCTTGTTGTTGCCGCAACAGGAAGGCCCTTATCGATGTGTGAAGAATTAAGAGAGTTAGGCATCACAACATTTATTACCGCCAATGGCGGGCTTGTCACCCACCATGATGAAGTGATTTATTACACGAGTATGAACGAAAAAACCGTTCTGGCGATCGAAACATTTGCATGGGAGCACCAGCACGCTTTATCCTTTTACAGCCAAGACTTCCACATGAACGGCGTCAAAAATGAAGCGGTCCATCAAGCTTTAAAAGAGACGTTATCCCTTACAACCTATCCATCAATTAGATCTAATCATGCAAAGGAACCGATTCACTTACTATGTCTATTTGCAGACGAAGCAACCGAACACTTGTATAAATCTTCATTTCCCGACCTCCATTTTAGACGCTGGCATCCTTATATTTTAAATGTGTTGGAAGAACCGATCGACAAAGCACTGGCGCTTAATAGCGTATTACGTTATTTTAACTTGGAGCATTCTCAAACAATTGCCTTTGGCGACGGCAATAATGACATTGATATGCTTTCTCTTGCATCAATTGGAGTCGCTATGGAAAACGGTTCAGAGGAACTAAAACGAATCGCTAATTACGTAACAAAACCAGCGGCAGAAAACGGTATTGAACTAGCGTTAAAGCATTTTCATCTCATTGAGTAATTGACTGTACGTCATTAATCGTTACACTTAATCAATTTTTTAAGAATTCTTCTATTCAGTCTGTCTGCTGATTTAAACGATTTCTACATCCGTTTTTATGTTTTATGGCGCTTATTCCCTTTTGACATCCTAGCAATAAAAACACTATACTAGTTTTTTAAGTATAGTTGATAAGGAGACAGATTTATGGAGGCAATTAAAGAGACAGAAAAAGAAACAGGAAACAATAAGCACTATTCAACTCGCAATTTAATCGGACTTATCTTAGGCCCTATACTATTTGCCTTAGTTTATTTCCTTATTCCTGAAAGCGCTTTATCTCATGAGCCGAAAATTGTACTCGGTGTAACACTCTTAGTGGCTACATACTGGGTAACGGAACCGATTAATATGGCCGCCACCGCCCTTTTGCCACTCGTTCTAATTCCTGCATTTAACGGCGTCGAAATCGGGTCAATTGCACCAGCTTATGGTAGCTCCGTCATTTTCATGTACGGTGGTGGGTTTGTTATTGCGCTGGCTATTCAAAAATGGAACTTACATAGACGCATAGCGTTAAACATTATCAAAATGATTGGGACAAAAAGTAACCGAATTATACTCGGTATTTTACTCGCAACTGCCGCCATATCAATGTTTGTCTCGAACGCGGCAACCGCGCTAATGATGCTTCCCGTTGCGGTCGCCTTAATTAATGAAGTAAAAGATAAACAGATACTTAAAGGTAAAAATTTCGAATTTTTCTCAAAAGGGATCTTACTAGCGGTTGCTTACGCTGCAACAATTGGTGGACTCGCCACACTCGTTGCAGCAGTACCAAACGCACTCCTTGCAGGGATCGCTTCTTCCCAGCTTGATCGTACCGTAACATTTGCTGAATGGCTTATGTTTGCAGGACCAGTAGCGCTCGTCTTACTCATTATCGTCTATTTCTACCTTACGAAAATACAATTCAAAGTAGATGCAGAAGGTGAAGATACAGAAAGTACAATGGCTTTTATTAAAGAAGAAATAAAAAAGCTCGGAAAGTTTACATCTGATGAAAAAAAAGTTGCGGTTGTGTTTTCTATTACAGTCTTACTATGGACGCTATCACCTTTTATTTCAGCACTTGGATTTATACCCGGCAACGTCGGAGAATTTTTTGATAACTTAAATGATGCAACGATATCCGTATTCGGTGCCCTGTTACTCTTCTTCATTCCGAGTTCCCAAAAAGGCGAACGAATACTGGAATGGGCAGATATGAAAGACCTCCCTTGGGGAATCCTCATTCTGTTTGGTGGCGGTATGGCCATCGCAGCTGCTTTTGGTGAATCGGGCCTAAATGAATCAATTGGAAATGTACTTCAAATGCTCCAAGGTATGGAATACATTTTTGTACTATTGCTTCTAGTTGTGTTTGTACTCGGTATTACAGAAATTCTATCAAATACCGCAGTTTCAAACTTAATTCTACCTCTTACGGTCGGACTTGGGATCGCCTTAGGAATCGATCCTTTACCACTTATGGCCGCCGCCGCACTGGCAGCAGGTTCATGCTACATGTTGCCCGTTGCTACACCTCCGAATACCGCAGTATTCAGCGCAGGCTATCTCGCAGTCGGCGACATGGCGAAAGCAGGAGTTTGGTTAAACATCGCCTCCATTATTGTTATAACCGGAGCCGTCTACTTCTGGATGCCAATCGTATTTGGATTATAAGACGAACAGCCCTATTCAGAACGCTGAATAGGGTTGTTGTTATGATTAAAGAATGCGATTGAAGAAAAAATTCGAGCTCGAATCAACCTTTATAATTTCAATCCCGAACTCACAAGGAGTGCGATCATACCTGTTGTAATAAATTTAAGCAGATCCATATTTCAATCCACGCACTCACAAGGAGTGCGATCCACGGCTCTTTTCCACCTTGCCCAAACGATCATTATTTCAATCCACGCACTCACAAGGAGTGCGATAGGGCGCGACGGAGAGCGATCGCCATTCCGATATATTTCAATCCATGCACTCACAAGGAGTGCGATGTAGTCCTCTTTTCAAGCGCTAATTATTTTATTATTTCAATCCACGCACTCACAAGGAGTGCGATATGTACTTAGGAGGAGATTCAATCACCGCTTTAGGATTTCAATCCACGCACTCACAAGGAGTGCAATGCCGATACTCCTACGCTTTTATTTTAACTAACATTTCAATCCACGCACTCACAAGGAGTGCGATAGTTTCGTCATCTCGCGTTTCCATTCGCGGTTCAATTTCAATCCACGCACTCACAAGGAGTGCGATGGGACAAAATAACAACAAAAGGCGGTAATCGAATATTTCAATCCACGCACACAAGGAGTGCGATAAGTTGTCATTGTGTGCTGGGTCCAGAAGTTGATATTTCAATCCACGCACTCACAAGGAGTGCGATCCAAGGCTGGTCGATCTCGTTCCTGGTGTTTCGGATTTCAATCCACGCACTCACAAGGAGTGCGATAGCAAACTTCTCAAATTTAATTGATTGCTCTAAAATTTCAATCCACGCACTCACAAGGAGTGCGATAAACGTTATGGTTCGCGCTTGGGAGATTGCTAAGATTTCAATCCACGCACTCACAAGGAGTGCGATTGAGGATCGAGTCGCCATCGTCGCGTTATTCTTCGATTTCAATCCACGCACTCACAAGGAGTGCGATTACCGAAAACCTTTCTAGCATTCTTTAAAAAACATATTTCAATCCACGCACTCACAAGGAGTGCGATCCATTCGTTGGCGTAGACTTAGACCACTGTATCATTTCAATCCACGCACTCACAAGGAGTGCGATCGGGAATTGCTGGCACCTTATAGACGCGAAGCAATTTCAATCCACGCACTCACAAGGAGTGCGATGAACATTGGGCTCCGACAACAGAAACAATTGTGAAATTTCAATCCACGCACTCACAAGGAGTGCGATGACCAGCACATAGAGCGATAAATAAATCAGTACGATTTCAATCCACGCACTCACAAGGAGTGCGATCGCCGAACCTAAGTCAATCGATGAGCAAAGGATTATTTCAATCCACGCACTCACAAGGAGTGCGATAATAGATCATTAATCCATATCCGTCCTCTTAGTATTTCAATCCACGCACTCACAAGGAGTGCGATCAAAGCCTGTTTTAATCGTCTCAATAGGTGTAATTATTTCAATCCACGCACTCACAAGGAGTGCGATGTTGAGTTGGAGCCAGAGCAAGCGAGACAGATGAAAATTTCAATCCACGCACTCACAAGGAGTGCGATGATGATTATTATCGTGTACGTGTTGAGCAAGCAATTTCAATCCACGCACTCACAAGGAGTGCGATCATCGTTGAGCGGTCATCTTCATAGTCAGTAGGATTTCAATCCACGCACTCACAAGGAGTGCGATCTTCTCGGGAGAAGGTTTGATACTTCTGGGGAATTTCAATCCACGCACTCACAAGGAGTGCGATATAACGCAGGCAGACGAAGTTAAGGACGCAGAGGATATTTCAATCCACGCACTCACAAGGAGTGCGATGTTGTTGCAGATAATATAAAAGCAGGTAAAGAAATTTCAATCCACGCACTCACAAGGAGTGCGATGAATATCAGATTTCTTCCTATATATATGTGTGCATATTTCAATCCACGCACTCACAAGGAGTGCGATGATTAATTAATTGATTAGCTACTCGATTAAGAGGATATTTCAATCCACGCACTCACAAGGAGTGCGATGACCAAGTTATCTAATACTTACGAAGTAGAACTGATTTCAATCCACGCACTCACAAGGAGTGCGATAATACATGAGCATTACGCTTAGTCTTGAGCAAAATTTCAATCCACGCACTCACAAGGAGTGCGATTTAAATGCAGTCGAGAAATTATATTCGCATACGATTTCAATCCACGCACTCACAAGGAGTGCGATGGACGTTCCTGTGGCTCATAGACAGAATCACGGATATTTCAATCCACGCACTCACAAGGAGTGCGATTTTAAGCTTATTGACTTCGTATCTTAACGCTTCATATTTCAATCCACGCACTCACAAGGAGTGCGATCAAGGTTGGCTCCTTACGGTTACAAAGTCAATAAAATTTCAATCCACGCACTCACAAGGAGTGCGATACGGTCAACATTAAATAATGATACAAAAACAAAGATTTCAATCCACGCACTCACAAGGAGTGCGATACATTATTTTCTTTAATTTGGCTAATTAATGTAAATTTCAATCCACGCACTCACAAGGAGTGCGATAGCGAAATAAGGCCAAAAACAACCTCATTACACTAAAAATCACAAAAAATAGAACCAAAAAACGAACTTAAAATCAACTTCTATTACATACTATCACACATTCACCTCAAAATCTGGTGCGGGTCTCCTAGGGAGTTTATGTTCGCTTAGGGTCCGCACCTGTTAGAAGATGAGTGGGTCTTCTATTTGCAAAGAAGGTTTTGCGCCAACATGTTCAACCTTGTTCTTATAGTTATTCCCTAATCGATAAAAACGTAAGCTATCGTTTTCGGGATCAATAATTTCGAACAGCTCATGTTTTAGAATCGCAAGTTGGGTCGCATCTAGTACACATTCAAACACAGAGTTTTGCACACGTTGTCCATAGTTTTGACACGATTTCGATACTCGTCGTAGCCTTTTTGTACCGCCTGGACTTGATGTTTTGACATCGTATGTAATCAATACGAGCATACTTCACCTACTTCCATAGAAATGAAGGATATTCATCTAAATCACCGCGTAAATGCCTTGCTAGAAGAAGAGCTTGTGCGTATGGCACAAGTCCCCAAGCGATTTTTTCTCCTAAGTATGGGTGCGTAATGGTTTCTTGCTTCTTTTCTTGCCATGCTTTTAAGAAAGTTTTACGGGCTTCATCACTCATTAAGACAGCTCCGCTTTCTTTTTGATAAAAGCTTTTTTCTGTAAGAATCTTTTTATTAATAACAGATAAAACAAAGCGGTCCGCATAAACGCCTCGTAGTTCTTCCATGACATCCAATGCTAACGATGCTCTTCCTGGTCGATCTTGGTGCATAAAACCTACATAGGCATCGAGTCCGACCGTTTCTAAAGCCGCTGCTGTGTCATTAGCCAGTAATGTATAAGCAAACGAGAGCATCGCATTTACATTATCTTTGGGTGGTCGCCTTGAACGATTGTGAAAATAAAATGCCTCTTTTTGTTGGAGTATCATTTGATTAAACACTTTGTTATACGTAATCGCAGCTTGGCCTTCCCATCCACGTAAACTCTCTAAATTTGTACACTGCCGTACTTCTAACAGAATTTTGCTCAGGAGGCTAGATGTTGTCTTAAAATCTGCTACATCAATTCTTAACGGATGCTCCCGCGTCATTCGCTCAAGAATCCATTTCTGGTTATACACTTTCCCCGTAATAAAGTTACGTGCAATTTTGGTTGAAGCTTCTTCTGAATCAGATAGTCGATATTGGGTTTTTCTTAAAACCACGTTTCCCCTGCTTTCACCAATTACGCGTGCAAGGAAACGGCCATTTTTTGTTAGAAACGTAATGGCAATGCTGCGATCCGCACAGTAACCCATTAGCGCTGGACTAGCACCTGTATAACCAAAACTAACGATCGATTCAACATTGTGAAGAGGCACCCTACCAAGCCTTTGGTCATCTTTCAATAATACAATATTATCGCCATCAAGGGAGAGGTAAACGTCAGGCTGTGTGACAAATAATGTGTTTAAAAGTTTTCTCATTCGGCCAGTCTCCCATCAATATAGCGCTTCACCGTTTGCTTATTCATTAATTTCGGTAAGCAGATGTGTTGGAGAGAGCAGCTTTTACAGAAGTCACCTGTTTTTACTTTTGGCGTATGCCTTCTTCTATAATAATCGTGCATTTCAATTGCAATGTTACGCACATGCTGTTTTAACGTCTCAGTAATGGGAACCTCTACCCGGTGTTTAATTTCGTTATAAAAAAGATAGCCAACACTTACATCACAGACGAGCATGTCTTCTAAGCAAATCGCTTGAGCTGCTAGTTGCACAACATCCTCGTCTCCTTTTTTAGGTTTTCCTCTTTTGTACTCGACAGGGAAAGGAAGATACGTGCCGTCAATCCCATGTATCGACACGCCATCTTTACTTGCATGAAATTCAACAACATCACATATTCCGCTTAGCTTTAATTCGTGGGATTGGATTGGCATTCCACGAACAATTAGCTTCTCTCCACGCTTTTCCTTGATAAACGGTTGATCTGCTTTTTTATGAAGATGTTGACCTTCAATTGTCTTCACATTTTCTTCCCATTGTTGCTCAATATGAATAAGCGCCCATTGACGTTTACAGAATTGAAAGTGCTGCAAACCTGATAACATCAGGTATTCATCTTCATTATTGACCATCGAGTATTTCTGGTGTTAACCCTTCTAAATCATGTAACTCTACTGCATAGTTTTCTTCATTAAAAGCGGATGGCGTTTCCGTTTTCGCATTAATTTGCAAAGAACGATGAACTTTTGCTGAAGAATATTGTCCGAGTTTAGAAGAGTGTTCCCACCAGTAGACATTATGCACTTCCATACTGCCGTCTGGACGAGCGGAAGAACTATCATTTTCAAAAAGAGTTACGAGCGCTTGCTTGATTTTCTCAGCGTCTTCGTATGTAAAGCCTGTTTTTTCCGCAAGCTGAGTATTAATGCTTCCTTTAAATACATAGACACCAAAGTCTACGCGGTGCTTCATGCCCATCGTGTCTGAACTTCTTGTATCGCTTGTAACAGAATTCACGCTTTTGGTGATTTGCGTGCTGACAATATCGATTGGGTCAATGCTTGTTGCTGTTTGAATAGACACAGGTCCACGTACACCTACTGATAAATTTGACCCTTTAAACGCGAATACTTGACCAAAACTTCTTACGTCAACCCACTCATTACATGCGATGGTTGCAAACTCATCCGCGGCAGGATTTTTCGCTTTTAAAATTTTCGCCAAGTCACTATTCGAGTCTGCTCGATCACGTAAACTTTTAAATCCATCTGTTTTGCGATCATCGGACTGAACAAAAACAGCTTCTCCTAAATCTTGCAGACGGTTACGAATCTTTCTTTTGATCGCCACGTCAGAGATTTCTCCATACCCATCGTAGTTTTGCCTTGGCCGGTTCCCATTAAGCGGGTCTCCATTAGGGTTCGCTTTTGATACAGACAACACTACAGCAAAATCAATTTTTTTATCTAACGCACTCATACTTCAGTCTCCTCTTCCGTTTTCTTTTTATAAAGCTCACGTCGTTGGCTATAAAAACCTAATAAATACTTCTCATCTAGCGGTTTATTCGTGAAATCTTGAAGGTCAATCGCATCGCCGATTTCATCAATTAATTTCGAATAGCGTGTAACTTTTGTACCTAATTTTGCTTGGTATGGTTGTAAACTGTCTTGAAGAGTTTTCCAAGTTCTTGAAGGATTTTTTGAAAATGAATTCATATAGCGAATCGCATTCGTCGCTCGTTTCTCATCTCTTCCGAGGGCACTTCTTTCTAACACATCCGCTACTGCCAATAACCGCCCAAATAGATAACTGCGATCTGTCGTTTCTTCATTTAACGCCACTTGCCAGTCCTCCTTAATGTACATTTTCCGAACAAGGGCACACGTAATACTTAACGTCTTTTCCCATTCCCATTTCTCCATCGCAACTGGGTTAGACGCTCTGTTCACGGCGCTCTTCACAATATCTTTTTGAATCGACCGTTCATCGATAATACATGGCAATAAGCGTTCCATTGCCCCTTTAATCACCTTGTCACTTGCTCTTGGTCCATATGCAGCCCATGCGATATCTCTTGTAGCTGGTGCCCCATAAAACGAGATTCTTTTTCCGCTGTCATTTTTCCTAAAATGATGCTCCCACGCACAGCTCTTGTGCCAACTTTCCAAACGATTTAGATAAAGCTCTTTATTAATATTTCTATAGTAAAGAACAGCCATCCTTCCCGTCGTGGCAGAATCAAGGGTGAGGAAATTAACATCTAATTTGTAATCAAAGTCATGACGAAATCCGCCAATCGCTTTACTTACTTCTTTTGCAACTCCCTCTCCCGTAACGGCTTCTGTTTCTTCTTCCTCGTCATCGTCGTAAAAAAAACTGGCTGCATCTGCGCCTGGATCTGGCAATGATTCATCATTATTTGCCCAAGTAAGAAATACCCTATCATCAATCGCCTTACCTTGTTTCACAATGAGCCATTTCAACGCATTATGGGCCTTTTGAGAAACATCATAGCTAATGCCCATTGCTTCCACGCTCTTATTAAAACGACCGCGAAACGTGAAACCACTTGTATCATTTGCAGAGATTAACTTTGCCTTATCCGCCGCATGACGAATTTTATTGGCGTGTCTCTCTGTTGACGGGGCTACCTCACCTGTCACGAAGCAAATATCCTCATCACTTAGCTGGTCATTATAGAAGGAAGTAAAAGAATCGTACATTTCTTTATCTCGCCAAACATCAATTGTAGATGTTGGTGAAAAAACATTAAAACGAACGAAAGCACTCGTTTGTTCGGTCGTTCCACTTGAAAAGATATCCGGTTTCTCTCCTAAAGACGCCTCTAGTGATTTATCCCATTTTTCAATGAGCTTCCCATTTTTAAGATGCAACACTTTTTCTTTTACTAAGTCCTCAATTAACGAACCCTTCTGCACATACGTATAAATGGCCTTTACTTTATTAGTCGCAAATTCCGATTCGGCCCATGCTTGTAAATTCTTTAGATACGCATTATACGGAATATCATCTGCATTCTTTATTTGGCCACCATATTTCTGGAAATCCCCTGCAACATAGCTTAATTTGTCATGCAACGGATATGGGGCTACTTTCGCACCAGCACGACTAGCTGATTCTTCGGTACATGGAATAAGTGTATTCATTTTCTTCAACGGCATTGCTCGCAAGAAATTCCCTTGATCATCTACAGTCACTTCAATATGTGCATTCTGAGTCGTATGTGAGATAGGTAGTAAGGTATACTCACGATCTTCGCCTCTCGTTTTCCATATCCCCACTTGGCTTTCATTCTTTTCATACGTACGATATAAATTAAGCAACCAGCTCATCTTTTATTCACCTCCTAGCTGTTTAGAAAGTTCATCAACAGATGTAATCGAATCTTGTCCAAACAGTTTTGCTTCCATTTCTTTAATCGGTCTAACAAGTCGACAATCTTCAGGACGATCAAATGTAATGATGCCTCCTGTCATTTCCGCCTGCCATAAGCGTACTTCAAGCATCTTTCTTCCAGTTTCGTCAGGGTAATTGAAACCATGCACCATCGTGCCTAAGTGGTGCGTCTCTTTATCATCATAAGCTCCTATACCGCTACCAAATTCACATGGTTCAACATAAGCCTGACACTCGCGAGTACCAAGAAAGATATCCCGTCGTCCCCCAGCTTTTAAGGAGCGCTGCATAATGCTGTAATGCTTCCCCTCATTCCGGTCAAACTCTAGCTCCGGTCGGTTTTCATTAAACTCAAAATGTGCACGAACTTGATAATGAACGTCTTTTAAATACGTATAATTCGCTAACGTATTTCCCCCGCTATATTCGATGGGTCGAATACCTTTTGATTCCATTTGAATCGGCTTCATCACTCGCACTTCATCAACATAATAAAGAATAGTTGGTTTCCAATAGATAGACTCGCAGATTCCCTTTAGCGCCTGATAGGTTGGCACGCTATAAGATAGCTTTTCACCACCAATCTTCGTAAGCGGGTCAGTGAACAAGGCATAATCACCGTAGACCTCAAATTGAATTTCGTTTTTCAATGATTTCACCTCCTTTGGAGAATTTACAATTAAAAGATACAGTGGTACGAGAGGTCTTATAATATTCGTACCACTAAATCCTTTCATTTATTTTCTTTTCAATGACTTGATTGATATTAACTGCAACTGCATTAACTTAACTTCTTCAATCTGTATATTTTTTATTTCTTTAGCTTTTTTGAACAAATTTAGTATCAACATTAAATGCCACCTCCCTTATTTCACAAGCTAGTACCATCATTGACAAAATAGGTAAAATGTATACATCCTTCAAACTAAGAGTTAACTGAAATATATATTTCTCGTTTAAATATGTTAGAATTAAAATTCGCTAAAGTAGCGTGGATTGAAATAGTTATCTCTTTGATTGGAAACCTATCTTACCTACAAAGAAGATAGGTTTATCCTTTTAAACTTCTAGAAATTCCATCTCCCCTTCTCCCTCATAATCGATTCCGTAATCCCCACTGTACCACCTTTCTTTTAACACCCAGACAGTACCATCAATGTGAGGAACAATGGCATTGGCTTCCTTCAGTTTTCTTAATTCATTTGGATAGACATTGACGGTATAGTGTTGGGCTTGTTTTAAAAGTCGAGATAGGTCTTCTACTCTTTCACTACTTTCAAGTTCAGCGATAATGTCTTTTCCGTTTTTATAAGGAATAAGAATCGGTTCAGTTGGGCTGTCAATCACTCTAAAATAATCGACGCCAGTCTTATAACTGCTTGATGAAATAAAAGGAAAGGATTGTTCATGTTTCGCATTAAAGTGCGACACATATTCTTGATGTCTATTTTTTAATAACAAGGTGGTCATATTCTTATCCAGCTCAGAAATCGGGTAGTTTAAACTTGTCTCACGTTTCTCGTAAAACGACTTAAAATAAGCATTCATCATTTCTTTTGAAAGCAAGCTAATGTGACTTTGATTTTTTGTATTATAAGCAATTAAACTTTGAGCGACGTCTTTCCCCGCTTCAACTTCTTTTAAATAGCCTAAACTTTCTTCGCTATGATCAATCACATACACATCTCGAACATCATCCTCACCGTGCCGATTGCAACGACCAGCTGCTTGCGCAATTGAATCCAAGCCTGCAAGTGACCGCACCACACATTTAAAACTAATATCAACGCCAGCTTCGATTAATGCGGTCGTAACACATATAAATGGCTCGCTACTTTTTAACCTTAATTTAATCTCATTTAGCTGATCTTTCCGGTGGGCGGCGCACATCGACGTGCTCAAATGAAAGATGTCGACTGCATTACCTTTCAATGTTTCATAGAGATCTTTAACAGCTCGTTTTGTGTTTAAGATAACAAGGGCATTGCCCCATTCTCTCACCTCAGCTTGAAGCCAATCCGCTAACTCTTGATTGTTCATCTTTGGCTTTGTTCGATCAATAATATTAACTCGTTTAAATGCTTCTTCTACCTCCGAAAGATTCTCAACTATTTCTCCATCTGCCTCTTTTAATAGCTTATAATCAACACTTTCTAATGCTGGCTGTGTCGCCGTACATAAGAGAATGCTAGATGCTGCTTTTTGATTTAAGAAATTGACTGCTTCATTAAATAAAGAAACACAGTTCAACGGTACTTTTTGCACTTCATCGAAAATGATCACAGCGTTGCTAAGATTATGAAGACGACGTGTATTTCGATTACCTTTCGCATAAAAAATGTTTAGAAATTGCACCATTGTCGTAAAAATAATCGGTGCGGAAAAATCATCTTTTGTCAGCTTGAGTTTTTGTTGTTTCGTCATTCGTCCTTCTTCAAATTCGTCAATGATACCTTTGTTGCTCCATACTGTGTCATTAATAATGTTAGAGTGATGTTCAAGCAAATCGTCTTCTGCACCTAGTTTTTCACGGACCTCTTGTGCATTTTGTTCAATAATCGTTGTATAAGGAACAATATAAATGATTCGATCTTTTCCAAATTTCTTTGCATGCTTTAAAGCATACCGCAAGCTTGCTAACGTTTTACCGCCTCCTGTCGGGATTGAGAGCGTATAAATACCAGATGGCTTTTCCGCATACCGATCGCATTGTTCAGACATTTTAGCGCGTAATACATTAATAGGATGACTTGATTCGGGTTTTTCTTTTAACCTCTCTAAATAGTCAATTAACACACTATAGTAGTTCGCAAATTTTACTTGATTCCCACTTGAAGTACTTGAAGATACGCCAGCTTCAAAATCTCTTGTATTCGTCCGATCTGCATCTACTACGCAACTAAAAATAAATTTTGATAGGAAAAATTGCACCCTTCCATTCAGCTTTCCGAATTGCTTTAATTCCTCAACTGCTTTTCCAACGTACTCTTGAAACGCTTGTCTTGGAATCACCTCTGTAAAAAACTGTTCCTCAACTTCTTTAAATTGCGGAATTTCTTTTTTTGTAATTCTTCTCAAAAAATCCGAATCATGTTTTGGGGTAATAAAATCATGAAGATTGCCATGATGAGAAATAATCGCATTTCCAACAATTTCTACTAGTAGCTTTTCATGAGGAGCGTTCTCTTTTTGATAGTACATCTCATACAGCAACTTCCCACCAGCTGTAGCATGATCAACCTCGCCTCTTTTAAATGTAGGATTATCCTTTTGAAATACAGCTTCATAAAGGTACGTTTGAAAATCATCACTATACTTGCCTAAATCGTGCAGTAGAGCGGCTAAACCAGCGACATATTGGAGATTGAGCTTGCATCCGCATACTTCGGCTAACGCTTTTGATTCTAATAAATGTTCACGAACAGATTGTTTCGCTAGATCATATTCACGATAATGCGCAACAAACATAGTTCCTCCTGTAATTCTTTTGACCTATTACACAAGTTCGCCTCTCTTCCACAATATCCTCCTCTTTTTTACATCATTCGTGTTTTTTACCATCGACTGTATAAATGTGCTCTCTCCCTATTTTCATAAACTCTCTATATATGCCCCTACGAGATAAAGCTTGGCTGCATAGAATGTATGAATCATGATCATAGGGAGGAATAGTATGGCTGTTGTAACGACAGAGCAAGGATTTCGAGAAGCGGTTACGAATTCAGATCCGACGATTGAACTTGCGAATGATATTACAATAGAAGGAGGACCAATCATTATTGGCTTTGATACGGTTCTCACATCGTTTAGAGCCGCTCAAGGTATACAATCCACACTATCAAAAGGATTTACTAGTGGTAGTTTAATCAATTTAACAGCAAATGCCTCAGTTTCCATACAAGATCTTATACTAAATGGTATCAATAATTCTGCCGGTTCCCTTATTTATGTTACCTCAGGATCCCAGTTAGGGTTAAACACTGGCGCCATCTTACAAAACAACATCAATTCAGCTGATGGTGGGGCTCTCCTTAATCAAGGAACAACAACAATTAACGGTGCAGTATTGACGAATAATATTACAAGTCGATTCGGTGGTGCGATTGCGAATCGTCTTGGGGGGTTAGTGACTTTCAACAACGGGTCTATTATTGACAATACTGCCAACACGGAAGGCGGTGCGATTGATAATCAGGATACTAATAGTAGATTTGTGATGAATGGTGGACTAATTTCAAATAATAACTCTCTTGGGAATGGGGGAGGAATTATTAATATTAATGGGGGTTCATCAGAATTGACTGCAGGCAGCATAACCGGAAATACATCCCAAACTGCGGGAGGTGGAATTTATAATTTTATTAACAGTGGGGATTTTTCATTAAGGGGAAGCATAAGCATTATTGGCAATAATGCACCTGAAGCAGCCGATGTTTATACAGCTGAGCCTAATTTTCAAATCGGCGGTCAACCTACTTTAAGCCTAGCCATCGCTGACGAACCAAGCATTCCAAAAATCATCTCTTCAGTAGATGGTGCAACGCTACAGTTAACAAATTCTTCTTATCTCCCTGTTAATCCAGAAGGTAGTCGTATAATCATCGCAGCGCCGACTCCGTCTTATCCGGTTTTAACTCCTGCAGATGCGAGAGCTTTTATTAAACCGCCAGTTGGTTATGACGATTGGGAAGTGGAAATTGTAAATGGAAGTATTGCGTTAACGAGGGATCTGCCATTTACGATCACTTATGAAAACACGCAAGGTGCTCTGAATCCAAATCCTACTCAATACACTGCAGAATCGTTACCAATTACGTTGTTACCTTTAACATTACCTGGTTTTGCTTTTCTAGGTTGGCGAGATCCCACCGGTAACCTTGTCACTGAAATACCAGTAGGTACAACTGGAAATTTACGCTTTATTGCTGATTTTATACCATTAGATGCAGCGATCTTATTTGAAGCAAATGATGCTGGCGGACCACCAGCTACGAACATCCCTGCACCAATTTCGTTTCTTTTAGGTGAACAAGCCACTATTCCACAAACGATACCGATTAGACCAGGGTTCCGTTTCTTATCTTGGAACACAGCTCCAGATGGAAGTGGACTTTCATACGCTCCTGGTCAACAACTAATCGGCACGGGCGAAACCATTACTCTTTACGCTCAATGGCGAGTAGTTCGTCGGTCATCAAAGCCTGACTATATTAAACTGGCAGAATGTTGCAGAGCATTAAAACGCCGACAGTGTCATTGAGTTATCTAAACACAAGAAACAACCCTGTGCTCACACCTTGTTGGCTTTAGGGTTGTTTTTTGTATGAAAATCCTAATGTATGTACGTCATCATACGTTTTTAACTGAAATTGAACAATAGCGAGTAATTGTTGAAACGCCCTATCGAACTTACCCTCGAGCGACCATTCGACTAGTTTCGGTACTTCCCATACGCTTCTTACAGAAAACGATAAATAAAAACCATATTTCAGCAAATTCTTATCTCCTTGCCATCCCGCATCTTGTAGGCCCTTTGTATAATATTCTAGCAATTGTTCTCGATATTCCTCAGCCTCAAGGTGTGGGATGATTCCTTGACTTAGCATGACGCCAAACATTTTCCCTAAATCTTCACCAAGTCCCGAATAACTCATAAACTGCCAATCAATTAATGTTAGCTTCTTACCTGAAATAAATACGTTGCCTTTGCTTAAGTCTTGATGAGCAAGAACTTGTGGCAAATCTTTTAGAGAAGCGATGTCATTTGCTAAATTTCCTCTAAGTACCATAAACGCATCCGCAATCTCTTTTAACATTGGATCTAATTGATGAGTGTAATTTTCAACTTGTATGGCATAATATTGACTGCTTTTTGTCCAAGACGCGAGCCAAGAACGACAAATCCAAGGAAAAGAGTTACTGTCGTAAGAATTTTGTATGTAAGAACCATTAAATTTCCCTAATTTGTAAGCAAGTGTAGCAAGATCTCCGCTTGAAATTTGACGCGTCCAATCTGACTTCATTTCCTCCATCCATAGCCAGATGGTCCTATCTTCTTTACACTCAATGTGAAAACAGTTTGGCACGTTAAAAATGTTGTTAAACTGGTCTAGAACCGTTGATGTAAGTACCAACGCTTCCCTTTTCCAGTAGTTATGATGTTGCGGATCTAGCTTATCCTCTACTTCTTGAAGAATTTTCAGGATAAGGGACCACTCTATCTCATTATCGACGTTTCCAAAAACACGGTATATACCTTTGGTTGTAAAATTAATCTCGCTTGTTACTGGTTCAACATTCCAATTAAGCTTCTTCCCTGTTAAAGAAAGCTGAAGGTGCTCGGACACACATTTTCTTAAAATAGCTTGATTTACATCTAAATGAAGATTAGTTTTGTTCATAATGCCCCTTTCTACGAAAAAATTTGAAGATCGATTAGCGTCTTTTTAGGGTTCAAACGATACTAATATTGGTATAACTCCCTTCCTTTGATTCGCTTTTTTTCTCTATTTCCCCTTTCTTTTTAATCGTTTATTCGACATATGCCTGCTATAATAGAAGGAATATGAGGATTTAGGAGGATTTCCATGACTCTACCAACTAGTAAATTAGTCGAATATTGGTATAATCAGCAAGGCTTCTTTACGATTAAAGGAGAGGGAGCTGACTATGACCTTTTAGCTGTTCAGAATCAAAACGGCAAGAATTGGCGCTACATTCACTGCGAGATTCGAGTTCAGGATCATGAACTGTTCCTACATTCATCTTCATTACATGGAATTCATAGCAAAAACGTTCCACCTCCCCCTGCTTCTCAAGTCGATCGTTGGCTTCAAGATACGTTCACGTCTTTTAAAAGACGTGCGGCACGCGAAAAACTAGTTCCAAACGTGGAGTGGGACTACCACTTAATCTACGGAAATCGTATCAAGCAAGATGAACTAGATTTACTTACTGCCAAAGGAATTACAACCATTCCACTTAGTAAAATTGTGTTAGATGTAAAAGAACATGTTTAGCCTGACCCTTAATCTGGTGAGGCTTTTTGTTAGTTAAGTACCTCTGTGAACAAAATGAACGATATTTTCTTTATCTCCAGAACCTCCGTTGTTTAAGTTAATGTGATAATCTTATCAAAATATAAAGATATGTAAGCGTAAACATTTCGTTTTTACATCAGGAGGGTTTAGCTTGTTAAGCATTATTGGTATTTCCATTATTCTTATTACCGTAGCGTTGCTTATATGGGGGAAAGCAAGTCCAATTGTCGCGATGATTATTGTTCCATTAGTCGGAGCATTCATAGCTGGCTTTGGTCCAAGCGATATTACAAATTTCTTTGAAATCGGGATTGATCGGGTATTAGATGTCGCGATTATGTTTATCTTTGCAATTCTATTTTTTGGCGTGTTACAAGACACCGGCTTTTTTGAACCGATTATTCGTGGTATGGTTCGACTCACAAAAGGAAATGTTGTAACAGTGGCAGTTGGTACTGCTGCAATCGGAACCATTGCACACTTAGACGGAGCTGGCGCAACAACGTTTCTGTTAACGATTCCTGCTCTTCTTCCTTTGTACAAACGTCTTGGTATGAGTCCATATTTACTTGTCATGCTCGTCGGGATTAGTGCTGGGATCATGAACATGGTTCCATGGGCTGGTCCAACTGGTCGAGTTGCGACTGTCATTGGTGGCGATCCTGTCGATATTTGGATTCCGCTTATTCCAATGCAGTTAATTGGTATCGTCCTTGTTTTAGCATTAGGCTTTATACTTGGACTTAGAGAAAAGAAACGTATTCAAAAATCAGCTCACTCTGAAGCTGCTGCGACAACGATGACCGATGCTGATTTAAATGAAGCATTACAATCGATTAGTAATTCAGGAGATCCAAAATTAAAGCGCTACCATCTTATTTGGGCAAATGCCATTCTGTTTATCTTATTGCTGATCGTCTTAGTTTGGAACCCGCTTCCATCCGCTTATATATTTATGATCGGGCTTGTGCTAGCGCTGATGATTAACTATCCGAATGTACAAACGCAAATGGATCTGATTAAAGCACATTCACCTAGTGCCTTGCTCATGGCTGCAGTGATTTTATCAGCTGGAACATTTCTTGGTGTGCTAGATGGATCTGGGATGTTAGAATCGATTGCCATTGATAGTATTGCGATTTTACCAGCGGCTGTGTTACCGGTTTTACATATTATCGTTGGTATGTTCGGTGTTCCGTTTGACATTATTACAAGTACGGACGCCTATTACTTCGCCCTTATGCCAATTGTGGAGAGTATTACATCTGAAGTTGGTGTAGCCAGTGCTTCCACTGCTTACGCCATGATGATTGGAAATGTGGTCGGTACATTTGTTAGCCCTCTAGCACCTGCTGTTTGGCTAGCAGTTGGACTTGCAGGAATCGATATGGGGAAATACATTCGCTATTCATTCTTCTGGTTCTGGGGTTTCAGTATTATTATGGTCCTAATCGCTGTCTTAATCGGCGTTGTCTAGATTTTAAAAACGATCCTTGGCTTTTATGCGAAGGATCGTTTTATTTTAATATTTCTCTGGCAACAACTCGAGCACATTCACTTTGACGGTTTCCCCTTTATAAGGCAAGATGACGTCCACATCTTTTCCGTAATCGCTAATTAATTCTCGACACATTCCACAAGGAGCAACCACCCAGCATCGTTCCGTCTCCTCATGTGGATGCGGGTGTGCGACAGCAACTATGGTCGAAAACGAATGATCTCCCTCAGAGATTGCTTTTCCTAAAGCCATCGCCTCTCCACATACGGCTATTCTGCCAACATTGGCTTCCAAATGAACAGCTGAATAGATCGAACCAGACGTTGTACGAACCGCGGCACCAATGTGATGCTTACCGTAGCGATAGTTTCGCTCGATCACTTGTTCAGCTGCTTCAATTAATTTTATATCCTCTTTTGTTATAGGCTTTACCTTCATTCCTCTTCCTCCCCAAATACCTTAATTGTTTAGTTGATCTTTAAAGACAGACGCATAACGATAAGGTGCTTTCTGGTAGTAGATTAATTCAAACCCTAGCGCCGTATAAAACTCCAAGTGCTCATCAAATTGATGATAATCGCAATCATAGATTGGTACGGTTCGGTTTTGACTTAATTTCTTCAACGCTTGTTTGTCCATTTTTCAACACTCCTTCAAATTATCCTTCTTCCCACTTACTAAATTAAAACAAATGAGAACGTTCCTCGCCTATTAAATGACTTGCACACACAAAATGAAAGAATTGGCTATATGCTTATGGACCACCTAACTTTAACAAATTGTATATTGGGAAATATTTAATTGTTCTTACAATTATTTGCATTTCATAGTAAAATTAGACTATAAATGAGGAAAGGAGGTTCATAAATGTCGAATTCCATCCGTTCAGAAGTTGTGGGCGCGAAAATTGTAGAGTGGTATAGCTGTATCATCGCTCGTTCCATTGATCAATCCATTCTTCTACAAGTTGAAATTAAAGACATGCTTAAGAAAATGGAACAAAGTGATCAAATTCTTGCTTACTATGCCCTCGTCGAATACCGCTTTGACATGATGATGAACCAAACAACCGATAAAGAAGCAGGCGACGAAATGCTTAAAAACGTTGATCCTGTTGTAAGAAGTTCGATGGACAATCTCCTACATTATTTTTATTATTTCATTAGCGGACAACATGAGTTCATGCAAGATCATTATCGTAGTGCGATTAAACTGTTTCGTAAAGCAGAACGGTTACTAGAATATGTAAACGACGACGCAGAAGAAGCAGAGTTCCATTACTATATGGGATCAAGTCTTTATAGAGTAAATCAATACCTATTCGCAAGTTCCTACTTAGAAGACGCAATCGTAACGTTCGATCGTCTTCGGTATACTGAAAAAACAATATTTTGTTACAATTTATTAGCAGGTTTATTCTCCGAAACGGAAAACTATGAAAAAGCAAATGGTATTCTTCAAGAAAATCTCATTCACGCAAAGAACCACCCTCTTGCTGAAATTATAGTTCTTCGGATGCTAGGCATTAATGAATACCGCTATAAAAATTATACAGCTGCGAAACTATATTATAAAAATGCTTTAGAGAAAGTGGGGCCAGATCCACACCCACTTGCTACTAAAACAAAGTTTAATCTAGCACAAACTTTATTTAAAATGAGCGAAACGACAGACGCAATCACTCTCTTAGAAGAGGGCTTAACAGAAGCAAAACAGTTTGACCTAGTTGAATTTATATCGAATTGCTACATACTAAAAGGGTTATATGTAGACAATGACCTTGATCTTATTGATCAATCTCTTCAAACGTTAAAAGATCATACCCTTTATTTTGAAGCAGAAGAAATAGCGGATGAGTTGGCAATCTACTTTGAAGAACAAAATCGATTGGAACTATCCATAAAATATTTACGAGAAGCATATTCATCGAAGAAAAACCTTCTTAAATTAGGAGTTGATTAATTATGAAAAAGTGGTTCTCTCTCACTTTACTAAGCTTGGTTCTATTTTCAATTTCCCCAACCATTTATAATGACTATTCAAATGAGACGATTTTAAGCACGCATAGTAAAGCCGATCATGGTCACTAAGCTTTTGAACCCATCAAGGGTTCTTTTTTTATGCAATCCTTTTTTCAAAGATGTTTAATGAACTAGGAATAAGGTAATAGTAAGGGCAGCACGGTGATAACGACTCCCATAGATGGAATTGATTTATTCTGTTGTTAATTCCTGTAAGAGTGTTTGTTACCGAAACCTAATTAGAGAGATAGAGAGATATGCTTGGAATCAAGAAAAGAAAGTACAACACGTCCAGATTATAACGACGCGGGTCGTAATAATTCTTGGGGAGCTATTATTGGTGGTGTGTTCACGTTTTTAGCCCTACTTATTATGTTTAGTTTGTTAGGATCTGCAATTGGATTTGGTGTGACAGATCTTACATCGGACCAACCATTTGATAATGTTGGAACAGGTTTAATTATCTGGGTCATTGCATCCTTACTTTTATCTTTAGGCGCTGCAGGATTTGTTGCTGGTGCCATGGCAGGTCGCGCTGGCTTGATTCACGGTTTCTTAACGTGGGCAACAAGTATTGTCCTTTTATTCGGAGTCCTATCCTTTACGACAGCAAACGTTCTCCAAGGTGTAGGATCGGTGCTCGGTTCAGTTGGTAATGCCGCTGCACAAGGAGTTAGTTCTGCCGCTTCAAGTGCACAAGACACGATTGAAGACACATTCGATTCAATAACGGATGAATTATCAGGCATTGATACAGACGAAATTGAAGCAAACGTTGAAGAGATTTTAGAAGATACAGAGATTCCGGAACTTCAACCAGAATACTTAGAAGATCAACTGGCACAAAGCCGTGATGATATTTTAGATGCTGCGAATGAAGTGGTCGTGAACCCTGAAAATTTTGAATCAGTTGTCGATGACTTAGCTACAACGCTGACGAATCGAGCAGAAGAAATTGAAGAAGCTGCCGATGAAGAAGCGATCGAAAATGCGGTTGCGAATAATACAGACTTGTCAGAAGATGAGGTCGATGAAATCACATCAAATATTGCAACTGCAGTTGAAAATATTAGCGTTGATTTAAACAATGCTGAAGCAGCTTTAAATGAAGCCGCTACAGAACTTGAATCAACAATTGAAGACTTGCGCGTTGAAGCGGAAGAAGCAACAAACACTGCAGCAACAGCGTCTATTTGGGGCTTTGCCGCATTACTTCTTACCCTGATTGGAACAGCTTTCGCTGGTTTCGGTGGTACAAAAGTAGCTCGTAAATTTGAATAAATACTAAGGAATAGACGGAGGAGAACTGCTTCTTCGTCTATTTTTTAATTATTAATGTGACGTTGGCCCTCTTATTTACTCACGATCCCTACAACACATTTAAATCTTCGCTGTTTCTTCGACTGCTTCTTAAATCCTTCTCTAAGATCTATGATGTAAACAGCTCGCCCAACCCAGACTCTAATATAGAAGGATTGACATACAATCGGTCCCTGCCATCCACGGTACTCAACTTCCGTTCCATCTTTATGTTCAACTTCAGTCCGCAACAACCAGCGATTGCCAATCCCACACTCCAAGTATTTCAACAAACCACCCTCCAAAAAAAAAAGACGACCGTCTATATCATAGCGGTCTTAATCGAATCTCCTGTCTTCATTTGTAAATTGATAAAAAAACGGCAGCACCAATGTAAGTGGAATGAACAGGATTAAAACAGCGCCAACATGAGCTGTAAATGAAAGTGAAGCAAACACTTGAATGACAAACTGCGGAATCAACAAAATTAGTACGATCGGTATACCCATTGTAATAAAACTATTTTTCGTTTGGTATTGCTTTTCTTTACATGCTGGGCATTTTGAACGACCGAACGAGCAAGCATACGCTTCTTTGTAAGAATATGAATGGTTACAAGACCAACAGCTTGGTAAATTCAATTCGTCGCCCCCCTTCATTCCATTGTAACAAATTGACATAAAGTTCACAATTCACACTTATATATCAGACGACTTCATAACTTTTTCTTTTAGTTCATTTATTTTATGTTTGCTGACTTGCAATGTTGTATCCGTTCCTCGTAAAACAAGATTAAAGGAATTCATAAAATCATCTTTTGATAGCGATTCGACACGGGCTAATGGAATTAAATACGATTTGTGAATGCGGTAAAAGTCGTATTTCTCTAGCTTCATCTCGATATTATTTAGGCTTTCAGTAATTTGAATCGAATCTTTTTTTTCTAAGTGTATCAATAATTTCCGATTGTATTTTTCTATAAATAAAATATCATTCACTTCAACGAAATGGAGTCCTTCTTTCACTTTAAATCCAATTTTTTGCGTTGACCCTTCCGCCCCCTTTTTATGAGCAAGTTTGTCCAATGTCTGCGCTAGCCTTACTTTATCAATCGGCTTTAGTAAGAAATCAAATGGATAATGTTCATATCCATCGATCGCATACTTATTGTGGGCGGTTACGAAAACAATTTCAATATGATAGATCGCTAAGCTTCTAGCAAGCTTTAGACCTGTTGTTTCCTCTAGTTCAATATCTAAGAGAACTGCATCTACGCAGTTCTCATTTAAGATATCAAACAATTCGTGGCCGTTAATCAACGATTCAACTAAATGGTGTTTAGAATCGTTGAAGAAATTTTCATACCATTGCAACATCGTGGGATCATCATCTACTACAATTATGTTTAACGGCTTGGCAAGTCTCATGATTACTCCTTTGCTTTTAAGGACTCTGGTAATTCCGGTTCATGAGAGAAATAAACAGAAGCTAACGTCCCCTTAGAACTTGCTAAACCAAATACCGCTAACATTTTTAAAACAAAATTTGTCATACTGCTCCACTCCTTCTTATTGTTGTTTTATCATCAACCCAAGCAATGAAATGGTGAAAAGGCTTGGTTAGTGATACGGCTTGAAGAAAGACTGATAACCAAATAATTGTCGTAATCGTTGGAGAAGAAAGCTCCAATACGAACGTAAGAAGCATAAGAATGAGAATAAATCCAACAGTCATCCACTTAAACACCCGTTTCTTTTTATCAGTAAACAAATGTTTTGTTTTATGAAGGACGGGCGCATAGACGGCGTATGCCACTAAAGAAAACAAAGCAATAATCATCAAAATCGGCTCACTAATTGTTATCCAATAAACAGGAGCCAGCACAATCAGCACAATTACACCAATACTGTAGATGGCACATTTCATGTAGCTTGCGAAATGCGCGCCCCCACCGATGGCACGTAGAAAAATACCTACAAATAGACAGATCATTGTTTCAATAAACAGGTTAACTATAAGTGAAAAAAGGACAATCACTGAGATCTGAAAAATGACTGCGAATGTCCATTCTAAACCGTAACGTATTTCATCTTGTTTAGGCGCATACTCAGGGATACGTTCAGCAATTAAAGCTGCCAGCGACACACTTACATCACGAGGAGAGAGTAAGTTCATTCGATTTTGTTCACCTCCTAGGTATAATCAGAACAATCGTTAGTTGATTGTCCGCATTCAGTTCAGGAAACACTTGCCCGTTATACGAATGAATGGTTTGAAGTACATTTAATAATCCATACCCTCTTTCTTTTGAAGCATCTTGGACATAAGGCTCTTCAAAATAGGCTATGACTTTTAATTCGGCTACTTCATTTGTAACCTCTATTCGATATGAAAAATCATATGCATACACACGTAATTCGACTTCTTGTTTTACATGAGGGTGTTTTTTTACATGTTCATACGCATTTGTTAATAAATTCGCAAAGACACTTGTAATTTCATGAGGTTTGAGCGGCATGCCTTTAAGCGTATCGTCAATTTTGATATGCAGTTGAATGGCATCGTGATTCATCATTTGCTCAAAATTGATGATCAAATTTGATAAAGATACTTCTTCTAATGGCAAACTCCGATAGACGAGTCGTACTTCTGAGCTTAACTCTTCAATATACTTCTTTAATTCCTTTGTCTGACCTAAATCAGCCATTGCGTATATTGTATTTAAATGAAAAATAAAGTCATGCCGGATTTTCCGTTCGTTCATAATATTAATTTTCAGATGTTCCTCATGGGTACGCTGCATTTCTCTCTCCATATCCTTTATTTGCTTATTAATGGAGTACTTAAATAAGAATACAAAAAAGCAAAATAAGATAAACGTAATGTACCATGTGTTTACTTGGTAGCTTCCAATCTGGAGAAACAAGAAAATCGCACATAAAAAAGAAAGGCTCAATACACTCGATATCGTTGCGATCGGTTTTTTAGTGCCGTTAAAAACATTTGAGAATGCGAAAATATCAATAAAATACAGTTGCTTCTTTCTAAAAATAACCAACAGGGCACCCATTAATAAAATGTTTGCCGTTATTGCCAAATTTCTTACCAACCCTGCTTTGTAATAGTCTTCTTGATCAACCGGAAGAACTGAAAAAATAACCATTTCAAGAAACAGCACAAGAATTATCGAAAAAAGTACACCAACTAGTGCATAATACATGGGTATCATTTTCTTAATCGCAATCGTCCATGTTAACAAAAATGCGAATATGACTAAGCGAATTGCATGTAAATCGATTTCGTGCAGAATAAATGTCGTCGCAGCTAAAAATGAACACGATATAATAAAAAAAACGCGCTCATTCCTGTGAATCTTCATTCGAATAAATTGTAGTGCAATTAACATAATGAACCATGTCTCGACAATGGTTAAACTAAACGTGATGAAATGAGGCATTTGCGTTACTCCTCTTTACTCTACTGGAATCCTATAAACATTATGCAAATAAAACTCATTTCCCTTTTATTTTACCCTTGTTTTGCGTTGGGAAAATTCCCTGTTATTCCGCTAAGTTTCCCTCTTACGCAATTGCTTTATTTTCCTTACTTTCAGGCTTACAAGAGAATCCATCTAGCATTCTTCCATTTCCAATCATCGTCATAAATTTTTGCAAAGCATTGTCACATCCGCCATTGTGACCTGCACACATAAATAACAAAAGTTGGGAAAATAGGTAGATGAACAGTCTTTTTTTCCTAAAATACGATAAAAAAACTTCATGAATGATTCTCTCATCACTCATGAAGACTTTGACAACAACTCTTTTATATGTGACCAAATCCTGTCCTAATAAACATGATTCTTACCCTCATCTGCAGCTTTCGCCTTTTTCATCATTTTGTTCGCTACAATGAGTTTCAAAAACCAATTGATTGAACAGGAGAGATGAGAATCATGGGGAACATCGTATTAGTAGGAACAGGCACTCATCATACAAAAGGATTTTTATTTAAAACGATCATTCATTCTGGCTATAGCATCACATTACTCGATCATGGTCGAGCGCCATACAATGCTCTCGCGGACTACCATATTTTTGCTAATCCAAAAAATGAGTTGCTGGGAGACTCTGTTTTAGATCAACTTGAGAAAATCCATGAGCAAGACCCCATCATTGCGGTGTTACCGCTAGCCGAATTTTCCGTCACCCTAGCTGCACAGATCAACCAACATTTTTTATTAGGTGGACTTCCTCCTTCCATGGCTCGTTTAAGTCGCGATAAGTATGCATTTCGTGAAGCGCTACAAGAAAAGCAGCTTCGCACAGTTGCCTTTGCAGCCGTTGAACAACGTGCCGATGCCTATGAGTTTGCAACTAAACACGGCTTCCCAATTATGATTAAACCAAGAACGTTAAGTGGCAGTGTAGGTGTATTTCGCTGCAATGGAACCGAGGATTTAGAAAAAGCGTTTGATTATTTAATGGACCATAATCTTGAACAGGACTGTATCGTAGAACAATTTGTCGAGGGTCCTGAATACAGTGTAGAAAGCGTGATGTCGAATGGTACTTTTGTATTTGCTTCCGTGACGGATAAATACAAACTGGGACAAGGCTCATTTGCGGAAGTTGCTCACATTTCGCCAAGTGCGATGGAACGAGAGCAAACGCTAAACACCATTCGTTTCGTTGAACGAGCGTTGAAACGAATCGGATTAAAGAATGGCATTTCCCACACAGAGATTATTATTAATGAGAATGGCGATCCTTTTATTGTCGAGACTGCATTTCGAGCAGGAGGTGACCAAATCCCAGACCTTGTTTACCACTCGTATGGGATTAACCTTTACCGGCTATGGATTTCTTCCATTACACAGCGAACCGTTGAACATCCGCTTGTAACAAAGGCAAAAGCAAGCTCAATGATGTATTTCTTTTACCCGCAAACCCATGCGTTTAACGGGATTGAACGGATTGAAGAATTACGTACCGTTGAAACACCTATTACGCTACTAGATTACGAACAGTACGAACCGCAAGAGCATCTAAATGAAACGCCCACGAATAATGATCGTGCTGGACATGTCATGTGCACAAGCAAGAACGAGCACGCCTTTCAGCAATTTTTCAGTCGTCTACAAACGATGTAAAGATTACACAACATACATGAAACGCTCTCCCACAATGGAAGAGCGCTTTTTTCACTTATACATTTTCTCCAGTTGGTAACTGTCTAGCGTGATCATTAAACGTGTGGATATCAAGTAATGCTAACTTATTGTTAATCAGGTCTTGATACATTTGATAAGAAATCGTTGCTGAATGAGCGCCTGCTTCCAACGCTTGCACAACTTCTTGACTCTCATGAAAGCTTGCTGCCAAAATTTGCACGTCCAGCCCTTGATTGTCGATAAACTGACGCATCCGTTTAATTTCTACGTAAGGATTCAAGCTGTTTGACGCCATTCGATTTACGTATGGAGATAAGTAATGGCAGCCTGCTAATGAACCAATGATTGCTTGTTCTGCCGTATATATAGCCGTTCCCAATACTGGAAATTGCGGGTCCGACTGCTTTACCTTCTTAATAAAGCGAATCCCTTCATGATGTAAAGGTACTTTCACCCCAATAGATGTACCGTGCATATGATCGGATTGCTCTAACAGCAATAAATAGTCTTCCCACATGTCTTCCATACGATTGCCAACCACTTGTACAAATAAAAATGGAATGCCCATCTGAGATGCTAATGTCATCATATCGAAGCGACTCCGGTATTCTTTTAATAAAATAGTGGGGTTCGTGGTAACACCATCAAAAATTCCAAGCGCTAGCGCTGCTTCAATTTCTTCATAGTTTGCTGTATCTAGAAACATATCTTCACTCCTATTTTTATAATGAATGCTAGTTTACTAGATATTTTCGTATTACATGATCTCATGTAAAGTAAGGGAACAATTGATTCTTATGAGGGCAGCCTACTAGACTTTTAGGGGATCAAAATTTAAGAAAACCATCATAGCTTTGTAATCAAAGGTGGTTGCTCGTGATAAACTAGGATGAAGGGGGAGTCTATATGTCTACTTTTTTGTTTTTACTCGTTATTGGACTTTCTACTAGTCTACTTTCTTATTTTCATTACAAAAACAAAGAAAAAACCGATAAAGGCTTTATTGTAAACTACTATCACTTGTCTTATCGAAGACGTTTTTTGCGTGATCTTACCTTTACGCTTCCACTTTATATTGTTATCATTATCTTCACTTTTTTTCGGACGGACTGGTCTTTTCTAACATATTTCCTTGTTTGCATTGGCCTCGGGTTGCTTCTCTTCGGGAGCACCTCTTTTAACTACTATAAATGGAAGCAAACTGAACAAGATTGATATGAATGCAAGGAGATTTCCGAATGAATCTTTACGATAAAATTCAACCTTTACTTATCTTAATTGCAGCAGGAATAGGGCTAATCCTCGGGCAACTTCCACCTGTTGGTGACTATGCGGAATTAGCCATTTTTCCATTTTTGTTTCTTATGCTTTATGGGATCTTTTTATCTATACCGTTTAAGGGATTAACCCAAGCCTATCAACATAAAACCTTCTTCATTACGTCTGTTGTCATTAATTTTATTTGGACACCCCTCCTTGCCTGGGGATTAGGCGCACTTTTTTTAGCTGACCATCCTGCTCTTTGGCTTGGTTTCATTCTATTACTCGTGACGCCTTGTACAGATTGGTATTTGATTTTCACTTCTATCGCCAAAGGGAACATTTCCTTATCTACATCGATCTTACCGATCAATCTTATTCTACAAGTTTGTCTTTTACCGGTTTATCTCCTTATTTTTGCTGGATCCATGGCTTCCATTCAGGTGGACACACTTATTGAAAGCATTGTCGGGATGTTTATACTGCCTTTTCTTTTTGCAGCAGCGACTCGTTATTGTTTAAAGAATCATCCGCAGCTTTTAACTCAAAAAGTCGTTCCATTTTTTTCTTCTATGCAACTGGTTTTCCTATGTTTCGCAATTGTTTCACTATTTGCGTCACAAGGCTCTTTATTAATTATGCATCTGGACGTATTATGGCTCATGCTCATCCCTTTGCTTTTGTTTTTCGCCATAAACTTTATTGTAGGCCAATCGCTTTCTCAGTTTGCTCAATTTTCCTACGAAACTAAAGTAAGTTTGACCATGACCATTATTGCTAGAAATTCACCCATAGCTTTGGCGATTGTTTTGACAGCCTTTCCTGAGCAACCGCTTATCGCCTTAGCTTTGATCATTGGACCATTAATTGAACTCCCAGTTCTCGCCTTTGTCTCTTTTCTTTTATTAAAAAGGAAACCAACAAAAGTCGGACACTAAAAGTCGCAAAAAATATGTTAAAAGATATGAAACTTTCAGTATATATTGACGAACCAAGTTGTTACAAGTAAACTTACAAGCGTAAGATGATCGTCACTGCTACCCTCATGGGTGGTACATATTCCTAGTAATTGGTTAATAGGAAGAATCCCCCTTAGTTCTTCCGATCCCCCTCGCTTGAAGCGAAGGGGATTTTGTTTATCTATTAGCGTAACGTTTTCACATAACACATGCACTCGTGCACGCGCTTGAACGCTTTTAAGCGAGGATCCGCTCGATCTCCTATAAAATGAGCAAATCCTTGTATCGGATGAAAGTCCGGTTCAACACCTGTAAACACTGTTGAAAGCTCTTCTCTTCCTTCAAGAAACACATGCATATATGAATCAACTTTGGTGAATCCATTACGCACATACCATTTGTTCACCCACTCATCATCCCTTGTCCAAGCTTCTAAATAATCTAGTCCTTTTTCTCTACAATGCCTCTCTGCTGCATGCAACAAGTTCGTTCCCGCCCCTAATTGTCTAAAATCAGGGTGAACGGCTATATGCCAAATCATTCCTCCTAGTCCTTCCCCTTTTGAACAAACTGTCCCTTCTTCCAATTCATGCTCAATATCGATTAATCCAATAACGGTTTCATCCTGTTCTGCAATTAGCTCAACGGATGGATGTTGATATGTATCTTTTTCTTTTAAAACATTATCAAAGTAAGCCGTATCTAAAAAAGACAAGACTCTACAACGAACCCAACCGACTTCATCCTTTTGTTCGTAGACTCGTATGTTCATGTTTTTCTCCTTTCGTTTATGCTCCCCAACAACCTTTCTTCACGTGAACCAAAAGTTCCTTGTTTCAATGTGGACAAACCAATTAGAACAATTGCCTTTTTTCTATTTATTGGAATAAATGTTTATACATCATCAAATGGTTTACGTAGTATACCTTGTCAGCTGACAAAAAAATGATGAAGGAGAAGATCAAATGGCAATTACACTTCCAGTTTCAGGCGTTGGTACCGTAACCATTCTTTTAACGGAAGGAGAAGTTCTAACGTTTAATTGTCCAAATTCATTCAATCCTCCACCTCAACAAACCATTAACGTAGCGCCAGGCACATTATATCGAGTCTCTTGTGGGCCTGCAGGAACATTAGGTGGAGCGAGCGTCACTTATATACCGAATTTTAATGAAATTGATTTTATCGAGTTGTTTGCACTCATTCAAGGACTCCCTGTTGATGCTCGTCAGGGCGCACTTGTGAACACCTTTATCGCAACCAGTAATGCTTAATAAAAAGAGTAGGGCTTTCCCTACTCTTTTTTCCCTACTATTGCGTAAAGAGACTCTTTTTCGGAGATGTCTGAAGAAACAGCCCTGCGACAAGCCATTCAAGATCATGGTACTCCTCGGCAAGTGGGAAATCAACTAGCTTAGTATGCAAATGGATATCGGCCTTACCGCTTTCTTATTAATTTACTACGTTACACCACTAACATAGTAAGATAGGTTAGTATTTGCTTTTGTTTTTGCTTACTATCCTTTATGTTACTAAGCTACATGAAAGTGCCTACTTGTTTTTAATGACACAATGCGTAAACTTATCTTAAACAAAAAACGCTTTAATAAATCGTTTTGTTTTAACTCATACTATAGTAAGTCAGTTTAAGGAGGAACGCACATGGAGTTTGAAGGACAAGCAATCATTGTAACAGGTGGAGCAAGTGGAATTGGTAAAGAAACCGTTAAACAACTTGTGGAGCGTGGCGCTGCAGTTGTCATTGCTGATTTTAATAGTGAAGCAGCAGAAGCTACTGCAAAAGAAATTAATCGTGAGGATAAAGTTGCTACATACAAAGTTGATGTGTCAAACAATGAAGAAGTGAAGCAACTGATTAATTGGACCGTTGATCGTTTTGGTACGTTAAACGGCATTTTCAACAACGCGGGAATCGGCCTTGTTAAACCTTTACTTGAGTTAGACCCTGAGTCTTATCATAAGGTTATTGCGGTTGATCAACATAGTGTTTATTACGGCATTCACTATGCTGCGAAAAAAATGGTTGAGCTTGGGGTCAAAGGAACGATCGTGAACACAGCATCAATTTATGGTTCGATTGCTGCTTTAGGAAGTTTTAATTATAATGCCGCTAAAGCCGCTGTTGTGATGATGACAAAATCAGCAGCTCTAGAGCTTTCAGACTACGGCATTCGATCCGTTGGTGTGGCGCCAGGATTCATTGACACACCGATTCTTGGTGATTCTGAAGAAACCAAACAAGCACTTGCGCAACAGCACATGCGGAAACAGCTTATTAAGCCAGAGCAAGTCGCCAATGTCGTGACGTTCTTATTTACAGAAGCGGCAAATGCCGTGAACGGTCAAACCATTCCTGTTGACGATGGTTTCTTAAGCTTCAAGACAAAATAAAGCAAAGGCTGTCACTTGACAGCCTTTTTTTATCCTTTAATGCCTGTAAAGGTAATCCCACGAATAAATGTTTTTTGCATGAAAAAGAAAAGAATAATAATGGGGAGCGTCATCATTGTTGAGACCGCCATCATCAAGTGCCACTGTGAACCTTGTTGGTTTTGGAACTGCTGTAACCCTAAAGATAGCGTATAGGACGCTTCTTCTGTTAAATAAATAAGCGGTCCGAGAAAATCCGTCCAAGCCGCCATAAACTGAAACAGTGCAATTGCCAATATTGCCGGCTTCGCTAGTGGAAACATAATCTGCCAATAGATTCGCCACTCGCTTGCACCATCAATTTTTGCCGCCTCTCGTAATGTATCCGGTAAACCTTTAAAAAACTGACGTAACAAGAAAATTGAGAATGGAACCCCAAAGAACGCCGGCACAATAAGCGGTAAATTCGTCCCTACCCAACCAAACTGATTAAACAATAAGAACAATGGAATCATCGTCACTTGGGCGGGAATCATCATAACGGCAATCGTAATCGCAAACATTGTATTTCGTCCACGCCATCTTAACTTTGCAAAGCTGTACGCAACAATCGGACATGAAATTACAACACCGAGGGTACTTAACCCTGTAATAACGGCCGTATTGTACGTATACGTCCAGAACGGAATATACTGGGTTGCTTCGATATAGTTTTCCCACTGAAATGGACGCGGAATAAACTCTGGCGGAAAACTAAACACTTGCGTAATCGGCTTAAACGACGTCGATACCATCCATATAAAAGGAACGAGGAAGATGATTGACGCGATGACTAACACCGTATGCGCATATACTTTTCTAAGTCGTTTCTTTACCGTTGCATCCACTTCTCATCCCTCCTCAATCTCCTTGGTAGTGAACCCATTTTTTTGAACTCCAAAAGACAATACTTGTTAGCACCACAATAATAAGGAATAAAATCCAAGCCATTGCTGACGCATACCCCATACGGAAGTAGCTAAATGCATTGTCGTATAAATACATGACGTAAAACGTTAAGGAATCAGCCGGAGTACCCGTTCCATTTGTCATTGCGTAAGGCAATGTGAACTGTTGAAACGCGCCAATGAAACCCATCACTAAGTTAAAGAAAATAACTGGTGTTAAAAGAGGCAGCGTAATTTTGAATGTTTTCTGTAAAAATGTCGCGCCATCGACTTCAGCCGCTTCATAATACTCTTGAGAAATATCACTCAAACCAGCTAAATAAATAATAACCGCTTGCCCAATTCCCCAAAGCGACATCAAGATAAGCGCAGGTTTTGACCAAAACGTACTTCCTAGCCATGGTGGGCCTTGAATGCCGACAAAATCGAGCATCGCATTCACCAAACCAAATTGAGGATTTAACAGCCAGACCCACAAGATCGCTAATGCCACGTGAGGCACAAGGGTTGGTAAAAAGAAGATCGTTCGATAAACCGCCATTCCTTTCACCTTCATATTAAGCACCATTGCCAAAGCCACCCCAAAAATAATGCTTAAGGGGACAAAAAAGACGGCAAAGTAGACCGTGTTGTAAATCGATATCCAAAATAAATCATCTTGAAGAAGTTCACGATAATTTGCTAATCCGATAAATTCACCACTTTGTAAAATGCTGAAATCCGTAAAACTATAGTAAATGGATGACAGTAACGGATACGCAAAGAACAGCAATAAACCGATGACCCACGGCATGGCAAACAGCCAGCCTGTTAGATTTTCATTTGATCGTCGTTTACTCGCTCGTATTTGCGGCGCTTTCGTTGTTTCAAGCTTCGCCATATCTTTCCCTCCTACTCCTCAGCCTCTGCCTGTTCTACTCGATCGGCTACTCGTTCAAGTAATTCTTGTGGTTCGCCTCTGCCATGAATGGCATATTCCACTGCTCGATCGAGCTCATTCCATAACAACTGACCACTTGGGATCGGTGGGCGCGCATTTGAATTCGGTAAAATATCAATAAATTCAGTCATTATCGGATCGTCTGCATACAAATCTGCATTCACTTGATCAAGCACAGACATTTGATTATTCATTTCACTGTACGTCATCTGCCCATCATAGCTTCCAAAATACTTCATAAACTCCCATGCTTCCTCTGCATTATGGGCGCCTTTTGGAATAATAAGCGAAGTTCCCCCAGACCACGTCGCAAAATTGTCGCCAGTTGGTGTCGGTACAGGTGTTACCCCATAATTCATGTCTGGATTGTATTGTTGAATCGTCGAAATAGAGAACGGCCCATCGACTTTCATACTATAAATGCCTTGGATAAACGGGTCCATTTCGTTGCTTCCTTGCGCTGTATCGAAACTCGTTACGGTGGCAGCATCGTATTCATCTGCAATGGACACAAGCCATTCCAGTGCTTTCACATTTTGCGGATGATCAATTGTTAATGTATTGCTTTCCGAATCATAAAAGTCGCCGCCAAACGACCATGCCCAAGTATATAGCCAACCTTGCGCTGTCCAAGGAACCATTCCCAGCTCCGTCACCCGCCCATCTTCAATCGTTGATAAACGCTCAATCGCATCTTCTAATTCCTCAATCGTTTCAGGTGGATCTTCAGGATCAAGACCAACCTCTGTAAACCGATCTTTGTTGTAAAACAGTAACCGTGAATCAGTTGTAATCGGCATCGCATAAATCTCTTCTTCGTAGGTTGTCTCGTCTACGGCATAGTCATAGTACATGCCCATATCATATTGCTCTTCTTCAATAAAAGGAGTGAGTGATTCTAACGAATTTTCAGCAGCATACTGTGCTACTTTAAACCGATCAAAATGAGCAAGATCTGGTGGATTCCCTCCTGCTATAGCCGTCAATAACCGCTGATCATCCCCTTCAGTTGAGGCACTATAAATTTCTTGCACAAATATCTCTTCTTGACTGGCATTAAAATCAGCAACGACTTGTCGAATCGCGTCAAGCCCTCTTCCCGTATGATTATGCCAATAAGTGACCGTTGTTCGACCTTCAACGGTTATCGTTTCTTCAATTGCATCTGATTCTTCTGCTGAACATCCAGCTAAAACCGCCAGAACCATTACGCTTACAACCGACCATTTCATCGCTTTCATATTGTGCACCTCCTCCAGTTTTCAAAGTAAGCGTTTTCAATTGATTACTCAATAGGTTACCATGCACAAGAAAAGGATTATACGCTAAAAATGCCAAATTATTTAGATTATTTGTCATCCGTGGAGAAGACCATTCGAAAGTCATAGTTTCACATTTTCCTTCGTTCTCTATCTTCTGTCCCTTCTAAACCCCCTACAAAAGTCACAGTTTGTGCCTACCTTTCATCAACTGCTACGTAAGGATTCCGAACATGCTTATTAGGGCTTGTTTTATGTATATAACGTTAAAAACTGAACCTTTTATACCATGTCATGTCCATCAGCAAAACACACAGCGCTACCTTGTATCCCTTGTTTAATAAGGATTTCCACCTTTTAAACACTTCTTTTATGACAGAAGTCCTTTCCGTTTGCACTTTATTCCAAAGGGAAAGCAACTAACACAAATACAAAAGGAGTGTTTCATATGATGAGAACCGTTGGATTTTACAAAAATTTACCCATTGAAAACAAGGAGAGTCTAATTGACTTAGAACGGGAAAAGCCGATTGCAACAGGTACAGACTTACTTATAGAAATCAAAGCAATCTCAGTCAATCCAGTCGATACGAAAATTCGCCAAAACAATGAGCCTCAAGGGCACGAGCCCATTATTGCTGGATGGGACGCTTCTGGTATTGTGGTTGGTACGGGTGAAGATTGTACTTCGTTTTCTGTAGGAGATGAGGTCTATTATGCTGGAACGGTTTCACGAGACGGTACCAACAGTGCTTACCATCTTGTAGAAGAAGCCCTTGTCGGGAGAAAACCATCAAGTCTTACCTTTGCTGAAGCAGCTGCACTTCCTTTAACGACGATTACTGCGTGGGAAAGCCTGTTTGATCGCATGAAATGGTCAACCGATAAGGAAGAAAATAAAGGAAAGAGCATCTTAATTATTGGAGCAGCTGGTGGTGTAGGTTCTATTGCTACACAGCTCGCACACTGGGCTGGTTTAACAGTAGTGGGTACAGCTTCAAGAGAAGAATCAAAGGATTGGGCCCTATCCTTAGGCGCTGATCAGATCATTGACCCGCACACATCTTTTCTAGACCAAATGGATGCTCCCGTTGACAGCATCTTTTGCTGTAACAATACCGATGAACATTGGGACAACATGATTGAAGCTGTCGCACCGCAAGGTCATATCGTAACCATTGTCGAGCCACACCAAAAGACAGATTTAAACAGTTTAAAAAGCAAAAGTTTGACTGTTTCGTTTGAATTTATGTTTACGCGCTCGCTTCATCAAACCGCCGACCGCTACAAACAGCAGCAGCTATTAAATCAAGTGAGTCAATTAATTGATAATGGCGTTATTCAATCAACTATGCGAGAAACCTTGTCGCCTATTAACGCCCACACCTTACGAAAAGCACACACAATGATTGAGCGCGGAAAAACGATTGGAAAAGTTGTGGTAGAAGGATTTGAATTAGATGATGAAGGTAGTGTTACACATGACGGACAAAAATAAAGCAAAGCCAGATGATCTGTTTTTTTCGAATGTCATTCAGCACCTTTCACCACAATCGACGAAACTCGTTGTAGTTTTGCACGCCGTACCAGGGGTTGAGATTTTCGTTGATTACCTTCATCGGGTGCTTCCAATTGCTCTGCTATTACCAAAACAAAGTTCGATGGACCAAAACGTTGTTGATCAATTGACCCAATCGTTTCCTGTGCTTCACTACTCAAGAAACGACATTAATGAGCATCCAGACTCCCTACTCATTGACATCCAGTCACATGTTAAGGAAAGCAACTTTGCCATTATAGACGTTGGGGGTTATTTTGCACCTTTGCTCAATAAATTAGCGCACACCTTTCAAGATCAACTCTTAGGTATTGTCGAGAATACGGAAAATGGCCATCAAAAATACGAAAGCCAGATTACGTCCGAAACGAATAAACCGACCTTTCCAATTATCTCGGTTGCCAGAAGTCCGTTGAAAAGCCCTGAAGATTATATGGTTGGACAAGCGATCGTCTTCTCAGCAGAAGCTGTGCTCCGTGACTATTTTAGCGATATCTTAACAGGCAAGCACGCGTTAGTTTTAGGCTACGGCAAAATCGGTCAAAGTATCGCCGAAGGGCTTCGCAAAAAAGTTCGGAAAGTGACTGTATATGATCAAAATCCTTCTCAACAAATGCTTGCCCTCTCTCACAACTTTGCATCTGGGCAAAGGGATGTTTTGCTTAGTGAAGCAGACTTACTATTTTGTGCTACTGGGAATCAATCCATTTCCACAAATGACCTTGATCTCATGAAACATAAAGCGCAATTATTTCTCGCTACTTCCGCCGATGATGAGGTCGAAAACTATGACCACTTTTTGAAACACGGTTATAAAGACCCTCATCACGAACACGTTTGGGTCATGCGGAACCCTTCGACGACGAAGCATATCTATCTATGTAATGATGGAAAATCCATCAATTTTCTACATGGAGGCATAGTCGGACCCTTTATTCGAACCGTACAAGCAGAGCTTCTATGTGCAGCTGTGTCCTTACATGACACGCAACCGAATGGACTTATACAATCTCTTAGCACTTCAAAAAGACAGGATATTGCCGAAGCGTGGCTCAGATACTATCTTTCTTCCCCCAAAAACATCCCAGTCGAATAAAAAAAAAAATGTTGTTTTGCTTAGAGCAAAACAACATTTTCTATTAGTTCATATTCATTCGCTCTAATAATGTTTGATAGCCACTATGACTCACTTGCAAAATGTCTTTTAAAGCTTTTAAATACAGCAAGTGTATATTCGTCGATGCTTCAACCCGTAAAATTTCAAACACATTTACGATGTAACTGCGATGAACTCTAACAAACAATTGCTCGTCTAGCTTTTGTTCTAATCGTTTTAAGCTATCACGAATGCGGATCTCTTTTAAAACGTCTCGCTCTCGATACTTGATGACGACTTCTTTACCTTGAGATTCTAGGAAGATAATACTCGATTGATTAATAAATTGTAAGCCGTAGTTATACCTTACGCAAAGAAACAGACCTTCCGTATTTCCCTTCATCTAGTTCTCCTCCGCTCATGTCAATGCTAACAACCATTCCTCTTCAACAATTTGTAATGGTCCAACTGTTTTTGTATTGGTTCCTTGAAAAGTAAACCCTGAGTGTGCGTACCGGTTTCGTGCCGGCACTGCATTCGGTTCCACATACAGCACGATCTCTTGATAGCAACGTTGCTGGCAAAATGAAATGGCTGTTTGCATTAAGCTCTCTCCAAAACCTTTACCACGGTACGCGTTCTCTATATAGAACGAGTGTAAAATAGCCTGCTTTTCGTTCTTCTCTAAAATAGCAATTGATCCTACAACTTCTTCATTTTGTTCGAGCACCCAAGCCGCATCTCGATCATTTTCTCTATTTTTTAATACGTCCATTGTTTTCACAACAATCGCTTGAATGTCGGAATTTTCTTTTTCTGTTGTAGTGTGAAATAGTGCGATATTCACATCAGCGAGATAAGCATACTCAGCAAGTTTAATTGTTCGTATCACTTTTTATTCCCCCTAACTAGTTGGTTCCATTGTATCGCCATAATTATCTCTATAACGGTTCTTTTCCTGTAAGGGGAAGCCACTTGCGTTACAGGTCTTTTTTCTTGTTAGACAGGCAAAAATTCTTTATTTACGACAGGATTTGTGGGAATGATACCGAGAAAAAGACTGTTCACGACAGCAATCTTTAATTTTTTTAACAGTACGATAAACTTAAAGGAACCTAACGGAGAGGAGGTTTTAGAATGAATAAAGAAGCACTAGAAGCGATCAATGTACATTCTGAAGATTTCTCAAGTTTAGAAGAGAAAACGGAAGGCCCCGTTTTATCTCTGCTCACACAATGCTAAGGATCAATTAGTCAGAGGCGTGCAAACACGCCTCTGTTTTTATAAGGAGATGGTAGAATGCCGCGAGCTCTTGAACGGGATCGGATAAATAAATTACTTCAATTAGATGAATGGAAAAAAGCTGTTTATCTGGAAGAAACGATTCACCATAACACCGTGCCTAAAACCATGTCTCAAGAAAATGCCTCTGCATGGGCAGACTCAAGCAAAGTGGACTTATCTACTTTAAAGAAACGACTATCATTAGCAAATCGCTCATTTATCGATTTAGAAAATTTCCCTTTTGATAGACTAGATACTTCTATTGAACAATTCTCTTGGTTCAAAACTCTTCAAATCATTTTCCAGACAGATGCAGATCGACCCTTTTTATCGATACATGTCGATGCGTTCGAGCCTTTTTTTCAACCATTCCAATCCTTCGCCCTTCATCAATTAACGAGTCAACATTCCAATGTATCTTCTTCATTTTCACAACAATTCTCAGACGAATTATGCACACGATTGTTTCAATTGTCCGTCCAAACCCTTGTGTATGAAGTCGTTAAAAATCGTATAAATGGAACCCTTCAAGGCGAAACACCAGAAGAGCGCTATCATGATTTTCTCGCTTACACTCTCACAGAGAAGCAGGATATTCTCTCATTCTTAACATCATACCCTGTATTGGCTCGACTATTATGCGAGGAAACGACTACCTTTATAGAAGGAACATCGTTGCTTTTATCTCGACTTCAACAAGATCAATCTCTGCTTTTCACACATTTTTCTATAGAAGAAATAGGCGTCAAATCCATTGAATACTTAGGTGACCCTCATAAAGACGGCGAGAGAGCGGCACTAATTCTGTTTAATTCTGGTCAAAAACTTATGTATAAACCACGCTCCCTCGCAATTGATCAGCAGTTTCAATCGGTTTTAACATGGTTCAACGAACATATGACTGCACCGCTTCTTCAGTTAAAAGCCGTCACGACCGTCGATTGCGAGAAATACGGCTGGCAACAATATATTAAGTATGAATCTTGTTTATCCCAAGCCGATCTCCATCATTTTTACAAAAGAGCTGGCTCGCTTTTGTCGCTTATTTATGCACTAAATGGAACCGACTTCCATTACGAAAATGTTCTTGCTGCTGGCGCTCATCCATACCTGATCGACCTTGAAGGACTGTTTTCCCCTCAAATTGACGAACCTATTACCGCGGCAAACAACGTCATGCTCACTTTAAATCAATCTGTACTTGGTAGTAACCTCTTGCCAAATCGCTTTTCCAAAAAAAAGCAAAAGCAACAACTATCCGGAGTGATGCCATCAATTGAAGGAATTAAAAAATCAAGAACTGTTTTAAAACGAGGGCAAACTGATGAAAATTTTCTTACTAAAGAGGTCTACGAAGAGCACGTGTTTAAAAACCTGCCATCCTACAACGGCGCCTATGAACCTGCTCATGCCTATATAGCTGATTTCATAAATGGGTTTACGCATACGTATAATCTATTGCTTCAAAAAAAACACTCCTTTCTACGTGGTCCAATTGCAGGGTTTAAACCATGCTCAAACCGCGTTATTTACCGGAATACAGAAGAGTATCAAGCATTGCGCCTAGCTAGTCGTCACCCGAAATATTTAATGGATGCCATAGATAGACAGCAACTATTTGATCATGTGTGGCGTTTATTCAAACAAGAACCTTCCAAAGCACACTTATTCTTTTCAGAGTCTACCAGTCTTCTAACAAACCATATTCCATTCCTTCAATCTCGTGTTGATGACACCGAACTGCTCGATGCTAATGGAATAATCGTTTTTTCTATGCATCGAAGCGGTCAATCATTAGTCGATATGAAAATCAATCAACTATCTCAACAAGATTTAACCACTCAACTTCATTTCATCCATGACGCACTCACAACGGAAAAAAGACACCCACTTTTGAATGATGTCCGTGCTCCAGATGGGATAAACCAAGCAGTCTTTTCCCCACTGGCACTTGCCCGACAGATCGGAAACTTGCTTATTCAAACGAAAAAAACAGGCATAGGTGGTGATGTAAGCTGGATCGATGCCCGAGAAACGGAAGATGGTTTTCAATTTGACTCAATTCGTCCAACGCTCTACGACGGCCTCATCGGTATCGCTGTATTTTTTTCTTATTTATACAAAGAAACCGGCGAGCAGTCTTATCTCGACATGCTCAACGAGTTAACAGCTACTATCTCTGATCAGATTGATAATGTAACCGATCCGTCTGCATTTTTTGGAAAGACAGGTATACTTTACTTAGCCCTTGTTATTTATCGAAACCAGCAGGACGACGTATTGATTTCGGTCGCTGACGCGTTTCTACAATCTTTTGCTATACAAGAAAGTACATCTCTTGATTATCTGAATGGGCACGCAGGCACCCTCGCTGTGTTAGTGGAATATAACAACGTCACAGGGAGCCAATTAGCTTTAAAACGTGCAAAACAGTTAGGCGATTTTATTTGCGAAGACACATCTACGAGAACAGCTACACTCAGCCTATCAACTGGATTTAGTCACGGAAAAGCAGGCGTAGCTTATGCGCTAAGCAAGCTTTATCGCGTCACAAAAGAACCCAAATATAAAGATATTGCTTATCAATTAATACAAGAGGAAAATTCGCACTACAATCCAGCTGACATGAACTGGGTAAACAGTAAAACACAGCGCTTTGATACTGTCCAATGGTGCCATGGCGCTACAGGAATCGGTCTTGGCAGGCTAAAAATGTATGAACATCTAGAGGATGCTGTATTATTAGAAGACATTCATCATGCCATCGAAAAAACGACAGCTTTTTTTTCGGAAATAAAAAACCATAGCTTATGCCATGGCTTCTTTGGAAACATTGAGTTGCTGCAGAGCTACTACCAACATTTCAATCGAAAAATCGAGGATGACGTCGTACAAGCAATCATGGCAGACGTTTGTGCCGCACCTGAATTTAAACCGGGGCTTCCTTTAAAAACGACACCACCTGGTCTTATGCTTGGCTACGCTGGCTTCGGTTACGGACTTTTACGTATTCATAACCAAGCCATACCGTCAGTATTAATGCTGGAGTAAGTACAGGTCGGTGTGAACACACTGACCTAACCAATGAGGTGAGGACGATTCCTAAACCAATAGAAGTCAGTCAAAATGGCTTCCACAAAACGAATCAGGCATGTTTTCCTAACAAGTACTAAAATGCTTCTATGTTAACAAATGCAAGGAACAAATTGGCGTGAAGGAGTTGTGCATCATGGATCTCACCGCACATATTAAAGCATTAGAAGAGAGTCACCTGCATACATCTATACGCACTTCTGGTGAGGCTCTTGGGCAAGTGTTAGCAGATGATTTTTTCGAATTCGGTAGCTCTGGCAGAATTTTTTCCCGACAAGACTTTAAAGATGGTGCAGGCAACAACCATCTCACGCTTCACGACTGGAACATGCACCAATTAGATAATAAAGCTGTTTTAACAACGTATCGTGTCATCAATCATGATTCCAATAAAGTGACGTTAAGAAGCTCAGTTTGGAAACTAGTTGGGATTGAATGGAAGCTCTTTTTTCATCAAGGAACGATTGTACCAACTACCTCCTCTTAATTAGCTGGTCGATCCACTTTGTGACGTAGTAGCCCAATACACCACCAGCTGTATTCAAAATCAAATCATCGACATCAAAAATTCGGGACATGCTTAAACCGGTTGAACTTAGCACAAGTTGAGAGATTTCAATGAAGAGGCTAGCTAGAAACAATACGAGTGTGGCAATAAGTCCATTTCTCAACTTGAATAGAAGATAGAGAAACATTCCAAACGGCACGAACAATAGTAGGTTATAGAAAGAAAGTTTAATCGCATTGATAAAATAAAACATTCCAATTTCATAGGTTTGATAAATATCAACTAGAAAATAGAGTGGCACGAGCTGAACCTGATGGTAGGAATCCGTCCAAGGAGGAAGCCAAATTTCTCCTAACGTAACGTCTAATAGAGCAAGCAAGTAAACACTAAATCCAACTTGTAGGATGCGTTCCCGTAAACCTCGTTTGTTTCGAACAACATCAACAATAAAAAGAATAAGCAGAACAGGTAGAGCTAAATAGATTAAGGGTAGTGTCGTATGTACCATATACTTCTCCTAAAAATTGAATTTATAAGCTTACTTATCATAGTACTTTTTTCATTCTCTTTCCATAATTAAAAAAGAAAGGTTCCATCGCATAATCGCAATGAAACCTTCTCGTTTACTTTTGATGTTTTTGTTGATGCAGTCGCTTCACTCTCTTCGCTAATTCTTCCACAGGTCCATCGACTTCAATACCTTTTATGACATCTTGAATAGCAAGGGGCATCAAATTGCCTTCACTTAGCCCCATTTCTTGCTTCCATTCTCTTAATTGACTGGAGGAGCTTGCATAGACAATTCGCCCTAACCCGACAAGGCCGTGGGCAGAAGCACACATCGGGCAATGTTCGCCTGATGTATACACGGTTGCTTGCTTTCGTTCTTCAGCACTTAGATGCGCTGCCGCCCATCTTGCAATCGCAAATTCTGGATGCTGGGTTTGATCGCCTCCGGAAACGTGGTTATGATCTTCAAACAAAACGTCGCCACGTGCTGAAACTAATAGGGATCCAAACGGCTCGTCTCCCTTATCTAGAGCTTGTGCAGCTAGTTCCAAACAACGTGTTAGATAGGTTTTATCTTTTCCTGTAATCATGCCTTACCTCCCTTTTCGTGTACAAGGTTTCCTTTAAAAAAACTAGCGTAAATTCCGCTTTGCCGCGCGACAAATTCAGCCGTAGACGAGCTATCTACTAGAATAAAAGAAGCATCCATTCCTGTCTTCAACCAAGAATGATTTCCTTCTAACGGGATCGGTTTTCCGCTGATCAGTTGAAGCGCATTCGTGAGCGATTGTTGAGTCGTTAGGCGAAAGATTTCTGCATAGCGATTAACCTTTTCAACAATACGTCCGGTTCCAAAAGGCGACCAAGAGTCATACACATTGTCGCAACCGATTCGTACATCGACTCCGTAAGAGCGCAGTTCTTCAAGAGGAGGCACGTTTCCGTTAATGGGTACGCTTGAAACGATCGCGATTCCAGTTTCAGCAAGATCCGTGAAAACGCGCTCTCTAACTTCCCCATCAACGTCATTTAAGCCAAACGCATGACTGATGGCCACTCGCTTTTGCCAGCCAGTTTGCTTCGTGTAATCGATCAGTGTTTCAACTGTTTTTCGTCCGTGTTCACCACGATCATGAACATGGATATCAATAGGAACATTAAAAGTTGTCGCTAACTCAAACGTTTGCGCTAACGATTTTTCCACATTCCCATCTAAAGAAGACGGATCAACACCTCCAATGATTTGAACGCCAGATTGCAAAGCCGTCTTTACATCTTCAAACGCATTCGAACGAAGCATCCCATGTTGAGGGAACGCAACAAGTTCATAGTTCAACATTCCTTTATATTCTTGCAAGACATCAAGAACGTCTTCCAAATACCGTTGTCCCACTTCAGGATGGACATCAATGTGCGATCGAAAAAGGGTGACTCCGTTCGCTAATTCAAGGTTAATGAGGTTGCGGGCTCGTTCTTTTAACGATTGCTCTAATGCGTTTAACTCCTTAATTTCATTTGTAAATCGCTCAACAATTGAATGGGCTGGCGTAATTGGTCTCCACGGCACCCCCAATTTACTTTTATCAAGATGGCAGTGCATATCATGAAGTGTCGGTAAAAGCAGCATGCCTTGCCTATCCATGTCTCCATTCCTTAGAGGTTGTTGCTTGGCCGGTTGGAGAATCGTGACAACTCCTTCGTCTACTTTCACGTCCATTAATTCGGTTTTACTACCATATGTAAACCCTTCTTGAGCGACATACCCTGTCTCAATGTTCACATTACGAATCCAAAAATTCTGCTTCAATTTGCTTCACCTCGCTCGCATTGTTTCATCTACTGTATCCTTTTTCTTAATACTCAGTAAATAGAAGTGACTTTATTATAAAAAACGGTACAAGTGCAACGGGATTGCACTTGTGAACCGCTTTTTTCTTTCCTTATTCTTCCACCGCAAGCTGTTGCTTGGCCATCTCGTGCATTTCTTCAAGGCCCGATGAGAGTGCAAATTCTGCAACGAGTATGGGACTCGCGGCGTGAAGCTCGATAATATGCTCCTTCATGCCACTCCACGTCCGACCGCCTGCGTTTTGATAAGCTTGTATTAACTTTTCTAAACCATCTTCACCGAAAATTTGATAATGGGCTGTAAAATCATACGATACATCGCCTACACTTACTTCTGTCCAATCGATCAGCCCTGTTACTTCCGCCTGTTCATTAATGAGGATGTGTCCTGGGTGTAAATCACCATGTCTTACGCCTGTAAAAGCTGGCCACAAGTCATCCTTCTTCAACCAAGTCTGCCAACGTTTCCAAAGCACGGGATTGATTTGAAACTGCTCTTTGACACTATTCATTCGTTCTGCCATTTGCTCACGTATGGCTTCACTCGAAAGCATGTCTACACCTGTTTTGGCTAAATGATCTGTTGAAAGACTGTGCAAGTCTGCCATCACTCGACCTAAAGACTTGTGGTACGCCTCAGGTGCATGATTCTCGTCAAACGTCCAAACATACGCTTGTTTTTCCATATCAATCGTTGCTGTCGGCACACCACTAAGTTGTTTATACGCAATCAAGTCTTCAGAAAAAATTTCCCAATGTGGCACTTGAAAGCGAACCTGATTCCTAATAACTTCAAGCGCAGCTTTTTCACGTCTGCCATGTTTAAGAGAATCGGCCCTTCTTGGAATACGTAAAATCCATTTGTTTCCTGATGCATCTTTTCCGTGAGCAACGCGAAAATCTAGCCCTGATTCATTTATTTTTAACGAGCTCTCTTTTATATCTAATCCATGCTTTTCAGCTAATTGCTTCATTTCGTTTTGATTCATTTTTTTACGTCTCCCTTTAGTCGTAGTTGCTGCTCTTCAATCTGATACACAACGTCCGCTACCTCTTTAATAAATGTCCGATCATGGCTAACAAGAAGAATCGTTCCCTCATACGCATTTATGAAAATTTCCAAAGCGTTCAAGCTGGCAACATCAAGAAAATTGTTGGGTTCATCTAAAAGCAACACGTTGTACGCTCCTAGGAAAAGCTGGCACAACTTTAAGCGAATGGACTCCCCACCGCTTAAATTTTGCACGTTTTTCTTAATTCCATTTCCTACAAAATCCATCGCGTGAAGCACAGCACGTATTTGCCCTTCCGACTTATCACTCACGCTTTTCATAAACTCAATGACTGTCATGCTCTTGTTAAATTGATAGTCGTGCTGCTGATACACGCCAAACACAACGTTTGGCGATAGCATGATCCCTTGTCCTTGATCTTTAATATGCTGTAGCAAACTCGATTTTCCTGATCCATTTGCACCAGTAATCGCAATCGTTTGCCCGAGAGGGAACTGAAAACGAGCTTCTTGTAGCAATGGTTGATTGTCTCTTCTAAGCGTTACGCCATCGCCCATAATTGGGAACTTATTGTGCATTTGTAAATAGGTCGGTTGTTGAAAACGAAGCGGTTTAGCCTTTTCAACAGGACCGACTTCTTCCAAATGTTCAGCTCGTTGCTCGAGCGCTTTTGCGGTCCGTTGCATCGCTTTCTCGCTCGTCCCTTTGGATTTTGTCATGAACATTCGATTTGCTGTTGCGTTCGTATCTTTTTTTGACATTCCTTTATTGGCTTGCGTGATCTTACTAGCCTGCTTCCTTTTCTGTTGTGCAGCATCCATCAGTCGTTCTTTTTCTTTCTTTACCTTTTCGTGTTGTTCTTGTTGCTGCTTCCGCTCCATGTCTTTTTGCATTTTATAATCGGAATAATTCCCATTAAACTCGGTAATTCTCCCGTCATCCACTTCCCATATTTTCGTTACAATTTGATTGAGTACATAACGATCGTGGCTTACAAGAAGGAGGGCACCGTAATAGTACTTGAGTTTTTCAATTAAAAAATCAACCCCTTCCTTATCCAGATGAGTGGTTGGCTCATCAATAAGCAACCCACCATGGTCATAGGTGAATAGTTGAGCAATTTTCAGCCTTGTCTGTTCCCCACCGCTCATATGCGCTATGTCTTGATTCGGTACTTGCCATTGTCCTTCAAGTTTACGCTCCGCTTCAATCTCAGCAGGCGCTTCTTTTTGCTGGAAGTAAGAAAATTTAATTTGACGTCTAACATATCCAGTTTCTCCAACAACAGACCCGTATATAAGTTGGAGAAGCGTACTCTTCCCACTCCCATTCTTACCAACGATACCGATTCGGTCATATTGATGAACCTTCAAATGGTCGATTTTCACGATCGTTTTGTCTAAATAAGAAACCTCTACATCTTGTAACTCCACTACTAACTGTTCCATTTTCACACGTCCTTTTCGTTTATTCCGTAAAGGCGTGTCATCATAAAAAAAACCCACAGACATATGGCGTCTGTGGGTGCGAGTAAACGAGGCGTCACTAAAGACACGTCTCCTTTTTTGGATAACAAAAAGAAAGACAGTTCAATCTGCCTTTCTTCACGCTTCTTACTTTTCCGGCGAAGATGGTTAAAAATGTGCAGACTACTCCCGTTTACTCTGTTTATGAAAACAGAGCCTTTGAACATATTGAATTACTTATTGTTCAAAGTTTGCTGGCGTAATCTTGCTGGTAACATTTTTAACATCCCTCCTGTCTCTAAGTTAGTCTCACTATATAAGAGTTCGTTTCTAGCGTCAAGTCTAGATTTACACTCTTATCGTTGCATACTTTGCTAAGAGCTAAAATCGGTCGTATAGAAAAACGTATTAATTAAAAAAATCCTCACATTCATCCCGTTCTCTCGTTCTCGCAACTACCCAATGTAGAAATGCCTGTTCTTCCTGATCAACCTTGCGCCCAAGCTTCTCTTCAAAATCAACAATCAACCTGTGTATGTCATCATCGATTCGATTCATAGGTCCTCCTGCGTACAACCTTTTCTACATCTTATGGTATATACACGAGTAATTGCAAGAGATTTCAGATAATAGAACGACAATTTTGTTCATAGTTTTCATTTTGTCCATTTTGTTCACGACCTCATAACAAAAAATACTTCTCATGCATGAACGCACATGCGTATACTAAAAGGAATTTCGAATAATAGAAAGAAGGCATCTATCATGATTGGTACGTTTGTAAACGTGGCGACGATTTTAATAGGTAGTTTCATAGGTTCACTAGTCAAAAGTGGGCTAAACGAACGCTACCATACCATTCTCATGCAAGGTATGGGACTAGCCGTTATTGGGTTAGGTATTAGTGCGATCTCCACCAATCTCCCAAACAGCACATACCCTGTTCTGTTTATTATTAGTCTAGCTCTCGGTGGATTAATTGGCGAAATTATAAAATTTGAAGACCGATTTCAGAGCAGTCTGTCTTTTCTCCTCAAGGGCAGAGTAAACGAAGGTCTAACAACCGCAATTCTACTTTTTTGCGTTGGGACGCTGTCCATTGTTGGTCCCATTGAAGCAGCGTTAAACCAACAGTATACATACCTTTATTCAAACGCGATTTTAGATGGCTTCACTTCAATCGTTTTAGCAGCTACGTTCGGGTTTAGCATTGCGTTTTCTGCAGTGGTCTTACTAATTTGGCAAGGAAGTATCTACTTACTCGCAAGCTATGCATCCATTTTCTTCACGTCAGAGCTATTAACGGAGTTCTCGATTATTGGTGGTCTGCTCATCTTAAGTACTGGCTTAAATATTGTCGGCATTCATTCGTTTAAAACGTTAAATCTTTTACCAGCTCTACTTATTCCTGTAGTCTTTTTTGCTGTAAAACTGTTGTTCGTTTGAACAGTTTCCCAAAAAAACGACAACAATCATCGTGAATGATAGCCTATTAGATTAGTATTTTTTTGTTTTTCTAGTTTTCCATCAGCAATAAACTAGTCACTTAAACGCAAAATCAACACGTTTACAGTGACTTTTTTCCCAAGTCTATTTGCGCTTATTATTCCTTAAAGCCGGGTAACTCTCTTCATGTACCACCCATTATCCTGAAGGGAGTTTTTTGATGAAAAACGCAGTTTATGGCTTTATCACCGTACTTATTTTTATGCTCGTCATTGCAGGAGGGTCTTCTAGTGCGAATGCCAAAAATGAAACAACCAAGATTCACACAACCCCTCCTGAACATGCTTATTACGAGGAGTTAAACGGCCTGTACTTAGAATTACCTTATGCGCAAGAGGACGTCACGGTTCAAAGAGGGGCGGATACCCTTACCATTCTGGATGCTGAAACAGGAGACTTGATTGAAAAGATTCAGTTAACGGAAAGTGTAGTGGCGCAAAATGACCACCCTTTACTACCACCACCTATAACGGTTCCACCTGAAGAAGAGTTTATGGAGATGAATTCCACTCAAGAACATATGGGGCTTGAAGTAGTACTAAACGTTCGCTTTGTTGTTACAAAGAATTTAGACGGTGTGTACGAGGATGTTGTTGATATTCGAGATGCATGGTGGACGACAGGAAGCGGCCCTCATACGCTAGAAGACTCGAATACCGATATCTTGCACGGTGATTTCCCTGTAAAAGAGTTTACTGTCACTGGCCAAACGACGATTGTCACACAAATTGACGCAGGTGCACAAGCTGGTTTTGAAGCCGCTGGCTTTAGCGTAGGTGTAGATGTGTCAGGGTCCTATTATGCCCGCATGACGGTTCGTGATACGATGTTTTTTGATTTATTTTAATTCACGCCTGCGAACCGCTCTAGTTCATAGAGCGGTTCTTAGAACAAATGAGAAATCAATCGCAAAATAAGATATGCACCTCCGATAATAGCAAAAAATTCTACGACTCTCCTAGTCTTCGATTTCCGTCTTCTCTTCAATTCTGCTTTCCGCTGTCGTTCAATCTGCTTATCTTCAGATACCACGAGCCACATAATCGTCACACCAATGTAGGCACCAATTGTATAAATAATAAATGTCCGTATGGGCGGAAATCCTGTATCTAATATGAAAAAAGCCATCATGTACCCTAATAAAACAGCCGCCGGCGTGATGAGAAATGTATGGATTTTCACCTTTCGCCATAAGTACTCTTCAGAAATTTTTTCGTTCACGATATCCACCTCCTGACACTTCCTTTATTTACCTCTTACCCGCAACACCACTTAAGAAAACGTGTTCAAGCCTTTACGAGCAAGGCTGATCCTCTCCCTATTTTTTCATTGCCAGTCTATTGCCACAGATGTGATATTTTTCAGTCTTTGGCAAATAACCGAATCAAGCTATGATTAAAACAAGGTGATGCACATGTTAACCTCTAGACAAAAAATTATTCTAAGCAAATTACTTGAAAGCGATCAGTTCATGACTATTGACGTTTTGGCGAAATGGCTAACGATCAGTGGTCGAACTGTTCGCTATGACCTCGATGCAATCGATGCGAGCATGGAGGATATCGGCGTAATCATTACGAGAATGCCGGGGAAAGGTGTAAAGCTTCGAGTTAGTGAGAACAAACGACCTGCCGTCATTGCGATGCTCGATGAAAAGCAAATGATGACAGACAAAAACGCTCAACGCTTAATGATGAGTCTATTCGTTACCCTTACAGGCACATTTACCATTCAAGATGTAGCCGATGAATTTTCGTTGAGTCGTTCAAGTGTACAAAAATATCTAGTCGATGTGGAAGAATGGCTTGACCATTTTGACCTTCAAATTACGAAACAAGCTTGGAAAGGCCTCCAAGTCATCGGAACCGAGCGCAGCATTCGACTCGCCCTCTATCAAATGCTTGAAGAAAAAGATACAGATTTACTAAAGGTTCAAACTTGGCTGAACATGGATAGAAAAGATTTTGAGCTCATGAAAACGTGGCTAGCATTTGTTCAAACCGAACGAGGTATCCATTATAGTGAGTCAACTGTTGATGTGTTTTATCTCTTCTTGTTTTGGTGGAAGCAACAAATTGCGATGAACCACTATGTGTTTGTTCCGAAAAACAACCGCCATAAACGTCATTTTCACTTAGGTGTAATTGAATCGTTTATTCAAGAACATGTGAAAGATGATCGCTCCATTCTTCATGAATGCGCCTTTTTGGACGATTTATTCGATCAAGCGAAAATCGTGTCGTACAAAAAAGGAACACCGCATCTACGAAATTATGAACGCGAGATTCAGTTTTGCAAACAGTTATTGTCGCAAGTATCGACCATTTTGCATACGGACTTACTGGCCGATGAAAAGTTAACGAACGATTTAACCCATCATGTAAAAGCTGCGTTTATGCGAATCTCTCAAGGGGTTGAAGTTGATAATCCCTATACAGAGGAAATAAAAGTTCGATATCGCGCGATTTACGAAATGGTTTTTCAAATGACATATGATATGGGCTTTGAAATGGTTGCTAGTGAAGTGGCCTATATCACGATGCACATTAGCGCAGCCTATGAGCGAAATAGAAGTCGAAAATTTCTCCCAACGGTAATCGTTGTCTGTTCATCTGGTCTAGCAGCCTCTTCCATTCTGACATCGAAACTTGAACAAATTGAACCAGGATTTCACTTAATCAATGTTGTTCGGACACAAGATTTAGAACGAATGCTTGATGAAACCAACCCTGATTTTGTCTTGACGACACAAGATATCCAGATGCCCGAATGGCAACAAACAAAGTGCTTTCGCGTGAGCCCGCTTCTTAGCGATAACGACAAACGATTGATTCAACACGAAGCTCATAAAATCATTAATCGGCAACAGCTCGCTTCTTTTAATGAATTATACGGAAAAGCTAGTCTAGTAGAGCCATCCCTCTTTGATGAAACCATTCATACAGCGCAGACACAAGATTGGCGAGAAGCCATTACATTAGCCGCTCAACCACTTTTAGAAGCAGACTACATCGAACAAGGCTATATTCAAGAAATGATCATGTCCGTGGAACGAAATGGTACCTATATGGTTTTTCTTCCAAACGTGGCGTTTGTACACGCTAGACCTGAATACGTAATAAAAGAAGGCATTAGCTTAACCGTCTTGGACCAACAAATTGAATTCGGAGATTTAAATCCTGAGCGCGTCGATATGATGATTGTATTGGCAATTAAAGAAGTGCATAACCAAGACTTTATGCAACTTTTCCATTATCTAGAGCACCAAGCATCAAGAGATCAACTTTTACAAAAATGGAATCGACGAAAGGACGCGGCAGAATGACAAATTGGATACGAAAAGAACATGTTGCTGTAGATGTAAAAGCAGGCAACTGGGAAGAAGCGATACAAGCTTCTGGAAATTTACTATTAGCTACCGGTGCCATCTCGCAACACTATATCTCTCAAATGATCGATTCAGTAAAGGAAAACGGGCCCTATATTGTGATTGGACCAGGAATTGCTATGGCCCATGCACGCCCGAGTGAAGCTGTGCATGAGGATGCGATTTCTCTTGCAGTTTTGGAAAAATCAGTTGCTTTCGGCAGTGAGCAAAATGATCCTGTTGACCTTGTATTCTCTTTTTCGGCAACAGGGTCCGACGCTCATCTCAAACTGATTGAGCAGCTTTCACACATCTTAATTGACGAAGAAAAAGTCAACCAGCTTCGACAAGCCCCCTCAAACGAAGCATTATATAACTTAATTTAAAGGAGCGATTACAAATGGCGAAGTTAAAAATTATGACTGTATGTGGGTTCGGACTAGGCTCTTCCATGGTGTTAAAAATGAATTTAGATGGTGTCTTAAAAGACCTTGGCATTCAAGCAGACGTGTTTACGGGTGATGTCGGCTCTGCCCAAAGTACACCAGCAGACTATATTTTCACAAGTAAAGAACTAGGTGAGAAACTCCAACAAACGGCCGGTAAGCCAGTTGTCATCATCAACAGCTTTGTAAACAAAGCTGAAATAAAAGAAAAAGTAGAAGCGGAACTTCAGGCGTAATTGCCGAAGTTCCCTCTATATATAAGGGGGGTTACACATGCAAACTGTGATGGATTTTCTAATTGAAGTTATTCGTGAACCAGCTATCTTCTTAGGACTCATTGCCTTAACTGGTCTTTTATTATTGCGGAAAGACTTCTCCTCCGTTGTTTCAGGAACAGCTAAAACCGTTATCGGTGTTGTGATTTTGACACAAGGGACCAATATTTTAATGAACTCCATTGCACCATTAACAGAAGGGTTTAACGTCATGTACAACATTGACAACCCAGAAGTCGCTCCCGCATTAGGAGCAGATACAATCTTAAGCCAATACGGCACCCAGATCGGCCTTTCGATGTTAATCGCTTTTATGATTAATTTACTTGTTGCTCGCTTTACACCCATTAAGCACGTGTTTCTGACTGGCCACATGTTGTTCTGGTTTCCATTTATCTTTGTTGCAGTCGGAATCGAAAATCATTTAAACAATACGCAACTCGTTATTTTTGCTTCTATTCTAACAGCTCTTTATATCATTATTGCTCCTGCTCTATTACGTCCATTTGTTCGAAAAGTGACTGGGTCTGACGACTTTATTATTGGTCATCCTACGACCATTCTCTCCCTTATTGCCGGCATGGTCGGTAAATTATTCGGGACAAAAGGACGGTCATCGGAAGATATTAAGTTTCCGAGTTCGACGGAATTTTTACGAGAAATTAGCATTACGTCATCGATTGTCATGTTTTTCGTTTATATTGTCGTGAGCTTTATTATTGGATTTGATACAGCGGCTACAGCTTTCGGTGCGGAACAAAACTTGTTCATTTATAGTGTCATGCAAGGAATTCTTTTCGGAGCCGGACTAACCATTCTCTTACTTGGTGTCCGTATGATGCTCGCTGAAATTATTCCAGCTTTCCAAGGAATCTCGCAAAAATGGATTCCGAATGCAGTGCCTGCCTTAGATGCACCGATCTTATTTCCATATGCACCAAACGCTGTCTTGATCGGATTTGTCGTCTCTATGATTACTTCGGTGGCTACGATTTTTATTACAGGAAGTATGGGCGTCTTCAGCTTCGTCATTGTCCCACTAACCATTACTTGTTTCTTTGAAATCGGTACAGCTGCGATTATTGCAAATGGACAAGGTGGTTTACGAGGTGCGATTGCAGGTTCGGCTGTTGCAGGAATTGTGATGATTTTCCTCGTCGGTCTTTCCGTTCCGATCTTGAGTGGAACAGCAGCAGATTGGATTGTCATCTTCGGAGGGAATGACTTCTCTTTATGGAGCTTTATCGGAGACTTATTTGCACGAATTTTTCCAGGGGGGTAATTTGAATGTCTTATGTAAAACAGTACTATCAATCGATTGAAGCGATTCTTACGCGGATTGTGGACGAGCAAGAACCCACCCTTGAGCAAGCAGCATCTTTAATGGAAGAGGCGGTCAACAGCGGCCGCTCTCTCTACCTTTTCGGAGCGTCTCATGCTGGTATAATTGCCGAAGATGCGTTTTATCGCGCTGGCGGACTTGCACTCTTTAATCCACTCTTCAGTCCAGCGTTAATGTTGAATGTTGAGCCTGTGACGCTCACTTCTCAGCTCGAACGGTTAGAAGGCTACGGCAATATCATTCTAGACTCAAAGCCGGTCCAAGCTGGGGACGTCGTGTTTATCCACTCGGTCTCAGGAAGAAATCCAGTTGCGATTGACCTCGCCATTGAAGCAAAAGCGCGCGGCATGCACGTGATTTCACTCACAAATTTAACCTATTCTATGGGTGTGACATCCCGACACTCTTCGGGAAAGCGGTTATTTGAAGTGAGCGACATTATCATTGATAATTATGGCGAACCTGGGGATGCCACTGTCTCAATTGATTCACTCTCACAAAAAGTCGCCCCAACATCAACCATTTCAGGAAGCTTTGTGATTCATTCCATCGTCTTGAAGCTCATTGAAAAACTAGAAGCTAAAGGTAAGGATGTCCCAATTTTCCGTAGCGCGAATCTTGACGGTGGCGATGATTACAATGCCACGATGATGGCAAGATATAAAGATCAGATTCATTATATGTAACAAAAACGATTTTCTATAAAAAGAGCCTTCATGAAGGAGAATATGCCCTTCAAGAAGGTTTTTTCGATTACGATGCGTCTTTCTTTTAGACAATTATCGGTATAGAATGTCGAAACGAAACACAGTGAGCGCAGCGTTCGCCACACCACCATTAATCGTTTTCTATCTATTTTTCGTAGTGACATTTATTCTTCTATTAAAAGAAGCCGATGACTCCTAATATACTAGTAAGAGCGAAGCCAATAAGCAAAATCATGACAATCGTTGATTTCTTCATTTTCTGCACCTCCAAGATGATGCCTATACCATTTCCTTTACAACATTTCTTGAAACTAGGGCGAAGGGTTTAATTTTTCCTTTTCGCGTCTTAACAAGCTAGTTTCTCTTCTTCTTTTCCCTTATGATGAACTGAATGAAAGTAAGGAGATGCGTACAATGAAAACTGAACAACAATTAAATAGTCTAATGACATCCATTCGCGTCTTAAGCTCGACTCGTGAATTACCTGATGTCTTGCGCCAACTTTTACAAGAAGCGTTACATGTTATTGATGGGTCAACAGCTGGCGTCTTGTTTTTATATGACGAACAACAAAATACCCTCTATGCGGAAAGTGCCATTGGATTCAAGATGGCGTCACTAGGAAAAGTCCGCTTAAAGCCTGGCGAGGGAATGAGCGGTAAAACCTTTCAGCAGAAACAAGGTAGTATTTATATGCACATGCACGATACGAAAAAAGGGATGGGGAACCTTAGTGCCCAAAATGCCCAATATTACGAGCAGTCTCTTCCTGAATTGACGTATCCTGTAAGCGCCCTATCTGTTCCGTTATTCCGTATTGATGGCAGCTGTATTGGTGTGCTAACAGTAGATATCTTTAAGCGAGACCACCTGTTTGATGCCTATGATTTAGAGCTATTAGAGACTTTTGCCCGCCAAGCATCCATTGCGATTGAGAACGCTCGGCTATATTCTCAAAATAAGCGAACACAAGACATACATCATGCGCTTTCAAAAGTTTCCCTTTCCAACGGTGGGATCGACGACATTACAGCAGCATTAGCTCGGTTGCTTTCCAAAGATGTCGTCGTGTTGAATGAATTTGCTGAAGAACTTTCTCGCTTTCCTCAACAACTTCAGTCTCCTATTACAAAGGAACACTTTACCGAGATTACGCACTCCTTTATAAAAAATCAAACAACAGGCGTTCAAACTACGTTATTCCGACAAGAAGGCGTTGAACTCTATACATTTCCTATCCAAATCGAGACCGATCCTTTAGGGTTTCTAATCGTCATCAGTCATGCAGATTCCCTGTTAAACTCGTTGGACCAAGTAGCAATTGAACAAGCACTGCCTATATTTGTGATGGAACTACATCAACGCGAAAAACAAGATGTTGACGATTTGTTGTATACTGGGCGGTTACTAGAAATGGCGATCCATTCTATCCAGCCAGAGAGTGCCGTACAAGAATTGTTTATGCATGTTCCCACTACAAATGAACACCACTACATCATTGCCAAAATTCAGCTGGAACACGGGAGTATGCTTTTACAACAAAACAGCCGATTAAAACAATCGTTCATGCGGAAAGTTTACTTTGCCCTTTCTAAACTACCAGAACCAGCAATTGTTTATGAACGACATGTTGATTTAACGTTTTTATTCCCAGTCTCGTCCCAACATTCATACGCCGCTATTGAGTCCTGTTTAGTAGAACTGCTCGACTACGTAAAACAAAAATGGGGGTTGATTGGCTACGCTGGAATTGGACAAGCTCGAAAAAAACTAACCGACTTGAAGAATGCTTATACGGAAGCGGTAAAAGCCATTCACTTTTTAAAACGTAAACAACAACCCCATCAAGTTATACACTATACATCCCTAGGTCCTTACCAATTATTTCTGACGATGGATGAAGAAGTATTGAGGAAATATGTACACGGACAGCTTGGTGATTTGGTGATAGACGAAGCGAACAAGGATCTCCTACACACCTTGTTTGTTTATATGGAACAAGGACAACGATTGAAAGAAGCTGCACGAAGTCTCTTTGTTCACGTGAACACGGTAAAATACCGCTTAAAAAAAATCTATGAACACTTCGATATAAGCGCTTTCACACCTAGTCATAGTTTCGAACTGCATCTCGCACTTAAAATTGCTCACTATTTAGAAATTATCTCATTTAGCGACAGCGGACAAAAAAGACAGTGAATTTTGTCGAATGAAACTATAGAATGTTCAGTCTATTTCCCTTATAGTTTTATTCAAGCATTTGTTCAGACTCTTTTGTCAACGAACAGTGCCAGACTTGGACAAAGGGGGGAAATGGTTTGCAGCCCATCTATTTAGCTTTATTATTTATCGCGATTATCGCAATTGGAGAAATTATTTCGATTCTATCACGTGCACGCATTCCGACTTTACTTGTTGTTGTGGCCACTGTATTCCTTTTCTTGCAAACAGGACTTATACCCGAATCTTACATTGAAGATTCTACGTTTGTTGCAGTCGGTGGCGTGCTTGTACCTGTCTTAATTGTTCATTTAGGTACAATGATTCCATTAAAGACAATGATTCAGCAATACCAAGCTGTGGTCATTACGCTTATTGGACTAGCCTTTTCCGTGCTTGGTGTACTTAGTATCATCACTGTTTTATTTAATTATGAAACAGCCGTAGCCGGTGCGGGACCCATTACAGGCGGCATTATTGCCTACATCGTAACTTCAGAAGGATTAAGGGATGCCGGATTTACAGCGATTATGGCTATCCCCATTGCCGTCTTCACGATTCAAAATTTCTTCGGCATGCCGCTTACTTCTTTTTTTCTAGCCCGCTATGCCAAGAAAATCCGAACTGATGAAACAGCGGCAGCCATTCAACCTACTGACGAAGAGGCGTCAGAATCGAAAAAACCCTTTGTCCTTCCTCATTCATGGATGCAAAGTCATTTCGTCATTATCTTTTTGTTATTTGCAGGGGGTGCATTTGCGGTACTCCTTGATGACCTCACAGGCGTCAACGCAAGCCTTTGGGCACTCGTGATCGGTGTAACAGCAGCAGCCTTACGGTTATTGCCAGAACGATCGATGGAAAAAGCCAATAGTTCAGGGATTACAATGATTGCGCTCATATTTGTCGTAATGAATTCGTTAATTGGCGTGACTTGGGATCAAATTGTCGCCTCCCTTCTACCAGTCATCGTCATTATGGTGGTTGGAATTGTCGGACTGATGATTGGCGCACTGATCGGCGCAAAAATTTTTAAGTGGGATCGAAACAAATCAATTCCAGTTGTATTAACCGCTTTGTACGGTTTTCCAGGAGATTACCTCATTGTTGAAGAAATTAGTCGAAGCGAAGGAAAAAACGAAGCTGAACAAAAACGGATTATGGATGAGCTGATGGCCCCTATGTTAATTGGTGGTTTCACATCGGTTACCGTTGGCTCCGTAGCAATCGCAAGTATTTTAATTTCAACTCTATAAAAGGAGAGGATAGAAATGGCCATTACCGCACTTACAAACGTCGTCATGATTGATGGAACAGGAAAAGAACTGATTGAAAACGCGGTTGTTCTAATCGAACAACAACAGATTATTGCGGCAGGTACTGCACAAGAAATTGATCTACCAACAGAAGCAACGATCATTGATGGCGAGGGACAATACCTTCTTCCAGGACTCATTGATACCCATGTACACATGGCATTAGAAATTAAAAACGTACAAGAATCACTGCTCACACCGTTTTCTTATCGTTTTTTTGAAGCAGCTAAACGACTTGAAACCACGTTACAAACAGGTATCACATCTGTGAGAGATGCCGGCTTTGCAGACGCCGGTATCAAAAAAGCAGTAGAGGACGGTCTTGTTCCTGGTCCACGTATGCAAGTCAGTATTAACCCTCTGACGATTACGGGTGGACACGGGGATAGTTGGAATCTCTCTGGTATTGATACGACTGATCCTGTTTATCCAGGCATGCCGGACGGCAAATGTGACGGACGTGAAGAAGTAAGAAAAACAGTCCGCGAGATGCTACGAGCCGGAGCGGACGTGGTCAAAGTTCATGCAACTGGTGGCGTTTCAAGCCCGACGGATCACCCTGAATTTACTCAGTTCTCGCAGGAAGAGCTTGAAGTCATGGTAGAAGAAGCTACCTTTCGTAAAGGCATTAAAGTGATGGCACACGCCCAAGGTGCAGAGGGCATTAAAAATGCCGTACGCGCAGGTATTCATTCCATTGAACACGGCATCTTTATTGATGATGAAGCGCTAGAATTAATGCTTCAAAACGGCACATACCTGGTACCGACTTTGCTTGCCCCACTGGCTGTTTTAGAAGCGGCTGAAACGACAAATACAATGGCCCCTTATGCCATTGAAAAGTCAAAACAAGTCATTGATATTCATAAACAAAGTATTGAAAAAGCCTATAAAGCAGGCGTAAAAATTGCGATGGGAACGGATGCAGGCGTCTTCCCACACGGTATTAATTTACGAGAACTCGGACTCATGTGCGAGATTGGTATGTCGCCAATGGAAGCCATTGTCGCTTCAACGAAAACAGCTGCAGAATGCATGGGCTGGGGTGATCGCGTCGGTACAATCGAGCCCGGCAAATGGGCTGACCTAATCTTAGTAAACAGCAACCCCCTTGAAAACATTCACGTTTTAGAACAGCACGAGAACATCACCTTCGTCATGAAAGACGGAAAAATTTTTAAAGATACCGCAAAAAAAGTCGCTCACGTCGCGTCAAAATAACGCCAAAAATTAAGCTGCCCTTTTTCGTGAGGGGCAGTTTTTTTCGTTCATAGAAGAGGTGCATACGTTTCTCTATTTAAGACATGCTAAAAGAAAATCGTTCAGCTGAAAGGAGTTCTTTTAGTGCCAAGCAGAACAATAAAATGGGTGTCTGGCGGGTTAGAAGCGCTATGGGGTTTGCCTATACTCGGTGGAGCCCTAATTATCTCACTTTCCTGGACACCACTCTTCTTTATGCTAATCCTTCATATAATCGGTTTAGCTTTTGCAACAAGAGAAAATCGCAAGAAAACAGGCCATATCTTAGGGATTCTCGCATCTGCATTAGGCTTAATTCCAATCGTTGGTATGATTCTGCATATCCTTGCTGCTATTTTCTTACTCGTTGAAGCCGGAAAAGATCAATAACGCAGCTAGGATGCCCCTCCTAATTAAGCAAAGATTCAGTTTTACCCCGGTAGCGTTTAGTTTAAACGGGATAGCTATTACGACAAAGAGAATGAAGGCTCGATAGCCGTTCGTTCTCTTTGTTTATGCTAGACTAGGAAAATACCATTCATTAGGAGGTTTTTGTATGTTTGAACCGATTGAGTATAACAGTATAAACATCCTCTTTTCTTTAATACCGCTCTTTGCGCTTATCGGCATTGGTCTCCTCCTGATTGTCCTGTATCGAAAAAACGTATCAAGACATACCAGCGAGGCACAAGTAATCAAACAACTACAACAAGATCAACACGTCACTCAAAAGCGATTAGAAGATATGGAAACTACGCAAAAGCAACTGCTAGACGAACTCCAGCAACTACGCGAAGAAAAAGGTCGCTCTGACGAATGAGTGGCTTTTTTTAATGATCTTTATCGGTAATTTCACCTTCTAGTTGCCTTCCTTCACCTGTTTAAATAATTGTATAAATTTAGCATGCTGGCTTGATCGAGATAACATATAACAAGTTCGCGGTGGTGGTGGGTCCGTTAAACGATATACATGCAGTTGAATGTCTTTCGCCAATGCTTTAACAATAGAAAGAGGAACAATCGCCCAATAATTACCGTGCAGTAGTTGCTTTAAATGATGAGCGGTATCGAGCTGGATACCACTTGTTGCATTCGTTTGCCACCACTGATTATGCCATTCTTGATAATCAGGGCTCCAATTAATATAAAGTTCCTTTTCCGGGTTTAATTGTTGATTGTCAATCATTGATTCTTTCGTGTAGAGCTTCTCATCCACTCGCATAATGACAAACATCTCTTCAGAAAATAAAGGCTCAATGTCGAATGAATAGGTTGCTCGTTGCTGCAAAACAAACCCAATATCAATTTTACGTTGCTCCATCAATGCATAAAGTTCATGAGACTGATGAGTCTGAATTCTCAATCTTGTTTGCGGCCATTTTCTCATGATCGTTTCAAAAATTGGATAGAGAATAAATGAACTTACACTGTCAACGGAGCCAATACGTAACTCTTGTCTGTTAGATACATATTTAAGATCTTCTGTCTCTTGCACAAGCTTTTCCCATTCATCTGCAATACGCAAAAATTTATGCCCTGCTTCTGTTAAGCGAATGGTCGCCTTTCCTTTTCCCCTTGTTATTAGCTTTGTGTCGAGCTTCTTCTCCAAGTTTGCAAGTCGTTGACTTAAAGAAGATTGAGAGACATATAGCGTAGTCGCCGCATTCGTAATCGTTCCACATCGCACAATTGCTAGAAAAGCGTTCACTTCCTCTTTATTCATAAAGTCCCCCTACTAATATCGTAAAAACTTATAATAAATGCTGTAAAATTGTATTTTACTCTATTTTTTCAGTCGTGATAAGATCATCTCAAACTAAATCTTGAAAAAGGGTGTTTAATTTGTCGGACAGTCTACTATTTAACAAGCCACTGGATTCCTTTATGCAAGAGCAATTCTACTATTTGGATGAAGATATCACTGGAAACAAACGTCTTTTTTTTGAAAACTCAGGCGGATCACTCCGTTTAAAAAATGTTGTACAAGCAGATGCCCGCATTGCCTCTTATCCTGATTGTCCCGAACGCCTTCATGATATGGCTTTAGAAATTCGCAAAATTATTGAGAATGGGTTAAACGATGTGCGCATCATGCTTAATGCTACATCTGGTAGTATCTTACCCATTGACACCGCTTCACGAGCGATGTTTGAAATGATTGGGTCATTTAGTCAGGCAACAGCTGGCGGAAATATTGTTACTACCGCATTAGAACATCCATCCGCATACGATGCGTGTGTCCATTACGCAGACTTGCATAAAAAAGAATTACGTGTTGCCGAAGCCGATCCACTTACAGGAACGGTTTTAACAAAATCAATAATCGAGCTTATCGATAAAGACACAAACCTATTAGCTTTTGTCGCCACATCAAATATCACAGGTGCCATTCTGGACATTCCTGAAATAGTTAAACAAGCACGAGCCATTAACCCAGAAATGTATATTGTCATTGATGCCGTTCAATATGCCCCTCATGGTGTCGTTGATTTGGAAAAATGGGATGTAGATGGGTTAAACATTGCCCCTTATAAAATGTTTGGCAACCGCGGAATGGCATTTGCGTATATCTCTGAACGTGCAGCAAGTATTACTCACCTAAAACTCGCAGCTGCTCCCGCTGATAAATGGGGTCTCGGTTCGCCAGCACCTGCACATTATGCTGGTTTTAGTGAGATTGTTAACTATATTTGTACACTCGGTTCTTACGTCAGTGAATCAACGGACAGACGTGAACAATACGTAAACGGGATGACACTCATTGAAGATCGCGAGCGTGCGCTTCATACATTTTTATTACATGGTGATCAAGACACACCTGGCTTGCTCCAATTAGATGGACTCACTGTCCACTTTAAAGATCAACCTTTAGAGCGAAAAGATTTTATTGTAGGGTTATCTTTCGATGATCTTTCTTGGTCAAAAGCAGTCGAGCTTTATACAAAAAAAGGCGTTCTCGTATATGAGCGACTCGCCACAAGCTATTATTCAAAACGGATACTAGAATCTGTTCAATTAGAAGGGCTCATACGTGTCTCTCCCTTACATTGCCATACATTAGACGATATGAGGACATTTATTCACATTACACAATCGTTGTTACGTGTGAATGGACGTTAAACAATTTTAACGAAACGTCTCGTCTTTCATTAATAATGTAAGCGGTATACATATCATTGATTCTATTGGAGGCGGATACAAATGAAATGGTGGTTTAACCGACCTTTATATACGCAAATTGCCATTGGAGCAGTTCTTGGTATTACAGTTGGTTTGATTCTTGGAGAACAAGCATCACGGATCGCATTCGTTGGGGAAATTTTTTTATCATTACTTAAAATGCTCGTCGTTCCACTCGTTGTTACCTCCCTATTATCAGGAATAACGAAAATGAAGGATGCGAGATCTCTTGGTCAAATAGGGGCTCGGTTTATGGGCTACTTAGTCCTAACGAGTATTCTTGCTACCAGTGTAGGAATTATCGTTGCATTATTAATGAAGCCTGGGTCTGAATCCGTTGGTATGTTTTCGAATGGCGAAGAAATTGAACCTACTACCTTTCAACTCACTGAACAATTTCTGTCTTGGATTCCGTCAAACGTATTCGCTTCTCTAAGTGAAATGAATTTACTACAAATTATCGTATTTACCTTGTTTATTGGCATTGTCTTGATTACGCTTGGGGAATCAAAAGTCCCTACGATTTACACGTTTATTAATGAAAGTGCTGACGTCATGTTGAAATTAACCGAATTTGTTATTAAGTTTGCACCTTATGGTATTTTCGCTTTACTTGCGAATTTAGTAGGCACATTTGGCAATGACTTAATCGGAACCGTTACAACGTTCATCCTTTCCGTATATATCGGACTATTAATCGTCTTATTGATTGTTTATCCGCTTATCATTCGATTAATAGGTAAGCAGAGCCCGATTCAATTTTATAAAAACGTTTCACCAACGATGTTGTTTGCTTTTACAACATCAACAAGTAGTGCAACTATACCTGTTTCCCTACAAGTTTCAAAAACACGCTTAGGGATTCCGGAGAAAATTTATTCATTCACCGTTCCTTTTGGCGCAACTGTAAACATGGACGGATTTTCAGTAGCGATCGGGGTTATCTCCGTATTCGCAGCTTACGTTTACGACATTCCCATTACGTTTACACTCATCCTTCAATTTGTTTTAATGGGCATTCTTTTGTCCATCGGAGCGGCAGGGGTTCGAGGAGCGGGAATTGTCATGACGACCGTCTTATTTGAGACGCTCGGTATGCCTCTTTATCTAATTCCAGTACTAGCTGCAGTTTGGCCTATTATTGATGCTGGATTAACAACAACGAATATGACAAGTGACCTCGTTGGATCCACCGCCATGGCGAAAATGGACCATACACTTGATGAACAACAATTTAAGCAAGCCAATGAATCATTTCGAAAAGAAGCGTAACCCAAAAAAGAGAAGAGTGGCACCTTAAGCCTTTCTTCTTTTTCAAATAACGATTGTAACTCTCTAAATTAACCAATTTTTTAAAATATTGGTTTCACTTCTCCGAATTACGGATATGGATAAACACGTTTTACATTAACGGAAGAAGCTTAGCTATGAAGCCGAACAATCTCAAGCTTTTAAAAAATGTTCTAATCGCTTCAGCACTCTTACTTTTCATTGTTTCTCTGACCATGACGATTATGAGTTTTCGTAATGGCCATCATTCCATCATGCTACCAAACATTCTTACGTTAATCGGCTTAGTAATCGTATTTATCACAATTGGAATGAGACGCAAATTAAAGCAAAGAATGAAAAAAGCGGATTGAGGAGAGGGGATCATCCATGACCAAAACCTATACACGAAGAGAAAATCAATTTTTCATGGTGGAAGGATGGCTATGGATTTTCATTTTTCTCTTATCTATCAGTTATAGCTTGCTTCGCATATTCCAAGTTCAACCGTGGTTAAATATCCTCTTTTATAGCATCGCGACACTCGTTGTAAGTGTTTTAATCACGAAAGTAATAAAAATGAACGCATTCCGTCGTCCCAAAAGAGCACTCCTTTATGGAGTTTTAACCATTCTGACGCTTGTTTTTTTCTTTTTGCCTTGGCAATCATTCCTATTTTAATCGCTAGTCCTCTTTGAAAGAAGGACTTAATTCACTCCACACATCAAATAGATTTCCATCCAAATCATAGAAAACAAAATTTTTCCCAGCATGTCCTCTGCTTTCAATGTCGCCTACTTTCACCCCTTTTTGCCGATATTCGTTGTGGAGGGCTTCTAAAGCATGCAACCCATCAACTTCAAACGTCATCGAAAAGCGTTCTGCTCCATTACGATCATAGAAATTTGCAGTTTGATCTTCATGCGATTTCACTAAAAATACGCTTAGATTCGCTACATTTAAGATTGCTTTCTCTTCATCTTTATAGCTTAATTCTGCACAAAGATTCTTTATATACCAGTCCGCAGAAACGTCCACACATACTACCGGTAAATAGATTGTTCCAACTCGTACTAACCCTTGATGCTTCATCCTAACACCCCATTTCATGCGAGAAACTGCTCTACTGCTTTTATCCTTACGCTGTTAAATTTAACGAATGGATAGGATAACGACTACTTTATTTTCTTCATCTACTTTATAAATAATGGTGTAATGCTCGATAACGATCTCCAAATTTAAATCCCCTAGTTAGATTTTCTGTTAAGATGTTTATTTTCCCTTCTAATTCTTCGACTACACGTAATGCTGTTTCCGGTAAAGCATATTGTCCAATAATAAAATGAGCAATCTCACGCAATTTTTTCTCAGTCAGTTTTGTTAATTTTATTTCGTAGCCCAAGTATTATATCCTCCATAAACTTTTCAAATGATACCGTTTCTTTCCTCCTTAGCAATTCATTTTCACTTCGTAAAATATCAATTATGATATCTTTCTCATTATTTTTTTCAATCAACTCGTTATAGTCATCATGCTGCAAAATCACCCCATGAGCAGAACCTTGTTTAAATGTACATAATTTTGTATGAAAAATTAAAAAACGCTGCACACGGCAGCGCCCTATTCCTCAATGTTCTCTGGCACATCAAACATGCCTCGCTCTTCAATAAATAAGTCATACTCAAATCCATCATTCTCTAACGCTTCTTTTTTCTCTTCAGCTTCTTCTAACGAAAAGTAGTAGCCTTCTTCCACAAAAAGCGTACTGTCAGCTGAATGCACGAGTCGTACGTTTTCCGAACCATCTTCCATAAACGCCATCTCAGGCCCTTGGGTTTGCTCAATTGCCCCATCATCCGCAATAGATGCCGTTCTTAACGAAAATATTGGTACATACTCCCCTTCCCGATCAACCGCTCGAACATCGGTAACAATTTTAGCTGGTTCGTGTAGTTCATACACTTCAAACTCGGTGGAGTCTTGAATATACGCAGCTAATTCAACCGTTGTATCATCAAAGATTGGGGTAATAGCCATAGAAGAAAAATAAGCAGCGTTTTCTAAATTCGGCAAGTCCTCATTGCTCGGTTGAGCACGCAAGCCTTGTAATGAATAAACAAGGCGGGATGGATACGCTTCTTTAGTCACTTCAAAAGAACTCGGCACGCTTTTCGGCTCTCCTGTCTCCTCAGGTATCCATTCATGTAGATCTAAAACCAAACGCTCGAATTCCTCGTGAATGCCGTGCTCAATGTTTCCAATCATTGTGGCATCTTTCATTTCGCCACCAGTAAACATGCCACCTTGCATGTACTGATCTTGTTTGGTTACACCAGCCTCTCGCTCTTCCCCTTCTTCCGCTGGATCAAATTCAATTTCTACAGGTTCCTCTTCCGATTCAACGTCATCATCTGAACTCGGTTCTTGCTCTTCGTTTTCTTCATCGGTATCAGTCTCTTCATTTGTTTCACCGTTCGTACTGTTAGAATTCTCTGCTTCGGTCTCATTGCCTGTATTCTCAGCCTCACTACCATTCGCCGCTTCCTCACCGCTTCCACATGCCGCCAATAACGCAGCGCTAAACATAATCGCTGAACCAGTTTTCATAAACGCTTTCATCTTTACTCACTCCCTATAAATAACAGTAGATGTAAGAACTTCCTCTTTAGCTTCATCTACCCGAAAGTGAAATGTTTAATGCGATAAATTTAATAAATCAAAAAAAGTTGATTTATTTTTCTTGTTAATGTAAACTCTAATTAATCAAATTAATTTGATTTAAGGAGTATCTATCGATGGTAAAACAAATGAATACGAACCTATCTCTTGACCAATTAAGAACATACGAAACACAATTCAAAGTATTAGCAGACTCAAAAAGACTGGCGTTGTTAAACTTATTGAGCGTGAATGGTGAGATGTGTGTTTGCGATTTGACGGAAAAAATGGATATACCACAATCTAAGCTCTCCTATCACCTCAAAATTATGACGGACGCCAATTTTTTAAGTAAGGAAACAAGAGGAACCTGGAGCTATTATCAAATTAATCGCAAGCACGTGGATTCTATCCTGTCAGAACAACTTTGTTGTATGTTGAAACCGTCTAAATAACGGTTTTAATTTATCTACAATTAATCAAACTAATTTGATGAAGGAGATATTTTATGAATGTACATATTGGATTACATGTAAAAAATTTAGAAGAGAGCAAGGCTTTTTATGAACGCTTTTTTAGTACCCCTCCTGAAAAAGTAAAAGACGGATATGTGAAATTTTTAACTATAGAACCACAGCTTAATTTAACGCTCACACAAGTAGATGAAGTTTTCGGGAATACGATTAATCACTTAGGTGTTCAAGTTAACTCAAGAGAAGAAATTCTTTACCACAAAAGTAGACTTGAACAAGAAGGATTTTTCGCAAGAGAAGAATGGGATACGACGTGTTGTCATGCCGTTCAAGACAAATTCTGGGTAACTGATCCAGACGGCAATGAGTGGGAATATTTCTATACTAAACAGCATGTAGAATGATTTTCAGTTACAAATATAAGTATTGACTTATATTACAAATCACTTATATAATGCAGTTTGAAGAGGTGAGTCAGATGACCAATAAACTATTGAGCATAACTGAACTGACAACTTGTTTAAAAGTTGTCGGCGATCCAACTCGATTTCTCATCTTAAAATTGGTTGAGAAAAAAACGTACTGTGTATGTGAGTTTGTGGAGATGCTTCAAATGAGCCAACCTGCAGTAAGTCAGCATTTACGAAAATTAAAGGATTTAGCTATCCTAAAAGAAGAACGAAGAGGACAATGGCGATACTTTTCTTTAAATAAAGGGTCTATGTATTATTCGCTCATTCAAGAATTGCTTGATCAAAGTAACGATGAAGACAAACGCTACGCACAAGCGTTAGAAAGAGAAGGGCTTGCACGTTGCTGAGGAAAATAAAACATGACTGATGTGATACTTGCTTCCCTCATTTTTGTTGTGACGTTAGTGTTTGTGATTTGGCAACCTAGGAATTTAAATATCGGTTGGTCGGCTTGCGGGGGCGCCTTTCTTGCTTTGTTGCTTGGCGTAGTTAGTTTTTCTGATGTTTTAGAAGTGACCGATATTGTCTGGAATGCGACGCTCACATTTATCGCGGTTATTCTTATTTCTCTAATCTTAGATGAGATTGGCTTTTTTGAGTGGTCGGCACTACATATGGCTAGGGTAGCAAAAGGCAATGCAGTCCTCATGTTTATCTATGTATGTTTACTTGGCTCAGTCGTGGCCGCGTTTTTTGCCAATGATGGGGCGGCTCTTATTTTAACACCTATCGTGTTAGCGATGGTTCGTTCGCTGAATTTCAACGAAAAAATGGTCTTCCCGTTTATTATTGCGAGTGGCTTTATTGCGGATACGACTTCCCTCCCGCTTGTGGTGAGTAATTTGGTCAACATTGTCTCCGCAGATTTCTTTGGAATTGGCTTTATTGAATACGCGACGCGAATGATCGTGCCGAATCTATTCGCTTTACTTTCCAGTATCGTCGTGCTGCTTCTTTATTTCCGAAAAAGCATCCCAAAACGCTACGATTATTCCGAGTTAAAAGAACCAGCAGATGTAATTAAAGATCCAACCATGTTTCGCCTATCGTGGATTGTTTTAGGGCTTCTTCTCATTGGTTACATGGTGAGCGAATTCGTAGCTATACCTGTCTCCTTTGTGGCTGGCATCATCGCGCTCATTTTTCTATTTCTATCACGAAGTAGTTCGGCAGTTCATACGACTAGCGTGTTAAAAGGGGCACCTTGGAACATTGTGTTCTTTTCTATCGGGATGTATGTCGTTGTGTTTGGTCTTCGAAATGTTGGCTTAACAGATGTATTAGCAGACGCCATCTTTATTATTGCAGACCAAGGCCTGTTTGCGGCGACAATGGGAATGGGCTTTATCGCAGCGATCTTGTCGTCCATTATGAATAATATGCCTACCGTTCTGATTAACGCGATTGCGATCGCGGAATCTGGCACAGCCAGCTTAACGAAAGAAGCGCTCATCTATGCCAATGTGATCGGTGCTGATTTAGGACCAAAGATTACGCCGATCGGCTCTTTAGCAACCTTACTTTGGCTACATGTGTTAACAAAAAAAGGTGTCAAAATTTCTTGGGGAACATACTTCAAAACAGGAATCGTCATCACTCTACCTGTTTTGTTTCTAACATTACTTGGTCTTTACATCTGGTTATTAGTAATCTATTAAAGGAGACTATCTATGAAGAAAACCATCTATTTTTTATGTACCGGAAATTCTTGCCGTTCGCAAATGGCGGAAGGATGGGCGAAATTCCATTTAGGAAACGACTGGAATGTGTACAGCGCTGGAATTGAAGCCCACGGACTGAATCCGAATGCTGTAAAAGCAATGAAGGAAGCCGGCATCGATATTTCTACCCAAACGTCGGATATGATTGACGAAGAAATTTTAAATCATGCTGATCTCGTTGTGACACTTTGCGGTGACGCAGCTGACAAATGTCCGATGACACCGCCACATGTCAAACGTGAACATTGGGGATTTGATGATCCTGCAAAAGCAGAAGGATCTGACGAAGAAAAATGGGCATTTTTCCAGCGTGTCCGTGATGAAATCGGCACGCGCATCAAGCGTTTTGCTGACACATGTGAATAAACGAAGAAGGCACTCGGTGGCGAGTGCCTTTTTTGTTATGCATGATACTCGTTGATTATGAAGAGCCATTGCTTTCATTTACATGTTTGCTAGAATTCCTTTTACAAGTGACGTAAAAGCTTGGTTCGCTTTACCCGCAACGACAATCACGTCATCATGACTTAACGGCTCGTCCAAAATCCCACATGCCATGTTCGTCAAGCACGAGATCCCTAATACGTCCATTCCAGCATGAGTGGCGACCGTCGCTTCTGGAACAGTTGACATCCCAACGGCATCTCCACCTAACGTCCGAATCATGCGTATTTCAGCTGGCGTTTCATAAGCAGGTCCACACCACCAGCTATAAACGCCTTCGTTCACTTTTGTTCCTTGTTCCTCCGCTACCTCTTTCGCGATTCCACGTAAGCGCGCGCTGTACACTTCAGATAAATCTGGGAAACGCGGTCCAAGCTCTGGATAATTTTCCCCAATTAACGGATTCGCACCTACAAGATTAAGATGGTCATTAATGAGCATCAGTTCACCTGGATTAAAAGATGTGTTAACAGCTCCACATGCATTTGTAATGATTACGGTTTTGATTCCTAGTGCTTTCATGACCCGAACAGGAAACGTGACTTGATTTAGTGTATAACCTTCATAATAATGATAGCGTCCCTTCATTGCGGCAACGGTTTTTCCATTTAATTGTCCAATGACTAGCTTATTAGCATGTCCTATTGCTGCTGATTTTGAGAAATGAGGGATCTCCTCATAAGGAATTTCTACAGCAGCTTCTATGTCATCTGCTAAATTTCCAAGACCAGAACCTAGAATAATTCCTACCTCCGGTGCATGTGATGTTTTTTCCTTAATATAATGTGTCGCTTCATTAATTTGATCAATAATCGTCATTATTCTTCCTCCTAAAATGTAAGATACGTTGCCACTGTTCGTAGTGGCTCACTTGATTGCTTCGCAAAACTAATAGCAGCTGCACCTTGCATCATAGAATGAATAACAGATGCACGATGATTTGCAGTAGCTTGATTCATTCCACTTGCTACAAATTTTGTTGCTATGATGCGTTCCCAATCTTCAAATGCTTCTTTGCAAGCTGTTCGAATTGCATCACTGGTCGTCCCGTTTTCAAGCGTCAGGGCGATCATTGGTACACCGCGAAAATAGTGACCGTTATCAAATTGATCCGCACTATCTTTAATTAACTTTGAGACTGCAACGTTGGCATTCTCTTCGTTTTCTATTTGGTCCGCTATGTAATGGTGTACTTGCTCTTTTGTCCATTCAATTGCCGCCACCGCTAGTTCTTCTTTTCCCCCTGGGAAGTGATAATAAATGGAACCTTTCGGGCTACCGCTCACTTGAATAATTTCATTTAAGCCTGTACCGTGGTAGCCTTTTTGCTGCAATAGTTTTGCCATTGTTTCGATCATCTTTGCTTTTGTTTTAGACATGTCATTCAGTCCCTTACAGTTACGTGATTAACTAAATTATAAGATCATCATGATCACTGCGCCATTCAATAGATTCGCACACGTTGCAACAAACAATGCTTTACCAAACATTCCTTGAAACTCTTTTTTACGATCTGGGACCATCCTCGATAGCATCGCAATTAAACTGCCCGCCGCTCCAAAATTTGAAAAGCCGCTTAATGCAAATGTAAGAATCGCAACAGACTTATGAGAAAACGCTTCCAACGATGAGTAAAAACTGCTAAACGCAACAAACTCGTTAACGAGTAACTTCTGCGCAATTACGTTACCAGCTAACACAGCTTCTCCCCAAGGAATTCCGATAAGAAAAGCAATAGGAGCAAAGACGAATCCTAAAATTACTTCTAATGTTACACCTTCTAAACCGACAAAACCACCTAAGCCACCCACTACACCATCAAGCATGGCTATTAAACTTATAAATGCTATAAGCATTAATCCAACATTAATCGCATATTGAAGCCCTTCCCGAGAACTTTCATGAATGACATCAAGGAGATTGGTGTCCTTGTTCCGAGCGTCTACACTCGCGGCAATTTCTGCGAAGCTTTCCTGTCTCGGTTCTGTTTCAGGAATCATTAATTTTGCAAGCATAATACCAGTAGGTGCAGACATAACAGCAGCAGTAAGCAAATAATGGAGCGGGATACCTAATGTACTTAAACCAATCATTACTGCACCAGACACCGAAGATAAACAACCGACCATTAAAGAGAACACTTGAGAACGTGTCATCGTATGAAGATACGGCTTAATCGTAAGAGGTGTCTGGGTATTACCTAAGAAGATATTTGCCGCTGCTGCAACCGATTCTGTATAAGATGTACGCATGATCTTAGCAATTCCCCCACCTAATAGACGAACAATCCACTGCATCACGCCAATATGGTAGAGCAGACTAACGAAAACCGTTAAAAAAATGATCATCCCTAATACGGTGACTGCAAAGATGGCAAACTCTCCACCTTGAGCAAGTGGACCAAATACAAAACGTAACCCTTCGTTTCCATAGCCAATGACCGACGAAATCCCATCAGACACCACTAATAGTGCCTCCCGTCCAAATGACCAGCGAAGAACAGCAACGCCTAACAAAATCTGCAAAATAAATCCCATTGCTACAGTGTAGTAATTAATCTTAGATTTGTTCTCAGACATAAGAAAGACAATTCCTATGAGAACAAGACAACCCCCTAATCCCCACAAAATTTCGATCATGCTCATACCGCCCCTTTGAATTAATTAGACCAGTCTACATAATAATCATAAAACAACTGTGCCGAAAAAAACAATACTTATCAGAACATTTTCTCCTTAAATCTCACCTACAACTTCCTCTTAACCTCTCATTCACTCCACTCACCTGTCTCAATCTAATACAAATCCCTCTACATCAAGGGTTAGATGACTATGGTACCATTCACGCTCCTTAGGCTCTTCTCAACATAAATTCTCCTCCTTTCGGCTAAATTTGAATGCGCACTAGCCGAATTGACACTACGATAAGGGAGACAAAACAAACAGGAGTGAGTCTAAATGGAAACCATTCAAGACCTTTTACTAACATTAATAGAGGCAGATACATGGGTACAGTATGCCAGTGTATTTGTTATCTCTCTAATCCCTTTCTTTGAATCCTATGCAGCCATTCCACTTGGCATTATTTTCGGATTCCCAAGCATTCCCGTAGTCGTGATTGCCATCATTGGAAACTGGCTCTCTGTCATGGCTTTTATCTGGATCATTGCTAAATTTCGTAAACCTAGCAACAAGAAATCATCTAAACGCACAGCTCGTGCGCAAAACATTTTTAACAAATATGGCGTTGCCGGCCTTTCTTTTGCAGGTCCCATCATTTGCTACCACGTTTGTGCAGCTATTTCCATTGCTTCTGGTGCGAAAAAAGGCTACGTAAGCCTTTGGCAAGGGATTGCGATCACCTCATGGTCCATTGCATTAGGAGTGGCCTTTCATTATGGTGTAAACCTTTTAGAATACGTCCCAAACGTTAATCCATTTTCATAAGAAAGGATTGGTTTACCATGAGGTCACCGATAAAAATCTTCCTCTCCATCTTAATGATTGGGCTAGCAGGTTTCCCGTTTTTGGTGATTTATGACTCGTTATCCCATGTCGTCACGTTTCTGCCAGATTACGACGCCCCACACTGGTTTGTTCCAGCTGGCTTTATTAGCATCGTTGGGATTGTTATCCTTGCATTCGTATTAGGTAAAGGAAACAGAGATGAACGATTTTGATTTTCTGTTCCTAGCGTATACACTAAGGACAATACGACAAAGGAGTAGCGACGATGGCTTTTTCTTTTAATCAACTAACGAAAATTGAAGGAAACACGATTAAACTACCAGCTTTAACCCTTACAGCTAATAAAGGGGACATTCTCGCCGTTCAAAGCGAGAACGAATATATCCAGCGCATATTTGCCATGTTCAATGACCCCAAGCAACTAAATTCCGAGATGATCACGCTTCCTAATGGCGGATTACGCAGTGTCTACCTGTTTCAACGTGATGATGGACTCTACCAGCGATTAACCGTTAAACAAACGTTGACGTTCTGGTGTGGCTTGTATGAACAAACGCCAAATGTAGAAGACCTTTTAACGCTGTGTGACTTACACGCTTGCGCCTATAAAAAAATAAAACACCTTACCCCATCAGAGAGCTGTCGCTTAAGACTCGCTTCAGCTCTCATCCAACATGCTGACGTGTATTTATTTGAAGACCCTTCGCTTATGATTGATCTGCAGTCAAAGCAAGTTCTTCACACTTTGCTTTTACACCTAGCCAAGAACGGTGGCACGGTACTCGTGTTTACAACAACGTTAGAAGACGCGATTCGACTTGGTCAGAAAGTCTATCGCTACAACGAACGCGGTATACAAGAAGTCGAACAGGACAAAGACGAGATGGAAGAATCGTTTGAAGAAACCTCCTTAATGGTCAGCTCAAATAATCAAGTTCAATTGGATAAAGTAAGTGCGAAAGTGGAAGATAAAATTTTTCTGTTTAATCCAATGGAGATCGATTATATTGAAGCACGAGATGGTCAGACGTTCTTATTTGTCAATCACGAGGAATTTGCTTCATCAACTACGATAAAGGCATTAGAAGAACGGCTCCAACCATTAGGTTTTTTTCGTTGCCACCGCTCATACTTAGTTAACCTTCAACGGGTAAGAGAAATTATTGTGTGGAGTAAAAACAGCTACAGCCTCAGCCTGGATAACGCGTCCAAAAGCACAATTCCATTATCGAAGGGCAATTATAGTAAGTTGAAAGAGTTGATTCACCTATGACAAAACCAACATTCAAACAGTGGAAGGCACTCTTCTATAAAGATCTCATGGACCTTAGATGGAATGGCCAAGTTCAATTTAACTTCATCATTTGTCTCCTCATTACCATTGTCTTCTTGTGGTTTCCGAGAGATAGCTTGCCAATCTCCTTTGTTATTGGCTTTACATTCGCGATGGTAACGATGTTCACACAAGGCAATCTCGTTGTCGAAGAACGAGAACAAGGTACATTTAGACGCTTGAATCAAGTCGGGTTTTCCTTAAAACACATGGTTGTCGGTAAGATGTTCGTGACCCTTTTTGTCACATCTATCCTAGTTTTTCTCTTCCTACTCTTTTACCGGTTCGACCCGACTATCAGCTTCAACCTGATCATCTTGAGTTTCCCAGTCGTTCTAATCATGATTCTAGCTGGGACCTTCATCGGGTTGAATGCTAAAAATACAATCGACGTCAGCCTTTACGGGACTCCTCTTACACTGTTTTATTTATTTCTTGAAGGACTGTTGATGAGTCATCAACCAGGAAGAATGGAATGGCTTGGTTTCTTTCCGAATTACCATTTGTATTACGGCGTGACAAGTTCGAATGTAACGAGCCATTTACTCGTTCCTTACCTTTGGATGACCATCATTCTACTCTTATTCGTATGGTGGTTTAAGAAGAGACAGCAGCGAGTATAAGGAAATCGCTTTTTCACCTTCCTTCCATAAATGTTCACATGTAAGCGGTATGATTTAATTTTCACTCATTTCCTTATTGCCTAATGCGTGCCATTGTCATAAAATCAATCTCGTGCTTATTTACACGATATAGAGATTGACCGTCTCCGTACGGTTATGAGGAGAGATAAAATGGCTTGGTTTTACTTAGTCATGGGCGGAATATTAGAAGTTGGGTGGGCTTTAGGTCTGGATTACTCAGACGGTTTCTCAAGAATTGAGTTTGTCATCCCCACTATTGTGTTATTCGTTTTAAGCTTTTGGTGTTTCGCTAAAACGTTAAAGTCGCTTCCCGTATCAACAGCTTATGCGGTATTTACAGGGCTAGGCGCATTTGGAACAGCGTTAGTTGGAATGGCTTTTTTAGGGGATCCGGTTAGCTTTCCTAAAGTCATTATCGTCGTTCTGCTTATTTCGTGCATTATTGGACTAAAGTTAGTGAAAGACGAACCAGAGGACAACGCTCCAGCTGGAGGCGAGGTCTAACATGTACTGGACATTTTTGATCTTAGCCGGTTGCTTTGAAGTATGTGGCGTCATTAACCTTAAATTAACAGAAGGCTTTACAAAACTAAAACCAACGATCTTCTTCTTTCTTTTTATGGGGCTCAGCCTTTTATTTTTGTCCCTTTCCCTTGTGGAAGTCCCCATTAGCATTGGCTACGGCATTTGGACAGGGATTGGTGCAGCAGGAAGCGTGCTCATAGGCATGTTCATGTTTAATGAGCCGAAGAATGTAAAGAAATTAGCGCTCGTTGGCGGGATCATTGCCTGTATTATTAGCTTGAAGTTAATTTCGTAGGGAAAATTTCTAACCCTTTCATACACGATATTTATTTTGAGTTGACCAACTTACTTATCATGTATAAAATGAATAGTAAGAACACAAACTTAAAAGACCTGAACTCATGTTACAGCATGAATTCAGGCGTAAAACAGATAAGTCAACCCTAGGTCGGCGCATTTGTTTTAGAGCATATAGCCCTAAAAAATAGCCCTTTTCAGAGTTGTGAGCTCAAGGGCTATTTTCTGTTTCTTAAGCAAACAATCGCGATTACAAGTGTAATAATCGACAGCGTAAATGTAGAAGTTGCTACTGCTACCGTCATAACGAGATTGAATGCTTCATAGAGTGACAAAGGCTAACACCCCCTTTCGAAAAGGGTGTCGCCGCCCATTGAGCTGTACTGTTTTAACTTATAATCATTATAGCATACTCATTAATTCTCCCTCATTTCAAAATATTTACTTGTTAAGCTAGTATTCCCTACTCAAGCTCTCCAATCCCTTTTCCTTGAAATGAATTATCCACCACCACGTCATAAATCTCGCCCCAACGTACAAAATCCGTTAAGACTCTTGCAAACCCAATCAACCGATCTCCTGAATATGCCGTAACACGTAATGGCGTGTACGTAGTCAGATCCTCCCAATCTTGTAGATCCGTAGGCATTTTCCAATCAGCCACCCGTTGAAATAACAGCTTTATTTCTTGATATTAACGGACGATTTGTCGTTACTATAACTAATAATCCTAACTCCCTCCCTCTAATACGCAAACGCAACAACCCTTTCTTCGCCAGATTTCATATCTTTGATTTTGTACTGATTATCCCTTACCTCATCCTCTCCAATAAGAACCACATACCGATAGTTTTCTCTATTCGCTTTCGTAAGCGCCTTGCTCACTTTCTTGTTCCCTAGCTCAACCTCCACGTTATACCCTTTACTTCTCAAGTACTCCGCTACAAGGAAGGCTTCTTTTTCTTTGTTCAAGGGGACAACATAATAATGGTTTGCTGAATCGATCTGACGTCCCTGTCCTTTCATCGCCGTATAAATGACGTCCAGTCCAAACGAAATGCCGACTGTCGACACCTTTTCACCTGTACCAAGTAACCCTCCAATTGCTTGATCATACCGACCTCCACTTCCAATGCTTGAAGTAATGAACTGATCTGTTAAAAACAATTCATACACAGTGCTTGTATAAATATCAAGACCTCTTGCTAAAAATGGATTAAACACACATACCTGATCTAAACCAAAATCCGCAAGATAAGAGGCGAATGACGTTAGTTCCCGTAAACCTTGCTTGATGTCTTCGTTTTGTTCCGCAAACGATTCAACATAACCAAAGCTGTCATTCTCCTTTTCCTGTAAAAATCGCTCAATTGCCGCAATCGTCTCATCAGATAATCCTTGTTCACCTAGCTCCGCTAACACCGCTTGTACACCAATCTTTTTCAGCTTATCTAGCGTAAGCACAGCTCGATTCATCTTTTCAGCCTCTACGCCACAAACAGTCAGCATCCCCGTTAATAACATCCGATTGTTATACTGAACCTCCACCTTCAAATCAAGCCTTTTAAAGACTTCAAAAGCAATCAACATACATTCCGCCTCTGCAACTTGAGAATCAACTCCAGCAATATCCACATCACACTGCGTAAATTCACGGAAGCGCCCTGCTTTAATAGGACCATCCCGAAACACTTTTCCAATCTCATACCGCTTAAACGGCATCGGCAATGTTGGATTCAAGGCCATCACTTTCGCAAAAGGCATCGTTAAATCATACCGTAATGCCAAATCTCTTTTCCCCCTGTCCGTCAGTATGTACATTTCTTCAAGGATTTCCGCACCGCCACCATATTTTGAAGCCATCAGCTCGGTATAATTTAAAATCGGTGTTTCTAACGGCTTACAACCAAACTGGATAAACACATCTTCAAGGGTTCTCCTAATTTGGAGCCTCACCGCTTCTTCATTGGGCAAATAATCTTGTGTCCCTCTTACATTTTGATAGTCCATTTTCTTCATCCTTTTTTCCTCCTTTTTTGATAAACATAAAAAACCGCACTTGATTAAAGTGATCCACTTAATCAAATACGGTTATGAAAAATAGTCTTCCTATGTGCGATTTTTTTGAAATCGAATAGCAAGACTACTTTATATAATGATGAAATTGTGAGTTCGAGCGGGATTCATTTTGAATAACTTCCATAACACTCACCTCTAATTTTTTGTAATGTTACCACAATTATGAGTACCAATCAATATGCAAATCACGAACGCTTCATTTTATATCTATACCAGATTCCAATAATGGTAAGGATTAAACCGGTCACGCCAAAAAAAGCACTGATAGCAAGAAAGCCCATTCCTCCCCACGAGCTTTCATCCCCCGTAGGATAATAGATCAATACAAATAATAAAAGCCCCACACTCACAATCAAAGACACAAGCCCTGCTGACAATGGTGGGTTTTCTTTCATTCGATCACCTCCTAAAATAAGGAACTTCCTTATCCTTACCTAGGTGGGGGTCGTTTAAAACAAATGCTGAATTTTTAGAAGGAACGATTCATCTCTTCTCACAATGAGCAAGATACCCAAAGCAACACACAACTAATAAAACAGATGAATGACCAGTACTTGAATGATTTCATTGCAATCCTTTCATGAAACACAGTTCGTATATTCAGATTATACCAATTTCCCTCACTCAACCCCACACAAAAAATCCCCTCACATCACGTAAGGGGATTATTCTTTAACCATTTTTATTTACGGAAGCATCATAAATGTCATCCACAGCCGTTTGCAACGCGGAATTAAATTCTGACTCAGACTGTTCAACATTTAGATCTTGGCTAAGCGCTCTGGAGAAACTTGCGATTAACCCTGCGTTGGCTTTTAATTTCTCATTTGCATCGTCACGGGTATAACCACCTGAAAGAACAACCACTCGAACCACGCGCTCATGATCAACAAGCTCTTGATAAAGACCTGATTGGGTTGGAATGGTTAGCTTCAACATGACGCTCTCATCATCACGCAACAGATCTAAGTGAGTCTTAAGCTCTTGTTTCAACAGCTCTTCAATCTCCTCTTTATCCGCACTGTGAATGTCGACTTCTGGCTCAATAATCGGTACTAACCCAGCTGCAATGATTTTCTTACCAATCTCAAACTGTTGCTCGACAACTTGTTGAATGCCATCTTTGTTTGCTTCTTTAATGACGGAGCGCATTTTCGTCCCAAACACATTCCGCTCATTCGCACGTTTTAACGTATCATCAAGATCATCAATCGGCTTCATAAGTTGAACACCATTTTTTTCTTCAGCCAACCCTTTATCTACTTTTAAAAAGGGGACAATCCCTTTTTCGTTCGCTAAATAATCGGAGGTGTACGCCCCATCTATTTTGCGATCCATCGTCTGCTCAAACAGAATCGCGCCAATAATCTTATCCGAGTTAAAAGCTGGAGATTTAATAATACGGGTGCGCATCTCATGAACAAGATCAAACATTTCGTCCTCAGACGAATAGGCATCTTCCTTCACGCCATATTCAGCGAGGGCTTTCGGCGTACTACCGCCACTCTGGTCAAGTGCAGCGATAAAACCTTGTCCTGTTTTCATTTTTTCCAGTTGTTGTGCATTCATCTTGAAAAGCTCCCTTCTTTTTTTCCGTACATCTTTTTCTGCTATCACTTTATTTTTACCCCATAAAGGCTTGATTTACACATGGCAGTTCCAGAAGAGCGCTAGACCTCACCGTATTTTATGAGCTTATACCCTAACATTCCGAACCAAACCAAGAACAACATTCCAACCGTTTCTGTGAACAGATGGATGTTTTGGTGACCAAGCATTAAGAAGACCCACGATAGTAAGTAAGAAACAATAAGTAGTGTCCCTACCATATGACCGATCCGACGTAACGCTTTACTCTTTTTGGAGAATAAGGTGGAGGAAAGAATGACCCAAACCGCGATCAGTAAATTAGCCATAATGTACAGACTTGTTGAAAAGCCACCTTGCAACATCGTCCAATCAAACACATACATTGCAAACTGTCTGCCAAACTCATTTGTTGCCTCGTCGTTATACAAATGGATCGCGTATGATACGCTCACTGCTTGCAACATGAAGGATAGCGCGTATAAAAGAAATCCAGACAAGCCAGCAATAAGACCTGCGAGTTCAACAAATGAACGTTTATAAAACAAATGGTATAACCCAATCGGAAAAATCATTGTCAGCAACATGACGAGTGATTTACTTCCATGATCGAATGCTAAATACCCAACGAACGTTGCATGATAGTCTAAGCCTACCTCCATCATTGGTCGTTCCGCGTCAAATGAAGCTGGATATAAAATCGAAACAATGATGTTTATGATAAGCCACATCAAAATAAAGAATATATGTACGAATGCGATCCAACCGACAACTCTCATGATCTTTCTTTTAGCATCATTTACTTCACTCATGACTCCTTCCCTTCAACCACTTTCGTTCTTATTGCCAAAACAAGTGCCAAGACCGCCACACTCCCCTGCATCTTTAAAAGTATGACATTTACCTGATTCCATAGCATGCCGAACGATACAAGAAGAAAAGCGATCCCCATCATGAACAAGAACGTACTTGATCGCATACGATCCACCTCTTTCCATTTAATCATTTCTAAATTTTAACATAATTCTATTGTTTCAGTATGAGATGATTAGGAATGAAAATAGGATGATAGAATCGAGAACAAAACGGACCACTCAAACGGATGAGTGGTCTTTCCCCATAAATCCTTCAAATAGCAAATAAAATGCAGTAATAATGTGGAGGGTCATGCCCACGACCGGAATCCAGCCAAGGCTTGAAGTAACAATGCCTAACGTATGTCCAGTTGTCGATAAATTCGCTCGTCGCGATAAACGAAATCCTATAATATGTACAAGTAACATAACGAGAAGTGGGGTCCAATACAGCGACAGGATGACAGACCCTCCAACAAATGGAAACCCTAATGACGCTTCCACAATGCCCGTAATAATTTTGTAAATGCTCATATGATTGGTACATTCACTCCTTCTAAAAGGTCAAGATCTTCTAGCCAATATAAATAGGGATTACCCTTCGGCAACCCCTATCTAACTCTTTACTCCAATTAAAGATGGTAAAACTTATTTTTCTACTTGATCATTAGGTACACAGTTTATCTCCATTTCATAAAATGTGTCTTTCATCAGGCGCTTGAAATTACTTAGGGCGGTGGCAAAATAGGCGTGTGGGGAAATCATGTAAATCAGGCGTGAGGCTGGTTAGAAACATAGCAGAAGATTGTTTATTTTTTGCTTTACCTTTAGTGGTCCTAATTACGATTCTTGGTATTGCAGGAATTATTACGGCTAATATTTTAATTTAACTCGCGATGTTGGGAAACATGCCAAAAACCTTCCAAAAAATTGTCGAACCCTATATACTCAAATTACTTACAATTCTCTGGAAAAGAGGGGTTGAATGGCAAAATTAGCACCAGAACAAGTTGGAGAAGCAATTGTAGAGTGGCATAGTTGCATCATTGCAAAAGATGTCGAGCAGTCCAAAAGATCAGCAGCACATACAAAAGCAATCATTGATCGGATGGAGCCAGACGATAAAATGCTTGCGTACTTTCAATTGGTTTCCCTAAGACACGATTTGTTATTAAGCCGATTAAATAAAGACTTTCCTGACACAATAGAACTAAATGAATATGAATTGATTACAGAAGATTACCTTCATTTCATGTATTATTACGTTTCAGGTCAAGTTGAGTTCTCAAAAGCGAGATTTAAATCTGCAATAAGAACATTTAAAGTAGCTGAACGATTAATTGAAAAGGTAAATGACCCTGCTGAAAGAGCAGAGTTTTATCAAAAATTAGGCGCAAGCTATTATAGAATTGATCAATACACTTTTGCATCTTCCTATATGGAACAAGCATTGGAATATTTCGAGAAAAATTCCATCTATAAAGAAAACGAGATTATATGTAAGATGGTTATTGCGGCAATAGATACTGAATTATCACGTTTTGAATCAGCTGAACAAACGCTTATCGAAATTCTCGAATTATCAAAACCATATCCATTTAGACGCGGAATAATTCTATACAATATTGGGTTAAATCGACTAACACAGTTAAAGCATAGTGAAGCATTGACATACTTTGAAAAAGCATTATCAATACCTGACCATGCAAATGCAATAAATGGTGTTAAATCAAAGTATTATATACTTAATACACAAATGCAGTTAGGCATTTACCAATCAGGATTAGATGAATTACAAGATGAGATTGAAGCACTAGGACTCGATGAATTTACAGCTAGATGTAACATCTCAAAGGGGCTTTATTTAGAAGACAATATAAATTTTGTTGAATCTGGTCTTAAGTTACTTGAAGATAAAGAACTTTATTTCGAGTGTTCTGAAATTTGCGAAGAAATATCTCGCCACTTCGAATTAAAAGGAGATTTGATAGTTGCATTGAACTATTCAAAGTTAGCAATTAATTTCAAGAAACACCAAACTACATTAGGAGTTGATCAAGCTTGAAGAAACGAATTTTAATTTATCCTTTGATTATTGCATCAGCAGTAGTTTTAACGTCTATGTCAGTTGACGGAAATGTATCTCCTTTTGACAAACATGAAATTGAACGTACAGCTGGCAAACACGAAATTGAACGTCATCAAATTCAACTTAATGGTAAACATGAAATTGAGCAAGCGAGTGAAGGTTTTGAAGATATTAACGAGGTTTATTAAACAACACAATCTAAAAATGCAAAAATTGTATACAGTTAACGAATTTGTCTAACTATAATGCTTTGAGATCCGTCAAAATGACGGGTCTTTTTATATACCGGATTTAAAGCACAGTTTTACGCCATAAAAATTTCACTATAACCCACATATTTCCATTATTTGTGTAGCGGCATAATGATATACTTATTTTAGAAAAAAGTCACATTTCCCAAATCCAAAATACAGACTTTTCGCTGTTTTTTCGTTATGATGTATATACAAATAATAGGAGGTTATGTAATGGAGGCAATTCTGTCAAAGCATGATATCGAAAATGGCATTCTCGCATTTATTGAAATCCATAATGAAGTCGACTTTGAGCAAATTGTCCTTTCTGCACAGAAACATTTTTCTACGCAAGAGAGCCTTAAGATTCTCACTGAATTTTGTTTACGTGCTGAGAGGCTCGATGATGTGAAATGCGCATTTGAATATACAGCCATTCATAATCTCATCCCTCAGTTAGAACACCTTTGTGAACAGCATCAGTTTGACGATCAGTTTTATGAATATGTAAACGTTTATCGACTTGCACACCGGATGGCAGGAGAACCTACTAATCACTCATTTTTAAAAGAAGCCCAACAACTCCACCGGGAAACCGAAGACGAGACATTGCTTTTTAAAATAGAGCTTATGATTTTATATTTTCATACGATGAATGGGTACAACACAATCGTCAATCAAGCGGATGAGTTAAGAAATAAGCTACAAAAAATGAAGCCAGGCTATCTCAAAACAGCGTTTGCGGCTCGGCTGACGACATTTTTAAGCTATTATTATTTTTATTCTACGGATGACTTTGCCTCTGCTGAGGGCTATTGTCTAGCCAATACCGTTAATCCAGCAGCACCACCGATTTTTAAAGCCAGCGCGTATCATTCGTTAGGACTTCTTTATTCTTTTAAATCTTTAAAGGATAGCTTACGAAACCTTGAATTAAGCTGTAAGCATTTTGAGCTGGCTGGAATGAAGGAGAAATCTGACATTCTGAAAAAATTTGACATTCCTTTCATTTTAAACCTTCACGCCGCGCACTATGAGCCTTATAATAGACTAATAGAGGGTGCAGATAGCCTTGAAAAAGCTCATTACCACATTATATCCAAGTCACCAGAGAAGGCTTTGCCTCTTCTAGAGCGCTTGCTAGCTGAAGAACCAGACGATTTCTTTGCAAAGCTCTATTACTACTATGCCAAACGGGATGTCTACAGCATTACTCAACAATTGCTGACTCTCGAGCGGAACGCCCATGAACTAAGAGTGATTCGATTCATTCTACGAGCGTTAATACCGAGACAAGCTTTGTAACGATTTGGCTTCTTCCAGTGTATGGCCTGCGCGATTACTCTGGGAAGGAGAGTGGGCTTTATGAAAAAGAGACTTAGCATCGTCGCAACATCTTTAGTCGTTGCCTCAGCCGCTATTGTTCCACTTGGCGGATCTAGCATCATCATCATCCCAATGTCTGTATTCGGTTTATAAGAGTAAGAGGCCCATCGCCGTAGATGGGCTTTTTGATTTGCTAGTTCGAGGCTTAAAGCAATCTCACAATACCTACTATACCACTCGAAAGAAAAAATAGAGGAAAAACGCACACTAATGCTAACATGATACGATTGTCATTTTTATGGTTACGTAAAAAGGCAAAGATAATTGTCAGCGTAAATAAACCAGCTAGAAAGAAGTCTACTATAATTGAATAAATGGCACTCGACTCGCCTGAACGTAGCGAAAAAACAAGATTTACAATCGTTGCAAGAACCAGTACAACACTCATTATAATGATTAAACACTTCATCCCTTTCAATCGATCACCTCATTCTAAGAAGCATTAAAAATCATCTCGTCTTTTATTCAATTAAAGGATACAACACACGCTCTTGCAACGTATCATTTAACATTTCCAATTCCGACACATCGAAATCTAGTGCCGCAAGCTGAATCGCATTCTCAAACACAGTTCGATCTGCTTCTGATACGATCTCTTCTTCCATCGTATACTGAACAGACGCGACGCCATTATCCATCCTCGCATCTACGATCTCAATCCCTTCAACAATGGCGGAAGCGTAAAATGAATCTTCTCGATCAATCGTTGTCATCTTTTCAACGGTCTCTGAAAACGATAAACGCTCATCCTCATCATTTATTACCCGTTCTTCCAATGCACCACCAGATAAAAACAACGTCTCCTCTAACGCTTCATCGTAGACAGTGTAATAACCCCGTGTTGCACCTCGTTCCTCTTCAACATTCAGAGGTGCATTTACTTCTCTTTCTGCAACAATGATATCCGTTTCCCCGTCAGGATTTAAGAAGACAATTTCCTTCATTCCATAGAGATCACTAATTCCAAACAATGATTCGTAAAATGCCGTTGTTTGGGCCGTTGTTGTGGCTAATTCATTACCCTCAGCATTAAATTGGACCGTTAATTCTTGCGATTCAACAGATAAATCCGCATAAGCGCGCAACATCTGTTGTTCAGACGGATCACTTTCAACGAGCGAATTTTCAAGTGTACCGTTCTCATCTCGATTGATGGAGTAAGCCGTATAAAAAGCCTGATCCTCGTCTACCAAGTGGGTAATAATTGAATAACGCTCCTCCGCCTCAATCGTTTCATATTCTGGCGCCTCGCTACTATCATCACCGCCTGAATCATCATTTTCGTCATTCTCCATTTCTGGTTCTTCTAATTCGCTATCATCCGTTTCCACCGTTTCTTGATCCTGCGCATTCAATTCATCTCCCGAATTCTGACACCCAACAAATAAAAATGCTAATGAGACCATCCCTGCCATTACAGTCACTTTTCGCACGAAAACCAACTCCTTTGTAGTTGTGTACCCGGTTTGATTTATTTTAATTGTTCATTTAATTTAAAAGCAGTTTATAAGGCTTATTAAAAATCTCGTTTACATAGAAATTTTATGGGCGCGAGCACTGCCGATGCCATGCTATACTACAGGAATAATCTAAAATAAGCTTGAAGAGGAGGAAATCATAATGGGTCCTTTACAACTGTCGGAAGAAACGGCGCTCGCGCTATCAAAGTCATTAAATATCCCGTTAGAACAATTAATGCATATGCCAAAACCCGTCCTGATGCAAAAGCTAGCCGAACTAAATAAAGAAAAGAAATAGAAGCAGGTGAAAGCCCGCTTCTATTTCTACATACGCCAACTCTGTAGCTTCATTACGACCTATAAAATCTAGCGTTTATCGACAACGCTAACCCTTATTTAATACGAAGAATAGCACACTGTTATGGTTTATCATGAATTTTTGAGGAGGTTGTTAGAATGGTTGTTAAACAAAGAGGTCCAACTTGTGGAATCTATGCACTCTTAAATGGATTAAAAGAGTATTACTCTATTGAAAATTTTACTAATAGCAAAATACATAAACTCTCATACCAGCTATTATCAGAGAACCAATATGAGTTTAACGAATCAACTACTAGCGGCTTAACATACATAGGAGAATTTTTTTATTTAGATAAGTATATAGCTTTTATTAACGAGAATAAAAAGATTATATCAAACTTTTTGTATAAAGAATGTAACTTAAACGTTAATTTTGAAGTAACTAAAATCGCTTTTGCAGATATCCTTAAAACAGATTCCGCACTTTTTATTGTTTCAATATTGCCTTTGGAAGAAGAAGAAAAAATGCAAAACGACAATTACATTTCACATTGGGTTTCATTTATATCTACTCACAATAAAGCAAAGTTTAGAATTCTTGACAGTCGCAAAGGAGATAGTAGTTTAATTGACTTTCAAATGCTAAAAGAAGCGCATTGCAAATTGAAAGATAACTGGTTTTATTGGGATAAATTTGAAAGAAGAAAATTGTTTTGTTTTCGTAAAATTGAAAAGTTAATAAATAAGAATCTCAAACTTAAAAAACATTACTTAGATAAAGGTTTACTTATTAATGAAATAAAACATTCTGTAGGAGAAGTTATAATGATACAGGACGCTTCCATTCAACATTGAAAGCGTAAATTACCATATATTAAGCATAAAGAAATTTTTTTATGCTTAATATATGGTTTCATTATCTTCGTGAATAAAAAATATAAATTAAGTCTTTAATATTTATTAAACAACACCACACCATACGCTCGAATTCTTACCCAAACTCAATTCTTTTCCTTCTAACGTCATTACCTGTACCCCAGTCTCTTTTGCAATTAAACTTGCTGCAGCAAATTCATAAGGTGTTTGATTTAATGCTATAAATATATCTGAATTCCCTTCAGCAACTCCACAAATCTCAAGCGCTGTTGGCTGTTCTGTTTGCCTCACTCGTTGATAGGTAGGATTTTGAGGTTGCTCCTTCCGTAGGAAAGATGAATGAATGCGAATTTCCGCTTCCCTTAGACTCATTAATTCATCCCGAAAGATTCTTTTACCATTTACATATGCACCACCTCCCTTTTCAGCGTGAAATAGATTGCTAGAAAGATTATCATAGACCCAGCTGTGTAGTGGCAATCTATCTTTCACGATTAAGATGGATAAAACATATGATGTTTTTGATAAATAGTAATAAGGATTAAGTGAAATGAACCAGGTTGATTGGCTATCATTTATAGCAACTTCTTGATGAGGAAAACAGAGGATGTCATATGGATAACTGTCTGTCACATTTCGCAGGATTAGAGTATACACATCGGATTGAATAGTTGGGGCGTTTGCTTTATCTGTTTTTGAAATGGTGCTGATCATATCATTAATTAATTTAGAAACAAACTGTTGTCGGGGGAACATTGGATCACCTCATAAAAAGCTTTTACATTAGTATGAGGGCAATCAGTCATGAAGGTTGTACGCGTAAGGGTACATCTTTTAAAGACCACCCACAAGATTAAATCCGCCGTGCTACCCTGAGTGAATTGGCTAATGGGAAGCGCGAACGGATTCAGTTAGAACATACAGGAAAGATTGCTGATGCTTTAAGCATAAATTATATGTATGGGATCTTAAGGTTCGAGTAATCTAATCCTCAATCTGAAGAATTTCTCTTAATTCTTCTATAGTTAATACATGATCTTTTCGTCTGTGAACCATGCGATGACAGTTTGCACATAACGGGACAAGGTCTTTATGAAGATTTATTTCTGTACTCCCACCAAGAGAACTTAACGGCTTTATATGATGAATTTCAATAAAATCTCTGCCTCTTTCACCATATTTTTGCTCAAAGTTAAAATTACAAGCAGCACAGGTTACACCATGGATTTGTATGGCTAACTTACGATTGATTGGATCACGTTCAAACTTCTTCCCATAGTAACTAGTGATTCTCCCCTCTGTCCTAGCGCCATATTGTTCTAATTCTTCTGCTATCACATCAGTATGTACCGTATCCATTATGTCTGTATGAGATAAGCTTACCTTGTAGGTTTTTTCATCGTCATATATGAAATAGATTTTAACCTCACCTTGGACTCTATTTGCGTATTCGTTTATTAGCAGAGTAAACCGTTTCTCCCATCTCAATCGATGACGTGGAGAGCCACTCGCTTGAACCTTAATCTTTGCAAAAAACATATACTCTTGATAGATTAACATATACTCTTGATAGATTAATGTAATTTCTTTTTCTTCACCTTCTTTGAGGTTTGTCGACTTAAAGAAAGGACGTATACGCTTAGGTATGACGGTTTCACCATATTCAAAGGTCGATTGGTCGGCTGTTTTTACTGCAACATTATGATGAAGATCCCATGAGTCATGATTGCCTACCTTCTGCGATTGGCTGTATGTATAACTACTTTTATCAGTATCATTCAAACGTTTTCTTAAAGGGAATACCCAAACAAGCCGATTATTTTTTTCTTCATCTAATTGGTGTTCTTGAAATGGTTCGTTTATTAGTTCATATTGACCTCTATACGTGTAAATTCGTTTTTTGTATGCAACAAATAGATGAATAGATACATTGTTTTCGTTGGATTTTGCCAATGTTAGGTTTTGTTGAAACGTTAAGATTTGATCTCCCAGCTTTCCCATGCCCGTATAATAAAAAACGCCGTCTTCCTCTCGATCGTGGTAAAGCTTGGTTTTGTCAGAGATAAGCACTAGCGTATTTGTCTTTAACGAGCGTCTCATCCCTCCTTGATTGGCACAACCAAACAAGTCACTAATTTCACTATTTGTAACTTCTAAGCCTGGAACTAGTTCTAAGTAAGTACGTTTCATTAAATAACTCCTTTTAGATTAACTTTTAGCTATAAGCTAACTTGGAAAGCATAGTAAACACAACTGTCTATCTATTATTAATTAATAGAAAACATTCGTGACTTAGGTCTTTGTTATTAGTATAATTATAACATACATCATTTTAGGAGGTTTACTATGAATATCGCACTAGCAACAATGGTCTTACTCTCAGGTATTATTTATATGTTTACTTTTTTTCAACATACCACAAGACATAAGAAAGCACCTTACGCTTTAATCGCAATCGCTATGGCCATTACTTTATCCGCTTGCGCTGAAGGCGACCAAGCTTCAGCCCAAGATAGTGAACTAGATGAAGCTCAAGTATTAATCGAAGAGCTCGAAGCAACAATAATCGAAAAAGATGAAGAAATTGATGAATTATCTTTACATATTGAAGAAACGGAAGAGCAACTTGATTCAGTTGAAGAAGATCTACGAGATCAAATAGAAGAAGAGTACAAAGACGAAATCTCTTCCCTCAATGAACAAATCACCGAAAAAAGTGACAGTCTTTCAAACAATGAAGCGACCATCTCGAAGTTAGAGGAGGAAGTTTCTACACTTAAAGACGAATTAGACACGGCTAAATCGGAAACCGTCTCTGCCTCTACTTCAGAATCTAGTTCCGAAGAAAGCAATCATAGCTGCCCTGCTGGTTCCATTCATATTAACACTGCTTCTGAAGCAGAGGTACAAGGGATTTACCAAATCGGTCCGGATCGGGCAAGTCAAATTATGCAGCTTAGACCGTTTTCTTCGTACAATGATATGAAACGAATTTCAGGCATTGGCGATAAACATGCGCAAGCAATTGAAGCTGAAGGAAAGGTTTGCTTCGAATAAATAATTAAAAAACACGCTTATTGATGGCGTGTTTTTATTTGATAGAAAAATAGCATCAATGGACTTAATAGTTGGGAAGGGCTCAAATAGAGGTGTTCACCCCAACCTCTCTCGCTCTTCCTTTAATCCCTGCCAATATTCCCAGCCATTTTTTGACGCACCGCTACATAAATCCGCTGCATAGCTTGGACTTGGACAGGCAATGTCTTCTGTTAAGCGAGCGGACTTGTCGTCGATAGGCTCAGCTTGATTCGCTTCAATGAGTTGCTTCATTTTTGCCTGTAATTTCTGATAGAGTCTCCCTCCGTCCTTATAGTTTTTTAATTTTTCTTGTGGATACAGAACGGTAGAACCTTTTGTAATGACAAATTGTCCATCGTGAAGATAGATGGTAGCAGGATGGTTTTTTTCGGCCGGATAATAAATACGCTTTTCTTCATCAGACCCTACCTGCTCAGCTTGTTTAATCGTCACACCAAGCGCCTCTAGTAAAAATGCAATTTGGCCAGCGAATGTGTTCATAGTCGCCTTCATGTACCAGTTGACATTCGGCTTATTGATGCGCATGTCCCGGTTCTCAACAATGTAAGTTGAAGCGTTAAAACGCTGAATAAATGCGTATTCGAGATAATCAATTAATTGTTTATCAAAGCTATTGTTATCGGTCACAAATAAGATGCCGAACTGCCAGAAGTCTTTTTGCTTTAAGTGTTCTTTTAATAGTTTAATGCCGTGTACCGATTGACCGATGTAAATGCTTGGTTCTTCGACATCCGAGATGAGGAAATAAACGGCATAGTTGTTGGCATGCTCTAGTTTCTCTACTTCTGCTAACAGGCTCTTTTTAAAATAAAAGCCGCGAATCTGGCTCGTTGGCTCCTGCACCACTTTTAAAGAAGATGCGTAGGTTGAATCCGGAAAATACATCATTGCGGTTCGTTCATTTGGCATGTCGGGTGCAGTCCTTTCTTCTTATCCTCTACCCTGTTTATCGGTTCTCACCACTGTACATTTACAGAAAAATCATTTCCTAGTGTTACACCACTGTCAATACGAGCCAGAAGATAAAACTAATTTGAATTTTAACATTAGAGAAAGATCACGTTTAAGAATACCTTCGCCTATGTAGAAGCGCCCTTAAAGAAAAGTTGTTGAATAGCTGCATTTAGACTATTGCCGTCATTTACTAATTAATGTAAGATTGGATTGGGTTGCTGCTTTAAAAGAAAAATGATGCTTTAATTCCTAATTATCACCCCTTTAAAATAATGCGCCGGTAAAAATACTTTTTTGCTGTTACGATTAGATACAATGAACTTAAACCTAGGGCAACTAAAAGATTTATATCTTGATTAAAATTATTTAAATTAAAAAACACTATTTTTGAGTTTTACAACTTTCTTAAGAGGTGACTTAAATTGAGGATAAAAAGGATGAATATTAGAGAATTTAGAAGGTTTAAAGATATATCCATCGATTTAGGAATTCAAATAACTTGTATAGCTGGACACAACGCGGTAGGAAAATCAACTTTACTCGGACTCTTAGGTCACAGTGGAGAATTAAAAAAAATGGAGGGAGAAACTTTATTTGGACAACCATTTAGAGCCCACCTTAATGACATAGTTAAATTTTCCCCAGATTTTGATATAGGAAAATCAAACCGTTATGAAATAGAATTTACTGAACTTCCTGATAATGTGAGGGACGAAGAATCTTATCCTAATTTTTTAACTTTTAGGACTTATTGGAACAACAGTAGATTTAAACTAATACCAGAAGTAACAACTTCACGTAAAACAGAGAAAAAAGCAAAATGGCCAACGCTTTATCTTGGTCTCAGTAGACTTTATCCAGTAGGTGAATCTAAAGAAACAAAAGAGGTAAATTTGAAATTTACAGAAGATGAGATAACTTACATCTTTGAAAACTACAGAAATATACTCTCAAACGAGGAATCCTTCACAAAAATAACCTCTATGAGCATCAGCGAGGTTTCTAAAAAGAGGCCAGTAGGTCTTTCTACTGAATTTTATGATTTTCTTACTAACTCAGCTGGACAAGATAACCTTGGACAAATACTAGTTTCTTTACTTTCTTTTAAACGATTAAAAGCTACACTTGGGGAGCTTTGGAACGGTGGGCTTTTATTAATTGATGAAATTGATGCAACTTTGCACCCTTCTGCTCAGAATAGATTGTTCGATTTCTTAAAAGCAGAAGGAAAGGATTTAGGATTACAAATCGTGTTTACAACACATAGCCTTAGCCTTTTGGAGCATATCTCAGTAAACACGCTTAATAACAAGCACGAAGATAATAAAATTGAATTGATGTACTTAACAGCTGCTAACGGTGAACTCCAGGTATTTCGCAATCCTGATATCAATGCTATCAAATATGATCTCACATCAACTTACCAAGGAACTTATACATCTCCCAATATAATGTTATATTCAGAAGATGACGAAGCTAGATGGTTTTTTAATCACATCCTTATATATTCCATTGAAAACTTTAATCTCCACCCTCAAGTACTTAGTTCAATAAAAATGATTAAAGTACATATTGGTTGGAATGAATTACTAAATCTATTAGTTCAAGATTTTAACCATTTTAAGTCATGTATATTTTTACTAGATGGAGATGTATCTGACAATGATATCAGTGCAAAAATTAGAAACACACCAGTAGATTATTTATCAAGAAAGAAAAACAATAAAAATATGATAATTAGCAAATTACCTGGAAACGATAACCCGGAAAAACTATTATATAATTACATAGAAAGTCTCGACGCAAGTTCAGAGTTTTTTTCAATAGATCAATTCACATTGGGAATTACTAAAAGAAGCTTAATAGAACAGGGTCCTCATTCGGATTTATATTTAGAGAAAACAAAAGATCGTGATAAATATAAAGAATGGTTTAGAGATAATATATTAGTTTTAGAATTACTCTTTCCATTTTGGATAAAAGATAATAAAGAAATGGTAATACAATTTTTAAGTGATTTTGAAAATATTTACAACGTAGCAGCAACATTTAATAAAATAAAAACTTTAAATATAAAAGAACCTGTAAGAAAACACCTTGTAAGTGATAAAATATCTTCGTAAAACCTTTCTTAGGCTTCAATTTTAAAGTGGCCATTATTCTATGATTGTTTTATAATTAATTACTGGGAGGGATTGTATGGCGAACCCGTCACCTTTAAGGTATCCTGGTGGTAAGTACAAGACTTTTAATTACATAAAGAAGCTTGTTAAAGAAAATAATTGCTCGACCTACATTGAGCCTTTCGCAGGTGGAGCAGCAGTTGCGTTAGAACTCTTATTAAATGATCATGTTAAGAAAATAATTATAAACGATATTGACCGTTCTATTTATGCTTTATGGTATTCAATACTTTACAATACAAATGAATTGATTGAGTTAATTGAACGAACTGATGTTAATATTCAAGAATGGCGCTTTCAAAAAAATATTCAAAATGAAAAAACTACCTCTAGTTTGTTATTACTTGGGTACTCTACTCTCTTTCTCAATAGAACAAACCATTCCGGTATTATCAAGGGTGGTGTAATGGGAGGGAAAGAACAGAAGGGAAACTATAAACTTGATTGTAGATTTAATAAAACAAAATTAATAGAAAAAATAAGTATTATTAGTCAAAAAAAACATAAAATTGAACTTCATAATCTAGATGCACTACAGTTCATTGAACTAGTTATAAAAAAAACTAGACAATCATTTACCTTTTTTGATCCTCCTTATTTTGCTAAAGGTCCGTCACTATACACCGATTTTTATAAAGAGAATGATCATGAAGTATTAGCAAAAAAAATTAAATTATCTCTAAAGAATAGACATTGGATTGTAACCTATGATAAAAGTATTGAAATAAAATCCTTTTACTCTAGATATCCGTATTTCGAATACTACCTTAGTTATACGGCACAAAATAAAACAAAAGGGATAGAATATATGTTCTTCTCTGAAAAAACAAAGATATCTGATCCTAATAATCTTCTCAATTTATTAGAAGAACAAACAGTAATATAAGTCTGATGACAAGCTACTACCTTTTTGTTCTCAGACTTATATTAGGAATTTATATTCCTGCATACAGCAAGGTACTTTGGATAAATGTCTTAAGGTAATTACATCTACTGTCTCCAATATTTTTCTTAAAAACTCTCACATAATTAAATTTATTCACTTTCTAATACTGTCTTAGATCACAGTTGGAACAGTGTCCACTTGATAAAGATTATGCGTAGCTTGAATCTGGAAAATACATCATTGCGGTTCGTTCGTTTGGCATATGGCGTGCAATCCTTTCTTCTTATCCTCTACTCTGTTTATCGGTCCCCCTCCCTTATACATTCACACCAAAAAACGATCCCCTTAGGAATCGTTTTTCTTCAGCTTTACGTGGCGAGACCAACATTATCGTAGTCTTCTTCTTCCATGTCGCCGACAATTTCACTTAGAATGTCTTCCATCGTCACAAGACCGCTTAATTCACCTTGGTCATTGGTTACAATTACCATGTGGGTGCGGGTTGCTTTCATTTTCAAAAAGACGTCTTGGATGAACAAGGATTCTTTCACACGTGGAATGTGGTGCAAGTATGATTCGATTCCGTTGGCACGGCCTGCTGCGATACTTGTTAACATTTCTTTCGTGTTCACAAAGCCTGTGACCTTCGTTCCTTCCGCATTGATGACGGGATAACGAGTATATCCTCGTTGATCAATCGTCTGTAAAATGTCGTCGATTTCCATGGTTTCGCCTAAAGTCACGACTTGTTCTTTTGGAATCATGATCTCACTTAATGCGCGACCATCAAATGAGAAAAAGTTTTCCAAGTAGGCTAGCTCGGTTTGGTTGATTTCGCCGCTTTTGAAACTATCCGAGACGATGAGTTTCAACTCTTCTTCTGAGTAGACCGTTTCGTGCCCTGCTGGTTTGACGCCAAACCAGCCGAGTAGTGTTCGTGCGGATCCGTTTAAAATTCGGATAAATGGTCCCATAATGACGCCAAACCAGTAAAGAGGCGGTGCTAATAGGAGCGTCATTTTTTCAGGGTACTGGATCGCAAGTGTTTTTGGTGCCAATTCTCCAATGACAACATGGAGAAACGTGACGAGCGCAAGGGCAATCGCGTACGACAAAGCGGTTGCTAATGCATCTGGAACACTGTAATAATCAAAGACAGGTCTCAGGATATTTTGAACGGTTGGTTCACCTAACGCACCTAACACAAGCGCTGTAATCGTAATACCTAATTGACAGGCAGATAGGTAGTAATCAAGCTCGTGGGCAACTTTTTTGGCGAGCACCGCTTTCTTGTTCCCTTCTGAAACAAGTTGGTCAAGTCTTGACATTCGCACCTTTAAAATCGCAAATTCTCCACCTACAAATAGTCCGGTCAAGAGGATAAAAAATGCGACAAGGGTTAAATTCACAACAATAATTGGGTCCAATTAATCCTTCTCGGATAGAGAAGGGTTCACCTCCGTATGTTTTAACTTACTCTATATCAGTGTTGCTGGTTGATGTTGCATGAATTTGACTTTCTTGATGTGATGATCGTCAGCTTCAACAACGGACCAGACATGTTCATCTAATTCAATCTTAATGCCTTCTTTTGGCTCATCAATGACTTTCATATTTTGTAACATCCAGCCACCGACGGTATCCACATGCTCACGATGAGTAAAGGTTAAGCCGAATTGTTCTTCTAAGTCATCTAACAATACGCGTCCGTTAATCACGTATTCGTCCGTTCCGACTTGTTCAATGTCGCTTTCTTCATCCATATCGAATTCATCGCGGATTTCTCCAACTAACTCTTCAATCACTTCTTCCATCGTCACAAGACCGGCGGTTCCACCAAATTCATCAATAATGACGGCCATATGCACTTTTTCTTTTTGCATTTTGTGCATCACATCTTGAATACTCGTTGCTTCGAAAATAAACGGAAGTTCACGAATATATGATTTGATCGCTACTTCTTTTCCAGCAACAATGGCTTGAAGCATTTTTTTGGCGTTCACAACACCAATAATTTTGTCTTTATCCCCATCTTCAATAACGGGGTATCTCGTATAGTTGTAGTGATCCATTAACGAGACGAGCTCATCCATCGTCATGCCTTCGTGTATCGTCACCATTTCCGTACGTGGCACCATAATGTCTTTGGCCACATGCTCGTCAAATGAGAAGACATTTTCCATATATTGAAGTTCTTCTTTATCAATCGCGCCGCCTTCATAGCTTTGCGCCATAATAATTTTTAGTTCTTCTTCCGTGTAGGCTTGGTCTTGACCAAGTGGCTTGACGCCAAACACTCTTAATAATAACCGCGATGCTCCATTTAATGTCAGGATAAATGGGTACATGATTTTACCAAACCAGTACAAAGATCCAGACAAAAGCAGGGTCATTTTTTCCGAAAACTGAATCGCCAACGTCTTAGGCGCCATCTCACCAATGACGACGTGCAAGTAGGTCACAAGTAAAAACGCAACCGCATAAGAAATGGCAGATGACCAAGCATCTGAGACATTAAAGAAGTCAAACACAGGATACATCAAACTACTTACAGCTGGTTTACCAAGTGCTCCTAATCCAAGAGCCGTTACGGTAATTCCGAGCTGACAGGCAGATAAATAATAATCAAGGTTTTGCGTAATTTTTTTTGCTACAATCGCCTTTTTATTTCCTCCCGCAATCAGTTGATCAATTCGTGAACTTCGGATCTTTACGACCGCAAATTCAGAAGCAACGAAGAAAGCGGTTAACGCTAAAAATAAGACAATGAGCAAGAGATTAATAAATGTGCTTAAATCCAATGATTTCCCTTAAATAAGGGATTCACCTCCAAGAATAGTAGGTTTCCGACCTTTCTTGAAACGGATTGTCTCTTCTCTTTGTACCCTTCAATCTATCTATTCCGGACAGAGAGGGCAGCTTGGAAAAGCAATCGTTTCTTCCATTAACATGTTTTACTCGTACTAGTTCCGTTGTATTTCGGTTAAAAAGCGTCGCCTTCCCAATGCGTGTCCCTCCCTTTCTCATACGTGTGTGCATCTTCCATTACAACCGTTACGATAAAGTTTCTTTCCGTATTCGGTGTAAGAAGATTATATCAGAATCGCTCTAAATAATACGGATTGCATGCAATCTTACAAAATACATTTACACAAACTTTACAAAAGCCTGTCCGATCATAAAAAAAACCATGGAGCGGCCATGGTTCAATTATTTATGTAAAAGTTGTTTTGTGTAAACGGTAAAATCTTGTAGATGGTTTTCAATGATTTCCTTCATGATGTCAAGGTTCAGTGGTTGATAGTCATGAACTGCAATATTCCGAAACCCGACCATTGCATTTAGCTTTCTGGCAGTTTCTGCATGGATGTAGCCAAACTCTCCCAATAAATCAAACGCTTCCCGACTTGTCTGAGGTAATCCGAGCTTTTTGGAGGACACAACGTGCATAGCTAAATCAATAGACGCTTCACAAGCACGCTGAATATTTAAGACAATTGAGTCTTGTTTTGTATAATCAACTAAGTGCTCAGGGTTCGCTGCATACACCTTTTCAATTCGCTTTATACAACGCTCGATTGTCGTTATCTTATTTAACAAAACATCATTGTTCATAAATAGACCCGCTTTCATAAATTCGATCTAAGACTTCTTTTCGCTCTTCATTTAATTTGATGTACATACTCAACGTCGTCATACGCTGCTGCTCAAACACCCTTTGATCGTTCATATAAAGCACTTCGCCTGTATGAAAAATTTGTGCGCCGAATACGGTTGAGGCAGTTTGAAGATTCACTAAATCCACTTCTCGTTTAATCTTTTCAGCTAACTCTTGCGCAATCATAAACAATTGGTAGGACGTTGGAGGATTGGTTCGATCCTCAGGATAAAAAGCGAGATCAAGATCGCTATCATTCCTTTGAGTTCCTTTTGCGAAGGAGCCAAAAACAATAATGAAGGCAGGATTTAATTCTTTCATTAAATGTGTTGTAATAACATCGTTCATCTTCTTATCCATCAAACTTCCTCCCTTTTTAGTCAGTATAACAAAATCCTCCTTGATTTCGTATAAACGACATAAAGAAAGCCTGTCCCAAAGAAGCGAGACAGGCTAGAACTTCTATAACAACGCGACATAAGCAGGATTTCCGGTAATGTAGAGGCCGCTTTTTAATCGGTACATGAGAGAGCCATTTACGGATAATGCCTCAGCAATGGTAAAGACTTCATTCCGCGATACGGTTGTATAGCGTGCATTCCAATCTGGTCGATTGTACACCCACAATGTGTCCGTAATGACGCGGAGCAAGCGCCCTTCCATTGGCGGTGCTGGATTGGTATTCTCTCCATCTCGAATATCCGCAAGAAACGAATTCCACGAAGGCAACAAATTTGTTGGGCAATTCTTCCCTGTCCAATGTTGATGCGTCACAATTGAATCGATCCCAATTGATAGTTCGTTCATTAAGCGTCGAACGAGTGAGATGGCGTTCGCGCGAGCTTGCGGGAAGTTCCCATCGCGATTGACGCAAATTTCAATGCCAATTGACTGTCGATTGCCATTTGCACCGGCATGCCATCCGACTTCATTAAACGGCAGATGTTGAATGGCTTGTGTGTCGTCGACTGTGACGTGCCATGACACTTGTCGTGCCTGCGCATCTGCTCCTTTTACATAACGGGCATGCATGTCAGCATTTGCTCCGGCGGAGGTATTCGCCGTTTCATGAATGGTAATAAGTGTTGGGCGCAAAGCCGTTTGTGGACGGTTCGAGTTTGATGTTGGGATAAAATCTTGTTTTAGTTCCATGAATAATTTCCTCCACTTCTAGATTCGTTTTTTTAAGGCTGTAGCAAGTTCGATGGAAATTCGATCTGCCTTGCCTCTACACTAGAAAGAGAAAACGTTTTGCGAAAAACAACATCGCACCTTCTTTTTTTAAGATTGAGTCGAAATACTCAGTTTTAAAAGGTCGATCGAAGGTATGAAGAAGGATAAATGAAGTTACTGGAGTGATTCCCTTGAATTCTTCCTTCCATCAAATACTTGCCACGATCGCTTTTCTTCTGTTCTGCATTGCGCTTATTTCGAAATCAACGGTCTTGCTATTCATAGCTGTCGGCTTGATGGTTTTTCCAATCGGAAGGCATCTCGCATTAAGAGTCCGGAATGGAGACATGGCAAACGTTTTATTGATTTTCGTTATCCTTGCGATTATTGGCTTTGTGGTCTATGAAGTATTTGACTTTTAAATCGCTTAAAGGAGTGTCATTGTGGCTGACAAGGAAACAAGCAAACGAAATGGGTATATTTACGTAGCAATTGGCGTTTTAATTGGAGGCATATTAACAGCGCTCTTTTCTTGATTAACGTTTGTCTCTTCCCTTCACAAACCACTTCAACCGTGTTACCGTTAGTCAGACTTAAAAATGTGAAAGGTGGCTTGTGCATGGTATCAGAGGCGATGCAAGAGGCGCAGCGAATACTGAGAAGAAATTGGCTAAAAGCGATATTATTTACGGGACTGAGCTATGTGCTTCTATTACTGTTCGGGCATCACTTTGCTCAAATACACTGGAACGATGGTTCTTTCTCGTTTAGCACGTTTACTGTATCAACAGGAATGGGGTTACTCGACATTTTGAACCCCGTTGGATCGTTTGTTTCAAGTATCATTGTGTTTGCAATTATTGATTTTATGTATGGATTAAAACATCGTGAAAAGCGCTTTTTTTCTGCTTATTTGTATGCGTTTAAGAACCCCCGCTTACTTTATAAAGGGTTGTTTATGACGATGATTACAATGGGTCTGACGTTTTTGGCGTTAATGCTGGTAAGCTTCTTTATGCTCTCATTGCTTATGGACGCTTCAACGCTTTTTGGCATTCTTTTATTAGGCGGATTGGCACTAACATTTACTTACCTTTACACTGGATTTGCGCACGGTATGTACATCTTGTATGAAAACCCGAAGCGGAGCTTTTTCTCGGTCATCTTTCATAGTTTCAAAATGATGCGCGGAAGTCGCTTTGCGTTTATTGGCTTTTTAATTTTATTTGCACTCATTCAAGCACTCGGTATGCTTGCACTCATGGTTGGTTTATTCGTTAGTTTAACGTTTTACCACGCTGCTAGAGTCGGATTTTACGAGAACGTGAAAGGCAGAAGCCCGATGCAAACCAATACCCAACGCGATTTTAAAAAAGCAATGAAAGAAATCGAACGCTCAAGCTCCTAAATGATTTAGGGAGCTTTTTTCTATTTCCCAACCTAACCACACAAATTTTTCACATTATTTAGATATCATTGCTGTATAGTTAGTTCAACTAACATTATATCATTATAATCGAAATGAGGAGTGACAGGTGAAAACAGGTACGTCTCGGTCGACAAAGCGCTACGGAACGGTTTGGCGGTGGCATTTCTACGCGGGTCTCATCATTGCACCGATTTTGCTTATGTTAGCAATTACGGGTGGGGTCTATTTGTTCAAAGGCAATATTGAAGCGGCGTTGTACAGCGATTATTACGATGTGACGCCTAATCCAAATGGCATTACAGTTGCGCCTAGTGTGTTAATTGCCAATGCCAATCAAGCCTACGAAAACATTGAAACCGTCACCTCATATTCCCCGAGTGACGATCCAACGTCGTCCGTTGGAATTGGGGCAACATTTCAAGATGGATCAACCGGTACAGTCTTTATGAATCCATATACTGGAGGTCATTTAGGCGTTCTTCTTGATCAAAACCGTATCATGGAACGGTTAATAGAGCTTCATGGGGAGTTGATGCTCGGGACATTTGGTGACCGCGTTGTCGAACTCGCCGCATCATGGACGCTTATCTTGATGGCAAGCGGGTTGTATTTATGGTGGCCGCGTCGTGCAAAACCGAAAGTATACGGCGTTTGGCTACCAAGAGTTCGCAAAAGCAAACGCGTCTTAGTTCGCGATTTACATGCGGTTCCTGCAGCATGGCTATCAATTGGCATTGCGTTCTTTGTTTTGACTGGTATGTTATGGACAGGGTTTTGGGGAAATGGGGTACAGCATCTAGCAACAAGTACGGGACAAGGTTATCCGCCCTCCATTTGGGTCGGTGATGCTCCTGAGTCATTAACGGAAGATGTGGCGGAGTCTGCATGGACAGCGCAAAAATTACCTGCACCTCTATCTGGTCATGCGCAAGGCTACGAACAAGTTTCCATTGATGATGTGGTCACAACTGGACTTCATCAGGATTTGCACCCAAGCTATACGGTTTATTTTCCAAGCAGTGAAACGGGGTCATTTACCCTGTCGGCTTTCCCTGATCAAGCTAAGGATGAAGCGACGATGTACATCGATCAGTATACAGGTGCCATCTTGGCTGATTATCGCTATGACGATTACGGGACAATTGGGAAATTAATGGCAACAGGCATAACCATTCATAAGGGGCTAGAATTCGGCTTGTTTAATCAACTGTTTGGACTTGTGATTTGCATTGGTTTAATCGGAATCATCGTGTCTGGGTTTATCATGTGGAGGCGTCGCAAACCAGACGGCCACCTCGGTGCACCGAAAGCCATTTCGATTCGTCAAAGTCGGATCTTAATCGTGATACTCGCTGTATTTGCGCTTATTTTTCCATTAGTAGCTCTCTCACTTGTGGTTGTTTTCTTGATTGATTTCTTTCTCATTCAAAAAATAGAGCGGCTGAAGACGTTCTTCCATGCATAGGAGGTCAATACCATGCGCTATCTCATTCTTGTAATGACACTCGCTCTCTTCTTGTCTGCTTGTTCAGTGAATAGCAATAATCATGAAGATTATACCGATTTTAAGGCGATTGAAGTCCGAGTAGAATTACCTGATTCGGTTTCAGAAGGAGGCCAACAGACCATCTTTGCCTATGTATCACAAGGTGGAGAAGATGTGTCAGATGCTGAACTCGTTCGCTTTGAAGTATGGTCAAACAATCATGAACAACATGAATACGTAACCGCAACACCTGAAGGAAATGGGGTTTATGCAGTCGACGTTGACTTCACACAAGAAGGGCTCTATTTCGCAAAAGCGCTCACGCAAGTAGGCGATTTATTTGCTATGCCGACGAAACGATTTGCGGTTGGAAAGCTTACGCCTGAAGAAGCAGAGCGTTTGATTAATGGGAATAATCAACCTTACACAAACGATCATTCTCATCATTGATAGACTACGATAAAAAGGTCTAGAATTGGCGAACGCTTTCCATGGGCACGGCCTCAGCCATTACGCTCAAAATCTGGCTTCATTGTCTTCGGACACGTGCTGTTCCCATAGGAGTCGTCGCCAATAAGGTCATACCTTTATCATGAATAGGAATTTAGACAATAGTTTCATGATTCTAGTCATAATTACTGGTTTCCCAATATACATTAGTGAGGGGTCAAAAGTACTGTTTATGAACAAGGGGGAGATCATTTGCCAAGTAGAGTCATGAAGTGGACATTCGGTGGATTAGAAGCGTTGCTAGGTATCCCGATTTTAGGAGGAGCCATCATCCTATCTCTGTATTGGGCACCACTTGCAATCATGCTGGTGTTACATATTATAGGCTTAGTTTTTGCAGCCAAAGAGGAACGTAGTAAAACCGGTCACATCTTAGGCATTCTCGCATCTGCTTTAGGATGGATTCCTGGCGTGGGCATGATTATGCACATTTTAGCGGCCATTTTCTTAATGATTGAAGCAGGAAAAAATAATTAATAACGTGTACATACGAGAGAGCGATGCCAGTTATGGGTCGCTCTTTGTGCTTCATCATCCCATTTTCGCCTCAAGCTTTTCTAGACGTTGTTCCATTGCAAGCTTCCAGGTTTCTACATCAAAAATCTTTTGATTCAATACAAGGTGGCCATGCTTGATTTGATCAATTCCAGCTATTTCCTCTCGTATAGCAGCCAATTCTTCTTCCTGTTTTGTAAAGCGGGTTTCAAAATTGTCAAAGCGTTCCTCTAGGTTATCGAATCGTTCTTCGAGTTGATCTAGGCGTTCTTCCACTTTTTCGACTTTAGACTCCAGGTTTGTTAATCTTAGGTCGAGCTTATCAATTTTTTCATTTAGTTCCGTACGCATCCCTTTAATATCGCCACTAATTCCGACTAAAATCTCTCTCAATTCTGTATCCATATGAAGCCTCCTTCTATACGTGTTTATGGTTCGGCCGTTTCTTTTGGTGACAGTATAACACACGTCATCCAAAACTCGTTACACTCATTTTACTAGCCTACATACCAATTCAATCCATTCTTCTCCTCCTTATTCTGACACTATTCGACTAAATCCTTTGTAAACCTTTTAGCAACTTGCTTAAGCAAAAAAAGCCGCTCAAGAGCGACTTACTTCTTTTCTTCTTCTCTCTTTTTATTCATAGGATCATCAAACGCACGTAGAAAATCTTTCACTACTAGCGTTAATAACCAAATCATCCCTACAATTAATAGAATAGCAGCAACATATTTGGCAAATTCAGCTAAGCTAGGGTTATACAGTCCATCCAGCTGAAGAACAATCACAAATCCGAACAGTATATACATCTGTGGGATTACGTAACGATTAATCCTACTCACTTCCTTCTCTGCAACTAATTTTTCACATTCTTTTTAATCATTATGGTTCATACTTTGTAAAATGAACAACTATTTTTTTTTTCTCACCAAACACCCATGTTACTTCACGCTTTTCTAATAAAAATGCTTCTTTTCTTATGAAACAAGCAGAGCGAGTTGCATAGACTAGTATAGAAAGCTTGCCAACAGGAAAGAATAGGACATCTAGAGGTGGTTATGAATGGCGGATGTTGCGCTATTATTTTCGATGCTTGTTGCTTTAGCATGTTTTGGTGCACCAATCGTAAAGACGTGGAAATATCTTGTTCGACAAATGCTTATTGGTTCCTTTATTCTTATCGCCCTTTTCACTTTCCTCTTTCTTTATGACTTGGTTGAAGGAAATCTTCTCACCCTTCATGCTCTGTTCACTTGGAATTAAGACCGTACTCGAGTACGGTCTTTTTGTCGTTCAAACAGAAAAAAAGCACATGCTTTAAAGCATATGCCTCCTCTCTGAATCTGAGCGTGCATTTGATTAGTGTTATCAATCACTTTGAGGAAGACCTCGCCGTTTTGATATGTAGGATAGGAAGACCCTATCCTGTAAAACTAATCTGTAAATGCATTTTCTGTTTCTTCATGAAGGATCGCTTCTAGGTGATCGATTTGATCATCAATCATGTTAGCAAAGCGCGCTTCATGATCGGTCATCTTTTTCCTCAACGATTTGAGGAAAGACAACTCCCGACGAAACAGTTCGCGCTCAAAGCGATTCATGATAGATATCCTCCCTCAAATTGTGATTGATACCTATATGTAATTGTTACCCTTGATGTTTCTTCTGAAAACGTCCGATGGCTACTTGGCAAGAACTACTAGCGTTCCCTACTCATACTTTCGGTACATCCCTTGTGACCGTGGCGCTGTATAGTTGAACGAAAACTTTTTATATAAATGATCAGCGTCTCCATCCGCAATCAAGCTAACATATGACCCTGGGTATGTATGACGGTCAAGGTATGTCGTAATTTCTTCCATAATGACTTTCCCTAACCCTTTGCCTTGGTAGCTTGGTTTCACCACAATATCGACCACTTGAAAAAAGGCGCCTCCATCACCGATCACGCGGCCCATCCCTATAAGCACATCTTGATCGTACAAACTAACCGCAAACAAGGAGTTTTTCAACCCCACTTCGGCAGCTTCTAATGACTTCCCGCTTATGCCGCCTTCAAGCCTTAACTCGTTATACGCCTTCGGGGTAGGTGGTTCAAATACTACTTTATAGTCCATGTTTCTATCCTCTGCTTTCTATTATTCCTCGTAAAGATCTTTTCCCTTTCCTTTACGGTCTTTTTGGCTAAATCCAACCGCTAGACAACAAAAAACACTTGCAACAAGCAATAGAATCGTTTCCACTAAGATTTCCTCCTCAAAAGTCGTTTCTTCTATTATACCCTTAAACTGTCGAAATAGTAGAACAGAAAAAGAGTACAGGTATTCGCCTATACTCTTCCCCTTCTTTTCACATCACATCTGCTAAATTCATAGCTTGGTTTAGAACATTTTCACCCTTCATCATGCCATAATCCATTTGATTAATGAGATCCACTTTGATGCCGTGTGGCTCTGCTTGTTTTGTCACTTGCGCTTGCATATAACGTACTTGCGGACCAATTAAAATGACATCAGTTTTCTCCAAATAATCTTCTAAGTGTGAAGCAGAAACCGCATCAATCTGGCATGTTACGCCTTTTGATTCTGCTGCTTCTCTCATTTTTGAGACAAGCATACTTGTTGACATGCCCGCTGAACAAACTAATAAAATATTCATTTGCTACACTCCTTTTGGTAAACGTTGATAGAGTTCGACCATTTCAACAGCCATTTCTTTCACTGTCATTGACGTCATTAAGTGATCTTGCGCATGAATGAGCAGGATGGAAGGTGTAACCCCATTCCCTTGTGCTTCTTGTTGCAGTAATTCCGTCTGACCATGGTGAGCTGTGACAAACGCTGCATCTGCTTCTTTTAGTTTTTCCGCCGCTTGTTCAAAAGCGCCAGTCTTTGCTGCTTGAATCGCTTCCATCGCAAAGGAGCGAGCATTGCCTGAATGGAGAATAAGTGTAAATGAGATTTCTTCAAGGGTTTTTGTCATAACCGCACTCCTTATCTATGTGTTTTCCTTTTCGATCTTTTCTTGTGCACGCTCCGATATTTTTATAAATGGAATATAAATGAGCGTGGCCAGCGCTAAGTTAAAGAGCTGCAAAATGACACCTGACCAGTGACCTGACACAAGAAACCCACTGATAATTGGTGGTGTTGTCCACGGAATTGCGACTGCTGTCTTTGCCACAAACCCTAACGAGATCGCAAAATACGAAATAATCGTTAAGAGAATTGGTGATAAAAGAAACGGAATGAACAACGATGCGTTTAACACGATTGGCACCCCGAACATGATCGGCTCATTAATGTTAAACGCCGCACCCGGCGCTCCTAATTTTCCGACTGTGCGATAATGAGACGTTTTGGCAACGATAAAAATTGCGGCAATTAACGCAAGAGTTGTTCCTGAACCGCCCATAAAGACGTACGCATCAAAGAATGCTTTTGTAACAATTGCTAATTCATCTCCAAAAATACTCGCTCCAGCTTGAACAAGCTCCGTATTTGTTACACTTGCTGTTAAGTATACACCTTCCATAATCGGCGACATGATATTCGTTCCATGAAGTCCAAAGAACCAGAGAAAATGATTAAGAAACACAACGATTAAAGCCGCAGGTAACGAATTTGATAAACTTAATAATGGTGTTTGAATCCACTGGAATACCAGTTCATGCACACTCGTATTCATGACGAGCGCCATAAACATTTGGAACAAACTTAGTCCGATTAATATGAGTAAAAACGGAATTAAAGACCGAAATGATTTTGTTACCCCTTCAGGAACACCTTGAGGCATTTTAATTGTGAAGCGAGAGTTCACTAAGACACGGAATAATTCCGTAATAATGATCGCATTAAATAGTGCAACGAATAACCCTTGCGAACCAGTCCATGCGAGAGATAAGCCCCAATCTTCTGTAAAAGGGGACAACATCACAAAGGTTGAAACAGATAAAATAGCAGCTGCTAATCCATCCACCGCATACGAACGAGCAAGATGATAGGAAATCGACATGGTGACTAAGAGAGCAAGTATCGCGTACGAGGCGTCCCAAATATTTCCGCCAAACATGGTGAAGTTTTCACCAAAAATACCCATCATAAACCCTTGATAGCCTTCAATCGAAGGCAGTGGAAAATTGTTAAGTAAAATAGCAAACGAACCAATAATAATTAACGGAATGACACTAACAAACCCATCACGAATGGCAACAAGGTGGCGCTGTGCACCAATTCTGCCTGCAACTGGAATGACGTGCTTTTCTAACCAATGCATCATAAAAATTCCCCCTTTTTATGCTTGTTGATAAAATTGTGGCAAATCTTCTTTATGTGCTTCGAGTAAATCCTCCATTAAATCGTGCGCAAGCGCTTCTTCTCGGACGAGCGGATTAATAAGTAAGGCTTGATACAAACGTTCACGGTCCCCTTTTATAGCGGCTTCAATAACGAGCTCTTCTACATTTTTCATTAATTGAATGATGCCTCGGATGGAGAGCGGTAGTGCCCCAATTGAAATCGGCCTTGGTCCGCTGGCACCTATGAGCGCATTTGTTTCAATGACCACTTCATCAGGTAGATCGGATATCGTGCCATTATTTTGTACATTGACCGTCTGTACATCGCCTGTATTGTTATAAATACTTGTCATGACATTACAAGCGGCATCGCTATAAAATGCACCTCCTCGCTGTTCAAGCTCGGTTGGCTTTTCTTCTAAATCCTTATTCTCATACTTTTTAAATAACTCTGCTTCTACTTGTTGCACGACTTCTGCTCGCGTCCCATTTTCCCAGTACGCTTTCAAATTCTTTTCGAGCATGTCTGCGCCTTTAAAGTAATAGCTATGATATGGATTTGGTAACATCATAAAAGCTGATAAGAAAGTAGATGACCAGCCTTCCGATACAATATTTGCTGGCGCGTATTGATTGGTTGGGTCTTTCAACCGTTCTACCACAGTTGCCGTACGATCGACACCTTTTACAAGCACACGACGTCCAAATACAAAGTGATTCAAGCCAACAAATTCAATTTCGATATCTTCTACATTACATTGAAGGATTTCCGCTACACCTGTGCGCATATTAAATGGAATGTTACAGACACCAATGATCCGCTTATGTTTGCCATATTTCAATAGCGCCTCTGTTACCATTCCAGCAGGGTTAGTGAAATTGATTAACCATGCGTCCGGGCATAACTCTTGCATATCTTTAGAAATCTCTAATAAAACAGGTATCGTACGTAATGCTTTGAAGATTCCTCCCGCTCCATTTGTTTCTTGACCGAGCGCTCCATAAGACAGCGGAATGCGTTCATCTTTTTCTCGTGCTTTTAATCCCCCTACTCGTATTTGACTTGTGACAAAGTTAGCTCCTCTTAACGCTCGTCGGCGCTCAAGAGTGGATGTAATGACGATTGGCTTATTCGCCTTTTGAACCATTCGTGTAGCAAGCCCCGCAATAATTTGTAGCTTTTCTTTCCCTTTCTCAATATCGACTAAAGCAATCTCCCTGACCGGGAACTGATCATAACGATCAATAATGCCTTCAATGATCTCTGGCGTATAGCTTGATCCCCCACCAATAATGACTAGTTTTAACGTCATTGAGACCCCTCCTCCACTTCCATTCTATTTGTAGGAATAACCATATAAATGAAATCGCTTTCTTGTTACAAATTTAATTTATCATAACAAATTTAGAAAGTACAGCTTTATTTGTAATAACAATTTTAATTTATTCTTTCATTTTCGTCATTACCTTTGTATGATATCTTCACATCGTTTATGCTACAATATAGACACTGAACATGAAGGGGTTATGCCTATGTCTTCTATGCACCAGCAAATAAAAGAAAGTATTATTACTAAAATTGAAGCGAATGAATATGCCCCACAATCACAACTGCCGACTGAGGCGGAATTTTGTGAAACGTATGGCGTTAGTCGTACAACGATACGAACAGCTCTTCAACAACTAACCCAAGAAGGCTATGTCGTACGGCGTCAAGGGCAAGGTACATTTGTTGCTGAACCTAAGATTCGGACTAATTTGTCGCAAACGATTACTTCATTCTCTGAACAAGTAACATCTCAAGGAAAAAAACCGTTTATTAAAGTGTTGTCATTACAAGTTGTACCTGCTGACGAGGCATTGTCTCACCTTTTAAAAACAGACGCCAATGCCCCCATTCAAAAAATTACACGGTTGCGCTATGTCGACGAAAAACCACTTCAATATGAGATTGCTTATGTTCCTTGGTCAATTGCCCCTGGATTAACAGCAGATCAGTGTTCTTCTTCTCTTTATTCATCTTTGCGAGCGCATTTTGACATACGCATCGCTCGAACAGAAGAACACATTCAACTTCATGCCATGGATACAACCGTTGCCACTTATCTTGAATCGGAAGAGCAGACACCTTGCTTTTATCTAGAAACCCTCGCTTATTTGGAAGATGGGACTGTCGCTGAGCACTCACAAACGTACTTTCACGGGGAACGAGCAAGCTTTCAAATTGAGCGACATTATCATTAAGGGGGAGAAAATCATGCCAATTGTGGTGTTTAATGCAGATGATTTCGGTTTATCAAAAGGCGTTAATTACGGGATTTTGGATAGTCATTTATACGGTGTTGTTGCTTCTACAACGATGCTTGTGAATATGCCCGCAACAGAACATGCTGTTGCGTTAGCGAAACAGCATCCTTCTTTACAAGTTGGCATCCACCTTGCTTTAACGATTGGCGCACCTGTTTCAAGTGAGGTTCCTTCTCTTGTCGATCATTCAGGGCAATTCCGTAAGCTTCAAGCACAGAGAAATGAAGCAATTATTAATCCAGACGATGTATTGCGCGAATGGTCCCTGCAAATTGAGACCTTCTTACGTTACGGGTTAAAGCCGAGTCATTTAGATAGTCATCACCATATTCATCGTTGGGCTCACCTCCGAACCGTCATTGAAGAATTAAGTAAAACCTACCAACTTCCATGGCGTCATTCTTTTGAACAAATGCCTGAAGGAGCAGCCTTTTATACCGAGTCTTTTGATGATCGCTTTTACAAAAATGGCGTGAGCAATCAAGGCATTGATCAGATTCTAGCTGACCATACTGACGTACATTCACTCGAGATTATGTGCCATCCAGCTTATGGTGATGAACCGCTACAACAGACTTCTTCTTATGTAGAAGATCGCGTCAAAGAAACCGAGATCCTAATGCACTATTCATTACCGAGCGGCTGGACGCTACCTGCACAAAAAAAAGACACACCCTCAACTTCATAGGGTGTGTTTTACTCATCTGAAGGCGTTCGCTCTCGCATCATAAGGGTAAAAAATACTACCCACAGCACAATAATGAAGATCGTGACTACGATCGCCAAATAATAGAAGAAAGCAATCTCGATAGGTTCTTCTCTATTCAGAACCACAGTCCAAATAACCGGAATGGCTGTGATTGAGACGCACGATCCAATAAACTTAATCGCATACGGCTCCACTTTCCCCTTTAGAAACTCATGTAGAAAAAGATTTAATACACTAATCATTACAACATATAAAGGAAACAACATCGTCATAGTTAATCACTCCGATTCTCGGTTATTACGAAGCTTCGGTCGTCGCTCCTTTTTTTCTGCGCCATTCAACAAGTCCAGCCCCAACTAGACCCATAACAATTGGTATAAGTGAACCGAAGTGAAAAGAGAAGCCTTCATTTCCAGCATGGAAAGAGGACTCTAGCATCAACCATTCAATCGAGAACAACGCTCCCATTCCGTATAACAAAATTGTCACCCCGATAAACGTTAACAGCACAAGCATAAAACTAGATTTTTTCCTATTCTTCTTTTGCACATTTGCCTCCCCCTTCTTCACTCATCCCAATAACTCGTTTCCATGTCAATGAGCCAATGATTTTTTAACGTCAGTGCCCGTTCCATGGCCGCGAAAACACTTAATATTATAAGAGTAGTGTTTAGCCAATTAGGAAGCGTAACTGGGGATTGGAATGTGCCTATATGCTCCGCTACCCATGGAATTTGTGTCAATCCTTCAAGTAATTGTGGCAATCCTAAAAAAATAGAAAGGAGTAAGATCGCAATGGCACATGCGCCAATCGATGCGCTTATTAAAGGGAACCGCTGATCAAAACGTAATCGCAACCCTTCTGCTGACCGCTTATCTGGCTGAAGTTGCCTTGCTCCGTCCCTTGTCACATAGTCCATTCGACTTATCCCATAATCAGACGTGGCTACTTCAATAACGCCACCAGGAACAGGGAAGGTGGCAGGGAGAGAAGATGTGGCTATATGTGTTCCATCACGGTACAACTCTGTCGTTTCATCTTCACTAAAGAAGTGGACATTCACCGCATAAACATGTGCTTCCTCGTTCTTCTCAATCAGCTTCATATAAAAAATTGATCGAGTGAGTGGTTGCCAAAAACGAAATGGTTTGAGTTGATGCCCATCTCCTTCTTTTACCTTATTTATCTTTCTATTCCTTTTCCACCGTCGATATGATCGAAACATAGGGAGGCTCCTTTTTACACTAAACTGTTCATCTCATTTCTACATACGAACGTCCGTCATAGAGGTTTCATTTCCCTAATCAAAAAACGCCCGGCATCAGCATGCCGAGCGTTCAATTTAAAGCGCTTGATTTCTTAGTCGTGCTTGATCCTGACTACCATCTAATCAAATTGACGGAACATCGATTTTTTTCGATAAAACGCAATTACGAGCCGATTAAACTCCTTTTACCTCCTCAACAAAGAATTTAGTTTCTTTTCGATAAATTGAAAGAAAAATCAAATTAAATGATTAATTAATAATATTTGGGGTATATGTAAAATTAAGGAAGCGATTATGTGAAAAAGTCAAATGCTACTAAGCTTATTTTTGCTGGTACTCTTGTTGTAGGATTGGGTTTGTATCCTAGTAAATCAGAAGGAAAGGAAGATTTAAAAAGCGTCACCGAAACAATATACATTGAAAGTGTATATGCTCTTCCGGGTACTATAGCTCCTAACGTATACAATGAAACAAACGGTTTAATTGAAACTAATGAGTTAACAAAAGAGGAATATTACAAAAAAAGAGACAGTATCAATACTCAAAACGATAATGATAGAACAGAAACTTCTTTAAGAGCTATGAGTACAACCCTTTCAGAAAACAATGATGGTTCTTATTCAATAAGACAACAAATTAATTGGAATTCACAACCATCTAATCGAAATGAAGATATAATTGGTGTTGGGGTTGATAATTTAGCAGTAACAAGAGGGTCGGAATCAGGTTCTCAACAGTGGATAGATGCACTTGGTAACACCGGTTCTGAACAATATGGAGAATCTGCTAATTGGGACCGAAGTGGACAAGGGTACGGTTATTCATTTAATTTATTACCTACAGGTAACCGCGGAATTACAGAAGTCGTTCATTTTTTGAGCTTTGATGCAGAATTGAATAATAGCTCCGCGTTGAATGTCTCTGCTTATGGACAGTATGCTCACTTACAAGAAAGCCTTAGTGTAACACCTTCATTCAGTCTTTCTGGAGCATCTTTTTCAGTAAGTACAGTCGCAGATTGGGAGTACCACCCGAATACACATGCATCTCTAAGTGTAAATTAAAAAGATTCCTCTTTAACTCCTCAACTAGTTAAAGAGGAATCTTTTTTGATTCATTTTTCTAAATTCTTCTTATTTTTCATCCAGTATATAACTCCAATTATACCTAGAAGAATAAATATGTACGATAAGTAATAAAAAAATGATTGTGATGTCCTAACATGAAGTGTTTGCACGGAAATTGCTAGTAATATAATACCTGAAAGTAGATACATTTTGCTTAGAATTAATATTTTCATTATTTAGCCACTCCTATATATATTTTTAAACAGTACCCTCACATATAGTTCACTCAAACATCCCCTCAGCCTTGATGCTCCTATCATCTAATCGAATTGACTGTACATCGATATTTTTCTGTACAACGCAATTACGGTTCGATTATCTTTTTTCCACTCTTCTTTACAAAGCATAGGAATTTGATATTGCTTCTCCAGGGCAGACATTTGAAGTGTTTTTGTAGTGTTTTGAATCACTTGAATGGAGAATGGTTTCGTATTGCTCGTTGTAGTATGTTAATGATTTCATTCAATTTTCTCCTTCAGGTTTTCCTTTTGTTGCTGCCAGTCTCGCTTAATGCGATAAATCGTATCTCTTGAGAGATCGGTGTCTCGACGAATGTCCATGACCGCCCCCTAAATCAAGCTTTTTTATCACTTCATCATAGACCAGCTTCGCTTTTCCCTTTGCTTTGTCTTCTTCTTTTCCACAACACACCACTCAAACCAATGATGCTCAACAGAAGCCCGCTTACGATCCATGTGGCTTGGTTAGCAGAGGTGTCAGGTAACACGCCACCTGTATCTTCTTCTTTCGCTAAAGCTGGTTCACTTTCTTTATTTCTTTCAAAATCAGCTTTCCGAATCTTTCCGTTAATGCCCTTCGTTCGATCGACGACTTGTGACACTTCATAATCTGTTGCCGCACTTAAGTAAGCCAAAGCATTTGCTCGGTCCATCCCATATTGGTGCTCGAGAAGGGAGATCGATTGGCGCGTCGCATCTCTCATCGCTTCATTTAGATCTTCATCCAATCCGATTGGCAACCAATAGTCATCTGTTTCTCCGACAGGGTGTGTGAAGGCATTTGCGTCACCAGGAATCGCCGGGTCACCGTCCTTTAATAGCGTTAAACGAAACGTCACGCGTAACGATCCTTCCAGTGCACTTAACGCCACTTCACCATCCCCTTGAGCAAAGTGTGGGTCACCTGTATAGAACATTCCGCCGTCCACTTCAATCGGCAAATAAAGTGCAGAGCCCTCACCTAAATCGTTGATATCAATATTCCCCCCAGTATGTGTCGGTGGAACACTATCGACTCGTTCCGTCGTATCCGTTGCAACACCCATCATGCCCATAAACGGTTCAAGTGGGAAGAAAACGTCTTCTCCAGGAATTTCACCATACCAGTCCCCATCTCGCTCTGTAATTGGAGTGAAAACCGAGACATTGTTATATAATTCTGGATTTTCAGCACTTGCACCTTCTTCAGGTCCTTCATTTTCAGGAAATTCTCCAGGTAGTGCACCTCGATCGTGACGATTGGAGATGACTCCGTATGGCACCCGAGGTGTTAAGGTCAACGTTTCCACTTTTAACACATCACCTGGTTCTGCCCCTTCAATCTCAACAGGTCCTGTTACAACATGTGGACCTTGTTCACCAAAAATATTTTCCATATTAGATGCAGCAATGTCAATCGCATCTGTTAAGACTTCGTCCGACTCAACACCGTATTGGCCAAAATATGTAACAGGATCGCGCCCTTGATCGTCTAAAATGCCTTCTGCTGAAACCGTATCAAACGTAACCGTTTCCCCTGATTTCATTTTCAAGACTGGCGAGCTTGTTCGGTTTGGAAGCTCTCCCCACCGAACATTCTCAAGGGTGGATGGAACATAATGCTGCCCCTCCGCTTTTTCACCATCGATCGTATTTAATGGAAAAGCCTCCTCTTTCGCTTGAACGCTTTGTGTCGCTAACAACGTGCATACGCCTACCCCAATTGCCATACGATACCGCTTTTTCATTTTCCACACTCCCCAATACTCATCTTTGTTTCTAATTAGCTTAACAAAAACAGAATTGCCGCAACGACATGTGGGTAGATCTTCTCACACGATTTTTTAACACTATGCAAAAAACGTGAAGCCGTATGTACGACCTCACGTTAGCGCTATTATTCATCATAGTCCCAATCAAAATCACCCGTTTCAATGGCTTCCAACAAGAAGTTTGTGCCATTCACATGAAAACGAGACTCGCCATAAGCAAACGTCACATCACTCACAATAATTGTCGGTGCGGTATAAACGGAATGCTCAGTCGTTTCAATTTCCAAATGGTAGTTAACAGTCGGTGCACGATCATTTGAAACAAGCTCTGTCTCATTTCCTTGTTCAAAAAGCGCCATAATCTCGTCGCGGTCCTCGAGCACAACTTCTCTTCTCGATGAATCGGATCGTTCATTGGACTCTTGGACAATTTGTAATGACGTAATCTCGCCGAACTCGTCTTCATAATTCGCCATTTCGTCCTCTATGGTGGTTTGGGAAGGGATAAAGTTTATTAATACAACAGCTGCTATACTGACAAGTAAAAGTGCAATGACAATGTAGATGATTTTTCTACCCACTTTTACATCGCCTCCTTTTTTTGACACGTCAATCGCATCATCTCTCTTACTACACTAGCATAGCAGGAAATGATCTTCGGACAAAATCGAATGCCCAAAATCCATTCTTTTTTCACATTTTATGTTACGAACAACTTAAAAAAGCTTTCCCCTTTATTGAAAAGCTTCAGCGATATTGGGAGGGGCTTCGAATTCCTACGATTAAGACCATTGCAATAAGTACACTCGGTATGAGCACAACCGGCACATGCACGCCCGTCACAAAGCCATAAATGAGAACACCTATTGAAAACAGCAAGAAGATGATCCCTATTATGCGTTGGACATTCATACAGAACAACTCTCCTTCATTTGTTTTGTTTCAAATACCCTCACTTTCCATATTTAAACAAATAAAAGGTGATGTTCATTCTTTTCGAGGCCATCGCTTTATCCCTTCTGTACCAATGACACTCCCTACCATCCCTGCCACAACGCTAGCTGTCACGACTTTGACTGTGAAGTAAATGCCTGTTCCTGCCACCATATCCAGCAAAAGAAATCGTTTTAATTTGGTTACTTTAATCGTATAGAATACAAATTTATGATTCCCTTTTTTCATCTGCATCGTCCGTCCATTCTTTTTTCTAGAAGTATGTCGTGAACAGATTGTCTCATGACGAAAAAAGCACCTATCTAAGTAGATGGTGCTTCTTTACGTAATATTTTTTCCATCGTCTTCCCTTTTGCAAGCTCGTCAATCAGTTTATCGAGGTAACGAATTTCTTGCATTGTTGGTTCTTCAATTTCTTCCACCCGCACGCCACAAATCACTCCTTTAATCATAGAACGAGCCGTGTTTAATTGTGGTGCATCTGCAAAAAATGTTTCAAAATCGGTTTTTTGATCAATCTGTTCCTGTAGAGACTCATCACTGTATCCGGTTAGCCACTGGATAATTTGATCAACTTCCGCTTGTGTTCGCCCTTTGCGCTCTGCTTTTTTCACATAGAGTGGGTAGACGTCAGCAAACGGCATCGTGTAAATTTTATGCTTCGCCATGTTGAATCTCTCCTTTACTCAAAGGCTTCATCATTCGATACAAGCTTAATGGCCCTCGAGCAATATGTCCAACCGGACGATACCCAATTCGCTCGTACAGTTGTCTCGCTTTTGGATTATCCTCACGTACGGTTAATGAAATTTTTGAAAAAGACGCTTCTCTTGCTAAGGCTTCTGCTTTTTGCAGAAGTTGCTTGCCGATACCAAGCCCTCTGCTTTCAGGCAACAGAGCAATAGACCCGACGTGAAACTCATCCTTCTTTCCTTCTTCCATCGTCAACAACGCATAAATGGAACGAGGATGCTTTAGCGCATATGAAACCATCGCCATTCCCCGAATCTGTAGAATTTGTTTGGCAGTAGGAATCGCTAATTTATCCATAACAGGTACTGGATAACACGTCATCATTCCTAACGTCTTCTTGCCCATTTTTGCTTCATACGCAAATTCATGGCTAAAGCGATTGTTCTTTCCTTGCCACAATGCAACCATCGTATTTTCTATCACCGTTTTGTCGCTTGATCCCGTCATGATTTCGACCATATCGCCAACAGCCATACTGTTTAACGTTGCCCCGACCGTTGATGCAGCCGACGCTTTTTCAATCACAATTTCTTGATTCATCAAAACACCTCTACCACTATCATAGCGAGTTCATGCGATTTTAATCAATCGGCATCTCTTATTATCAAAAAAATTTCCTTATATGCGCTTGTAACGCCTTAATTGGTCGATCAAATGAATCTAATTTCATCGCTCCATACACTGAAAAAGTAGGTAAAGCCGTCATACCACAATAAGCAAATGTCTTATGCACACTGAATAAAACTTGGTCTTCAGACAACCCTTCTAAAAAATCACCACTTGTCGCATTAAATTCTGCTTCTCGTGCTCCCCAGGTGAGTGAAAGCATGTAATTCTTATCTGTCATGAGACCACCGCGACCAAATTTAGATGACTTTGTAAAAAATATGCCTGGCACAAACACATCATCCATGTACTTTTTGACAATGCCTGGAACACTAAACCAATAAACCGGCGCTTGTACAACCATTACGTCTGCCACTTTACATTTCTCGATTTCTTCTTCAACGCTATATCCTTCAACGATATTTGTTTGTATCGTTTGATAACTCCCCTTGAGCATTGTTTGAGTTTCTCTCAAGAGAGCTTCATTTAAATGCCCTTGTGCCCGTTCATAACGGTCGTGTCCATTCAAAATCAAGATTGTTTTCATGCTAATCTCCTCCTTCAACATCCTTCTCTTCTGAGCGTACATCACGTACACTAATCAAAACAGCGAATGTTTTTAATCAAACCAATCAGTTTTTTCGATAGGAGGCACTTATGGACCGTAAGCACTTAAGAACATTTTTAGATGTTTGTGAAACTCTTAACTTTACGAAGACAGCTGAAAGATTGCAGTACGCGCAATCAAGCATCACGGCGCAAATAAAAAGCTTAGAGCATGAACTACAGTGCTCGCTCTTCCAACGTCTTGGGAAAAAAATCATTTTAACAAAAGCTGGTCAACAACTTCGACCTTATGCGCATCAACTGATTCAATTAGAAGAAACCGCACGAGTCTCCCTGTTAAGCCAGAAAGAAACCATTGTCATCGGGGCGCAAGAAAGCCAATGTACATATCGTTTACCAACGTTATTACATACCTTTACTCAACAAAACCCCACTAGCAAGCTAGTTTTCAAACCTGCGCACTCCGACAAACTTGCGACTGAATCTTTATTGAATGGAGAGATCGATCTTGCTTTTATTATGGACGTGACGACAAAGGAACGGTCTTTATTACATACGGAAGCCCTGATTGAAGAACGACTTCTCATGGTCGTTGCACCAGATCACCCCTTCGCCGCTCAAAAAAACATCTCTCCAGAAGACTTGGAGAGTGAGGCCATCCTTTTTACAGAAAAAGGGTGTTCATACAGAGTGCTATTAGAAAATCTGCTCCACAAAGCTCATGTTACACCAAAGTCGTCACTTGAATTTACTAGTTTAGAAGCCATTAAAAAGTGTGTGGTCGCCAATATTGGAATCGCTTTTTTGCCAGAGTTGGTTGTTGAGGCAGAGCTACGGGAAGGATTACTTTGCGCCGTGCCGTTTGACGCAACTTTTCCTGCACTAAAAACTCATCTCGCTTATCATAAGGACAAGGAGATGAGTAAAGGGGTACAGCAGTTTCTTCAATTAACGAGGGAATTTTTCAAGGGCGATTAGAATCCTTGAAGAAGCAATCCTCCGAGAGCGCCAGTGACAACCACTAGCCACGGTGGGCATTTCATATACATCAGCATGAAAAACAGTAGTGCGGCGAGCGCAAAATCTATTGGACCAAGGATGGCGCTCGTCCAAATTGGTTGATAGAATGCCGCAATCAAAATGCCTACTACCGCGGCATTTACCGCAACAAAAGCGCCTTTCATGCGTTGATTGCTTCGTAACGCATGCCAAAACGGCAACACACCTAAAATCAACAGAAAAGCAGGTAAGAAAATCGCTATAGTTGCGACAAGGCCACCTATCCATCCTGCTATATCCGCTCCAATGAACGAGGCAAAAGTAAACAATGGACCTGGAACAGCTTGAGCTGCGCCGTACCCTGCTAAGAAGGATTCCTCGCTAATTAGGCCTATTGGAACAAACTCTCGTTCTAATAAAGGAAGAACGACGTGACCACCGCCAAATACGAGGGAGCCTGCACGGTAAAAGCTGTCGATCATGGTGATCCAAAGCCCCCCACTAAATGAAGCCATGATGGGAAGTAAGACTAATAACCCCAAAAAAAGCGTTAAACAACTTGCACCAAAGGCTTTCGTGATTGGCATCTTAAAAGCAGCAGATCGGTCTTCTTTTTTTGGACGAAGCAAGAAATAACCAGTCAGTCCTGCTGCTAGAATAATTCCTACCTGTGTTGCAAAATGTGGAATGAATAAGGATGCGATAAGCGCAACAAGTGCAATCGCTTTTCTTGTTATGTCTGGCGTAAGGTTTTTTGCCATCCCTAAGATTGCGTGGGCAACAATGACCACTGCTACAATTTTTAATCCGTGAATAAAGCCCGAACCTGCCATATCAAACGCATGAGTCACATAAGCAAACAAAATTAATGCTATGACGGATGGCATCGTGAATCCTAGAAACGAAACAATACCACCAAGAACCCCTCCGCGCATGACACCAATGCCAATTCCTACTTGGCTACTTGCTGGTCCAGGGAGAAACTGACTAACCGCAACTAGGTCTGAGTAGCTTTGTTCATCTAACCATTTTCGCCTCTGAACGTATTCATTGTGAAAATAGCCTAAATGGGCAATCGGCCCTCCAAATGAAGTGAGTCCTAATCTCGTTGAAATCATTAAAATTTCAAATAAAGTTCTGATCGTTTGCATGTTTCCTCCACTTGGTAGTAATATCAAATGGTTTATTATACCGTAAAGAAGACGATTTTACAGGTACCTTTACAAAAAGAACATATTTATTCACTCTTCCATTCGGATGCCAGCATGCCATAGATGACGTGGTCAACATAATGATCATACAGCCATTCCGCTTGTCGAATGCCTCCTTCTTTTGTGAATCCTAGTTTTATTGGGATGCTTTGGCTTTTCTTATTTTCAGTGGCTGCACGAATTTCCACTTTGTTCATGTTTAAATGGTGAAAGGCGTACTGTGTTAATGTACGAGATACATCAGTCATGATCCCTTTTCCTTGCGCCTGTTCACTAATCCAATACCCGATCGATGCCGTCCTATTTGACCAATTTAGTTGATTAAAGCTGGCCATTCCTACAATGTCTCCACGATAAAGAATGACTGTGTTAAGACTAGAATTGTCCGCATGTCCTTTTAAGCAACTTTTTATAAAATTGAGCGTGTCACTTTCTGCTTTGATATAATCTACCCAAGGTAGCCACTCTCTTAAATGCATTCGGTTTTGCTCCGTTAGTGTGTAAATGGGTTCCGCATCCTGAAACTCAATCATTTTCAAAGATAATTGGTCATGTATTTTCAGTTCAAACATAGCTGCACTCCCTTTTCTTCATCTCTGTTGTTCTAGCTTCTGTAGGCGGCTTTCTAAATCTTCAATCGTTTTCTGCTGTGTCTTTGCAATGGTTAAAGCAATCACCGCAATACTTCCGATCCCTGCAAGAATGACTGGAAGGATCGCGAGTAAAATTGATTGAAAGACATTCACATTGATCACCTCATTATCCTCTTGAATCTTCGGCAAAAAAAGACAAATTCCTTCCACAAAAAAAGAACTCCTCACGATTGAGAAGTCCCTTTTTACGAGATTAATATAATTGTTGGACCGCTCGTCTAACTGCTTCACTCACTTCTTGCTGGTGTTGGTTTGTCTGCACCAACTGTGCATCCGTTTGATTTGTTAAATAGCCAACCTCTATAAGCACAGCTGGGACACTGGAATCTCGAAGCACTTGAAAGTTAGATTGATACGTGCCTCGCATCTGATTTCCAGAGTTAAGACGTCCTATTTCTCTATTAATTACAGTCGCTTCTTGACTAGATTGATAGTAATGGGTCTCAAATCCACCAACGCTAGGATCGGCAAAGCTATTCGCATGAATGCTTAAAAAAAGATCTGCTTGCGCTTGATTCGCTTGATTAACTCGGTTAGCGAGAGAGACAAATTCATCGCCTGTACGCGTTTCAATTACATCAATGCCATCTGCTTCAAGCGTCCGCTTGACTTGATCTTTGTAGGCTTTCGCCACTTGTTTCTCCTGTAAACCATTCGCCACCGCTCCCGGATCGTTTCCACCGTGCCCTGCATCTAGCACGACGCGAACGTTTCCTTGATTAGATGACGTATTTACTACTGGTGCGGCAGGGGCTGGACTCGCTTCTGATGACGATTGTAAATAATCCATATGTATAAATCCAGTTGTTCCATTAAACGTCACTTGCGCCCAACCATCTTGTCGCTCCACATAATCGACTTGCGTTCCACCTGACAATTGTCCAACAATGGAGTCTGACGAGCTAGGACCTGATCGAACATTCAGCCCACCTGATGAATTTACCACCGCTTGCTTCACTTCTGTACTGGCTTGACTAGTTGATTGTGTCGCAGCATCGCTAATAAATGCATTGTTCACATAGCCAACTTGTCCAGCATATGTAATCTTTAACCAGTCTGTTGACGTAAGAAAATACTCAACTTGATGACCTGGTTCGAGTTTGCCGATGATCGCTCCTTGTTCAGAAGGCTGGTCCCTCACATTGAGTGGTGCATCACTCTCCACAAACCCTACGTTTGTCGATGCTTCAGCCCTTTCTCCATTCAAAAAAAGAAAGAGAATCATGACCGACATTATTCCTATAAACCTTAAAGTACGTTGCACCATGCCCCTCCTTTTGCCTTTGATTTCGTGTACCGATAAACAGCACACCAGCTTTACCTACCCTTTTCGCACACTCGCTAAACATTCCGTTTATAAGAGTCTGAAAAAACAAGCAACTTTTATGTTGTCCATCTTAGCAAATCTATGAAAAGAAAGATATAGGTTTTTTGAGCACGGCAAATGAGACTAGGAAACAACAAACATTTACCTGCTCTCCACAATTTTTCTTATTGAGTCTACGCCTACCAAAAAAGACGATCTACACCGATCGCCTTCACTACACTTCTCGTCTATATCTCAACCAAATAATAATCAACACACTAAAAAGTAATGAAATTGATACAAGACCTAAAATCGAACTATACATCATCGATTCCAAGCCTTCTACTCCCCCTGGGTTTAACATACGACTAAGCACCATCAGACTAAATGGATATAATAATAGAAAGAATGAATAGATTTTTTTCTTATTAATAAAGTACACCCGATACAGGACATACGCAGGCAAAGCTGGGAGGATGATGAACATAATTGTATAATACAGTATTGCAATAACTGACATCTTTTCACTTCTTTCAACATTTTAAAACGACGCTACACAACTTCCACCTCTACTGGTATATCATATTTCACAGTGAAAATCACTCTTTTTTCTTCTGTTGTCTCATAAAAATGATGGTTACGAGCCAAGGGTCATTTTATGCCCCTTACCTCTTATCATATTGGTCTAATTTCTTAATGTTGTACCAAATAAAGCCAACAAAAAGCCCTCCAACCGCGTACCCTAAAAAGTTAGATAAAAATTGCTCCAATCCCACTTCTCGGCCTGCAATGAATCGATATAGTGTGAGAAGCGATGTAACAACTAGAGGGAAAATGATGACACTAAACAGGAAAATAAATCCTTTTTTCGGCATGCTATCGTCTCCCTTCATAATCTACGAATGACTCCAAACTCCTCCACCACCGTGAGTAAATCCACATTTTTCATAAAAGCTCTGTTTATCGGCACCATAAGAGACTGTTACAATCTCTAATCCAAATGCATCCGCCTCGACTAAAAGTGCTTTGACGAGTTTGACACCAATTCCATTTCCTTGATAGTGCGGGTGTACCATGATGTCTTCTAAATAACCGTGTTCTAAGCCCATTCCACATACATAACCGAACCCAATTAACTCCTGATGTTCGTTTCTTACCCCTACCCAAAAGTTACAACGCTCAAGTAAAGCAGGAAAATCTTGATCTCTTCTAGCCCAACCTATCTTTTCTCTTAATGAGGGAACTTCCTCATGTTTTATTGGTAGATTTATTCTAGGATTGTACATGTTGAGTGAACACTCCTTTTTTTAAATGAATTTTTTGAATCTTTAACGGTTTATGAACGTACTACAAATTTAATTAGAAAACATGGGATCATAGTCATTTCAGAAAATGAACTACCCGCATACCTTTCATCTATTTAACGATTAGTTTTTTAACCAGTATCACTATTTCGCTTTTAGCATCTTCTTTATAAGAACTTCCGTTTGTTGGATACTCTTCTCATCCAGGTTATCCTGCATGGCGTAGCCTATAGCTTGAAACATTTCTTTGTACTCGCCCGTTTAAGATAATTTTTTTAATCAAACGTTTAATTAGCTAACGAAACCCTATACATACAAGCTTTTTTCATGTGTGCTCGTTGCATTCTATACCATCTATTTATTCATCATTTTCTTGACCGAACAATTTAGATTGATCGTCTAAACTTATACACGACGGCTCCAGGCTCTTTATCAAGATTATTTGAGACAATCTCTTCTTGAAAAATAAATCCTCTTGCTTCGTAAAAAGGAATACCTTTTACGTTACCTCGTTGCACGGTGACGAATTGCTCTCTAGCTCCGAACGCTTTCTGTTGTTGTGTAACTGCATCTAAAAGCTTTGTACCTATTCCTTCATTTCGGCGCTGTGGGTCTAAGTAAATGACATAGAGCCAGCCCGTTCCCTTTTTCGTCATTCCGCCTCCTGCTGCGCCAACAACTTGACCATGATCTAAGGCTACAAAATAGCCTCCCCACGAATGTGTCGGCTCTCCTACTTCTTTAGCAATGCGATCAGGATTGTAATACGTTTCACACTGCTTTTCTATGTACGACTCTGATAATATGCACTTAGAAACATCACGATAACCCGCGCGACAGACGTAGATAATTCCTGGAATGTGCGCGTCATCAGCTTTTTGAACGTCGATCACCTTCTACTCCTCCTCTTTTCTTTCAGTTATAGCTAATTCGATAAACTCAAACTGAATCCTTTTGAATAATTCTCTAGTCCACAACACAAACTAAGTTAAAAATCGATAAAGGATGGGTATAATGGATTATCCAACCATTCATACAAACATTTGGGACGGAGTCATAGCGGTTCCGATTGTGTTAGTGCTTACACAACTCATAAAAGTTGTCTTCCCTATTAAGCCTTCATTTGTCCCGACTATTGCCACATTACTAGGGCTTGCTATGTCTATTTTTTTTAGTCATCCTCATAGTTTGTCCGCTGGAATTTTCATGGGTTTCTTTTATGGAAGTGCAGCTATCGGAACTTATGCCGGGCTCAAGAATTCTTGGAAACAATTTCGAGAACAGCATAATGAATAAAAAAAAGATAACACTTTTTGAAATATCGTTTTAGCGATATCTTATCTCACCTGTATATGTTTAATTCGAAATCGTTTAACAAGTTCTAATTAAGGGTATTGGAACCGCATACTTTATAGAAAGGATTGGTGGAATGTTTGAAGATGGATTTGCTTTAGAGTTACCTTTTTTAGAGGGGATTGTTAACCCAGTTAACGATATAATTTGGACATACATACTAATTGGTTTACTTATTATTGCTGGATTATATTTTACTATCCGTACAAAATTTGTTCAGATTCGCATGTTCCCAGAGATGTTCCGCGTCATCACAGAAAAACGGAGCAGTAAGACAGGAGTTTCCGCTTTCCAAGCCTTTACGATTAGCGCCGCAGCTAGAGTGGGAACCGGTAATATTACAGGTGTTGCCCTCGCCATTACAGTAGGTGGACCTGGTGCGGTTTTTTGGATGTGGATCATTGCAGCTGTCGGTATGGCAACAGGTTTTATCGAAAGTACGCTTGGTCAACTTTACAAGGAGAAAGATGGCGATCGCTATCGCGGAGGTCCAGCTTACTACATACATAAAGCATTAGGAAAACGCTGGCTAAGTATCTTGTTTGTCATTTTAATCGTTTCTTGTTTTGGAATGATTTTTAATGCTTTGCAGGTCAATACCATTACCGATTCCTTCCAAACCGCTTTTGATACAAACCGCTTGCTCATGGCACTTATTCTAGCGGCAGTCACAGCCGTTATTATTTTCGGCGGGGTCAAACGAATTGTGAAAGTAACGCAACTTGTTGTTCCTTTTATGGCGGTTGCGTATATGGGGGTTGCACTTTACATTATTTTCGTCAATATAGATCAAATACCTGGCGTGTTTTCGTTAATTTTCAGTGAAGCATTTGGTCTTACACAAGCAGTCGGAGGCGGCTTTGGTGCAGCGATTATGGAAGGTGCACGAAGAGGGTTATTCTCAAATGAAGCTGGTATGGGGAGCGTGCCAAATGCAGCCGCTGCGGCAAATGTTTCGCACCCAGCAAAACAAGGGTTATTCCAATCACTTGGCGTTTTCTTTGATACGATGCTCGTTTGTACTTCTACCGCATTTATCATTCTATTGTCATCTGGATACATGGATGTCGATGGAGAAGGGGCAACGATTACTCAATTTGCGATGTCTCAACATATAGGTGATTGGGCAAGTGCTTTTGTTGCTATCGCCCTACTATTCTTTGCGTATAGTTCTGTCTTAGGGAATTATTACTTTGGTGAAACCAACATTGAGTTTTTAAAGAACGGTGCTCGCTTTTTACCGATTTACCGAGTTGCATTTATCATTATGGGAATTCTAGGTGGTATTGCGACAGTTGAACTTATTTGGACAATGGCAGATCTATTCATGGCTCTAATGGCTATTGTTAATATCACTGTTATATTGCTACTCACAAAGAAAGCCGTTATTTTGCTTCAAGATTACACCGAACAACGGAAACAAGGAAAAGACCCCGTTTTCTATTCTTCTAAGTATCCAGAGATCAAAAATACAGATTGCTGGGGCGATGATGAAGAAAGTCGTTAATTCATAAGATGCCGCTCCTTTATGGAGTGGCTTTTTTAAGACTGAAAACCATCTATTCTCGGCTTGATCTATGACACAAGATCTTTCATTTGGTTTAATGACAAGATATTGTCATATGTGAATACTCTACGCTGGCGTTTGCTATGACAATAGGCTACAAACCAGCGTTCTTTTAAATACAAGACCGAAATGACTCTCTGTGAAATGACTCCATTCGCATTCATATAAATCATTGTTACACGACCTTTATTTTCTAGCGCTCGTTGTAATACACCCTTTATCATAGCAAGCCCTCCTTTTATTTCTTTTATTATACACGAACGTATATTCGATATCAAGAAAAAACAAGAAAATATGTTCGTGTTCATTAATCAAAATTCCCGCCTCTCACTCTATTTGTACAATTGAATTGAGATCTCCCTTGCACTATGATCATACTAATAACATCTTTGGAAAGGGCTCTTTATTATGAAAAAATGGATGAAACGGATACTTCTTCTACTGTCTTCCATTATCCTTCTATTGATCATCGCTTTTTTTACTTGGACTCAATTCACATACGACCGAACCGACATTCAAGGGATTCAACTATCGGAGCCACTTCCTACAGAAGATGATTGGCTCGTTTACACTGCAGAAGACGCGGAAGTTGGAATCGTTCTTTATCCTGGCGCAAAAGTTGAGCCTGACGCCTATGCTTATGTAGCACAAGAACTTTCAAAACAAAGGATAACAGTAGCTGTTCCTTCTGTGACTCTTAACTTATCCATTTTAGATCGTTCCAAAGCCAATGAAATTATTGATCAAGACCCTGATCTTGATTGGTATATCGGGGTGGGGCTGCTGCTGCGATGTACGCTGACGATCATTTAAACAAGATAAGTGGTCTTATACTATTGGGAGCCTATGCAGCAAGTAATGACGATTTGTATCAATCCTCTTTGCCTGTCCTATCCCTTTTTGGATCTGAAGACGGCTTAAGTACGCCAGAAAAAATTGAAGATACACGCGAAAATCTTCCACCTACCACCGACTATATTGAAATAGAGGGCGGAAATCATGCTTATTTTGGCGTGTACGGTGAACAATCTGGGGATGGCGATGCGGACATAACTGTAGCCGAGCAACAAGAAATGTTGATTGAAGAGGTTGTTTCTTGGATAGACAATCATAATTAAGAAGGATAGAAAAAATCCGCACCTCTTTGACAAATCGGTGCGGATTTTATCTTTTATTTTTTATCTGCAAACGATACGCCATCTTTGCGATAGTGTAGCTTAATGTTTGACAGCAATTCACTTGCTCCTGATTCAATCGCATCTTCTTGTATCGACTTGATGAGCGTCATGACTGAATCAAAATCTCCCTCAATCACTGTTTCTAAAGGACCTACCTCATACTTTAAACCAGACTCCTCTACAAGCTTGAGTGAATGTTGTATCATTCCTCCTGTGTGGTCTTCTTTAAGATTTGGCAAGAGTTGTATTCCTGCGAGTACAGTTGACATGGATTTTCAGCTCCTTATTTGAGTCTAACATCGTCCTTCTATTATATTCCTTAACCGTTCGTTTCTTTTATCAAACCTCTTTAATTCACAATCCCGTGATAAATCACTTCTGTATTTATCGTTACTGTTAACGGCGTTGTGGAATACGCTTCTTCCCAGTTCATACCCTGCCAATCGTCATAATAGAAGGCCCTTATCTGTTTTCCAATTCCATAATAGTCACAGTTGGCTTCTTGAATAATACGGAGTACTTCTTCTGATTCTTTCTGTAACTTGTTGTTTATTTCATCATTCAACTTTGTTACGTGCTCTTCGATGTAAAGCGTATCTCTAGGATATTCAACAACGTTCAAGGTTAACGCCACATCAATATGAGCTTTAAATTGTTTAGAAGCTTCTTTTGTCACGGTAAGTTCTCTATTCTTTTCTTCTACATCAACTGTGACATAGTTATGCACTCGATTCTCTTCGTTATCGGTTACTCTAATATTAAGGCGCTGAGGCTTTAATCGCTCACGATCCATTAACATTAATCGCAAGGTTTGATCTGCGTTCATTTGCCCAGTCATATGATCATTATCAAAGAGCGCCAAGCCTTCTAGCGCGACATTCTCATGATCAATGGTGTGCAATAAAGGTAATACGAAATCTATACCGTTGTCGAAAAGGGCGCTTAGCACATTCTCCATCGAAGCTTTCGGAATCGCATCCACTGCTTCTGAACCTACTAATAAATCCCCTAAGTAATCACTAATCAATGGGGTTTCAGCAGTTTTTACATAAAGCGCTCGTTTGGCATCGCCTTTTACTACAGCAATGCGCGCGTTTGTTGTTGATAAAGGCGATCGATAGTGGACATCAAGTAAAGAGTAAATATTTTCTTCAGCTAATGCTTGGCTTAATAACGTGACGCGGTTTTTAGATGCATAAAGCTCGCCAGATACTTTTCGATCTAAGTTCATGCGACTGTCTCTAGGTGTATTCCCTACGGCAGAAATAATTGCCGGCTCTTGTGAACTTGCTGTTTGAGCTCCACTTTCATTAGGAGCTCCACCAATTGTTACAATCGTTGTCTCAATTAATTCTTCATCGGTCTTATCAAGCGCTTGAGAATAGATAAGGTTAATATCTTTTACCAACCGCTCATCCCAACAGCCAGATAATAAGATTAGTGTAAGTAAAATCAACCCCCATTTCCTCATAATTTCGCCTCCTTTTTCTTCCCAATCGATAAAAGAACCAACACTACCGGGAGCAAAAAAGTTAGATAGGCGCTAGGTTTATTAATATAGGAAACCAACTCACTAAACTCGTTAATTGTTGTTGGCAAAAATTTAATGACTGCTGTGAGCAAAACGAGTACAAGTACAACGAGATGGTACCGAGATGTGCGAAAGAGCCGCATCATTCCAATGGCACCACAATAAATAAAAATTACGTAGGTCGTAATTATGCTTATGGACCAAAATGACAGAAAGATTAAGTCTAATCGCTCAATAATCGTTAGAGAAAACGACTTGATCATGTATAAAAAGGGTTCGGGCAAAAGTTTCATTTCTCCGTGACTAAATGTTAGAAAAGAGGTCATCAAGACAATAACGTAGATGAAGGTGACGCTCCAGTGCGCTGCCGATAAGACTTTAAATTTTTGTTTTGGAGAACCATCAACATGCGGGAGAACAACCGATACAACAATAAATCCATTAATCGCAAACATTGAAGCAAATAAACCTTTTGTAATGCCCGACATATCCGCAACGCCAATAGGTAATAAATGAAGATAGTCCCCATAGATAAAGGCATAACCTGCAACAACTGGAATTGTTAAAACGATTGGAGCGGTCAAGACAAGCATACGGCCAATATTTTTAAGACTCGAAAATAACATCGGTAAACATGCTGCAAGAAAAAGAATCATAAAAATGGATTCTGGTGTTTTGGTCAAAATCCAAATAGCAATAAGCTGAGTAAATCCTTTTAATACAAGACCCGCCAACATGAAAAAATAAACGATTAATAACGCAATAAAAACCTTCCCAATCCATTTCCCAAAGACTTTTTCACAAATCGCAAAGATGGAATCGTGCGGATAACGTTTGTGAAGGAGATAAAGCAAATAAATGACTATTTGAACAATCACACCTGCCAGAAGTAACGATAACCAACCATCTGATTGTGCATAGTGATAAATATGATTAGGTAAAGAGAACACGCCTACGCCAATTTGTGCGTGAACGAAAAACCAAAATAGCTGTGTCCTTCCTAATGTAGATGCTGGTGGCTCCATACACAGAATCCTTTCCTATCTTTTTTGATCTCCATTCAATGGCTTAGTAGAAGACGTAAATGTATGACGCTGAATGAGCCATGTTGGAAATCGGACGATGGCATCTTTTATCCCTTTTCGATTAAACGGTGCGATAGGGGATAAGTAAGGAGTACCAAAAGATTCTAACTTTATTAAGTGCATCAAAATAACAAAAAATGACAGTACGACTCCGATTAATCCGAACGTTGCGGCTGCTAGCATTAAAGGAAATCGAGACAACCTTATAATTGAACCCATCTCTGGACTTGGGATGACAAAGGACGAAATTGCTGTTACTGCCACGACGATAATCATGATATTTGAAACTAAGCCGGCATTCACAACCGCTTCACCGATGACTAACCCTCCAACAATTCCAATGGTTTGACCTATTGGCGCTGGTAACCTCAGACCCGCCTCTCGAATCAGCTCGATCGTAAATTCCATAATTAACGCTTCAATAAGTGGCGGATACGGAATATTTTGAAGCGAACTTTTTACAGATATAATTAATGGCTGAGGGATAACCTCAAAGTGAAACGCAACGAGTGAAATATACAGCGATGGCAGCAATATAGAGATGAAGAGGGCAATCATACGAATAACACGTAAAAAACTTCCTAATACAAAATGAACGTTGTAATCGTCTACTGACTGCATAAAACTAAAAAACGATACTGGCAGGATTAAGGCTGTCGGATTGCCTTCTATAAACAAAACAATCCGCCCCTCCATCAAGTTTCCAACAACCGTATCAGGCCGTTCTGTATAAAGAATTTGTGGGAAAACCGATTTCTTTGACTCTTGTAAAAGCTCATTAAGGGTTCCTGGAGAGCTGATTAAATCCTCATCGATTGCTTTCAATTTATTCTCTATGTTCTTTACAATTGCGGTATCTGCTTTCCCATCTATGTACATCATGGCGACTTCTTTTTTTAACGACTGCCCAACAATTTCAGTATGAATGACTAGCCCTTCTACACGAGCTGTCTTCCGTACCATGCTAATGTTTATCGTTAAATCTTCTATAAATCCCTCATGAGCGCCTCTTAATGCCCGCTCATTAAACGGTTCTTCAATTGCACGCGTTCGTGTTAATGGTGTTTTCAAAGCCAAGAATTGTAATGGATTTGATTCAACTACAACAATTCCGTATCCGATCCAGCAGAACGGGAGACATTCTTCAGCGCTCTTAAATTCCTCAACAGTAAGCGCCGTTATATTTTCTTTTAATGGCACATGTTGGTCTTTCGTTTTCATCATTGAATCAAATAAAGCCCGTTCTAACCACTTCTCATCCACTAACGAATCCAAATAAATCACTAAACCATTTTGTTTTTGATACATAAAAGGTTGGATGACTACATCTTTGGCATTATGCAGTTCTTGAAGAAAAAAGTGCTCTATTTCTGCTAATGTTTGCATACGACGCTCCCTCTCTATAAAGGATAATTTTCACAAAAAAGGACTTGATTATGCGCAATAAAAAAACCACACTCCCATTTGGTCGTGTGGCTTCGAATTAATCGTCTTTTTTCGTTGGTGACTCTCGTTCTTCAGGCGCATCTTCTATGATTGCTTTTTTCACGTCACGCTTTTCTTGCTTTTTGCGTTCAGAGACGTTTCGTTTTTCTTCTTTCTTTTGTTCATTTACTTCTCGTTTTTCTTTACGTTTTTCTTTATTAATTTGTTGTTTTTGAATGCGATATTCTTTTCGTTGTCTTCGCTTCGCACGTGACTGTTCAATCTCTTCTTTTTCCTGGCTTAACGCTTTGATTAAGGAATACGCCATGAGAATCATAATGATTGAGAAAGGCAATGCGGCAATAATCATCGTATTTTGTAATGCTTGTAATCCGCCAGAATAGAGCAACACAATCGCAATTGCAGATAACATGATGCCCCAAGTAAACTTAATTTTTGTACTTGGATTCAATGTTCCATTCGTTGATTGCATCCCAAGCACAAAGGTTGCGGAGTCTCCAGAAGTGATGAAAAAGAATGCAATTAATACAATAGCTAAAACTGACGTAATTAAGCTCAAAGGCATTGCTTCAAGTACACCGAAAAGCATCTGCTCGGTTGCTAAAGGAGCTAAATTTGTTACACCGGACATTTCAAAGTCAATGGCGGTTCCTCCAAGAAAAGCAAACCAAATGAATCCTACTAATGAAGGGACGAGTAAGACACCAATCGTAAACTCTCGGATCGTACGTCCACGAGACACACGAGCGATAAACGTTCCGACATAAGGAGACCACGCCATCCACCATGCCCAATAGAAAATGGTCCAGTCGTTAATCCACGTCCGGTTTTCTTCATTTAATGGTGATATCCGAAAACTCATTTCCGGTAATCGTTGTATGTATCGACCCAATGTATCGGTAAATAAGTTAAGCGAATAAATCGTCGAACCAAACACCATAAAAAACAATAGTAAAACTAACGCTAAAATCATATTAGAATTACTTAAGATCCGTATTCCTTTATTAATACCGGTTGAAGCTGAAATTAAAAAGATAACGGTAATAATTAAGATGATAATAAGTTGAACCCAGAACGTATTCGGTACGCCCCATAAATAAGAGAGACCTCCGTTCATTTGAGCGGCACCAAACCCAAGCGTTGTAGCAATACCTGAAACCGTCGCGACAATCGCAATCACATCAATGACTTTCCCTGTACTCCCTTTTGTATTCATAATAGGAGAAAGAGTAGCGCTAATCATCCCAGGGGCTTCACGACGGAATTTAAAAAACGCAAGACTGATGGCAACCATTGCGTAAATCCCCCAAGCGTGAATGCCCCAATGGAAAAAGACAAACCGCATGGACTCTAATGCTGCTTGATTTGTACCTTCTTCAACTGTAGGAGAACTCAAGGCAAAATGTGAAATTGGTTCAGCTGTCCCCCAGAATAAGAGACCCGTCCCCATTCCAGCACTGAACAATAACGCAAACCAAGTAAGATAGTTGTACTCTGGTTTTTCATCTGGCTTTCCTAATTTAATTTTCCCGTACGGACTAATAATTAAATACAAACATATAAGAACGAAGAGGGTCACAATAATTAAATAATACCATCCTAACGTGGACGATATAGCAGCTTGAATGGATGCCGTTGTTGATTCTAAGAAGGTCGGACTAATAATTCCAATTAAAATAATGACTGCTAAAATCCCTACTGACCAATAAAATACAGGGCCAACCTTCTTTGTTGATTCTTCTCCCATTTATACACCTTCTTCATTAAGATGAGTTAGTTTTCCCGTTTCCTAGTTTCTTTAAACGTGTTTTTATTCGTAAGTATTCTCTAAAACCTTATAATTTGTTTACCATACATTCCAATTTTCTTAATCTCTCGGAACGTCCGTTCAATCCCGAATCGATCAACACAAGGAACAACATAGAACTCAACACCGGGACCAAATACAGCTTGATAAGTAAGCAACACCCTCCTAGAATGTGTTGCTTTGCATACAATAATGGCTTTTTTCACCGAGATGTTTTCTTTATGGACGTAGTCGCGAGAAAAATGTGCATTCTCATACGTATGTTGTGCGTATGGCTCCGTAAGCATACATCCTATTGGAATCTGCAAGGCATCGCCAATCTGCTTTAAATAGTCGCACTCTGTTTGATTCAAACCCGCTTTATATCCACCAGAAATAAGGATATATGGTGTAAACCCACCATGATAAAGAGCAGCTGCTTTCTCCATTAACGGAGGATGGTCAGAACCTGGAATAAACAGTATGTCGGCTTTTTCTACTGTCGATTCAACAAAAACAAAGTCCGTTATATCGGCATACATCTTCTTCATCCCATCTCCTTCTGTTCGCTTCACATTTCCTGCTGAATAGAAGGGCGTTTTTTCTTCCGTTCCACAACCAAAATTGCCGCATACAGCACAAGGACGATTCCAATAACTTGCCAAAAAGACAAGAACTCACCTAAAAACAAGACACCCGTCAATACTGCTACTAGTGGCTCCATCGTTGCTAGTATCGATGCTTTACTTGCTTCCAAGTATTTCAGTCCAAATGTATAGAAGAAATAACCTGCTACAGTGGAAATAAGGGCGAGAAGCAGCGCACTTACAAAGACTTCTGTCTGTTGAAATAAAACCATTTTCTGCGTCGTGTCACTAAAAAGGAGCATGAACACACTTGTATAGAAAAAGACATACGTTGTAATCGTCATGACGGAATACTTTTTTGTAACAGGTTTTGTGAAAATACTATAAAGAGCATAAAAAAATCCTGATAACAAACCAAACACCACGACCTGTAAGGAGATGGCTTGCTCTCCATACGGAAAGAAACCTACAACGAAGCCACAGCCAACGACTGCTAGACCTAGAGCCCCTATTTTTCGGCTCGTGATCGCTTCTTTAAAAAAGATTCTAGACAAAAGCGTCACAAAAATCGGTCCCGTATACAGGAGCGTTACAGCAATTGCTAAACTTGATTGTGAAAATACCTCAAAGTAAAAATAATTAAAAAATGCGATACTAATGACGCCAGCGCTTGCAAAAAATAGATGATCGCGCCAGTCAGTTTTTAATTGCTTTGGGCTCGCCACAAGCATAATGAGAATTAAAATCGCAAACGTAAAGACAGCCCGAATTGTTACAGCATCCCATGGCGTAAACCCAGCTTCGTATAAAGGTGCGATAAATAACCCAATTAATCCCCAACAAGCAGCGCCAACGATTGTTGCGAGATAGACGTGAAAACGTGTATCCACATGGCTCACCACCTTGTCCTACCATTTTTTTCTATTCTATCATGTACAGCTTCTTTTGTTTGCTTCGTCTTCCTCTCTTTCTGGTATTGTTTTGGTGTGAATCCATAAGCCCTTTTAAATTGAGAAATGTAATAACTAACGCTTGAAAACCCGCATATCATTGCAGTCTCTGTTACCGTACTTACGGTTTCCACTAATAAGATTCGACTCTTCTCTAAGCGATAATGATTCATATATTGAAAAGGCGTTTGACCTACATATCGTTTAAACAATCGGATCGTTTCAGCTTTCGTTAGATGAATAAGACGTGCAAGGTCTTCTAACGTTACCGCTGAAGCGTAATTTGTGTGAATAAAAGCAAGAATCTGCTTCACTCTCGCATCATACCAACCCTCTTTGTTTACCGGCACTCCTTCTTGCCTCTGAATAATGAACGATAAACAACGCATGTAGTTGCCCATAATTTCTAATTCATGACCAAACTTCTTTGTTCGGGTAGCATCATAACTTTCTTTTATCGCTTTAAGAATGATCTGGTCGTTCATTAATTTTGGTGAAAAGAGCATAAACATGAAATCATTTCTCGCTAACAGCGTGTCTACATAGGGCTGTAAATGTGCTTGTAGCTTCATTCCTGTATTCCAGCATATAAACGTTGTACTCGGTTGAAGCTCAAAGATTTTATGGACAACCCCAGATTGAATAAATGCACCCTCTCCCTCATTCAATTTTACATCCTGATCTAAGATTTGAACATTCACGCTCCCCGTTATTACGAGCATAAATTGAAATTCTTTGTGCCAATGTAATGGAATATACCCGAGTGTTGTTTCTGATAGTTTCGTCAATTCAAAAGAATGATGCCACTCTCCGTTAACGAAGGGAAATACTTCTTCATTTAATCCATTCAGGACAATCTCTCTCGTCATCCTATTCCCTCACTTTTGTGCTACTTTTTATTGTTAATGATGTATTTTCTTTTTCGTTTACCATATAAAATGGACATATTCTTATAGTATAGGTGATTCAATGACAACGAACAATCAAAGATGGATCGGCATTCTTTTTGTCCTTTTTGGAGCTAGTTTTTGGGGAATTGGCGGGACTGCAGCAGATTATTTATTTCAAACAGCCAACATTGACATGAATTGGTATGTGACCACGCGGCTTATCTGTAGCGGTTTGTTGCTACTTGGCATTCAGCTCTTTTTAAAAGGATGGCAGTCGGTCTTCGCCATTTGGCTGACCTTTTCAAATTGGCTGCCACTATTTGCATTTGCGCTCTTCGGCATGTTGCTTGTGCAATACTCTTATATGGCTTCTATTCATGAGGGAAATGCAGCGGTCGCTACGTTATTGCAATATTTGGCTCCGGTTTATATCATTCTTTGGTTACTTCTAAGACGAAAACAGTCGTTTCAGTGGTTCGATCTTATTGCAATTGGATTAACAATCGTCGGCACGCTCTTGTTATTGACGAATGGCTCATTTTCACAATTAACCGTACCTGGTTCAGCCATTCTATGGGGGATCATCTCGGGACTTTCACTCGCTTTTTATACGCTTTATGCTCGACGATTAACAGCTCGCTACTCTTCCATTGTCGTTGTTGGATGGGCGATGCTTATTGCTGGCGTGACCATGTCATTTATTCACCCCATTTGGGCTGTTGACGTATCAAGCTGGTCGTTCTCTACAAGCATTATTCTTTTTTTCACGATTGTCTTCGGTACAGCAATTGCGTTTTGGTTCATTATTAAGAGTTTAGATTACTTACAAGCAAAAGAAACCACCTTGCTAGGCACATTAGAACCTTTAACAGCCGTTGTCAGTAGCGTGCTTTGGTTAAATCTTACTTTTGGTATTTGGCAGGTAGTCGGAATGGTCTTCATTCTCACACTGGTCGTCTCGTTGTCTTTACAGAAAACTAAACGTGCCGTCTAAATGAATTAGGCAGTACTTCTCGCTCATCTCAACGCAAAGAATCTTTATGAATGACACCAATTCATCCATAAAGATTCTTCTTTGCGCTACATTTCTAACACATATTCCTGCTGATTCCTTACCCGAATAATTGCAGCAACCGCTCTGCTCGCTTTACTACTGGATAATCGACCATTTTTCCATTGACTTGGACCGCAGCTTTTCCTTGTGTTTCACTTTCTTTAAATGCTTCCACAATGGTTTTTGCCTCATCAATTTCCGAAAGGCTAGGAGCAAAGCATTGATTCGCTTGCTCCACTTGGTTAGGGTGAATCAACAGTTTCCCTTGAAAACCAAGTCGCTTCCCGGCTTCTGCTTCATGGGCAAACCCTACTTGGTTCTGAATATCTTGATACACACCGTCGATAGGTGGAGCGAGACTCGCCATTTTTGAGGCAAGCACAATTCTTGAACGTGCATAAAGGAGTTCCGTGCCAGATGGGCTTGGATCAATGTTCAGATCAAGACAATAGTCCAGTGAACCAAAGGCAAGTTTTTCAACATTTCTTGTCGTAGAAATCTGTTCCACATGCCACATTCCCTTTGCTGTTTCAATAATAGGCACAATGGAACGATTATGATCTTTGCCGAGTGTTTCATTCACATACTCGATATCGTCTGAGTGATTGGCTTTTGGAAGGAGCACATGAATACCCGAGAGAGAGCTAATTGTCTTCAAATCTTCCTCAAAAGCACCCGAGCCCCTTTCATTTATCCGGATATAAATCTTTTTTTCATCATGTTGATTTTCATTTAAAAATACAGCCAGTCGCTCTCTTGCTTCTTCTTTATGCGTGAAAGCGATCGAATCCTCTAAATCATAAATGACTTGATCTGCATTGGATTGTAAGCCTTTTTGCAACATCTTTGTTGAACTTGCTGGTACAAATAGCATCGAACGACTCTTCATCACGACCTCCCAACTGGAGCAGAAAATTCTTTTCGAATGGCTTCAGTATGCTCTCCTACAGCTGGGATTGGATTCATCACTACATCGAATAGCGGCGTTGTCACTGGTGGGATCAATGTTGGCACCCGACCATTTGGTGAATCCACTTCACGCCAGCGGTTTCTTTCTTTAAGCTGTGGATGTTCCCGAAATTCGCTCATCGTATTGAGTCTTGCATTGGCAATTTTTTGTTCATCTAGACGCTTGATCACCGCTTTCGACGATAACGTCGACAGCTTCTGATCAATAATTTGCGCTAATTTATCTTTATCTTCGTTTCGCTTTGCATTCGTCTGATAACGAGGATTATTCGCTAACACTTCGTCTTCAAGAACATGCAAACAAAAACGCTCCCACTCGCGATCATTTTGAATACCTAAAAAGACGGTTTGATCTGCGGTTTGAAAGGGTCCATATGGAAAAATCGTCGCATGACTCGCCCCGGTTCGCTGCAACTGGCCGTTGCCAATCCCCTCATAATAAAGCGGATAGTTCATCCATTCTCCTAGCGCTTCGAGCATGGAAATTTCAAGATGCGTACCTTCTCCTGTTTTCCCTCGAGCAAGCAAAGCCGTTAATACGCCACTATACGTATACATACCAGCAGCAATATCGGCAATTGAAATCCCTGTTTTTGACGGTGTTTCTTCGGTACCTGTTACCGAAACCGCTCCTGCTTCACATTGAATTAACAAATCATACGCTTTTTTGTCTCGATAGGAACCGTTTTCGCCGTATCCAGAGATCGATACTGTAATCAATTTAGGATTTCGTTCCCTAACAACTTCAGTTCCTAGTCCTAACCGATCAATTGCGCCAGGAGCTAAATTTTGAATAAACACATCTGCATCTTTTAAAATATCGAGCAATAGTGCTTTGCTTTCTTCTTCTTTAAGATCAATGGCTAATGACTCTTTTGAGCGGTTTAACCATGTAAAATGACTGGATAACCCATTAACGGTTTCATCATAATCTCTTGCAAAATCCCCTCGGCCTGGTCGCTCAACTTTAATGACTCGGGCTCCTAAATCCGCAAGTTGACGAGAAGCAAAAGGAGCGGCAACAGCTTGTTCAATTGATACAACCGTTATTCCTTCTAGTGGAAGCATTGGTCTTCCTCCTAACAATCTTTATTATGAAGATGATTGATCTAATGCTTTTTGCAACAGTTCGTTTGTATCTTTCGGCGCATGGTCTTCTTTATACACCATCATTGTTCGTTTAAATGTGATGACCGGAACACCATCTTGGTTGTACCCGACTGTTTTGATTTTGACGATGCCTACCTCAGGGCGTGACTTTGACTCACGCTTTTCAAGTACCTCACTATAGGAATAGATTGTATCTCCTTCAAAAACAGGATTAGGCAAACGTATTTCATCCCATCCAAGGTTAGCCATCACATTTTGCGAGACATCGGTAACCGATTGACCTGTCACAAGGGCAACGGTAAACGTCGAATCAACAAGCGTTTTCTTAAATTCCGTTTTGCTTGCATAAACATTATCAAAGTGAATGGGATTTGTATTTTGCGTTAATAACGTAAACCACTGATTATCTGTTTGTGTCACGGTTTTCCCTAGTGGGTGAGCGTACACGTCACCTATTTCAAAATCACCATAGAATCGACCATTCCAACCTTTTTTAATTGTTTTTTCATTTATCAATTTACACACGCTCCTTGAACTCTTATCAATAAACCGCTATTCTCTGTATAGAAGATTCAGTGAATAGGAGATTGTTACGATGGATATGTCTCAATTACAAAATTTTATCGTTGTTGCCGAAGAAGAAAATATGACGAAAGCTGCAGACTTACTTTTACTCTCTCAACCTGCTTTAAGTCGCTCGATTCTGACACTAGAAAAGGAACTTGGCGTCCCCTTGTTTGATCGAAAGAACCGTAAAATCGTCTTAAACCGCTACGGGAGAGCCTTTCTCCTCAATGCAAAACAGATGATGCAATACTGGAATCATGCAAAGTTAAACTTAAAAGAGCTTGTCGATCCTACAATGGGCAGCATTTCAATTGCCTTTGTACATAGTCTCGGAATCTCCTATATGCCTAGCATGATTAAAGCATTTAAACAGGTAAATCCAGACTATTCCTTGTCATTGCAAGAAGGGAAAGCGCCTACAATTATTAAAGATTTATTAACCAACACTGTTGATTTCGGCTTCGGAACACAATATAAAACGTTTCCTGAGCTTGAATATACAACGTTGTTTACTGATCAAATTGTTCTAGTTGCGTCGGAAAACCATCCGTTTGTGAGACGAAATAAACCGATTACCTTGGATGAATTAGAAGCAGAACCGTTTATATCCTACACACCAGGAACCGAGTTAAAGAAATTGCTTGATTCTACCTTCTCGTCTCAAAACCGAACCCTTCATACGGTTTACGAAGGTCTAGAAATTAACAGCATCGTTGGCCTTGTGAAAGAAAATGAAGGCGTTGCATTTATTGCGGATTCGATCGTCTCCTCCATAAACGGCATTCAGAAAGTGGAGGTCGAAGGATTAACGATTGAGCGTCCTATCTATCTCATTCATAAAAAACAAGGATACCTCTCGAAAGCCGCGTTAACGTTTAAAGAGTTTATGCTTTCGCACCATGCTGTTCATCAATAAGACCGCGGCATCTTTAACACATGCTGTCCAATGTATGAAAGAATCATATTGTTATTGACTGGCGCGACTTGATACATTCTTGTCTCCCGAAATTTTCGTTCAATATCATAATCTTTTACGAAACCGTTTCCACCAAACGTATCAATACACGCATTTCCAGCAGCCCAGCTTGCTTCACTCGAAAGGTATTTTGCGGTGTTCGCAAGCTCTCCGCATGGCTGATTTGAATCGAATTGCGCACACGCTTGATTTCGCATTAGATCCGCAGCCCTTACCTCTGCATAAGCCTTCGCAATTGGAAACTGCACCCCTTGATTGGAGCCAATCTTCTTATTAAACACTTCTCGTTCACTTGCATATGTGACAGCTTGATCGATAAAGAAATAGCCATCGCCAATCGCCTCTGATGCGAGCAAAATTCGCTCTGCATTCATACCGTCAAGGACGTATTTAAACCCTTTCCCCTCTTCTCCAATTAGCGCTTCATGAGGGATATGCATATCTTTGTACCAAACTTTATTTGTTGCATAGTTAAACATTGTCTCGACTTGTTCAATCATGAGTGAATCTGGCTGTTCTTTTCGAATCTCTCTAAGATCAATTAAAAATAAACTAATTCCGTCTGTCTTCTTTTTTACTTGATCAAGTGGCGTGGTACGTGCCAATAACATGAGTAAGTCTGATTGAAGAATCCGACTGGTCCAGTTTTTGTGACCGTTAATGACATACCCTGAATCGGTCTTTTTCGCTTCAGTTTGAATCGCTGTTGTATTCGATCCTGCTTCTGGTTCTGTAATTGAAAAAGATTGAAAGCGGATGGTGCCGTCCGCAATTTTAGGTAAATACGTTTGTTTTTGACTGTCATTTCCGTGCTTTAGCAGCGCACCCATCGTATACATTTGTGCGTGACAACCAGCTGCATGACCACCAGCTCGGTGAATTTCTTCTAAAATGATGCTTGCTTCAGTCATCCCAAGTCCACCTCCACCGTACTCTTTTGGAATGAGGACAGATAAATAACCTAATCGCGTCATTTCATTTACAAATTCATATGGGTATTCTCTTTTCCGATCTAATTCGCGCCAGTAGCTATTTGAATAATTTGAACAAAATGATCGAACATCTTCTCGTAATTGTTGTTTCACTTCTTCTTGTTTATCAATTAATTGGGTCATGGCTAACGCCTCCTTATAATCATTTTACGTGTCAGATAATTGTGTAAGCAATCGGATTTATGCATTGGATCTATTACATTTTTGCATGGTTATCTTTAATCTGTTGATACCAATCATTTCCCTCCGAATCATTAATCACGATTACCGGAAAATCTTTAACTTTTACACTATGAATCGCTTCTGGTCCTAAATCTACGTAAGCGACTGGTTCCATTTCCAAAATAGACTTAGCGAGTAATGCCCCGGCACCACCTGTTGCCGCAAAATAAATAGCGTTATGCTTCTTTATCGCCTGTACAACACCGTCGCTTCGATGGCCTTTGCCAATCATCCCTCTTAAACCTTGTTCTAACAATAAGGGCGTATAATCATCCATTCTTTCGCTTGTTGTTGGACCCGCCGTTCCCACTGGATACCCCGGCTTCGCAGGCGTAGGACCAACATAGTAGAGCGTCTGCCCTTCAATTGAGATTGGTAATGATCCTCCAGCTTTTAACGCCTCGGCCATCTTTTTATGCGCGGCATCTCGAGCCGTGAACATGACGCCAGTTAACAAAACACGATCTCCTGCTCTTAACTTTCGTTGATTCTCTGTTGAGAGAGGCAAAGATATATTGATTGGTGCGCTCATCATTCTCCTCCTCTTTAAAATAAAAGTGTTCGATGTCTGACTGCGTGACAATTGAGATTGACGGCAACAGGAAGCGCAGCAATATGACAGGCTTCTAACTCAATGTTCACGTCAATGGCGGTCGTTTTTCCGCCTAACCCTTGTGGACCAATGCCAAGTTCGTTTATTTCATTTATAAGTGCTTCTTCAAGTTGCGCTGTTTGATGATCCTGACTTCGTTCTCCTATCGATCGAAATAATGATTTTTTTGCTAATACCGCACATTTTTCAAAATTCCCTCCAATGCCAACGCCTACAATGATAGGTGGACAAGCGTTTGGACCGGCTGCTTTAACCGTTTCTAAAACAAATGCTTTTACCCCTTCTACACCAGCAGATGGCGTAAGCATTCGTAGTTGACTCATATTTTCAGCTCCGCCTCCTTTTGCGGTTAATTGAATGCGCAGCTGATCTCCAGGAACATGTTCAAAATGGATGATGGCAGGGGTATTCATTTCGTTATTCTTTTTTCTCGTTAGCGGGTGCGCGACGATCGAATGACGCAAATAGCCTTCTTCATATCCTTCCCGAACACCTTGATTAATGGCATGATTGACATTTCCACCGACCACGGTACAATTTTCCCCCATCTCAACAAAACAGACGACCGTCCCCGTATCCTGACACATTGGAAGACGTTCTGCTTTTGCAATCGCAGCGTTATCCAACAATTGCTTCAGTACATCTCCTGCTACTGGTGAATCTTCACTCTCTTTTGCTGTTTGTAAAGCATCGACCATATCCTCTTCTAATTCGTAATTGGCATTTTGACAAGCCTCTCGAACGACTTCAACTATTTTTTCGTAATCAATTTTACGCATTTGTCTCACTCCTACAAATTAGTGATCAAAGTGATGCAAATCAATATCCCAAACGACTGGCATAACGTACATTGTCCCTAGTACAATGACGATTAATGAAAACACATTCATTGCAAAACCGACTTTAATCATGTCGCCAATTTTCAATTTTCCCGTTCCAAATATAATGGCATTCGGTGGTGTCGCAACAGGCAACATGAATGAGGCATTTGCTGCAAATACACATGAAATCATTAAAGCAAATGGATGTAAATCAAGTGCGATCGCTACGGCTGCCATAACAGGTAAAAGGATTGTAGCCGTTGCCGTATTGGATGTAAACTCTGTTAAAATTAAAACAACCGTGGTGGAAACTGCAATAATAACTAGCAAATGCATACCTTCAAGCATCGTTAGATTCGAGCCAATCCATTCAGATAAGCCAGTTTCCTTAAAGCCAGCCGCGATTGCCAGACCACCACCGAATAATAAAAGCACGCCCCAAGGAATATTTTTTGAATCATCCCAGTTCAGTAAACGACCGCGCATTTTGGCAGCTGGTAAAAGAAAGAGAAGGACTGCTGCGATCACTGCGATCATACCATCGGTTAAATTTGGCAGAAATGAATTCCAAATGAAGCCACGGGTTATCCACATAAATGCGGTGAAAAGAAAGATTACTAAGACCCATTTTTCTTCATAACTCGTCTTTCCAAGCTTTTGGCGTTCTGACACCATCATTTCTTGCCCGCCAGGTAATTGCTTCATCTTTAATCGAAAAGCAAAATAACATAGATAAACCCACGTTGCACCAAGAATAAGGATGACAACAGGTACAGCAAATAACATCCACACACCAAAACCAATATCCAAGTCAAAGAAATTTCGTAACTGCGCGATTAAAATAATGTTAGGTGGGTTTCCTACAATCGTCGCCATTCCACCAACTGTTCCCGCATACCCAATCGCAAACAATAATGCTTTTTCAAATTTCGGGAAATCCTCTTGATGAGATGGTTCAGTTTTGGTTTGCTTGACTGCACTAAGAAGCGCCATCCCCATCGGCACCATCATCATGACGGTTGCGGTAGCAGAGATCCACATTGATAAAAGTGCAGTCGCCAGCATAAAGCCAAAGATTAATTGCTTTGTCTTTGTTCCCATTACGCTAAGAATGATTAAAGCGAGTCGACGGTGCAAATTCCATTTTTCTAGCGCTACTGCAATAAAAAAGCCACCCATAAAGAGAAAAATAATGTCGTCTCCGTATGCTGATGTAACCGTTGCAGTTGGAAGTGCGCCTGTTAACGGCATTAAGATGATGGGCAAAAGAGCCGCCACCGGAAATGGAACTGGTTCGGTTACCCACCACGATGCTACCCAAGCGGTTACGGCTAGTGCCGCTTTTGCTTCAAACGATAAGCCATCCGGTTGAAAAAAAAGCAAAATGGCGATAAACAAAGCTGGTCCGAGAAATAAACCCATCCACTTGCCTTTCGTATATGCTGGTGGACCTTCAGGTTGTGGAGGTCCTTCTTCTTCCGCGGTATGTTCTTGCGTCCTCTTTTCACTTACCGCCTTTAAAGGCTGCGCAAATAAATAGAAATACCTTTTTATTGAACGATGAGATTGCCACATTTGGCTCCAAAACGTTTCAAGCACTGTCCTCACTGTATAACCCCCTTATTGAAAGCGTTTTCTTATTTATTCAAAAAAATTTCGTCCTCTTGATCTTTTGAATTGGGATTAGTATAGCCGACTAAATTATCTGAAAACAATCACAATTATGCATAGGTTTCATACCTTTTTTGCATTCGAAAGATTGATTCGTTTTTTGCATAAAAATGATGCATAAAAGAGATTGTTCCATAAAAATAAAGCGCTTACAATAATGGGTAAACGCTTAGAGGGGGAACATAATGAGTGAAACAAGAACACTAACAAATTTTTGTTATGAGATCACGTATCAAAATTTACCGTCTGAGGTTCTGTTAATGACGAAGAGGTTGCTTATTGATTGTGTCGGAGTAACATTAAAAGGCATGCAGGAACCAGCCAGTCTCTCTATGTTGACCACCGCTCAAGCTCTTGCCACCACCGGTTCCTCTACGGTTATCGGTAAACGAGACTCCCTACCTAGCCATTATGCCGCTCTCGTCAATGGTACTGCTGCTCATAGTATTGAGCTCGACGATGTGACGAGTGAATCCTCTCTTCACCCTGGTGTAGTAATGGTTCCGACCGCTTTAGCTATTGCAGAAGAGTTTCAATCCTCACCTGAAGAACTCCTCGCAGCCATGGTTGCTGGTTATGAAATGATGATGCGCGTTGGCGATGCCTTAACAAATCCTTCGGGAAATTACGACAGTGGCTTTCATCCAACTGGAATTTGCGGAGTATTCGGAGCAACTATTACGGCAGGAAAACTGATGAAATTAACAAAAGAAGAGCTCCTTCATGCCATTGGTATTGCTGGAAGTATGGCTTCAGGGTCAATGGAATATGTCACAGATGGCGCATGGACTAAGAAATTTCACGCAGGCTGGTCGGCACATAATGGCATTATTGCAGCAAAAATGGCTCAATCCGGTTTTGAAGGGCCGACGACCATTTTCGAAGGGAAATTTGGCTTTTTTCAAGCATATGCCTCGGTTTATCACCCAGAAAAACTTACCGAAGATTTCGCATCTCCATATAAAATCATGCAAACCAATATTAAACTGCATGCTTGCTGTCGGTATATGCATGCACAAATGGATGCTGCGCTACACATACGAGAAGCACATTTGTTTGAAATAAACGACATTTGTCGTATTGATGTGACCGTCTTAACAGCTGGTGAAGCTTTAGTAGCTTCACCGATTGAAAAAAAACGAGCCCCTCAAAATCGAGTTGATGCTCAGTTTAGTTTGCCATACGGCATAGCAGCAGCATTCGTATTTGGACACACCGGCTATAATCAGTTTGAAAAACAACACACTCAACGTTCTGATATCCAATCACTTATGCAAAAAATTCACGTAACCGTCGACCCTGAGCTGGATCAACGTTATCCAACTAACTGGCCTGCTAAGCTACAAATCACGCTAGCGGACGACACGTGTTTATCTCAAGAAATCGAACATCCAGTAGGAGGTTGGCCGTCATCACTTCCGACAAACGAGCAAATCACTTCGAAGTTTACAGAGTTGACGAGCGACCTGTATGCGGAAGAAACTATAAACCAATTTACTTCTGATGCCTTTCAGTTTGAACGACTAACGTCCATTCAACAATTGCTTACTCATCTTAGAACTTCCCAGACTGTCTACTAGATTCCCCTTTATCATAAGAGACATTAACAAGTGTTCCTTATGATTTTAACGCTCTATACCTTTTCTTTGATCTACAAGATTATCATTTGCCTCTCAATCGCATCGCAGATAAGTCAAATGTAAAAGTTTTATTAAGAATTTATGAGTGAATACGGAGCGGTGCTTGATAATTGCTGTGAACCCGTGGGAAGTTGTGGGAACTGTTGCTGAATCAGCTTCTTACCACTATACTGAACAAAACATCGAAAACGTAATCCCAAAGGGGAGTAGCATAAAAGTAGCTGTCGTCATTACAGGAGAAATCCTCGGCACTACTGGCAACGAAGTTTGTTGCTTGCGAGACCTTTGTCCATTCATGGTGGGCAAAGGTCTTTTTTCTATCCTTTGCCGCCACTATTAAAGGAGCATGTCATATGAGTAAACTTATGAAACTTCTTAAGTCACAAGCGGTTCGCCAAGGGGTAAAACAAGCACAAAAACACGTTGTTCCACTTGTAAAGAAAGAACTCGCAAAACGAAAAGGACCGAAGAAAGGATAATGCCTTGTCTTGCACCTGCGTATGAGTGGTACGCTCATTCTGTAGCGTTTGAACAGATAAAATCCGGCTATCAAGTGATAACCGCTCATCCAGACTTAACCATTTGTGGCGTTGGTAGAAGTGCAATGGCGTTCAAAATTAAACATGAACCTCGTGTCATTAAAGTGTTTTACCCACCCTATGAAACGGTAGCCAAGAACGAGCAACAGAACTACACAAAAATAAAAGACGATCATCGTTACCCAACACTCTATGAAAGTGGTTCCAATTATTTAGTCATTGATTACATTGAAGGAAGAACATTTTTTCAATGTTTACAAGAAGGCATCTCCATTTTGCCAGAGTATGTTGATCAAGTTGATGAAGCCCTATCCCATGCTAGAAAAAAAGGACTAAATCCTTCCGATATTCACCTTCATAACTTGCTCGTGACGAAGGCAGGAAATGTTCGTATTATTGATATCGCCCGTTTTTCTCAAAAGAAAACATGTTATCAATGGGACGACTTAAAGGCCGGCTACTACAAACACTATCACAAACCTTATTTCCCTCCTAAAGTACCAAAGTGGCTCATGAATCTTGTCGCAAATCTCTATCATCGTTTTCATTGAGAACAAAAGCCAACCGAGAACGGTTGGCTTTTTATCATATTCCACTTTACTCAGTCGTAATATGCCACATATACGAAGCATATGGCGGTACTTTTATCGTTTGAGCGAACATGTTATCCGATTCAGTGGAAATAAGCGTTCTGCTTTGTTTTACACTTGAAACATCGACCGGTAACTCAAACTCCACTTGTTTCGCTGAGAAGTTCGACACAACCACAATCGATTCATGCTCACCTTCTCGCATGTAAGCAAATAGCTCAGGGTGTTGTTCATCAAGTCGCTTGAATGTTCCGCTCGTTAACAATTCTTCTTCTTTTCTTAGATGAATCAGCTTCTTGTAGTAATTGAAAACGGAATCCTCATCGTTTACTTGATCTTCTACATTTATCTCTGGATACCGCTCATCAACTTTTATCCACGGTTCACCTTCTGTAAAACCAGCGTGGTTTGACTGATTCCACTGCATTGGTACTCGACCGTTATCTCTGGAACGTTCTTGAATAATCTTCAGAGCTTCTTCTTTCGATTTGCCATTTTGCTGCATAATCTCAAACATGTTAAGCGACTCAATATCTTTTAGTTCGGAAATGTCATTCCAAACTGGATTTGGCATACCAATCTCTTCACCTTGATAGACGTAAGGGGTTCCTTGTAACCCGTGTAACGTTGTGGCGAGCATTTTTGCACTTTTTTCACGATATACCCCATCATCTGCAAAACGGGAGATTGCCCGCGGTTGATCGTGATTATTTAAAAATAATGCATTCCAACCACTGTTTTGATTCATTCCAATTTGCCACTCTGTCCATAACCGTTTTAGCTCTTCAAAATCGTATGGCTTGAGGGACCATTTATCTCCATTCGGATAATCTACTTTCAAATGATGAAAATTAAACGTCATCGATAGTTCTTTTTCATCAGGGTTCGAATAACGAATGCAATGCTCAAGTGTAGTAGAAGACATCTCTCCTACTGTTACGAGATTGTATGGACCAAACACTTTTGCATAAAGCTCTTTAAGATACTCGTGTACTCTCGGGCCATCGGTATAGAAGATTCGGCCGTCCCCTTTTTCATCGTTCGGGAAATTTTGATCTTTTGATATCAGATTAATGACATCTAGTCGTAAACCGGTCACACCTTTATCTGCCCAAAATTTCACAACGTCCGCTAATTCTTCTCGCACCTCTGGGTTTTCCCAATTGAGATCAGCTTGTGTTTTATCAAACAACGTTAAATAATATTGACCTGAGTTCTCATCGTACTGCCATGCCGGTCCACCAAACTTTGATTGCCAGTTATTCGGCACACCTCCATCGTCTGCAGGGTCTCTCCAAATATAATAATCTCTATACGAATTATCTTTTGATTGAATAGCCTCTTGGAACCATTTATGCTCCGTAGATGAATGATTAATCACAATATCAATCATGAGGTGCATGTCGCGTGCTTTCAATTCAGTAATCAGTTGGTCAATATCTTCCATTGTTCCATAATCGGGATTTACACTTTTGTAATCAGCCACATCATAACCATTATCTCTTTGTGGCGATTTATAAAATGGCTGTAGCCAAATAATATCAATGCCTAAGTCCTTTAAATAATCAAGCTTTTGTATGACGCCTTGTATATCACCTAACCCTGAACCAGTTGTATCGTTAAAGCTTTTTGGATATATTTGATAAACCGTTGATTTGTTCCACCAATTTGTTGGAGCCATTTTTATTCCTCCTACACGACTTGTATATACAAGTATAATAACATATCTACATGGAGAGAGCAAAAAAATGGATGTAGCCTATTTGAAACCATATTTCAGATAACAACATCAAAAATATGTAGATTTTTCGACAATATTTTTATATACTTATGAAAACGCTATCATAAAACTTACAACTAGGGGGTTATGCGGTGTATACATTTTTACTCGGTATCATTCTTCTTATTATTGGTTACTTCACTTACGGGAAAATTATTGAACGGATTTTCGGCGTCAAAGCAGCAAGACCGACTCCTGCTTATGCCAATCGTGACGACATCGATTATCTGCCAATGAGCACACCAAAGAACTCTTTAATACAGCTTTTGAATATTGCTGGCACCGGACCTGTATTCGGACCCATTATGGGTGCACTCTATGGCCCTGTTGCCTTTATCTGGATCGTGGTTGGTTGTATTTTCGCTGGTGCGGTTCATGATTATTTAACCGGCATGATTTCCATTCGAAATAAAGGAGCGCATCTTCCCCAACTAGCTAGCAAGTTTTTGGGCAAATCCATGCGTCATATTGTAAACGCATTTGCGATTCTATTACTTCTATTAGTAGGTACGGTTTTTGTTTCCACACCCGCTAGTTTGCTTCATGTTTTAATGGACGGCCGTATTGCACTTGGTATTATTATTGGAGTGATATTCTTATATTATATTCTAGCAACCCTATTACCAGTAGATAAAATCATTGGTCGCCTCTATCCATACTTTGGTGCCATTCTTATTGTTAGCTCTTTAGGTGTTGGAATCGGCATGCTCGTTACTGGCGCACCTATTCCAGAATTATCTTTAACGAATTTTCATCCTGACAATTTGCCTATTTTCCCACTAATCTTCTTTACCATTACGTGCGGGGCGTTATCAGGTTTCCATGCGACGCAAACGCCTATTATCTCGCGTACAACGCAACACGAAACCCAAGGCCGAAAGATTTTCTATGGCATGATGATCGCGGAAGGAATTATTGCGATGATTTGGGCAGCAGCCGCGATGAGCCTTGTTAACGGTTACGGAGGCTTAAACGAAATGCTTGCTGCAGGTGGACCAGGAGCTGTCGTAACAGAAGTCTCAACTTTATTACTTGGTGCAATCGGCGGAACCATTGCTGTGCTAGGCGTTGTTGTGCTACCAATAACATCTGGAGACACTGCATTTAGAAGTGCACGAATGATTATTGCCGAGTATTTTAATATTGCGCAGAAGAAATTACTAAGCCGATTATGGATTGCCCTTCCATTGTTTGCGATTTCCGTAGTTTTGACGCAGATTGATTTCAACATTCTCTGGCGTTACTTTAGCTGGGCAAACCAAGCGACCGCTGTAATTGCTTTGTTCGTCGGTGCGATGTACCTTTACATTGCGCGCAAGAATTACTGGGTCTCGCTTATTCCAGGAACCTTTATGCTTGTTATGGTCATCACCTACATTTTAAATGCTCAAATTGGCCTTAATCTACCAATGCCAATTTCATGGGTCGGGGGCGTAATTGGTGCGATTGTGTTAGTCGTTTTATTCTTTATTCAAGCGAAAAAGAACCGTGCGAACAATCTACCACTTGAAGTCGAAGTAGATTATAAGCATTCCGCTTAAGCATAAATAAAGCGTTTTACAAAAGATCAGGCGATGCTGCCTGATCTTTTTTTATGCTTCCTGCCCGCCTATTTTTCGTAAAAAATCATTTAACTCAAATTGTTTTACTTCGTACGTCATGGTTCCGGTTTCATCTAGAAGTAAATTTAGAAAGAATAAATAGAAGTAGGATTGTTTAAGCTCAGGCTTATAAACAAGGTTGAACAGCCCGAATAGATCCTTCAAACAGTCATCATATGCTCCGTCCATATATTGATCATAGTAAGAATGGTTTTGATGCACATCCAGTTCATTCCAAATAAATCTGTAGAAATCATAAAAGAAGAGGTATTCTCCTGACTCATCCCAGTCAATATACCATAACACTCGTTTATCCTTGTTTTTTTCTACTAATAGATTCTCGCTCCATAAGTCGCCATGTAGCTTTACAAACGGAAAAGCTTCATCCAATAACGAAGGATAAATGTTGTTAATAATTGTTTCAAAATCATGGCGGTGTACCGTATTTGAACTCGTTTGCAATAGCTGAGACATTGACTGCTTCGTAAATTGAGAAGATTCGATGACTGAACAAAAGTAGTTCTTGTAGTCTCGAAAGAGTGTCTTCAGTATAAATGCATCATCTTGCTGGTCATTTGGTACAAACGGAATAGCTTCTTCTTTGATGATCAAGTTGATATCGTCTTTAAAAAGTTGCTTTGGCAGCTGAAAATCATAAGAGAAGTGCTCATTATTTTCAATTTTTCTAAGATAGTTTTCTTTGTTTGCACAAAGAGTCAACACTTCAGTATTTGAGAAAATCCTTATGTCCCCACTGCTACTAAACCAAAGGATCTTACCAGCAAATTGTTTCTGTTCATCAGCAATGTTCCATACTTCGGTTGTTCCCTCAACGTTTCGACATATCGGGTGATGTTGTTTCGACTCGTGAAAAAAGATTCGAAAATCTGTGCTAAACTGATAGCTTCCCGCCGCTAAATAGGCGCTATATGCCATCACTTTCTCTACTTTTTTTTCCTTCTCTTCATTACTTATCATGGTTGCACACACTACTCTCTGGAGCCACAAGCTCCACTTTTATTCGGTCGGGGTCTTCCACATACACTGCATAGTACCCCTCTCCTCCAGCAAAAGGATGCGTAGCTTCATATAAAATGGGGACCTGCTTATGCTTAAATGCCTCGGTCATTTCATCAATATGAGCGGTTGATTTCGCATGAAACGCAAGGTGATTTAAACCAACACGTTTTCGATGATAAGGAGGGTCCAGATACTTTTCTTCCGTTTGTACAAAGACCATATAGGTATCACCAAGCTTCCAGCTCTTCCCCTCGTCCCATTCTTGATACTTCTCATAGCCTAGCGATTCTAATAACCATCCCCAAAACTCGGTACTTTTCTTTAAATCTGATACGTACAGTTCAATGTGATGCAATAATCCTACTGTCATAGTACGACTCCTCTACAATGTCGTTGGGCTAAGGTGACCTATCTTTTTTATGAATATTCTATCATAAGAACATACATTCTGTATAGCGCAAATAAAAAAACCAAGAGGGGGGTTCCCTACTTGGTTCCATTTGTTTAAACGGTTCTATAGCCCTTACTCCTTTTTACCCCCATTTACAATGAGAGCAATCGCTCCATCCCCTGTAACATTTGTGGCTGTTCCGAAGCTGTCTTGGGCAAGGTAAATTGCAATCATAAGCGCAATCGCAGCTTCATTAAATCCGAGCATGGACGAAAGAATTCCAACTGCTGCCATTACTGCTCCTCCTGGAACACCTGGTGCAGCAATCATAATGATGCCGAGCGTTAATATAACTGGAATCATTCCGATAAAACCAGGAAATTCAAGTCCTGGCATCATATACATAACTGCCGTTGCAGCTGTAAGAATCGTAATGGTGCTTCCTGACAGGTGAATATTGGCACAAAGCGGCACAACAAAATTTGCGATTGAATCTTTAATACGATTTTTCTTGACCGCATTTACGGTTACCGGAATCGTTGCTGCACTGCTCATCGTTCCAAGCGCAGTTACATAAGCCGGAATCATATTTTTCATTAAGCGAAACGGATTTTCTCCGTTGACAATACCAGCAATTGTATACTGCACAATCAGCCAGATCAGGTGCATGCTAATGGCTAAGATAAGCACAATAGCAAAGACACTTAACGTTTCGAATACGGCTCCTTCATAGGCCATTTCTGCCAATACACCCGCAATATAAAAAGGCAATAAAGGAAGAATAACCTTACGAATCACAAGTTCTACAATTTTCTGTCCTTCATCAACAACACGTTTAAACGTTATCGATTCTGTCGCCGCAATTCCAATTCCTAGGACGAAGGCTAAGACTAGCGCGGTCAATACACCAAAGATTGGTTCAAGTTCAAAATCAATCAAAGCATCTAACCCTTCAGGTGCGGTTGCTTCAGTCCCAGAAAGACCAATCATAGGAAAGATAATCATCGCTACTGTAACGGCGAACATCCCTGCTAAAATCGTTGATACATACGCAATACTAATAGTCGCCCCGAGTAACTTCCCTCCTCCTTTTCCGAGATTTGCAATTCCAGCGGCAATAAAAAAGAGAATAATAAGCGGCACCATAAAGAAAATAAAGCTACCAATTACATCACTAATTGTCACCATAAAACGTGCAATATCTTCATTTGCAACAAGTCCTATTATTATACCAAGTACTATACCGAGTAATAAACGTACAATTAACTTCATGTTCCCTCTCCCTTAATCATTCTGTATTTATACAAAGGATGTTTGTCATTATAGCACGGACAAAGTTTAAAAAGCTATTGTCTTTTTTTGTTAAGACTAGTCTTCCTTTACATTCTCTTTTTTTAACACTTCATTCCATAACAACTCTTCATTGATCTCTTCTAAAGGAATACTTAAGGCCTCTTCAAAAGGACAACCCGTTTCTTTCGCCATCTTGTTCTCTCTCTTTCGTCAGCTTCCAGTAGTCTGCAATAAGCGCTTTTATTTGTTGCTTTAGTTGTGTTGGGGTTCCTCCTGTTTGCGCTACTCTTCCTTTATGCCAGTATGACCAGTTCATATAGCTTCTCGTCGCTTCAATCGGCGTGTCGCTCACTTTCACGCCCTCTTGTTTTAAATAACGCTTCATATAATAGAGATCATTGCTTAATAATGCCATCATACGTTGAAGTCTTCTAAGATATGTCGATGTTGAAGGCGCAAGGTTCTCGTTTTGCTCTAAATCGCATAATTGTTTATGAAGAATAGCTTTAGCCATGTTTGTTAATAACAATGTCCGCACGGTAAAAACAATGTCGTCGTTTGTATCTAGATCTTGATAAAAATCGAACAAATCTATTTCCTGTTCATCCTTCATCTTTTACCCTCCAATTGCTTGTAGTATATACGAACGTACATTCTATATACTAGAGGATAATGTTTCCATTATGACAACGAGGTGAAAGAATCCTGCAAAATCTACAAATTGTGAATAGAAAGTTTGTAAAGTTCCGTTTACGCTTGTCCCTCTACTAATAGGGTTGATACAATAACAACAATTCAATTGTTCATGATCGATGACTACTACAGGCGTAGTTAAAGGAGAGGTTCAGATGGATAAATTAAGTAAACAAGTGAGTGAGCTATCTAAGTATGAAGCTGATTTAAAACGCAAAGATTTCAAAGCCATAGCAAAACAACAGCTCTATATTCAATCAAAACTTATTGAAGAGACAAAAATTTTAACGCTAAAAAACAAGTAAATCCCATATAAAAAACCACGCTCTATAGAGAAGCGTGGCATCGTCATTAAACGTTAATTGTATAATTCAGCAAAAATCCAGTCTTTGAATACATAAAACCGCTCATCGTTTAACGGTTGTGGATAAGCCATTACGTTTAATGGCATCGGCTGTCTATCTTCTCCTAGCGCAGGTTGAATGTAGCCGTACGAACTGAAGTGAAAGCCGTTGCGTTCGTAGAAGGCAACACGACGTTGCTTTAATTCGTCATCTGGTGGCTCTACTTCAATGATTACTGGCTTGTTTACTTCTTCAAGCATGTGCTTTAAAAGCTTCCCCCCTAAGCCTCCGTTACGATAGGCTTCTCTAACAGCAAAGTGTTCCAGGAAAACAAAGTCTTCTGTTTCCCACACAGCAAAAAAAGCAGCAATGTCTTGATTCTGCTCGTAAATGTATACATTGTAATTTTCTCTGTCCAATAATCCTTTTTGGACAGTATACGAGCGAAATTCGTCTTGTGGAAAACTTTCCTCAAATAGCTGATAAAGCTCATCAAACTGTTCATCTTTAAGTGTTGTTAACATGCTCGCCATAACCCTCAGTCAATGTAAGTATTTCATTCGAATGCTCGAACGATGTTATTACTAGTATATAAAAAAAGACGTAGCGTCGCAAATGAGGTTCGCTCAATCACCCAAAGAGCAGCATTAGTGGTGCTACTCTTTTTAGGCTTGAGCAATAGGGACAATTCCCATCCTCTATTATAAGTGAATAAAAGTAATAATGTAAGTTTTTATAAGCGTTTTTTTCAATCACTTAAAATCACTTAAAAAGTTTTCTTTCTTCAAAAACAATTTGTACACATGATCCAAGCACAAAAAGTGGATAAGTTACAAGTTATACACATAAAAATGTGGATGTATCCGCTTTATGTGGATAATCTCACCACATTAAATTGAGTTATCCCCAATTCATCTATTAGCCGACTCTCGTTCCATTTGCAACATTCGTCTCAGGTTGAATCAAGACTACATCGTCTTCTCCCGGCACAGCTCCGAGCACGAGAATCTCCGACGTATAGCCAGCAATTTTCATTGCAGGAAAGTTAACAACGGCTAAGACTTGTTTTCCCACTAATTCTTCAGGCTGATAACGTTTTGTGATTTGAGCTGAAGACGCTTTTATACCTAATTCCCCTAAATCCACTTGCAGTTTCATTGCAGGTTTTTGTGCTTCGGTAAATAACTCAGCTTCAACGATGGTTCCTACACGAATATCAAGTTTGTTAAAAGTATCAATTGTAGCCATAAGAACGCCTCCACTTTTTGATTGTCGTTTCATCCATCATATCACAATCGATTAAATGGTTAAGCACAGATGACATTCTTTACAAACGTTACAAAATGAATGGCTCCCCTTTCAATTACATGACACAATCGGTTATTCCTCCTTAACATTTTTCCAATATTTCCTTATAAAAGAAATGACATCTACATATCTGAGATGAAGGTATTTTTGTCGATATTCGTCTGAAATTTTCAGGGCGCCACCTTTATTCATTTTCCCAATCTAACTTCCGTTGTTTTATCAGCATAATTGGTTCAATTCGCTTATTTTTATTGGTTATTTTAGTTATTAATTCTGAAAATCACTCCCATGTTTCCCAATAAAAATGCGCCTTTATGCGTGCTATCGTAATGAACAAGCTAGCGAACACCCATTTTGAACTAGGAGGCGTTACCATTGAAAAAAAGACCACATCTTATTATCGCAGGGACAACGATCGCTATGATTGCTCTGGTAGGAACACCATCTATTTCAGAAGCAGCTGAGGACAAGAAGTCCTATCTAATCGGCTTTGAAGCAGCTGAAGAAGTCGAACAATTCACAACAGATTTAGAAAATGAAGTAGGAATTCAATCTACCGATGAAATTGATGTAACCTATGAATTTAAAGATATACCTGTTCTTGCCGTTGAAATGACTGAGGAAGAATTTAATGAATTAGAATCAGAGAATGGCATTTCTTATATTGAAGAGGATCAAGAAGTAACGACTATGGCGCAAAGCATTCCTTGGGGTATTGATCGAATCGGCGCACCAGCTGCTCAAGCTGCAGGCGTTACTGGCAGTGGCGTAAATGTCGCTGTTTTGGACACTGGAATTGATCCACATCCTGATTTAAATGTTCAGGGCGGTGTGAGTTTTGTGCCTGGAGAAAGTGGTTCCGATGACGGAAATGGGCACGGGACGCATGTGGCCGGAACGATTGCTGCATTAGATAATAACGAAGGCGTCTTAGGCGTTGCACCTGATGTTGATCTTTTTGCAGTAAAGGTATTAAGTGCATCTGGTTCAGGCTCCATTAGTTCCATTGCTCAAGGACTCGAGTGGGCAGCAGATAATGACATGGATGTAGCAAACTTAAGCCTTGGTAGCCCTTCCCCAAGTCAAACATTAGAACAAGCTGTTAACGATGCCTCAGATAGTGGTGTACTCGTGGTGGCCGCTTCAGGAAATTCTGGCACCGCTTCTCTTGGATATCCAGCACGCTACGAAAATGCAATGGCGGTAGGTGCTACGGATCAGTCTGACAATCTGGCAAGCTTTTCGCAATATGGCGAAGGTCTTGACATTGTTGCACCAGGTGTCGGAGTAGAAAGTACGTACCCAGGTGGAGGTTATGATAGCTTGAGCGGTACATCAATGGCAACGCCACATGTTGCAGGTGCTGCGGCGCTTGTCAAACAGCAAAACCCTGGCTGGACAAATGAACAAATTCGCGCACACTTAAACGATACAGCAACAGACCTTGGCGATTCATTCCGATTTGGAAGTGGCTTGTTAGATGCTGAAAATGCTTTGCAGTAATATGATTTCGCACGTAGGAACAACTTACCTGTTTCTACGTGTTTTTTTCATGAGATCCATCATACCTGGTAATGCTACACGTATCATGTAGCGGAGGCGAAAAAAATGTGTGGTCGCTTTACTTTGTTTCATTCTTCAAATGAATTAGAGAAGGTATTTGAAATCTCGTTTCCATCTATTGAACCGAACTATAATCTTGCGCCATCACAACCCATTTTAACCATTTCCAATGAAATGAACGAAGCGAAAGCTAGCTTTATGCGATGGGGCTTAATTCCTTACTGGGCAAAGCGTGAAGACGTTGGACAAAAAATGATCAATGCCCGTTCAGAAACATTGCACGAAAAGCGCAGTTTTAAAAACTTACTTGCGAACAATCGCTGCATCATTCCAGCCAGCAGTTTCTATGAATGGAAAAAAGAAAATGGAAAAAAGCAACCTTATGTCATTGAATCTACGGATCAGCAAGTCTTAGCCTTCGCTGGACTGTGGGATTCTTGGAGAAACACCAAAACCAACGAAACCATTCAATCGTGTACAATTTTAACGACAGTCGCGAGCGAGAACATCAAAACCATTCATCCTCGAATGCCTGTTGTTTTGGAAGAAGGCAATCGACAAGCATGGCTTGACCCTACCATTACGGACTATGATAAACTGTCCTTTTTATTTCAGCCTATTAGTCCTAAGCATCTTCAATCTAGAAGGGTAAGCACCTTAGTAAACAACCCAAAACATAATGGCCCTCAACTAGAGACAATAAAAAAGACAGCGCATTTGTAAAAAGCTGTCTTCCTTCATTATGTATGTATTCTCACTTTTTCATCGAAGCTTAAGATGGTTTAGGTAGCAACTCTTTTTCTTTACATTCTTCACAAAAAATTTCTGCTTGTGCTCGATTAGGTTCAAACACGACCGTTAACCAATCTTCTTCATCGACCTCCCTTTTACAATGCGTACAAAACAATTCATTATGTATCATTCTTCTTAATAACCCCCTTATTCCCATTTACCCGTTCACTGTATAATTAAACATAAAATTACATTTTTTCTAAAAACATATGTACTTCAACCAATTTTTCCCACAGTTTATAACTTGTTTTCTCAGGGTAATTTAAGACTAGAATCGATTTGAAAGGTGATGAACGATGAGCGAAAAAATCTTTATTAGTCCAAGTAAATATGTGCAAGGCCGTGACACGCTAGATAAATCTGGCGAGTATATTTCTGGTTACGGAAAAACAGCAATGGTCATTGCAGATAAAACTGTATGGGATATTGCAGCAACCCGTGTCGCTGGTAGCCTAAAAGAACATGATCTCCATGTAATTGAAGTGATGTTTGAAGGAGAAGCGTCATCAAAAGAGATTGAACGAATTAGCGAACAAGCAAATAAAGAAAACGTTGATATTATCGTTGGTGTTGGAGGCGGGAAAACACTCGATACGGCTAAAGGCGTTAGAGATTCCGTAGAGGGTGCGGCATGCGCTGTTATTCCAACAACAGCCTCTACAGATGCGCCCACAAGTGCCTTATCCGTTATTTATTCCGATAAAGGTGTTTTCGAGCGCTATCGCTTTTATACTAAGAATCCTGACCTTGTCCTTCTCGATACAGCAATCATTGCTGCAGCGCCTCCACACTTCCTCGCAGCTGGCATTGCAGATGCATTGGCAACATGGGTCGAAGCGCGAGCAAGCTTAGAAGCACGTGGGACAACAATGGCTGGCGGACAAGCAACCATTGCTTCAAAAGCTATTGCAGAGAAATGTGAGCAAACGTTATTTGAATATGGACTACTTGCATATGAATCAAATAAACGTCAAGTTGTCTCTTATGCACTTGAACAAATTGTTGAAGCGAATACGCTATTAAGTGGGTTAGGCTTTGAAAGTGCTGGACTCGCACTTGCCCATGCGGTTCATAACGGATTCACCGTCTTAGATGGCGATATCCATAAAAAGAGCCATGGTGAAAAAGTCGCGTTTGGTATTTTAACTCAACTTGCTTATGAAGCACGTGACAAGGAAGAAATCAATCGCTACATTTCACTACTTCAACAACTTCATCTGCCAACGACGTTTGAAGATCTTCATATTAAAGATCTTGATCGTGATGAATTGAAAAAAGTGGCAGAAACCGCTCTTCAAGAAGGCGAAAGCAGCCACAATATGGCAAGTGTTCCAACCGTTGATGATGTTGTCGATGCGATGATAGCTGCAGATCAGTATTCTATTGCTTATCGTGAAAACAACTAAAAAACAAACAGCGCTACCGCCGGCTCTCATTCACTTGGGAGCCGAGTTGTAGCGTTTTTTGTTGCAGGTTAAATTTCAAAACTTCTTGTTTAAAAAGGGTTGGTTCTTCTAGAAACGGATAATGATTGCTTTCTTCAAACAGTTTCAGGTGAGCACTTGGAATAAGCTCTGCCATCTCAATTGAATAATTTACCGGGCACTGAACATCATGCCGCCCACAAAGAATAAACGTAGGCGTCTGAATGCGATAGAGTTGTTTAGTTACATCAAAGATTTTTACTTCTCTACTAAAGAATGCCAATCGTCTTCTATTCAGATCTTTCCTAATTTCTCTATTGAAATATTCATGATATTTCGATGGGTAAAAAAGGGATAATTTTGTTCTCTCAACCTTACTTAACCCTCTCTCTTCAGCTGTTAACGTTACATCAGTGATTTTATTAAGGAGTTGCTGCATTTTCTTATAAGAAGGATGCTGATTATGATAAATACAATCCAATGAATTCGAAGCGTATTCACGGGCTGCCGCACCTACTAGAATTAAACAAGATAAACATTGTGAATAATGGATCCCATATAAAACACCTAGCATCCCTCCTGTTGAATGGCCCGCGAATCCCCACTTGCTTAATCCACAGGCAGTACGTATTGCTTCTAAATCATAGATCGTTTCAACCATACTTAGCTGATACGGTTCCATCATACGTTCAGAATGACCAGCCCCTCTGAGATTTATTAGAAACACCTTATAAGAAGAAGTAAACACTTCAGCAAAATAATCTCCTGATTTATTGAATGTAGAGTAGTGGTGCGTTACGCACAAAGGTGCACCCTTTCCCTTTATAAACACTTCGAATACGCCTCTTTTCGTTACGAGCATTTGTTGTTTCCACATATTGACACCGTCCATTTCGAAAATAAAACACTCCCCTTACCCTTTTCGGTAAGAGGAGCGTGAGTCCTTTATTATTGGTTAATTAACTCAAGTTCAACAGGAATAAAGTCTTCTACCTCTTCGTCATTGAGAACGGAATATGCCGCTTGGACAGCTTCCTCCCCAATAAGTGTAGGTTGTTGTGCAATCGTTCCAGCAAGTTCGCCATTTTCAACGGAAGCTACTGCATCATCGGTAGCATCGAAACCTACCACAACAATATCGTCACGACCTGCTGCTGAAATCGCTTCAAGTGCACCTAATGCCATTTCGTCGTTATGAGCAAATACACCCTCGATGTCTGGATTACTTTGAAGAATATTTTCCATAACGGTTAACCCTTCTGCACGGTCAAAATTTGCCGGCTGACTCGTTGCTATATCAAGCGATTCTTGCGCAACATTGTGAAAGCCTTCTCCTCTTTCACGAGCGGCAGATGCACCAGGAATGCCTTCTAATTCAGCAACAAGAGCTCCTTCCCCTACTAATTCTAGTAAGTACTCTCCAGCCATCTCGCCTCCTGCAACATTGTCCGAAGCGATATGCGTGACAACCTCTCCACCTTCTGCATCACGGTCAACCGTAATAACTGGAATACCCGCATCATTTGCAGATTGAATTGCTGCCGATACGGCCGATGAATCAGTTGGGTTGATCAAAATTAAATCGACTCCACGTTGAATTAAATCTTCTACGTCATTGACTTGTTTGGAACTATCGTCTTGCGCATCAACGGTTTCAATACTCATTCCCAGTTCTTCTGCTTTTTCAACAGCTCCGTCTTCTAATGTAACAAAGAATGGGTTGTTTAATGTTGACACGGATAACCCAACGGTATATTCACCGTTCTCTTCGCTGTCCCCTGAGCCGTTGCCGTTTTCTGCATCGTCTGAACCTGGTGAATCCATCGAACATGCTCCTAAAAATGCCGCTAACCCTACTGTTGCGAATGTTAATGTTACTTTTTTCATCATGATCTCTCCTCTGATTTAAATTAAGCTGTTTTTCTACGATCTAGTAAGACCGCCAGCAAAATAACGCTCCCTTTTACAACTTGTTGAAAAAATGAACTGACACCTAGTAAATTTAATCCATTATTTAAAACACCAATGATTAAAGCACCGATGAGTGTACCTACAATCCAACCTCTACCACCTGTTAAACTTGTTCCACCTAACACAACCGCAGCAATGGCATCTAGCTCATACATCGTTCCTGCTGTAGGCTGAGCAGAATTTAAACGAGATGTTAATATCACACCTGCAACCGCTGCCAAAAAACCCGTTAACGAGTAGACATAAATTTTAATTCGATCCACTTTGATTCCAGATAAGATGGATGCCTCTTCATTCCCACCTACCGCGTACACTCGACGACCAAACGTGGTTTTCTTTAAAATGAAGTAGAGGATTAGAAAACTAATCAGCATCGTAATGGCAGGCATCGGAATACCAAAGAAGTAGCCGCCGCCAATCATTTGGAATAACGTTGAGTCACCTAGACCAGAAACCGGGCGACCATCGGTGAACATTAAGGTTGCACCACGATAAATCGTCATTGTCGCAAGCGTAGCGATAAAAGGAGCTACCTTTCCTTTTGCGATAATGATGCCGTTAATAGCACCTAAAATCGCTCCAACAAGCAAGCCAACAAGAATCGCGAGGACAGTATCCACGCCTGACGCAAGCATTGTAGCTGTCACTGCACCAGAAAAAGCAAGGATGGCACCGACGGATAAATCAATTCCACCTGTTAAAATGACAAACGTCATCCCAAATGCAATGAGTGCGTTAATCGACACTTGTCTAAGGACGTTTAACAAGTTCGCCGTCGAAAGAAAGCTTGGATTTAAAATGCTAATAACAAGAATAATTAAAAATAAGCCAATAAACGGACCAAGCGTTGCAGCAAGTGCTTTAAATCTTTTATTGTCGAACATGTTTTTCTCCTCCAGTCGCTTCATGCATGATGGCTTCTTCCGTTAACTCGTGGCGATCAAGAATCTTCAGCATCTTGCCTTCAAACATGACACCAACTCGACTACTTAATCCAATGACTTCCGGTAATTCTGACGACACCATCAAAATCGCAACCCCTTGTTTTGCTAATTCGTTCATAATCGTATAAATTTCTTTCTTAGCCCCTACGTCTACGCCACGGGTAGGTTCATCCAAAATAAGAACTTTCGGTTTTATTCCAAGCCACTTTGCGATGACAACCTTTTGCTGGTTCCCTCCACTTAGAGATTTCGCTTGCTGATTCGGCCCAGACGTACGTACGCCAAGTTTCTTTACTAGCTCTTCATAGAGCTGCTGTTCTTTTGTCCGCAGCATGATGCCCGATGATGAAACCGCACTCAAATTTGTTAAGCTAATATTGTCTCGCACGGAAAAATCGACGATCAATCCTTTCGATTTACGATCCTCTGAAACGAAACCAATGCCTTTTTCAATCGCTTGAATAGGTTTTTTAAAGATTACCGGTTTGCCGTCTAATTCAACTGTGCCGCTAGCGACCTTACGGTAACCAAATAGGCTCTCAACTACTTCCGACCGACCAGCACCCATTAATCCAGCAATGCCAAAAATTTCTCCAGCTCTGACGTCAAAGGAGACGCTTTCAAATTCTCCTTCTCGAGAGATTCCCTTCACAGCTAACTTAACCTCTCCAGGCTTTAAATCGTAATCTGGAAAGCGCCCACCTAACTCACGACCAACCATGAGTCGGACAATCTCATCAAAATCTGTTTCCTTAATAACCTTTGTCGCCACATACTGACCATCTCTTAGCACCGTAATTCGCTGGCAAAGGGAAAAAATTTCTTCCATACGATGCGAAATATAGACAAATGTCACGCCTTTTGCCTGAAGACCTCTCACAACTTCAAAAAGCGTATCAATCTCTCGATCAGTTAAAGCTGCAGTAGGCTCGTCCATAATAATAACGTCCGCATCGGTCATAAGCGCTTTGGCAATTTCAATAATTTGCTGTTTGCCGACAGATAAATTCCCGGCACGTTCAGTCGCCTTTATATGAAGACCTAGTTCCGCTAATTGCTTTTCAGCTAAACGATTCATTTCCTTCGTTTTTAACCAACCAGTTTTCCAAACAGTTTGCTCATTTCCTAAAAACAAGTTCTCTGCAACTGAAAGCTCAGGCAAAATATTTAATTCTTGGTGAATTACCGTAATGCCATCACCTTCCGCGTCTTTTGGATGAGTATAAGACACATCTTTTCCTTTTACACGAACGTTGCCACCATCACGAGGATAGATTCCTGTCAAGATTTTCATCAATGTTGATTTCCCAGCGCCATTTTCCCCCATCAGTGCGTGAATTTCGCCTTTTTCCAGAGAAAAAAAGACGTTCTTTAACACTTGGTTGCCGCTAAATGCTTTATCAATGTTCTCCATTTCAACAATCAAACGCTTGTCCTCCTTTAGAATAAAACGCCTGCTCGTAAAATGACGTTAGCAAAAGGTGTAGACTCCCCAGTCCGAATAACGGCTTTCGCTTTGGCGGTTTCAACTTTCAAATCTTGATGTGGCAAGTAGTAGGTTGGCAGCCCTTTGCTTTGAATAGCGGCATGAATACACGGATTCTGTTCACTTACTTCTTCCGCCGCAATCATCGCTTCAACTTCCATATCTTCAAGCACTTCTTCCAACACATCAATAAAGGAAGGAAACCCTTTCCGAAGCGATAAATCAATACATTCAACGCCTGAAGGGATTGGAAGCCCACAATCTGCAATGACAATATGATCTGTATGACCTAGCGTTGCCAAAATCCGTGCAATATCTCGATTCAGTATGCCAGTCTTCTTCATTCTATCGCCCTCCAGCTTCCTTCAAGAATCTGTGTACGTGTTCTTCTGTCGGCATCCCCACTTGTGCACCGAACGCTTGTACAGACAACGCCGCCGCCGCATTTGCAAACGAAACGGCATTTTCTAACGGTTCCTTACGAGCGATTGCGACGGCAAGGGCGCCATTAAACGTATCGCCTGCTCCTGTTGTATCAACAACGTTTACTTGATGGCCCGCGATCCATTTTTCGATCCCCTGTTCCATCCACTTCACACCATTTGACCCTTGTGTCACGATGAGCTTATCTTTTAATTGATCATCAAGCGTTAGAAAAAGCTCGTTGTATTCACTTTCGTTTGGTGTTAAGTATGTCGCTTGCTTATACGTTTCAAGTGAAAGCGTCTGAGCCGGTGCCGGATTTAACATAACCGGCACGCCTTCCTCCTGACAGATGTTCATTGCATAGGCAACCGCATCCAGCGGAATTTCTAATTGGACAAGCACGAGGTCACTTTCTTTAATCGTTGACCGGTACGTTTCAAGGTACGCTTGATCAACAGAATGATTTGCACCTGGTGTCACAATGATACGATTATCTTTTTCTGAAAGAAGAATCGTCGCTACACCTGAGCTCTCCTTTTCCACAGCCACGACGCTCGATGTGTGGATACCTTCTTTTTGCAAGCTCTCTAAAAGGAGTTCCCCGAATGCATCTTCCCCTACACGACCGATCATCGTTACGTCCGCACCTAAACGGGCTGCAGCAACTGCTTGATTAGCGCCTTTTCCGCCGAAAGCGGTCTGAAACGCTTCGCCTATGATTGTTTCTCCTTGGTTTGGCACACGTGGCGTTGTTGTGACCATGTCCATGTTTATGCTTCCAATAACTGTGACTTTCGGTTTATTCATATGCCTTCCCTCGCTTTGTCGTCCCACGTAGTTGCAAGACAGGTGGAAACACATAGTGGTGTGTTTCTACATTCTTCTTTTCAATTTGCTCAATCAGTAACGAAATCGCTTTTTCACCGATGCGATAAATCGGTTGTTTCATCGTTGATAATGATGGACTTAACATCTCGCCATAAGCAATTCCGTCAAATCCGATAATTTGTAGATCGTCTGGGATTGCGCGCTTAAGGGTATGAGCTGCTTTCATTGCGCCTGCCGCCGTCACATCACTCCCTGCAAAAATGCCGTCTATTTCAGGCTGATGGCTTAATAAGTTACGCATTTTCGCTTCAGCAGTATGAATATTAAAGCCGGTTTCAACAATAATATGTTTGATGTTATATCGCTCGACCGTTTCTTTAAACCCTTCATACCGATCATCCGCTGTACCAAGTCCTCTTCTCCCTCGTAAATGAGCGAGATACGTACACCCTTGTTCAACAAGGTGTTCGGTCGCAATCCTAGCACCTTCTTTATTTTCGACCATGACCGTCGGCACATCTTCGCTAATATAGCGATCGAGTGCAACGATTGGGACGTTTAAATCTTTGTAATGGTCATAGCTTCCCACACCAGTAGCCGCAATAATGCCATCAACATATTTCTGTTCCAATGTATTTAAGTAATGACGTTCTTTCTCTAATTTGCTATCTGTATTGCATAAAACGACTGTATAACCAGCCTTTAAAGCAACATCTTCAATTGCACGGGCGACTTCAGGAAAGAAAGGATTTGCAATATCGGGAATCAATAGCCCAATCATCCGTGATTTCTTATTGTAAAGCGACCGGGCAACCGCATTTGGCTTATAATTTAATGCTGAGATTGCCTGTTGCACAGCCTCTTCAGCTACTTTACTCACATACCCTTTATTATTTAACACACGCGAGACTGTAGCTACAGATACATTCGCGTATTTTGCTACATCTCTAATTGTTGTCATCGTTTTACCCCTCAATGTGTAACCGGTTACACATAGTATAGTCTCGACATGGCACCTTGTCAATTTCTAAATTATGTAAAAACTCCATTGTTGTTCCTTAAGAGGAGATGGGACGAGAGGATTAAATATTCCCTGCAAATATGAAAAAGAGCGCTATCTCCATAAAAATAAATAGAAGAATGCGCTCTATGCGTTTAACACATCTGTTACTTTTTCTCTGACGGCTATAGGTAATGGTTGTTGTAGGGCGACCCGCAGCTTTTCTGGGTGCCGAACACCTTTATTCCGAAAATAGTTTTCCAGTTGACTAATTTTCCCCTTCCGATTCGGCATCAACAAATAAAACACATACCAATCTTCCAAATACATAAATGGAATCTCATTGCTGCTTATTTCCGTTTTGTCTGTTATGGATGATTGATCAAATGAAAACTCGTATACGCCATTTTCATGAGCAATCGCAAACCCAGCCATTACATCAATTTGGACATTTTCGATGCAATAACTTGAAAAAAATCTTGTTCGAAAAGGTTCTTTATGCGTAACTGGCATTTCTTTTCCTAACGCTTTCAAACAGTGCTGTACTGTCTCTACATGTGATTCAGATAAAATAAGGTCAAGATCATTCACAACATCGACTACATGATGAAAGGAAAGCAACGTCGATCCTCCAACACCAAACGAAACCCCTCTTTCTGTGAGGGCTTCTGCAACAGTGGCTAATACGTCTTTTTTATGGGCATTCATTCGCTTGAATTCACCTTTTCGGCTGACCTATTAATGCTCGCTTCACTTCTCGTACCTCTTCATTAATAATGGATAGAAAAAGACAAGTAGGTTGGCATCTTTCTCGCTTTAATTGTTCTAAAAAAGCCAACTCTTGTTCAATAAGCTTTTTTTCTTCCGCATCCAACACCTTTCTCACCTCTTTTATTTACGATTACTCTGTTTTTGGTCGTCTATGCTTGTACTGTCTAATAAATGCAAAGATGAGCGTCATGACGCCACTTGGCAGTAAAATAAAGAAATAGAATGACCCTGCCATCCCTAATCCTACTTCATTCGTTTGCGTCTCTTCTCCTATTACTAACATGATAAATAAGAGGAAGGCAAGCACAATTTTACTAATTCCCACCCACACAATTTTTGTCGGCTGATGACGAAAGATAATGGCAATTGCCCACCCAATAATGGCTATACTAATTGGTAAAAAGATACCTAAATTTAAGATGAAGTTCATAAAATGATTCCTCCTCCTCCCTCCGTACCCATGATAAAGGCTATTTAATCATTCTTTTACTAATTAGACGTTATTCCAATTTTTTCTTTTGTCACGTAATGGAAGGATTAGAAGTCTTATTTACCGGGAAAATAAACGTGGAGTAATTGACTAGACATTTATGTTTGTTAGACAGGAGCACAGAAAATGAATGCTATAACTGAATACCTTTTGATCTTTTTTGGGGCGATGATCCCATTTATTGAATTTTTATTAACGATTCCGGTGGCAATTATTTTATTTGATTTAAATCCTATCATCGCTACACTTGTTGCTACAGCAGGGAATATCCTATCACTCACACTCTTTATTGTTTTAGGTGAAAAACTAACGTCATTTTTAGCTCGATTTCAACGCGGAAAAGAAAAAGGCCCGTCTAAACGAAGTGAAACCTTGCGGAAGTATTATGATAAATTTGGTGCAGTAGGGCTTTCTTTTTTTGGGAGCTTTCTATTGAGTAGCCAGTTAACAGCAGCAGGAATGGTTCCTCTTGGTACTTCAAGACGGAAAGCTTTTGTCTGGACCAGTCTTGCCGTTGTCATCTATGCCATCACCATCGCCTTACTCTCCTTCTTTGCTGAAAACTGAATTGAAGACTGGCTCAATTTATAAGTGCTACACCATTTTGCGCATCGCGATGCCAACAATTAAATTATAGATGCAGTGGACAAGAATTGGCACAATGAGCGCACCTGTTGCCACGAAAAGATAAGCTAAAAGTAAACCAACGAAAAAGATAATGAGATGTAGAATAGGTAGCCCTCGATATTGCGGAACATGAACAAGCATAAATAAAAGCGCATTGACACCTATTAAAAGCGACACAGGAGCGATGTCTACAAATAAACCAATAAGCACACCACGGAATAAAAACTCCTCGACAATCGGTGCACCAACGACAACTGCAAATAATCCTGCTGGAGAGGATACCATCGTTCGTAAGAGATCCGTTAATTCGTTTCTAGGGAGCGTTGTTTTTGTCACCTTAAGGACACCTAGGGTGACGAAAGCAACAACCAAACCAATCACGAGTCCAGATACTACTTGAAAAAGAAAACTATACCTTTCACTAACAAACAAGGACTGTAAAAAAGGGAGCATTTCTCCAAAACGAAAAAGTAGAATTAACGCCAATCCAATGGCCACAAGAATTAAAAACCCTTGCCAAACAGCCCATTGAAGTTGTTTATCATCATCAGTCAACAAACTCGCTCCTTCATGATTATCTTGTTTCTATTGTACGCTATCTGTCTACAATTGAAAAAAATGACCCAAAGGCTAGCAAGTAAGCTAGATTTGAGTCATCAGACATCCGAGCGTTTTTTTCACATCATTTCAAACAGACGTGTATACCTTTTATCCCTTTTGAACTGCTTTTATAATTGCATCTGTAACTGCTTCCGTCGAATAACTTCCGCCTAGATCTGCTGTTAAGATACCTTGCTTTGTGACTGCTTCAATCGACGATAATAGATGTGTTCCCAGTTCAATTTCGCCAAAGTGGTCAAGCATCATTTTGGCAGTCCAGATTTGTCCAATTGGGTTCGCTAATCCTTGACCGACAATGTCAGGCGCAGATCCATGTACTGGCTCAAACATGGATGGATATTTTCCATTTACATTGATATTTGCGGCAGGAGCGATTCCAATGCTTCCCATGATGGCCGCGCCAATGTCTGTTAAAATATCTCCGAACAAATTCGATGCAACAATTACATCAAATTCAGCTGGCTTCGTCACAAAAAAAGCAGCTAGCGCATCAATGTGCTGCGAATCAGTTTTAATAGCAGGGTATGATTGACTTACCTCATGAAAGACTTGATCCCAAAACGGCATGGAATGCACAATGCCATTTGATTTGGTTGCGCTTGTTACGCGCCCACTTCGTTTGGCTGCGACTTCAAAAGCATAGTGCATCGCTCGTTCCGTCCCTTTACGTGTAAAAATGGCGTTCTGAATCGCAATTTCATCTTCGTTACTATGGATGCGCCCACCTGAAGCACTATATTCACCTTCACTATTTTCTCGAATGACAACAAGGTCAAAATCTTTCGGGTTGACTAACGGAGATTGAATTCCTGCTAATTGCTTCGCTGGTCGCATATTAATTACTTGTTCAAACTCACGTCGAATCTTGATTAGAAGCCCCCATAGAGAAATATGATCTGGAACAAGGTGCTGATTCCCTACTGCCCCTAAAAAGATCGCATCAAACGGCTTCAATTGTGCTAGCCCATCTTCAGGCATCATCACACCATGTTCTAAATAGTACTCACAACTCCATGGAAACTGTGTAAATTCAAACCGCAGTGCTCCATGTAATTCGGCAACCGCTTTCAAAACTCTTTCTGCTTGTGGGACAACCTCTTTTCCGATCCCGTCCCCTGGGATACTAGCAATATGTAACGTCTTCATTTGGCTTCCTCCATTTCTCTATCTACACCTTGCTTTTAGTGTAGCTTGTTTGGATCCATTCGTCACGAAAAGTTAATACTACTTGAGCAACATTCTTTTCTTTTCTAGAAAGGACGTTCATAATGGATATATAAAGTCCACAATAACAGCTAGGAGATGACACCGATGAAATTTTCAAACGTGATGGTAGCAGGAAGCGGCGTCTTAGGAAGTCAAATCGCTTATCAAACAGCGTATAAAGGATTTCAAGTCACTGTGTATGACATTAATGATGAAGCACTTGATAAAGCAAAAGAGCGTGTGGAAAAATTAATGACGCTTTACAAACAAGACTTTGATTTAACCGATGCTGATGTTCAACAAGGATATGAGCGCATGCGGTTTTCTGCCAATCTAAGTGAAGCCGTGCAAGATGCTGACTTAGTCATTGAAGCGGTTCCTGAAAAACTAGCCATAAAGAAAGACTTTTACACAAAATTAGGTGAGGTGGCCCCTGATAAAACGATATTCGCAACGAACACCTCCACTTTACTCCCAAGTCAGTTTGCAAAAGAAACAGGTCGTCCAGAAAAATTCTTAGCTTTACACTTTGCAAACGATATCCGTGTGAAGAACACAGCCGAGATCATGAAGCATGAAGGAACAGATGATCACGTGTTTCAGGCACTGGTTGAATTTGCGGAAGCTATCGGCATGGTGCCACTTCCTATCTACAAAGAACAACCTGGATATATCTTAAACTCACTACTCGTCCCTTTCTTAAATGCTGGACAAGAGCTTCTTGTGAATGATATCGCCGACGCTCATACGATCGATAAGACATGGATGGTCGCAACAGGTTCACCGGCTGGTCCATTTGCGATTCTTGACACAGTCGGTATTCGTACAGCCTATAACATTAGTTATGCAAAAGGAGAAGCTGGTGATGAAGCAGCACAAAAAGTAGCGACATTCCTAAAAGAAGAGATGATTGATAAAGGAAAATTAGGAACAGAATCTGGTGAAGGCTTCTATAAATACCCAAACCCTGCATATTTAGAAAAAGACTTTTTAAAGGCATAAGCAAAGAGAACTCGCTCGCACAAGCTGGCGGGTTCTTTATAAATGTTTTCGTAAAAGAATTTTTGGCTCTTCTCCCTCTTTTTTCTCCACATCGACGACGTCAAATCCAAATTGAATGTTGACGATTAGCATGTCGCGCCAGCGATTCATTGTTTTTGTCTCGATAAACGAGTAGCCAGCTTTTTTTGCTTTTAAGTGTTGCCGATTCATTAACTGTCGCGCGATACCTCTACCACGATAATCTGCATGCACACCACCTAACCAACTGTAAAAAATGGACGTTGACTGTTTGTATCCAATTTTATAACCGACAAGCGTTTGCGCATCATATGCAAGATGTATGACCAAAAAAGGCTTCTTCAGCATCTGATCATAGAGCGAGCGATTTTCAGTAAAGATCTGGTGATGCAGTTGTTCGATTTCACTCATTTTAGATTTTTTAGGCATTCCTTCAATAACGATGTACTTCATACATAACCACTTCCCCCACTTGGTATCTTTTTGGAACCTTTCTTACAAAAAAGTGCGTACTTCCGTGAAAATCTTTTACTAGGTATACTACTAAAAAAGCGAATAGGAAAAAGCAAATGAGCTTATCCTTAAGAAGAAAGTAAAAGGAGAGATTACGATGACAGATTTTTTTAAAGCAATTGAAACAAGACGTTCTTACCATACAGTCGAAAAAGAGGAAATTGTTTCAACTGAGCGCGTTCAAGAAATTGTTGAGCACGCGGTAAAATATGTTCCATCTGCGTTTAACTCACAATCAGCACGAGTGCTTGTTCTATTTGGTAAGGAACATGATACTTTCTGGGAAAAAACAACAGACATTCTTAAAGAGGTTGTTGGTGATGGCGATTTTTCATCTTCTCAAGCGAGAATGGACGGCTTTAAAGGCGGATATGGTACCGTATTATTCTTTGAAGATCAAAGCGTTGTAGAAGGTCTCCAAGAATCCTTCGCGCTGTACGCAGACAACTTCCCTGTGTGGTCAGAACAATCGTCAGGAATGCTACAATTTGCGATTTGGACTGGACTTGAGCTCGAAGGTTTAGGTGCTTCCTTACAGCACTATAACCCTCTTGTTGACGAAATGGTCGCTACTACATGGGACATCCCGAATACATGGAAACTTCGCGCACAAATGCCATTTGGTAAACCAGCTCAAACACCTGGCGAAAAAGAGTTTCAATCGCTTGAATCACGCGTGAAAATTGCAAAATAAGTTTTTAGAAAAAGAAAGGGATTTGTCCCTTTCTTTTTTTGTTTCCAACGTTCAGGTGTACATGATATCTTATAAAAAAACCTCTAAGCTCGTCCGCTTAGAGGTCAACATAGGCAAATACCCATGTATTTATGCATAATTTACAACACGCCAAACATCATTGTCTGCGATAATTAAATCTAAATTGAGTTTTTTTGCCAACAAATTTGCGGCAACAGGATCAGCAAAGGTTTTGTCCAAATAACTATTTGAGTCCTTGAAGGTCTCTGTTACCCCTTCGACAATGCGTTCTACCTTGTACATCGGGGATCAACACCTTTCGAATTAGACTAAATAAGTCTAATATCTATAGTATCTCATAGATCAGATACCAATCATAGGGGATATTCGCAATCTGTTTAACATTCACATATTCTCAGTCATTTTGTTAACAGCTTTTTTACGATTTGATTTTCTTATCCTCTTCAGCCTCCACCAACAGCGGTCAATTCTATCTTAGGAAATCGCTTCCTTAGTAAACCGTTTTTAAGAAGTACGGCACCCTCTCACTTAGTCGTCATAAACACGCTTTTTTTATCATACTTAAAAAAGGGGTTTCAAAAAATTATTGAAAGGGTATTGGTTGAAGTCATTGTTTTTTGTTATGCTTTCTAATTAAAGGGGGATCATCATGAATCATAGACAGAACCAAACAGCATTTACGCTAATTAACAAAATTCAGAATCACCTTCTTAAGAAACACAAATCATGCAAAGAGCTAGATTTATCGTACGCAGATTTAATTTACTATGTCTCTTCTTCTTATCCTGAAGAACTTGAAAAGACGCTTCACCAAAGTATTTCGATTCGAAATCGTGTCTTTCGTTCCGTGTTAATATCGTACAAGGAGCTACAAGCTGTACGTGGGCTTGCACAATCGTTAAAAGTCATCTAATTAAATGAACCAATGTCACCTTTTGAGAGCTGCATGACAGCTTGAGAATAAAAAATCGCGTAAAACGCGTGCCGCTCTCCAAACTTGACAGCTCTCTTTAATCCTTTTTGAATCGTTTCTTTTCATCCATCTCGATGGTAAGATTATTCTAACAATGATGGAAGGGATGATGATTTTGAAACAGCTTACATATACAAAGGGGATTGAAATGTAAGAGCGCACATCTTCTTTTCAATCGTATTCGATTCAATAATGAAAAGAGGAAACCAATGTCTACGGATAACGAACTTGAAATACGTCCTATAAATGAATCAGATCTTGCGACATTATGGGAACTCATCTATAAGGACGAACAACCTGAGTGGAAACAATGGGACGCTCCTTACTTCCCTCATCAATCCATGTCTTACGAATCCTTTCTCGCAAAAAAGGATTCGTGGGTGAACCAGTCTGATCGTTGGGTCATTACCGTGGACCAAGACATTTGTGGAACTGTTAGCTACTATTATGAAGACGTCCAGCAACATTGGCTTGAAATGGGCATTATTTTTTATCAAGCTCAACGTTGGGGGAAGGGTCTCGGCACACGTGCCCTACGACTATGGATCGACCACCTATTTCAGACGACAGATCATGTTCGCGTCGGTCTCACCACGTGGTCTGGCAATACTCGTATGATTCGCGCTGCGGAAAGGCTCGGCATGAAGTTAGAAGCACGAATTCGAAACGTTCGCTACTACAACGGGCATTATTACGACTCCATTCGTATGGGCTTATTGCGAGAAGAGTGGGCAGCAAACGAATAAACCTCCAACGCTCGACCTCTCAAATGAGGCGAGCGTTTTTTTACATTGATTTTTTGATGGCTCCTTGATAAAGTAAACAGAATTGAAAAAGAAAGCTGGGCGAAAGCATGAATTCGTTACTATTTTTTAAAAGACGTTCCGTATGGATCCTCGCACTTTTCTTATTGGCGATCGCTTCTGTTTTATTTGTGTTTAACAATTATTCGTTTTATGACCGCCCGATTGCAACAATACTTGAGACGACTACGTATGATGAGGAATTAGTTGTTGACCAATTTGATAATGAAGATAGGATTTACACGCAGGCTATCGTGGCTGAACTGCGAAACGGCGATCAAGAAGGAGAAATGATTGAACTTACGAACCAATACTCGGACTCAGGTGCGTACGACCACTCTTTTTCTCCTGGAAGTGATGTCTTTGTTTTTATTGAATCTGACGAAGAAGAACGTTTATCCGGATCAATCGTTGATGTCAAACGAGATCATTATCTTGTTCTTGTCGGATGGTTCTTTTTATTTATTCTAATGGCTGTCGGCAAAAAACAAGGCTTCTATTCCGCCATTTCGCTTGGAGTGAATGGTTTAATTCTGTCCTTCGCTCTAGATCTATACATTCAAACATCAAATGATTGGCTTTTGCCAATAAGTGCTGTCAGTGCGGTTTTGTTTACAGTCGTAACGTTACTTCTCGTGAATGGTGCAAATGAAAAAACGTACACCGCGATCTTGTCGACTTTAATTGTGACGGCGATTACGATGGCATTAGCCTATCTTGTGCTCACTTTATTAGATGGACGAGGGTTGCGATTTGAGGAAATGCAATTTTTAACCCGTCCTTATGATACCGTGTTTATGGCAGGTGTGTTAATCGGCATTTTAGGGGCTGTCATGGATGTCTCGATCACAATGTCGGCTTCCATTTTTGGTATGTACGAAGAAAACGAAGCGATTGACGAATCGACTTTAAAAACATCCGGCTTAGAAATAGGCCGAGATGTGATGGGCGCAATGATTAATATTATGTTTTTCGCCTATATAAGCGGCGCGATTCCAAGTATTTTATTATACTTCCGAAATCAAGCTCCACTCGATTTCATCTTATCTCTCAATCTTTCGTTAGAAATTGCTCGGGCACTTGTTGCGGGAATTGGCATTGTTTTAGCGATCCCAGTAGGTCTGTACTTGTCGATCTTTTTTGTTCGTAGAAGGAGGGCGAGAGGATGAATGTGTTAACCGTCTTAACGCTGATTCTTTTTATCCTAATGGTGGCAATTGGCGGCAAAAAAGGGGCTCGTTCTTTTGCGGTGTTGTTTTTAAATTTTATTATTTTATTTGCATCAATTGTCTTCATGACAAACCCTGATGCCAACCCACTCGTCATTACATTTTTTGCGTGTACGCTCATTGCTGCGGCAACCTTATTTATTATTAATGAATGGAGCAGTAAATCCATTACAGCTTTTGTCTCTACGATGATTACGATTAGTCTCTTACTCTTATTTATTTCATTTATGACAAGCCAAACAATGATTCAAGGTTTCGGGGAAGAAGAAATTGAAGAGTTAGGCGCCTTCTCCCTTTTAATCGGACTTGATTTCACTCAAATTGCGGCTTCTGTCATTGTGATGAGTACGATCGGCGCTATTGCAGATACCGCTATTTCCATTGCCTCTCCCATGCAGGAACTTCAGCGTCAGCATCGTGAGACTAGTATAAAGCGACTGTTTTTGTTTGGCATGAAAATCGGACGAGACATATTAGGAACCAATGCAAACACATTGTTTTTTGCTTTCTTCGGCGGCCAACTCGCTCTACTCATTTGGTTCAAAGACCTTTCCTATTCACTCGGTGATATGGTGAATGCAAAAGTGTTCGCCAATGAAATAATTACGATCTTTTGTGCTGGGATTGGCGTGGCACTCATTATTCCCATAACTGCGATTCTTACAGCCCTTCATTTAGTTCGTGACGATCGCAAAAAAAAGACCCGCAATCAATGACGATTGCGGGTTTTGCATTAGCTCGCTTCTTCAATTGCATCAATACGTAAGGAATCATTTTTGTAATCATCATGGTTTAAATCTTTCTTCACTTTTGATGTAAAGATACCAGAAATCATGCTTCCAGAAACGTTCACTGCTGTCCGTCCCATATCAATTAACGGCTCAATCGAAATTAATAAGCCTGCCAGTGCAATTGGTAAATCCATTGCGGCAAGAACGAGAATCGCTGCGAACGTCGCGCCGCCACCGACACCCGCCACACCAAATGAGCTAATAGCAATGACCACAAGAAGCATCGCAATAAACCCTGGCTCAAACGGATTTTGACCAACTGTAGGTGCAATCATGAACGCAAGCATCGCGGGATACACACCTGCGCAACCATTTTGGCCGATCGAAAGACCAAATGAGCCTGCGAAATTCGCTGTGCCTTCTGGTACACCTAATTTTTTCTGCGTTTGAATATTCATCGGCAGCGCCGCCGCACTTGTTCGAGATGTAAACGCAAATGCTAACACTGGAAATGCCTTTTTCACATATTGAACCGGGCTAAGTCCCATAAACAATAAGATGAGTAAATGAACAAGAAAAACAGCTGCTAGTGCTACATAGGACGCAATGACAAATGTTCCAAGTGTTGCCACCGCCCCTAAATCACTTTGAGCGACTGTCGCTGTCATAATCGCCAACACCCCGTATGGCGTTAAGCGTAAAATTAATGTGACGACGCGCATCACGACTGAAAAGATGGCGCCGATAATCTTTTCAAACATTTCTGCCGCTTGCGGTTCTTTGCGACGTACACCTAAGTAAGCTACCCCTAGAAACGCTGCAAAAATCACTACACCTAATGTGGATGTCGCTCGCTCTCCTGTTAAATCAGCGAACGGATTCGTTGGGATGAGCTGTACGATTTGTTGAGGAATGGTTGTGCTTTCCATCGTATCGTATCGCTCTTCCATTGAAAGCCCGCGTTCCTGTTCCGCTGAACCAACTTGAATGTCATCAGCGCTAAGATTAAAGACTGATGCAGAAGTAAATCCAATCGCTCCAGCTATAATCGTCGTTGTCACAAGTAACCCAATGACTAGACCACTAATTTTTCCGACTTCTTTGGCCGCCGTGATCCGTGTAAAAGCAGATAAAATCGCCACAAAAATAAGCGGCATCATAATCATTTGTAAAAATCGTACATAGCCGGTTCCGACTATGCCAATCCAATCCATTGCGTTTACAATGACGTTGGATGCTGGATCAAAGAAAAATTGAAAAATAAAGCCAAGCGCAATCCCTGCCCCAAGAGCGGTTAATACGCGTACTGAAAATGATAAATGTTTTCGCTGCATCCAAAACAGAACTGCAGCAACAATGAATACGGACGCAACGACCGCAATCGTTAAGCCAACTTCCATTGTGAACCCTCCCTTTCGCTCGTTAACATATGTCTATGAATTCGTTCATACTACACTTTATTCCTTTTATCCCGATTAGTCAACTAGGTTTTTAAAGTATATGCAGATTCATTCTTTTTAGTACGTGATAAGTGTAGTTCCTATAGGTTTTTTATCTAATTTTTATGAGAAAATTCTCAACTAAACACCCACATTCTTACACTAGATCCAACGATAAAATGAGGTTTTAATTCGTTTTCTAAGTGGAAAAAAAGAATAACTAGCTTAAAAGATTAAGAGGTGAAATCATGCAACGACCAATGTTTAAAGACTACAAAAATGAAGCTGAAGCTTACCAAGCCGTAGAAAAAATGAAGAAAAAATACGATCGTTCTTGTATCAACGTGATTGTGCCTTTTCCTAAAAGAAAACAAACGAAAGCATCTATGGACTATGACCTGCCAGAAGAAAACGTGACATACGATAAAGATGAATTTCACATCGACAAATCCCTTGAGGGGTGTGGATTTAACACGACCCAATCCAATATATTAAAAGAAACGATTAAAAAAGGCCAAGTATTAGTCGTCATTTGTAAAGACTCATAATAATTGTAGAAGCGATACCTGCCAAATAAATAAGCATCTTTGAAAAGAGAATGACTCACACCATAGAAAGTAGTTGTTACAAATGAAAACGACAAAAAGCCATATTGCACTCGTACTCCTTTCATTCGGTCTCGGTGGTGCAGTGATCACCGGGCTCGCTGGCATTGGCATTCTTTATCTAGTGCGAATGATTTGGGATGACCAGTTATTTGCACCAATTAGCTACCTTGGAGCGTTCTTTATAGCCGCTGTACCAGGGCTTGTTGGATCACTCTATTGGTCTTACTTTTTCATAAAAAAAGAGAGACACGAAACAAAACATTTAGATGATGGAAAATACCAAGATTAGCCGTAACGAGCAAATGTTATTCGTACGGTTCATATAAATAAAAGATAAGCCCTTAGTCAATCGCTAAGAGCTTATTTTTTAATCGATTTCACTCATAAATTCAATTGTATTTCCATCTGGATCATTGATAAAAATTTGATGAAAGCCGCTTGTGCTGAACTTTTTTTTAACAAATGGGATATCGCGTTGCTGTAAAAATTCGATTACTTGATCCACATCTTCTACGCGAAATGCAACATGTCTGCCTCGTGTTTTGATCTCGTCATTCTGTCTGCTTCCTTGTTTATCCTCAATTAAATGAAGTTGCTGTGTACCTAACGCATACCATGCACCTGCAAAATTAAATGGCGGGCGCACTAATCCACGTAGCTGTAAGGTTGCACCATAAAATGCCCGCGCGCGTTCAATATCACTCACAATGAGACTAATGTGATGAATGCCTGTTATTTTCACGGACTTGCCCCCTCTTCCTGCAGTTGTAGCAACAGATCGAGCGCATTTTCTTTCTTATCCGAATCTTGACGGATCGCAGCAATTTGCGTCACGTCATCATGCGTCTCAACATTTTCTAATAATCCGTGCCCTTCAAGCTGCAAGCCAAATAATTGTTCTGCCGATTCATCTTCTAATGCCGCATAAACATGCGCAGATGCAGGAGCTTGCTCAATGATTTCTTCATTAATCTGATCAAGTGGTACAAACATACCTCCTTCAACATACGCATAAAACGTCTCTTCATCAAACACGTACAGATCAGGACGCTCTGTTGCGAGAAGGACCGTCCCCCGTTGCTGAGCCCCGACATCAGCAAGGTTGTCCGTTTCAACCGAGTGATACGTTAATGTCGTAACAACCCGCTCCCAAGCTGGCATCATTTTTAAAATATTCTCCTCCACCAAAGCCTCAGCCTCTTCACCCGCACCAGAAAGAGGATGGAGAAACGAACCATAGAACATGATCTCCACGTTTTCTTCAGGTAATGCTGCAAGTTCTTGTCGCTCCTGGTAGTTCGAATAAATCGTACGCCCAACTGTAGCGAGTATCATGAGTCCGACAACCCCAACGAGCATATGGATTTTGTAATAATAGAAAAAATGGCTCCATTTGTCTTTAACCGTATCTTCTTTTTCTGTACCATAATCCCTAGTGTTGCGAATATATGTATACGCTTCCGTTTTTTCATCTAATGAAATCGTTGAATCCGCCTTATGCTTCCGAATCCACATCATGTATTGTCGCTCGATTTCTTCGTCGGTGGCATCTTCTGAAAGGTTTAAACGACGGTACGCTTCCTCATGGTTCATAGAAATCACCTACCCTTTACATTCTCTCTCTATTATAAAGGATGTCGTTTTGAATGATAAGCGTCGTTGAGCATCTTTTTAATTCTGTTTGTTCGGACGCAGTTCGTTTATCCGCTGCTGCTCTTCCAACTTATTTCGATATTCAAACAAACCAATACGATTTCCCCATGGATCTGAAAATGTTGTCCACTTCACAGGCACTTCATCTCGTGAAAACGCCTCTATTTCAACAATCTCTAACGTCTCTTGCATACGTCTGACTTCATCTTCTAAGTCCACAACCGCCAAACGCATTGGTCCACTCCCTTGCGTAGGTTGCCCTTCCGCCACTTGCAACCAACACCCAGGCAACATTTCCCACTCTGCAAACCCTTCATGAGGAGTAAAATCAGCCTCGCGATTAAAAAATGTCGTATACCAACGTATACCCTCTTCATAATCCAGCACCCGCACCTGATACGTCATTTCAAAAAACATAAACAGCCCCCTCTTCTTCGTTTAACCAATTCTATCATTTACGAAGAAAACAGCGGGCTTATATTCGTATAGGTCTGAAATTTCTTTCGCTCATTCTCATCTTTAAAAAAAGATAGCACGTCTAAAAACGTTTGATCCCTTAATCTACTTAAAAGGATTTGATCCATTGTGTTATCTTCTACCGCAGCTAACACCGTGACATTGCCATAAAGCCACTCAAATGCTTTTGTTTGAAAATGATAGCTTTCATTCCACTCAATGAATAAACGAACGCTGTCACTAAAAACATTCTTTTTCTTTTGTAAAAATTGGCCAACTTCTACTTGGTTCACGCCGTACTCCCCTTTATACCATCTCTTTCTCTTTAGTATAAAAGAGGCAGCGACTTGAAGCGAACGGAGATTACAGGGAAGGAAGGAAAGGTTTTACTTTCCTTCTAAGCGTTCTTCTTAGCTTTTGTAGACGTTTTTTTCTTTGCAGGCGCTTTTTTCTGTTTGGTTTTATCAAGCGATGCTTGCAACGCGGACATAATGTCGGTTACATTTGAATCGGTTTTCGCTTCTTGTGTTGTGGTTACAACCTCTTCCCCAGCCTTTTTCTTTTCAATTAACTCCATAAGCGCATGGCGATAGTCATCTTGGTATTTTTCAGGATCAAACGGAGTAGTCAGTTGTTCAATTAACATTAGAGCTGCGTCTAATTCCTTTTTTACTATTTCTTGTTCTTCAGGTACGTTTGGTACATCTTCAAATTTTCTGACCTCATCTGGAAAGTGAATGGTCTCCATCATTAACCCTGTCTGATAGACACGTACAATCGCCAATTGTTCTTTTGAACGAATCATAATTTTAGCGATTCCAATCTTTTTAGATTTCAGTAACCCTTCACGCAACAAGCCATAGGCTTTACTTCCATTAGAATCAGGGGCGATAAAGTAACTTTTCTCAAAATAAATCGGGTCAATCTCTTCTAACTTCACAAAATCAATAATTTCTACCGCTTTGTCTTCCTGTTCTTTTTTAATTTGCTCTAAGTCTTCCGCATCAAGAACGACAAATTTGTTTTTCGCATACTCATACGCTTTTACAATGTCTTCATTCTTCACTTCTTCTTCGCAATCAGGGCAAACTTTTTTGTAATTGATTGGCGTATGGCACTTTTTATGAAGTTGTCTTAGCTTAATATCTTTGTTTTCCGTTGCGGTATGCAGCTTTACAGGGATATTCACGAGACCAAAGCTAATGCTTCCTTTCCAAACCGTGTGCATGCTTTCACATCCTTTTTCCCTTAATATGTGGGGAACCCTCATATTTTATGTAGACAAGGTCAGACTAAAGGCTTGAGGTGAAAAGATGAAACCGATGTTAGCCACCACAGCATCAGAGCTTCCTGAAGGAGATCATTGGCGTTATGAAGTGAAATATGATGGGTATCGCTGCTTCCTTCATTGGGATGAAAACGGTCCTCGTTTATTTAGTCGAAATGAAAAAGAACTAACAAGCCTGTTTCCTGAAATTATTGATGCTTGTACGGAAATGAAACCAAAAATAAGTAATCATCTCCCGCTTCTATTAGATGCAGAGATCATTTTTAAGGTAAATCCCTATCAAAGTAACTTTTCCATTGTCCAACGACGCGCGAAACTTCGTACGGCGACACAGATTAAAAAATACGCACAGCGCTTGCCTGTGACGCTGATGATCTTTGATCTTTTAGTGGATAAAGGCGTTTCACTGGTAGCGCAACCCTTAAAAGATCGAAAACAAATTTTATCTTCACTTCCTTTCGATTCGCCTGTTTTGCCTATCATTGAAACGTTTCAAACTACGAGCGAGATACAATCAATTATTGAGCAATATCACGGGGAAGGCACGATAGCAAAAAAGGACACAAGCGCTTATGAAACGAAACGATCACGTCAGTGGCTGAAAGTTAAGCACTATCAATACGCTCACGTCATTTTAACCGAATACGAAAAAGGGAACGGCTATTTTCAAGGTGCTGTTTACCGAGGCAATAAGCTCGTTCCAATTGTTCATTTTTCGAATGGCTTAAAAGCTGAAGATCGCTCAATGCTTGCTACTCTTTTCGAGAGAAATGGCACACGTATGAATAAAGAAAAATGGTCCTTGCCACCTTCGATTTGTGTGAAAATTGGTTGCATTGGTTTTGATGGCGTGCACTTACGAGAGCCATTTTTCCACTCTTTTTTACTTGAAGAAGAAGCTGAGCATTGCACGTGGCAATCTCTCTTCCAGCAGATCAATCCCTTGCCTACTAAGGTCGACATTACAAGTGGAGATAAACCGATATGGCCAGCAATCAACATTGAAAAAATAGATTTTTTACAGTACTTGCATACCGTAGCACCTGCTATGCTTCCTTTTTTAACGGAACGGCTGCTCACAACAATTCGCTATCCTCACGGGTCAAACGGCGAATCATTTTTCCAAAAAAACTGTCCTGACTATGCACCTGCTTTTATTGAAACGTATCAAAAGGATGATATTGACTATGTTGTCTGTAACAGTACTGAATCATTGCTATGGCTTGGGAATCAGCTTGCATTAGAGTACCATTTGCCTTTTCAAAAGAAAGATCAGACACGGCCATCAGAATTGGTGTTTGATTTAGACCCACCTGATGTGAACCACTTTTCTTTAGCGGTCAAAGCAGCCATTGCGTTAAAAGAAGTGATCGATTCCTTTGGGTTACAGGTTTATCTTAAAACGTCTGGAAACAAAGGGTTGCAGCTTTATTTGCCTTTACCGGAGGATCAGTTCACTTATGAAGAGACAAGAGTCTTCTGTCGCTTTATAAGTACATATGTCGTGGAACAAAACCCAGACTTGTTCACGCTTGAACGGTTAAAGAAAAATCGAAAAGACCGCTTATATGTGGATTATTTACAACACGATGATGGCAAAACGATTATTGCACCTTACTCACCTCGTGGTCATGTCCGTGGATGGGTCGCCACTCCGCTTTATTGGGAAGACGTGACACCTAAACTTGAACCGTCAATGTTTACATTGCCAACCGTTTTAAAACGTCTCCAAGCAGAAGGTGACCCGTTCCGAACGTTTCGTCACAATTTAGATGAACAAGGTAAACAATTTACACAAGTCCTTCATCAGCTTAATAAACTTCTGGCACAAACGTAAAGACGATCCCTTAGGACCGTCTTTATGACTATCGTGACTCTGCTACTCTTTTTCGAGCTTCAAGTTCATCTTTTGCTTTTTCAAGTATGGTTGGATTCGTAAGGAGCTGATAGCCAATGAGCGCTAGACCTTTGGCGCCTGTTAGTAAGGCTTCATCTCCTTTTTTCGAGGCAGCGGCTTCTCGAAAAGGTACAGTATGTGCAATTAGATCACTCGACCCAATTTTAATATATGGATGAATGGTTGGTACCACTTGACTGATGTTGCCCGTATCGGTTGAACCAAGGCCATCTCTTTCTCCAGGAATAATCGTTTCGCCTAGGGAGGTAAATGTTTCTGTAAACACCTCATTTAACGTGTCATTTGGGATGAGGTTATCAACTTTATTTTGGAACTCAGCAATCTCCACTTCTGCCCCTGTTGCTAATGCAGCTCCTTGCGCAATCGCATCTACTTTCGCACGTACATCATTTGCTTTCGGGCGTGAATCAGCCCGAATGTAAAACCTTGCTCGCGCATAGTCTGGCACGATATTTGGCGCATTTCCGCCATCTGGGATGATTCCATGGATGCGAACATCGTCTGTGACATGCTGACGTAGCGCATTTATGCCGTTAAAAAGCTGAATAACTGCATCAAGTGCATTTACCCCTTTTTCAGGGGAACCAGACGCATGCGCGGAAACACCACGAAAAATATAATCAACAGGATCAACAGCAAGCGAGGCGCCTGACGGTCTTGTTTCGTTCGCTGGATGAATGATCAAGGCAGCGTCAATGCCTTCTAAATACCCTTCCCGTACAAAGCTTCCTTTCGCACTTCCGTTCGTTCCACCTTCTTCAGCAGGTGTTCCAAGCACGACAATACGCCCACCGACCTCTTCTAATTGTTCTGCTAGCGCAATCCCGGCTGCTACACTCGTGGTTCCAATGATATTATGACCACAAGCATGGCCTAATCCCGGTAAAGCGTCATATTCAGCGAGAAAAGCAATCGTTGGCCCAGCGCCTACCCGCTTTTCAGCAACAAAACCGGTTGGGTGACCAGCAATGCCTTCTTTAATGGTGAAACCCGCTTCTCTTAATAACGTTGTTAAGGTTAAAGAAGCAAACACTTCTTCATTTCCGACTTCAGGATTTTCGTGAATTGCATGACTGGTTTTAATATACGTTAAACGATGTTGAATAAAGTGTTCTTGAATCGCTTCTTGAATTTCTTTTATCGCTGTTGGCATCTTGATCACTCCTCACCATTATCTAGGGTAGCTATTTAACTCATCTAATGAAATAGCTGTCGGGATTCGAGCCCCTTTATGTTCTTCTAGAATGACATTCTCCACGTCTTCCGACTGATAAAGCTCGACAAGGCGTTGCAACACAGGATTGTCTTGATCTTTTGTTTGAGCAGCAATGATATTAATATACGGTGTAGCTGTTTCGTCTTCTCTAAAAATAGCATCCTCTGCCGGACTAAGTCCCGCATCAACAGCGAATCCATTATTAATAACCGAAGCATCAACATCTTGCATTAAACGAGGCGCATTGGCCGGTGCGATTTCTGTTAGGGTTAATTCTTTCGGATTGTCTTTAATTTGATCAAGCCCACTTGTCACACCAAAGTCATCTTCTAATTCAAGCAAGCCTGCTTCTGCCAGCAACATTAAGTTTCGAGCTTGATTTGTAATTTCGCGATCGATCGTAATTTCAGCTCCATCTGGGATGTCATCGACATTGTCATATTTATCAGAATACAACCCCATTGGCGCAAGCACCGTTGAGCCAATAGCGGCTAAATCTAAATCGTGTTCTTCTCTAAAATTGTCAAAGAAAGATACCGTTTGGAACGCGTTTATATCAATCGAACCGTCTGCTAATGCTTGATTTGGCTGAACGTAGTCACTAAATCGTACAATTTCCACGTCAATGCCTTCTTCTTCGGCTAATTTTGCAACATGATCCCACTCAGGTGAGTCAGAACCAGTAATGCCTACTTTCACATCAACAGGGTTTTCTGGACTGTAGTCGTCTCCTACATCAGCAAGGGTCGATGTGTCGTTTCCGCATGCTGCTAACGTAAATGTTGTGGCACCTGCTATCAAAAAGGCTTGATGAATTTTTTTCATAATGGATTCTCTCCTTCTCTCTCTATCGTCTTCTTACTTTTTTAGAAGCGATGTTTCCAACTGTTTGAATCACTTGAACCATCAAAATTAAAATCATTACAGTTACAAACATTGTCCCATCATCAAAACGGTTATACCCATAGGCAATCGCAACATCGCCAATTCCGCCTGCCCCAATTGCACCAGCCATAGCGGTTGCACCTACAAGTCCGATCGTAGCAGTTGTCATGCTGAGAATAAGCGAACTCATTGCTTCAGGGACGAGAAATTTAAAAACGATTTGCCATTTCGAAGCCCCCATTGAATCAGCCGCTTCTATAATGCCTGGCTCAATTTCTAACAAAGAGTTTTCGATTAACCGCGCGATATAAGGACCTGCATAAAACACAAGCGGCACAATCGCAGCTGTTGTTCCTAAAGAAGTGCCAACAAGCAAACGCGTTAACGGAATAATAGCAACAAGCAAAATAATAAATGGAATCGACCGCAAGACGTTAATAACCGGATTAATCGCATTGTAGACAACACGGTTTTCCATAATATGACCTGGCCTCGTCACGACAAGAACAATGCCAAGTACGACTCCAAGAATCGCTGAAAATAATAATGACCATGCGACCATATAAATGGTTTCAAACATTGCGTCGACTAAAATATCACTTGAAATTTGCGGGCGTATCGGTTCAGGCAACCAGTCCAGCATAGTTCGTAACCTCCTTTACTTTGATTGAAACCGATTTGAAATAACGTTCAGCCGATTGCTGAGCAGCAGCTTCTCCTTTTAAACTTAGATAAATCGATCCAAACGTCGTTCCACGAATTTCGTGCATCGAAGCATGAAGTAGTGACACACGTAAACCTTGGTGAACTAAATCGTTTAACAGTGTGGATTGATCTGTATCGTCCGTTATATCGAGTTGATAAACCCGCTCATCGCTCCCTTTATTTGCGAGATGTTGCTTCACTTTTTGTGGAAGGTCATCAGGTATAATCGATCGAACAAATTTCTTCGTTGTCTCATGTACCGGCTGTGAAAGAATTGTTTCAACCTTCTCAGTCTCAACAATGTCTCCACTCTCCATCACTGCGACTTTGTTACAGATCTCACGAACAACACCGAGTTCATGCGTAATCATCAAAATAGTAATGTTGTATTCTTTATTAATTTGCTTTAAAAGCTGCAAAATCGAGCTCGTTGTTTCCGGATCAAGCGCCGATGTTGCTTCATCACATAAGAGAATTTCAGGGTTCGATGCAAGGGCCCGAGCAATCCCTACTCGCTGCTTCTGTCCACCTGAAAGTTGATCTGGATAACGTGAAGCAAATGCCTCTAAGCCCACATAGCTTAATAGGTCATTTACACGCTTATTCACAGCCGATTTCTTTGTCTTTACTAATCGCAATGGCGTCGCAACATTTTCAAATACCGTTTTTGACTGTAGTAGATTAAAGTGTTGAAAAATCATCCCGATATTTCGCTTTGCTCTTTGAAGTTGACGAGAATTTAGCTGCATCAAATTCTCTTTATTCACAATCACTTCACCTGCTGTGGGGCGTTCGATTAAGTTAACAGTCCGAATAAGTGTGCTTTTACCCGCTCCGCTAAAACCGATGACTCCATATATATCGCCTTTTTCAACTTGTAAATCAATTTCGCGCAATGCATGGATGTCTTGCCCATTAGATGAAAATGTTTTTGAGACACCTTTGAATTCAATCACACCATTTCCTCCTATCCATATTTGTTTAATCAGATTTTTTGATAAAACGCTCCCTAATATTTTCGTCTTTCCTTTTTAAAATGTAAAAAGCCCCTCTTCCAAAAATGAAAGAGGGGCGAAAAGTCAATGAATTATCCACGCTCTTATCATCCAGGAAGTTTTCCTGCAGGCATTAGCACCTTCCACCATAGTGGGGTTGCTGAAGCGTCATCGGGCCAGTCCCTCCGCTCCTCTTAATAAGAAAAATATTTAATTAGTTGTTGAACGTAGTGTAGCAGATTTTATTTTCAAAATGCAAGAGTTTTTTTAATAATTTTTCACGAAAGCGTTTCATCATAAAGCAATTTCTTTAATTACTTAGCAATTAAAAGAGTGTCCACCATATTTGAATCGCAGACCCTAGAATAAGCAGCGCTAGCAACCATTGCAGGACTTTCGTATTCATGTTTTGACCAAATTTCGCACCAATAGGTGAAGCAATTAAACTCGCAATAATCATAACAAGCGCAGGACCATATAATATTTGGTCGGTCGCCACTTTTCCAACTGTTGAGCCGATTGAGGAGATGAATGTGACCGCAAGAGAGGTCGCAATCGTTACTCGTGTAGGTAACTTTAAAACGGTTAACATAATCGGTACGAGTAAAAATGATCCCGCTGCTCCAACAATTCCAGAAGCAATTCCTACAATAAACGATAAACTAGCCGCAAGCCCTCGATTGAAGGAAATTTGATTGGCGGGTTGTTCAGAAATTTGTTTCTTAGGCAGAAACATCAAAACGACCGCAACCGTCGCAAGAACAGCATAAACAATGTTCACCGAGCTTTCTGTGAAGAAGTTTGATGCAAACGCTCCAATAAAACTTCCGACTAGAATGCTGCTCCCCATATAGACAATCAGTGTGCGATGTAAATACCCTGTACCTCGATAAGCCCACACACCTGCTATGGTAGCGAAGAAGACTTGTATGGCACTAATGCCTGATACTTCATGTGCCGTAAAAGCCGCGAAGCCAAACATTGGTGGTATAAAGAGGAGCATTGGGTATTTTATAATTGAGCCACCAACCCCAACCATTCCCGAAACAAATGAACCAAAAAAGCCAATGATGAAAATCGTGATGATGAACAAAATGTCCATAAATGTCTCCTAACCGAGAGGGATTCCTTTCCCTTCTCTTACTCGCCCTTTTTTATATGAAAGGTGAGAACTCCATCTTCTTCTTTTGACTTAAGCAATTCGTGACCTGTTGACCTTGCCCATGCTTCGAAATCCTTTAATGCTCCTTGGTCGGTTGCTTGCACCTCTAAAATATCCCCTACGTTTAGTGTCTTCATTTCTTTTTTCGTTTTAACAATTGGCATTGGGCATGCCAATCCTTTAGCGTCTAATACCTTGTTTACATTCATCGTAGTAGTCTCCTTTTTTTGTTTATCGAACGGCACAACGGTTTGGTCCAACTTCCATTTCCCGTTGTTCTTCTTCATTTGGTTCTTTTAAACCTAAATTGGTTTCGCGGATTTCTTGATAAGCATTCGGTTGTGGCGGCAGGTTGTCCGTCACCATGGAGCGAAATGTCGTTTTATCCTTCACATTTAAACCATGGTTTTTCTCAAATAAGACGCCCAACTTTTCTCCGACACTGCCATCTTTGTTTAATTCATCCACATTCATAAAATGAGCAGGTAGTACAATTAGCTCTGACGATAAGTCTTTGTATTTGGAATAGAGAGAGTTTCTCAAATCTGCTACCCAATCATCTGCTTTCCCTGCTAAATCTGGTCTCCCAATGGAATCAATAAACAAAATATCCCCTGTTAGTAAATATGCATCGTCAATCATAAAGGACGTTGAACCGATCGTATGACCTGGCGTATACAATGCCTGGATGTCAATTCTTGTTGACCCGACTTGAATGTGAGAACCATCTTCAATTGGCTCGTAATGAAACGTTACCCCTTCTGCATCTTTTGGCGGAAGCCAGTACTTTGCATTCGTTTGTTCCGCAATCGTCCGCCCTCCAGAAATATGATCCGCATGTAGGTGCGTGTCTAAAACATGGGTAATGGATGCTCTTTTTTCGCTAGCAAGAGTTAAGTAAGCATCTGTCATCCGCGCTGAATCGATAACAACAGCTTCACTACCCGAAATCAGCATATAAGAAAGACAGCCTTTTCCAAGCCTAACAAATTGGTATAACTCGCCCCCACTGATGAGGTCAGCGATTTTGATTGGCTCTAAATGCTCACTCCAAGCCTTCATGCCACCTGATAAATAAGAAACAGACAACCCTTCATCCACTAACATTTCTCCAACCATAATCGATGAATTTTCTTTCGCACATACGACTAGTATCGGTTGATCAGACGGGAGTTTCGGTAAAATTCCTTCTACCCCATCTAATAGATCAAAATAAGGAACATTCAAATAGTCAAATTGTATACCTTCCACTTTCCAATCCTCAAATGCATCTTCATTTCGAACGTCTAGAATAAACAATGGTTCTTGCTGAATGACTTTATTTGCTAATTCTTTTGTCGTCATCGCTGTTAAACTCACCTTAATTTCCTCCCTCGGTTTTCCATTGGCTCATACCAGGAATCACATTGACTACATGCTTATAGCCATTCTTCAATAACGTGTGTGCCGCTAATTCGCTTCGATTGCCGGTACGACAAACGACATAGATGGTTTTTTCTTTGTCGACCTCTTGTATTCTCTTTTCTAATTCTCCTAATGGCATTGATTGCGCGCCTGGAATATGAAACTCCTCATATTCATTCTTTTCACGAACATCAAGAATGGTCATAGGTTCGTTATTCTGAATGGCTGTTTGTAAGCCTTCATTGTTCACAACATGAGGAAAAGAAAGTCCTTCCTCTTCATGATCTCCAGCTACACGCAAATAATGTTTAAGGATGTCTCCATCTTCAACGGTGCCAATATAGCTATGCCCAGCTTTTTGTGCCCATGCTTTTAAATCAGCTGTCGAGCCTTTATCAGTTGCTTGGATTTGAACTACACTTCCTGGCTTGATGTCTTTCATCGCTTTTTTTGTCCGTACAATGGGCATTGGGCAGGCCAACCCTTTTGCATCGACGAGTAAGTCATATTTCATTTCTTCCATTACAAACACTCCCTTGATTACATCCATTTTTAGATGAATAGATTAACGTTTCCATCTTCAGCGTCTGCTAAATAAGCAGCAACCCCAGCATATTGACTACTTTCTCGTAATTCTTCTTTTTTTAATCCTAGTAAATCCATTGTCATCGTACATGCAACTAAGTTGATGTCTTGCTCTTCTGCTAGATCAATTAAATCAGCCAAGGGCATCGCATTATGCTTTTTCATAACGTTTTTGATCAACTTCGGACCAATACCAGCAAACTGCATCTTTGATAACCCCATCTTCTCCGATCCTCGTGGCATCATTTTGCCAAACATTTTCTCCATAAAACTTTTATTCGCTTTAATCGGCTCATCTTTACGTAGCGCATTTAATCCCCAAAATGTATGGAAAATTGTTACTTCGTGGTCGTAAGCCGCCGCTCCATTGGCAATGATGTACGCCGCCATCGCTTTATCATAATCACCACTAAATAAAATAATATTGGTTGTTTTTCCTTCACTCATACTATAATCCCTCCGCTTATATACACGTACCCCTATGGGTATTAAAAAATATAAAAATTTTTTCTAAGATAGACAGACTTTCCTGTCTACCTTAGCGGCTTTTCACGAGTAAATTGACAGCTTGATCCACGTATTCTTTCGTGTCTTCGCCCTCTTCAATCGCTTTTTGAACACATTCAACGAGGTTTTCACTAACAATCACACCCATTGTGCGGTCAATCGCTGTTCGAGAAGCAGAAAGTTGAGACACAACATCACGACAATCTTCGCCCTCTTCCATCATTTTTAACACGCCACGAATCTGACCCTCAATGCGTTTTAAACGATTTTTCATCTGATCTGTATATTCCAATCCTTTCACCTCTTTCTAATAACTTGTGACCTTATCATATACCCCTATAGGTATGTTGTCAACTCTTTGACTTCTAATCTCTAATGTTTTCAATTATTACGTTTATAACATATGATATAGACAAGCACGCACGCTTAACTAATAATAACCTTAAGGGGGGATGGTCATGTCACTATATAATTACATAAAAGCCAAGACATGGAATTTAACTGAACAGTGGTATGCTAATTTGGACAAATCAAAAGAAGGTGTATATAGCTCTAACGATCCAGTTAAAATTGACCGTTTAAAGAAACAAAATCATGATTTTCATGAATTATTTTGCGAGCTTTTCCGAGATGATTACAGTACGCAACAAAATGAAGCATTCGAAAAGTGGATTCTTTCTATCGCGAAAGATCAGGCTCATTTAGCGACACCGATTCCTGAGATTATTGAAGAATTTTTAAATGTACAAGAACAATACTTAACGCTTATTAGAGGCTATATCGCTGAAAATCGCGACACCGTCACGTTCGAACAATATGATGGCTGGCACAATATTCTTTTAAAAGGATTTAGAGAAATAGTGATTGCGTTTAGTAGAAGTAACATGGAGCAAGCGGATGAACAGTTACGAGCACAACAAGAAATGATTACAGAGCTAAGCTCACCGATCATTAAACTCCGCCGCCACATTGCCCTATTGCCTTTAGTAGGCGAAATAGATACGCACCGTGCTCAAGTCATTTTCACGCAAACATTAGAAGAATGCGTCTCTAACGATATTCACTCTTTATTAATTGATCTTTCGGGCGTACCTGTTGTGGATACAATGGTTGCCAATCAACTCTTTTCTCTAATTGATGGATTAAAATTAGTAGGAACCAAGGCTTCATTATCAGGGGTTCGACCTGAAATCGCGCAAACATCCGTTACACTAGGAATTGATTTCACTACTACGAAAATCTATTCAACCATTGAACGCGCACTAGACGAACTATTGGAGCGCACGCATTCCTATTAAAAACAAAAGCAATCAATCGCTCATAGCGGCAATTGATTGCTTTTTTTGGTGCATATTGGAAATTTGGTCTTGATCAATCTTTTATTTTGCAATGCCCCATGGAGAAAAGAGGACATATGTACCGATAACGGTAACGACCACAATCGCACTAACCCAATAACGGTGCTTCCAAGGAGTCAGATCAACTTTTTGCTTGCCTGTTTCAAACACAAATGGAGTTGTATTTTTTTGCAAACGACTTACTCCCCATAGAATAAATAAATCTACAAAGAACATCACACTAAATACATATAAATAGTGAACATCTAAAAATAACTGCGTTGCTCCATAAACAACAACATGGAAAATGAATGTAAATTTCGCAGCAAACGGCGTTGCATATTTTGAATAAAATCCTAATAAAACGATGACCAATAGTGGCATGCTGTACAGTCCGTTAAATTGTTGAACAACATGGTATAAACCAGCAGGTGCAAAAGAAATGAGGGGAGCAATAATTGTCGCTGTTAACCCAACACTAATTGTAAAAATTTTACCGACACGAGCAATTTGTTTGTCGGTTTTTTCTTTACCAATTGGTTTATAAAAATCCAACGTAAGCAAAGTTGAAGCAGCATTCAATGCTCCAATAAAGGAACTTAAAATAGCCCCAAAGATAACAGCTGCAAATACCCCAAACATCCACTCCGGTAATACGGCAGATACTAGCATCGGGTAAGCGTTATCTGAATTCGATATGCCATCACCGAACAAATTAAGAGCAATAATTCCAGGAAAAACAAGGAAAAGAGCTCCGAATATTTTGAAGAAACCTACGTATAAAGCACCTTTTTGACCCTCTCGAAGATCTCTACCAGCCAATACTTTTTGCACAATCATTTGATTTGTACACCAAAAAAACAAGTTATTGAAGAACATTCCAAGAAATAACGTCGGCCAAGGTACATATGCAGAATCTACAGGCCCAATTGCATTTAGCATATCAGGGGTATTTAGACGAATCGTTTCAAAACCCGATAACAGGTTCCCGTTTCCCAGCATGATTAACCCTAAAATTGGTACAGAAAGTCCAGCAACGAGTAAACCAATTCCATAGATCGTGTCACTAAATGCCGCTAACCTTAGTCCACCTAACATTAAGTAGGCAAGGCCCACAACGCCAATTGCCCCAGCAATTAAGGCAATAGCCACAAGTGGATCGACACCAAGCATATCATCGATAGAGAAGATTTGGTTGAACACTAACGATCCTGAATAAAGCACTACAGGTAAAAATGATACAACGTATGTAAAGATGAATAAAGCAGACGCAATCTTTTTCGTTGTTTTGTCAAACCGGACTTCTATAAAATCGGTCACTGTATCTACACCGTGCTTCAAATACTTAGGTAGAAAAATTAACGCCAGTGCGACAATCGCTATTGCTGACGTTACTTCCCACGCCATTACTTCCATTCCAGCAACATAGCTTTGTCCATTCTGACCAACAATCTGTTCTGTTGATAGATTCGTACCAATCACAGTACCTGCAATGACAATGCCTGTTAAACTACGCCCACCTAAAAAGTATCCTTCAGAACTCGTATTATCGATTGTCCTACTTTTTCGATAAGCAAATACCCAAATTGCGCCAACAATGAAAAGAAACGTAGCGATCGCAAAAGCGTTCAAAGTCAATCTCCCCCTTTTTTTACGAACCTAGTTGTATGAGGACATTAAGCTTTGTCCTGTTGTAAACTAGCATTTTCAGCTGTAAATTCTTCCATAATAACTTTCTTACCTGTGCGATATGCATGTGTTGCCGCTAGTGCTATTCGTAAATTCTCTGTAGCATCTTGTTCATTGACAAGTGGTATTTCTCCGGTTTGTATACAATGGATAAAGTGTTTTAATTCCTCAATGTATGCGACACGAAATCTTGTTTGAAAATCAGGGAACACTTTGAAACTACTTCCAGATTGATTTAAGACTGTCACCTGCTGTTCTCGCAAACTCCCAACAAATAACGAACCCTCTGTACCAATAATTTCAGCACGAATATCATAACCGTAAGGAGAGTTTCGAGACACTTCCATATCGCCAATGGCGCCATTCGCAAACTCAACATACGTTAACCCCTGGTCGATATCATTCAACTTTTTCATAAAATCATGCTTCAACACATGTCCATGAGCAGAAACAGCCGTTATCTTTGTATTCAATAAGTAACGAGCGATATCATAATCATGAATGGAGCAGTCAACAAAAATACCTCCACTGTGTTTAATAAATTCTGCGGGAGGTGATCCTGGATCCCTAGTGAACGCTTTGAAATAAAGCGGTCTCCCAATTTCTCCATTCTCGATCCTTCGTTTAGCCTCTGCGTATCCTGGGTCAAACCTTCGCATAAAACCTACTTGGCAAATGATGTCTGCGTTTCTTATTGCTAAAGACACTTCTTCAGATTCTTCAAAATTTAATGTTAACGGTTTCTCTACAAAGATATGTTTCTGATACAAGGTTGCTTTTTTGATTATTTCAGCATGTGTACTTGTCGGTGTGACTATTACTACTGCTTCCACGTCTGGATGGGTAAGCGCATCGTCAACAAGTGTAGAATAATGTTTAATTCCAAACTCATTCGCAACTTCTTTAGCCCGGCCTGGCATTGGATCTACAACCATAATTAGATTTGTTCCATGAACTTCCGTTAACAGATTTTTTGTATGAGCATAACCGAGACGGCCTAGTCCCAGCACTGCAATGTTAATATGTCGTTTCATCTTTTCCCCCACCTCTTTAAGACTTTACCGTTCTGGACGTTGCTTTACGTGAGGATCCAAATTCCTTCATTTTCTGTTGGACAGTTCGTTGAACGGCTTCGATTCCCGATGCGAGTAGGGTAGCGGGCTCAAATGCATCAGGTTGTTCAATACATTGTTTTCTTACTTGATCAGACCATGCAATCATGCACTCGGTATTAATATTAATTTTCGCATGACCTAATTGGATAGCTCGTTGTATATCATGATATGAAATACCGGAAGCACCATGAAGGACAAGAGGAATATCTGTTAGCTTCGAAATCTCTCCCATTTCTTTAAAACCTAGCTTTGGTTCACCGTGATAACGACCATGGACAGAGCCTAATGCTGCAGCTAGAGCATCAATGTTTGCTTCTGTTACCAAACGTTTGCACTCATTGACATTCGCATAGGAGACTCCGCCAGTTATACCATCTTCTGTACCGCCGACTGTGCCGACCTCTGCTTCAACACTAACACCATACTTCTTTGCATATTCGGAAACCTTTTTTGTCATTGCAATATTCTCAGTAATAGAAAGATGCGATCCATCAATCATAACCGAGCTAAAGCCAGCATCAATCGCTTGAAAACACGATTCCACCTCTCGCCCATGGTCAAGGTGTAACACAATAGGAACTTTTATATTTAGTTCTTCTCTTAACGAATGAACGACTGAAACGACTGTACGATATCCTCCCAAATATTCAATCATTCGCTCAGATGCAGCTGCAATAACTGGTGATTGTTCTGCTTCTGCGGCAAGAAGAATGGCTTTCGTCCACTGCAGTCCATTGATATTAAACTGACCAATTGCGTACTGGTTCTGTTTTGCTTCTACGAGCAGCTCTTTCATTGAAGCAAACGCCATCTCATCCACTCCTCTCTTTTACAGTGCTTGTGCTTTCGTTTTTTCTTTTTTATAAAAATCAGGACAATCTGGAAGATCAATGTTCTCCCTCATATTTGAAGTCTGAGCTCTCACACACGCATCAGCTGTTACTGCAGCAATATAACCATCCCAAGCTGTCGGTCCAGATACAGTTCCTTTTTCTCGAACGGTATCAATAAACTCTTGAACTTCAACATCATAAGCATGGGCAAAACGTTTTTGCCAATCCATTCCAATATCTATCCCAATTTGACCATCTTTCCTTACTTGAATATGCGCTTCATCTGGCAAACGAATGAGTCCATCTTCACCTACAACTTCACATTGAATGTCATAGCCATACGTGCAATTAACAAAAATTTCAACATTCATGATAACCCCGCTCTTTGTTTCTAACATTACGATTTGTGGATCTTTCAAGTGGGGCAAAGCATGCTTTGTTTTTTTGGGATAGAATACTTGAGCGGATACATAATCGTCATCAATTAACCACCTTAAAACATCAATTTCATGAATCAACGTATCGTGAATCGCCATATCTGTTGAATAACGCTCAGCAACGCTAGCATTTCGATGGGCACAATGCACCATCAACGGTTCCCCAATAACATTTCCGTCAATTGCTTGTTTTAATTGTTTGTAACCGTTATCATAACGGCGCATAAAACCCACTTGCACAAGTGGGTGCCCGTGTGCGATCTCTGCCTCTACAATTCGCATACATCCATCTGCGGTTGTCGCCAAAGGTTTCTCACAGAAAATAAACTTTTTTGCTTCAATCGCTCTTAGGACACTACTCTCATGTGCTTGACCCCAGCTTGTAATAAACACCGCTTCTACATTTGGATCTTCAATTAGGTCAACATCGTCTTTATATAATGTTGCACTTAATTTAAATTCATCAAGGACAGCTTCTGCCGCTTGTTGGTTTACATCCGTGACTGCAACAATCTCCGCCCCTGCTAAACTCTTCGTCACGCGACGAATATGATCTCTTCCAATTGCGCCTGTGCCAATAACACCAATTTTTAATGCCATCTCTAACACTCCAATACTAGTAATCTTCAAACACCAATTGATCCTGTTGTTCTTTTTATTAATCTCGTATCTATATAGTTCTTTGCTCTAAGCGCATATTCTAGTGGGTGAGCAATCTCCGGGTCTTGTTCCGCCTCTACAACAATCCAACCTTGGTAACCCCCCTCTATTAAACGTGAAAAAATCGGCTCAAAATCAATACAACCATCTCCCGGCACTGTAAATATACCTTTTATAAACGACTGTCTAAACGAAAGGCCGCTTTGTTCACATGTTGACATGATTCCACTACGGACATCTTTAAAATGAACATGATTAATTCGATCGAAAAACGTTTCGAGTAGATCAATGTAATGCCCATCCCCATCTGAAATAAACGTATGACCCGTGTCGTACAATAACCCAACGCATTCCGGTTTTGTTCCTTTCATAAGTTGATCGACTTCTTGTTTCGTTTGTACGACCGTACCTAAATGGGAATGATAAGCAAGTTTCAACCCGTAGGAACGGGCAATACCACCTAATACATCCAAGCCTTTGCACAACGTTGTCCACTCTTCATCTATTAGGACAGGTTTTAATGATCTTGAAAACACATTGCTATCTTTGTTTTGAACACTATATGTTTGCTCTGAAACTATAGCAACTTCTGCATTCACTTCTTGTAAAAAAGCACAATGTTGATGAAATAATGCAGCAGTCGAGCTCAAACCATCTCGAATGAGATAACTTGAAAACCATTGCCCTGCAATCTTTAACTGACGAAGCTCAATCTCTTTTTTTAGAATAGGTGCTTCGGGAAAAAAACCACCAACCTCTGTTCCTTCAAACCCCGCAACAACAATATCACCAAGAAGGTGGGCAAGCGTATTGCCTGCTCCAATTTCCGGCATATCATCATTCCGCCAGCCAATGGGTGCAATTCCCCACCTTATCTGTTTGCCGGTCATAAGAATCTCTCCTCAATAGAGCTTTGCTGTCTTTAATTTCGAATGACGATCTTCATGCGCGCGCTGCACGGAGATTTGTGTTGATGTAGCTGCTACACCAACATTCCACCAACTTTCATAGCCATCTGTCATTGTTTTTGGTAGGACTTTTATCTCTATCAATGTCGATACATCTTGAGATTTGCTGTCTTCAACTGCTTCTTCAAGCTCTTTCACTGTGGATACACGATAAACTTTTGCGCCATATGCTTCAGCCACCTTTGCATAATCGATGTTCATAATCGCTCCTGAATGAGTACGAAACTCACAGCCAAGACTGCCGCTACCATGGTCCATTTGCAAATTGCTAATACACCCAAAGCCAGCATTATCAAACAGAACAACATTTAATTTATAGCCATGTTGTATCGCTGTAACCAGTTCTGAATGCATCATCAAGAAACTACCATCGCCTACAAGTGCGTATACTTCTTTGTTAGGCTCTGCTAATTTCGCACCAAAACCACCAGCAATTTCATAGCCCATACAAGAGTACCCATACTCTAGATGATACGTATTTGGCGTTTCGGTCTCCCATAAGCGCTGAAGATCTCCTGGCAACGACCCAGCAGCACATACAATGACAGCATCTTCAGCTATGACTTGATTCAGTGCTGTTACCGCAGTGGTTTGTGGCAATTCCGTTTTTAAAGAATCTGCATATTCATTTAATTGTTGTTGAGAAAATTGACCTTTTATTTCAGGTTCAAATTGGTCACGACTATATGAAATAGATGATAATCTCTCTCTTTCCTGTAACCATTCCGTTTTCCAATACTCAATTGAAGTATGATGACTCTCATAACCTGTTAAATGCTCAAAAAGAGCCAAAAGCGTTACTTTTGCATCTGCCACGATTTGTACAGCATCCATTTTATACGCGTGCATTCGGTTAATATTAATATTCACAAATGAAGCGCTCTCAAATGAAAAAGCCGTTTTCGATGAAGAGGTAAAATCTGTGTAGCGCGTCCCTACTCCAATGATTAAATCTGCTTCTTTTGCTGCAAAATTGGCCGCCTTGGTTCCTGTTACACCGATACCGCCTAAATTATATGGATGTTGACTTTCCACAGTAGATTTACCAGCTTGTGTTTCCACCATAGGGATTTTATACGTTTCAGAAAAAGTAATTAACGCTTCTCTTGATGCTGAATACTTTGCCCCGCCCCCGATAATGAGCAGGGGCTTTTTGCTATGACGTATGGCTTGAGCAGCCTGATCAAGCTCACGATGATTTGGTTCACGTCGATCTACATAATGAACTCTCTTTTCAAAAAAAGAGGTCGGAAAATCGTATGCCTCTCCTTCCACGTCTTGGGCGATACAAACCGTTGCAGGACCAGCTTTTGCTGGATCTGTCATGACTTCAAACGCTCGGAGTAAGCTGCTCATTAGTTGCTCCGGACGGGTAATACGATCCCAATAGCGAGAAACCGGTTTTAATGCATCATTTGTCGTAATCGCTGCACTGTGCTCTTGCTCAAACTGTTGTAAGACCGGATCAGGCTGACGCGTCGCAAACGTATCAGCCGGAAGGAGAAGAACCGGAATATTGTTTGCTAAAGCCGTTCCTGCTGCGGCTACTAAGTTCGCTGCCCCCGGTCCAACTGATGTTGTGACAGCATAGATTTTCTTTCGGAGCATTTGCTTTGAATACGCAATCGCAGCGTGCGCCATTCCTTGTTCATTTTTTCCTTGAATGACTTTAAGATGTCCAGCGTCTTGTTCAAGCGCTTGACCGATGCCAAGTACGTTGCCGTGACCGAAGATGTTAAACATCCCTTCTACAAAATGCTCTTCTTTTCCATCAACTGAGATATACTGGTTGTTTAAAAATTTCACAAGAGCTTGCCCTGTTGTTAAACGAATGGTTTCTGCCATGTTGTCTAGACCTCCTTCTCACACACGCTGCTCGTGCTTCGCCAAGAGCGCTTCAATTTCTTCCACTGTCGGCATTGCTTCAGAAGAGCTATGCTTGCTTACAACAATCGCTGCTGATGCTCCGCCAAATTGCAGCGCCTCACGAACAGATTTTTCATTGAGCAACGCATACAAGAATGCCGAGGCATAAGAATCTCCTGCACCAAATGTTTTTAATACCTTTGACGGATACGCTTTTGCGCGGGTTATCGCACCATTCTTTTCAAACGCAACCGAACCATCTACCCCATGCTTAATGACAACAAGTTCAGCTCGATAAGCAAGAAGGGATTCTGCTGTTTGCTCATCATTATTGCCTTCATGATTTTCAAGAATGTTGTACTCATCGCGCGTTCCGATGACGATGTTTGCTTGTTCAGCTGCCCATTTATAGTAAACCGACGTTTCCTCCGCTGATTGCCACGTGTATGGGCGATGATCCAATTCAAAAACGATCGGAACACCTTGTCTTTTTGCATAATCAACAGCTTGAAACACCGCCTCACGAGAAGGGCTTTGTGCTAATGCCGTTCCTGAGATAAGAAGCATTTTTGCTTGTGCAATATACCCTTCTGATACTTCTTCGGGTCGCAGGTATAAGTCCGCCACATCGGTACGATACATTAAAATGCTGCACTCTTCAGGGCTTTTAATTTCCGTAAACGTTAACCCTGACTTGCGGCCTTCTGTATCCGTTACCATTTGAGACGTGTCAACGCCGACTCGATCCATATACGATTGGATAAACCGACCGTGCTGGTCATCAGACAGTTTTCCAATAAACCCTGTTTTTAGGCCAAGTTTTGATGAACCGATCGCGATATTTGCAGGGGAACCACCTACGTATTTTGAAAACGTCATCGTTTCTTCCATCGGTCGATTGTACTCCGTTGCATTTAAATCAATACAGGCTCGCCCGACCGCAATTACGTCAAATCGTTTATCTGTTGCAAAAGTAAATCCCATATTATGAATCCTCACGATCTAAGATCCATTCATGCGCTGGATCATTATAGAATTTCCATGTCCGTTTAGGACCTGCCATAACATTTAAATAGTAAGACGTATAGCCGTCTGGAACGCCAACTGGATGATAGCCTGCTGGTACAAGCACAACGTCTCCATGCTCAACGGTCATCGTTTCATCAAGGCTACGATCATCGGTATAAACCCGTTGAAAGACAAACCCTTGAGGCGGATCTTGTTCATGATAGTACGTTTCTTCTAAAAATGATTCATGCGGTAAATTGTCTTGGTCATGTTTATGGGGCGGATAGCTTGAGAAGTTGCCGCTCTCTGTATACACTTCAACAACTAAGAGTGAGTCCGCCACATCCAATGAATCAGGCAAAATATTGTGCACAGATCGTTGATTCATCTTTATGCCTCGATGTTCCGGATGAATGTCTTTACCAGAAAGCAGACGATTTTGTCGCTTTGTCAGTCCAGGTGCATAACAGAGCGCAATTCGTGCATCCGTTTCTGCTTGGACGCGATACGTTTCTTCTTTAGTGATGTATACACTATCCGTTGGTACTTTTTCAAACACACTCTTTCGTGTGCCAAGAGATTCAAACGTTTGCTCACCGGCTACCACCGTTGCTTTTCCTGTTAAAATAACTGCACAACACTCTTGGTTGGTTAGAGTCTCTTCAAAAACAGCTCCTTCTTCTAAGTCAATAACAGCAAAGCCTACATACTCTAGAGGTGTGTTTCCCTCTTTTACATCATGAACGATGCGTACCCCTTTTGATAACGCTCTTTGCTCTGGTTTTCGTAATAATTTGGCCATACGTACCTCCTAATCTTCAAAAACAGGATCTACAAGACGAGCTGTTACGACTTTTTTACGTGTATAGAAATCAACACTGTCTTTTCCATTCGCGTGGAGTGTTCCAAAAAAGGACGACTTCCAGCCAGAGAATGGGAAAAATGCCATCGGAGCTGGAACACCAAGGTTTACACCTAACATACCTGCATCAATGTTTTCACGGAAATAGCGAATCGCTTGCGCATCCTTTGTAAAAATACACGCACCGTTCGCAAATTCTGATTGATTGGCCGTCGCAATTGCTTCTTTAAGGTGCTTCACACGGACAACCGACAGAACAGGAGCAAAAATCTCCTCTTTCCAAATTTTCATATCCGTCGTAACGTGGTCAAAAATGGTTGGACCAACAAAGTAGCCTTCGTCACTTACTCGTTCTCTCCCATCTGTAAGGAGTGTCGCACCTTCTTCAACCCCAGATTCGATATAGGAGAGGGTTCGTTTCTTATTCTCTTCACGAATGACCGGGCCAAGAAAAACGCCATCATCCATGCCATTTCCAATTTGCAAGTTGTCTGTTTTTTCCTTTAAACGCGCAATAAATTCATCCGCTATGGCATCTTCTACTGTCACAACTGCACATGCCATACAACGTTCACCAGCAGAACCAAAAGCCGCTCCAATGATATCATTTACTGCTGTATCAAGATCCGCATCTCTTAAAACCACCGTGTGATTATTAGCACCTGTTAATGCTTGCACGCGCTTTAAATTTTCGCTCCCTCGCTTGTATACATACTCACCAACAGGCTTGGAACCAACAAACGAAATTGCTTTAATCTCCGGATGATCAAGAATCCCATTCACCACATCATGAGCACCATAAACGATATTGAACACACCATCAGGGAGTCCTGCTTCTTTTAGCAAGTCTGCAAATTTTTCGACAAGTAAAGGTGTACGCTCTGACGGTTTAAGAATAAATGTATTTCCAAGTGCGATTGCCATTGGAAACATCCAGCAAGGAACCATCATCGGGAAGTTGAACGGTGTGATCCCACCAACAACGCCAATTGGATAGCGATAGTTGCTCGCCTCTACATTTGTTGCAATGGCAGGCAAAGAATCCCCCATCATTAGTGAAGGTGCACTAGCGGCAAATTCAACGTTCTCGATGCCACGCTGTACTTCACCACGTGCTTCTGTTAAATTTTTTCCATTTTCCATTGTAATAAGTTGAGCTAATTCTTCTTTATGTTGTTGCAATAATTGTTGGAAGGCAAATAGCACCCGTGCACGACGCGGAACAGCGACATTTGACCACGTCTTAAAAGCTTCCGCCGCTATCTCAGTTGCATATTGAAGTTCTTCTTTTGTTGAGAGCGGAACCCGACAAAGCACTTCCTTCGTGGCCGGATTAACCACTTCCTCATACTCTGCGGTCTTACTATCGATCCACTCCCCATTTATGTAGTTTTTTAATGTACGAACTTTACTCACTGTTTCTGCCACCACAATCCCTCCATCTATAAAAAATTAATCGTAATCGCTTTCATTAAAACGACTGCAAAAAACTCAATTGATCACTTATTGGTTATATATTAATTAACTTTTGGGTATGTGTCAATGATTTAGAGAGATATTTTTTTGTTAATTCGTTTTTAAATATAGGTGTTGATTATGTTTTGGGTATAATGGTATAGTATGAGTTAAGAATTTGCGAAGTAGGGAGTAAAACGATGAAGGTAGTAAGAATTCAAGAAATGGAGAACTATATTTTGGCAAACGGTACCGTTTCCATAGACGATCTATGCGAACGTTTTGGTGTATCGAAAAACACCGTTCGTCGTGATATTAATCGTTTATCAGAAAAAGGTGTCATTGAAAAAGTGTATGGTGGTGTGACTGCAACGGAAAAGCAGTTAATCCCGTTTGAAAATCGTCATCACGTCTATAATGATGAAAAAGTTCGGATTGCTTTACATGCAGCATCTTTTATTGAAGATCAAGACTTTGTCTATATCGATTCAGGCACGACAACGAAATGGATGTTTGATGATTTCCCTGAAGATAAATCGATTACAATCTTAACCAATAATTTGGATGTGATTAATGCTGTATCTGAAAAAGAGAATATTGAACTGTTTGTATTAGGAAATCACTATCAAGTAAAGACCCGCTCCTTTGTTAGCATTAGCGGGTTATCCTTACTCAACAAATACAATGTGGACAAAGCCTTTATGGCTTGTACCGGGGCTAGTATAACAAAAGGGTTAACGAACGCAGATCTTCACGAATACGAAGTGAAAAAGAGCATTGTTCAGAAAGAAAATGAACTCTTTTTACTGGCAGATGCTTCAAAGTTCGGTCAATCAACGATGCTCACGTATGCCCCATTATCTCGAGCAGATCACATTATCACGTCTGCTCCTTTAGATGAAGCGTATGAAGCGTACTGCAAAACAGAGAACATCACATTACACATTGTTTAATCAAGCGTTTAATTAATGACGAAAGCGGCGAACATTAACGGTTCACCGCTTTTATCATGTAATCCTAAATATCAATACTAATTGATATCGTTGTTGATAATGCTGGCTGGACAACCAATGTTTGAATCGCGAAAACCGCAAGAATACGTGTACCGAGAATAATGTTTTGATTTGGTTCCACAGTCGTTTCAATAATCTGTCCCTCAACCACGGAACCTAATAATGCAAATAAGGCACCGCTTCCCGGAATCAATTCAAATGTGTACTGATCCGTTGTCGACCGATATAAACCAAAGAAAAAATTCCCATTGTACGGCGTTGCATTCTCAATGATTGCAGAATAATAAGCTGAATTTAGAAAACTATTCCGTGCCGCAACAAATGAATTGCGGACTAACGATTCATTTCCACCAGCTAACGAGATTGTTTGGGGAAGCCCGTCATCCGAAACACCTGGCTGTTCAAGTGAGTTTGAATTACCTAATCCAATAAATTGAAGTTCACTATTGTCACCTGGCGCTGTAAGTGGGCCGCCTGACGATACTAAAAGCAAAGCACCTGGACCCGTTGCTCCTGTTATTCCTGTGCTTCCGGCTATCCCTGTTGCTCCTGTTGTTCCTGTGTTTCCTGCTATCCCAGTTGCTCCTGTTATTCCCGTGTTTCCGGCTATCCCTGTTGCTCCTGTTATCCCCGTGCTTCCTGCTATACCCGTTGCTCCTGTTATCCCCGTGTTTCCCGCTATACCCGTTGCTCCTGTTATCCCTGTGTTTCCCGCTATACCCGTTGCTCCTGTTGTTCCTGTGCTTCCTGCTACACCCGTTGCTCCTGTTGTTCCTGTTATCCCCGTGTTTCCTGCTATCCCTGTTGCTCCTGTTGTTCCTGTGCTTCCTGCTACACCCGTTGCTCCTGTTATTCCTGTGTTTCCTGCTGTACCCGTTGCTCCTGTTGTTCCTGTGTTTCCTGCTATCCCAGTTGCTCCTGTTATTCCCGTGCTTCCTGCTATCCCAGTTGCTCCTGTTATCCCTGTGTTTCCTGCTATACCCGTTGCGCCTGTTATTCCCGTGCTTCCGGCTATACCCGTTGCTCCTGTTATCCCTGTGTTTCCTGCTACACCCGTTGCTCCTGTTATCCCCGTGCTTCCTGCTATCCCCGTGTTTCCGGCTATACCCGTTGCTCCTGTTGTTCCTGTGTTTCCGGCTATACCCGTTGCTCCTGTTGTTCCTGTGTTTCCCGCTATACCCGTTGCTCCTGTTTCTCCTGTGCTTCCTGTTGGTCCAATTGGTCCTCTTGCTCCTGTTTCAGCGGTTGGACAAACATAGGATGGCTTTCGATTTTGTAGATTACGATCAAAGTATTGAATCGGAGAACAACCACAATTTATTTTGCTATTCTTACATCGCTTGCACGACAATTCCTTCACTCCTTTTGAGTCTTTAGAATCAATCTATGCGTTTATCATAAAATTTCTACAGATCAAGAACCAAATTTAAGATTATTCAAACGAACCATCTGTTTTTTACAAATCATGCAAAGAAAAAAAGCGGCAACCATAGTTGGTTCGCCGCTTTTTCACTTACTCTAATTGACTTGATTCAAACACCATTTCCCATTCATCGTCCATGGAAAAGACCACAACAAACTCTTCCCATTCGGTGGTTAAAGTCCAAGTACCTATTGCCTCCAAATCAAGGGATGCCCCATTTGATGATATGGATGAATGACTATTCAGCTCTTCCCATTCCAAATTAGGTACTGATCCACTTAAATAAGAATTTTCTTCAGACACATCTGTAAAAGCTGCCACTGTGGATGAACCGACCTCTGCGTCCGTATCGTAAGCGAAGCTAATATGTTTATTAATATTGTCGTAGTCAACGTCTGGGTTAAAACTGTCCCCAGATTCGTAGGCAAATGTATAGGTTTCTGTAGCAGTGCCCGATTCTGCTATTCCGGCAGGCTCACTTTCTTCAGCATGCCAATTTTCTTCATGAATCATCGCATCCATTAAATGTGCTTGATCCTCCAAAACATCTAAAAACTCCTCAAACGTTAAATCGGTATCCGCAGAAGTTTCTACTTCTTCTACTGTGTATTTCACGCCATATTCCTCTTCAAGCTGCGCTAGATGTTGCTCCAATTCATCCACTGATCCACTGCTACATCCTGACATCATTACCATCGCCGCAAAACCACTAGACATCCAAATAAATTTTCTCAAAACAACCTCCATTAAAAAAGATGGTAATTTTCAGATACCCTTTATTTACATAAATAAACATATGTAGAATCAAAAGGAATTTTTAGACTTTTACAATAACCTCTTTTTATTTTAGCTGCTTTATAGTATGCTATTCCTTGTTTATAAATGGGAGGGATTATAGTGAAACGAGTTGATGTAGTCTATTCGTTGCTTCTAGATGAAACAAAGAAACAAGTACTCATGGTCTATAATGTTAGTGGAAGATGGTCTCTACCAGGCGGTGCCGTTGAGCAAGGCGAACATTTAAAAGAAGCAGCTACCCGTGAAGCAAAAGAAGAAACGGGCTTATCCGTTACAGTCGATGACCTCGTCGCAGTGAACGAAGCCTTTTTCACTGAAAAAGGCCATCACGCTGTATTCTTCACGTTTGCTGCACAAATTGTAAAGGGTACCCCCGCTATTCAAGATGAAGAGGAAATCTCCAAAGTTGAGTGGGTTGATTTTGCTACAGCAAACGAACGCATGCCATATTATAAAGACGGGATCGACAAGTTGCTTCAATCTGCTGCTCCCTATACGTTGCAGAAAGAACACGAAGCAGTAAAAAAGCGCTAAAACAAAACGTTTCAGCGTTTTTCCATCGTCAATCGCGCGGAATGAATTTACATATAAGGTAGCGATATCGCTAGCCGACGTTCGATGCACACCAATAGGTATGAACAAGGACAGTTAATAAAATTCGGTCAATCATGCGATCATCTAGCATGTTGATGACAATTTTTCTATTGAAAAACATCCCGCTCGTAAACGTTTCTCCTAACCATCCACCATTAAAGTAAATGTCTGCTTTAGAACGATTGTGAAAACGTATATCTACGTTTTTCTCAACATCCTGATTTGTTAGTCGTACTTCAAGTCGGTGATGAGATGGAATGACAGTCCTCGGCATAAACACCTCACCGATACATTCTCCATTCTTTTCAATTGCCCAATGTTGACCGTTGCGAAAACTTTCTTTCGTTTGCCTAATCGTATATTGGCCTCTTGCGTCTTCTATTGTGAGATAGACATTACTCGTTGCTACACGAGGTCTTGAAGTAGCGGCGTCTTGGGTTTCAGGAAACCAGCGATACTTTTTGGCGATAACACGGCCTGCTTCTTTTACCTTTCTTGATCCTGTCGAAGCATAAAACAAAGGACGTGGATACTCCATTACAATCATCTGTTTCCCTCCTATTACACATATATGTACCCCCACGCTAGATTGCTTACACGCAAAAAAAGCTCCCTTAGCGGAAGCTCTAAATCATTGATTTGCTATGCGTTCATTCCAATCTTTTTCCACTGTGGGAATGTGGAGCACATGAGATTTACTACACCCCCTGTACTGGCAACGGCCTCCCGCATGCTAATAATTGATAGAAGCTCTTCTTTTCGACTTCTACGTTCTACTTCTGTTTCATCATGCGGGAAAGCTCCAATATAGTAGTGGCTTATACCTTCATACAGTGAAACGTGCTTCGCTTCTTCCATTTCGCTTTCTAGATGCAATAGCCAACCTTCTTTACTTTTTACAGGTTGGACAAAATATAAATCAAATGATTTGAAATTCCCTTGCAATCGATCGATCGGGTTTCCTTGTCTATCATCAAATCTACCAACATCAATTAACATTCAGCCTCGCCTCCGATTCTGCTTTTCTTTTTAGTATTTACGAAGTTTCTTATTTTCATACGTAAAAACCAGCACATTAGCCCGTGTGCTGGTTTGCCTTCTTATGTTTCAGAAGTAAATAGATAATAAAGATGATCACTAAACCGATGCCAAACGGAAGCAAATACTGACTTACCACTCCTTTTACTTCTGTCCAGTTTTCACCGAGCTGAACACCAAAATAAACATAGAAAAACGTGATCGGAGCCATTGCGAGAAACGTATAGAGTGAGAAAATCCATGGATTCATTTTCGCCATCCCACAAGGCACAGAAATTAAGGTTCGAACGCCTGGCAAAAACCGTGCGGTAAACGCAACAAATGCACCGTGTGATTCAAAAAAACGATCCGCTTTCTCTAAATGATCGGCGCTCATGAAAAGATATTTTCCATATTTTAAAAGTAATGGTCTCCCACCGAACCTCCCTACACAATATAGCGTTAGTGGCCCGACAACACCACCTACAGAACCTGCTGCAACTACTCCCCAAAACAACATGTCCCCTTCCGAAACCCAAAAACCAGCAAGTGGCAACACTACCTCTGCCGGAATAAATTCGATAGAAAGTGCCATAAATATGCCCAAATAAGATAAGTCTTTAAACCAATTCATCATATCTAGCAATAACTGTTCCATTTTATCCCTACCTACTCCATTTTATGCCTTCATTCCTCATCTTCTATATAGCAAGAAAAGCCTGTCTAAATCTATACTTTCAGTAATCTTCCACGAGTTTTCCGATATCTTAGCAGAGCTTTCTACAACTATATGCAGTTATAGGGTAATCATGAGTAGAAGCGCACGATTAAAAATAGGAAATTCAATTGAATCATATAACCATTTTGTTACATTATAGGTATTTTGAGTTATCTTGAAAGTTTTAGTTTACATATAGTATCTCGTAAGCAGACGAATACAAGTTTTCGCTTAGAGAGAGGGAGTTTTCAGTATGGCGATTGCACTTCCAATTCCAGGATTAGGACAAGTAACGATTTTAGTCGCTGAGGGAGACCTTGTGACGTTTGAATGCCCACAAATAAATGATCAGGCAGATTCTCTTTTACAACTTCGACCGGGAAGCTTAATTAGAGTGACATGTCCTTCTGGTGGTCAAGTTTTATGCGTGTATTTAACAAATTTTGCTGATTTGAACCTCATTAATATAATTGAACAGATTCTTGATTTAAGTATTGAAAATGTTGTACCTGAGACAGAAATTACGACAATTATTGCGTCAGGAGTTGAGGAATAATGGGTTTTAATTATTATGATGATGGAGTAGGCTTTGTTCGAGTTATAACAATGCCAAATGATGTTGTCGTCGTCAGCTGTCCACTTCATCAAAATCTTTTTAACGTAACTGTGCCACCTAATACCCGATATCGTATTACCAACTGTGGGTTCGGAGCAACTCAATTTGTTGTTTTTTTAGAATATATGGAAGGTCCACTCGACACAATCGAAATTAGAAGACGTGTAAATGCATTACCTATTACAGAATATTTCGGTAACGCAAGGAGAATCAATTTTACTGGCCCGGTTGAGGATGATTAATTCCACACAAAAACAGTCTTGCTTTTAGCGAGACTGTTTTCTTCTTATACACCCACGTGTTGTTTCAAAAATGAAAGGGCTTCTTCTGTATTTATGAAATGCGTTTCCGTATTATGCTTTGCTTCTTTAGCCGTTCGTTTTAACTGCAGTTTTGCGACATTGCTCTTTACAACGACCGCCGCTTGGACCATTCCTCTTCTCATTAACCATTCTTGGTGCGCAACGATTGCTTTTTGCGTCTCTGGTTTGAAAACCACAACATCTCTCATATTCACAATTAGGTGAAATCGGTTAAATTTATGTGTTTGCACGAGTTGATTAATTTCTTCATTTGCTTGATTAATGGCTTCTGGTGTTAAGTTTGATTCCCATTTGACGCCAATAATTCTGTGTTCTTTATCTTCTAATGTAACTTGATACATGTTTTTCCTCCTCGTATTCGCAGTAATGACATATACCACACTTAGAAGGTTATGAAACTTTTGAACCACGTCTATAGATACAAATAAAAAATCTTGTTAAGCTACAATTCAAGCAACTCAACAAGATTTCTCACAGTTATTTATTCTCTTTTTCAATTTCAACATGTGTTACATTCGATGAACGAACGAGAATTTCATGTTCATCAGTTGTTCCAAATGAAACGAAGCAATTATTTGCAAGCGCCTCATCAATCGATCGAGATACTTTTTTTCCACTTTCTTCAACTCTTGTTTCTTCAACAATTGGGGTTTCACGCCCAGTAACAAATACTTTTATTTTATGTGACAATTTATTTCCCTCCAAATCTTTCTTACTTCTCTTCTTCCCGATCTTTTTCGCTTTAACACATGAATTTTTAAGGTGAATTGACTTTTTTCTTCCAACCAGCTAAAATATGAATGACAGTCAGTCATTTAAGGATGTGTGTGAATTGGAAAAACGCGAGAGAATTATTACAGCAGCTATCGAAGCGTTTGGTGAAAAAGGGGTAGAGAAAACAACGATTTCCGATATTGTCAAACGAGCCAATATTGCTCAAGGAACTTATTATTTGTATTTCCCTTCGAAACTTTCTGTTATGCCCGATATTGCGGCTGTGTTTGTCGATTACCTTATGACCGAGTTAACAAATAACGTGACGTCATCTTCTTTTAAACAACAGTTAATCGAAATCGTCGACACCGTCTTTCGAACAACAGACGAGCACAAGAAACTTGCCGTCTTAATCTACTCTGGTTTGACGCAATCTGAACACCTTCAACAATGGGAAACGATTTATGCCCCGTTATACGATTGGCTTTCGGAACGACTGGAAACAGCAAAACAAGCTGGGACCATTCGACAGACCGTTCAAGCTGATTACACAGCTCGAATCATTGTTGGTTCCATTGAGTCAACAGCAGAACAGCTCTATTTATACAATCAAGAAGAAGATGCAAAAGCAAACGAACACAAGCAAGAGTTGATTCAATTTCTATCTTATGCTCTTGGTGCAAGTGATTAACATCGCTTGCTTTCTTTTCACACCGAAAATGACTGAATGTCATTCATTAACTAGATAGGAGAGAAACTAAATGAATAAAGGCTGGATTTTTGTCATCCTGACAAGTTTATTCGAATTGTTTTGGGTTTTCGGTTTTAATGTTGCTTCTACTTGGTGGCATTGGTTACTAATCGTCCTCATTATTATCGTTGATTTTTACTTTTTGGCTAAAGCCTGTGAAACGCTTCCAACAGGAACCGTTTACGCCATTTTCGCAGCTGCTGGAACCGTAGGAACAGCTTTGATGGACATTTATATTTTTGAAGGATCGTTTAGTTTAGTGAAAGGGTTCTTTATGAGCATGCTTGTTTTTGGCGTGATCTTATTAAAGCTGTCTGATAACGGAGCTACACAAGAGGAGGTTGCTTCATAATGGGTTGGTTTTTCGTATTTCTTGCTGCATGTTTTGAAATTGCTGGTGTTGTTGGGCTTAAATCTTTTAGTCAAAGTAAATCTTTTAAAAACGCGCTACTCTTCTTTGGCGGTTTTGGTCTTGCATTCGTGTTCTTATATTTATCTTTTCTTTACTTGCAAGTAAGTGTTGCTTACGCTGTTTGGATTGGTATTGGTACCGCCGCAGCTGTGCTAATTAATATGATCTTTTTTGGAGAATCAAAAAGTCCCACTCGCATCATTAGTTTAATTATTATAATTGTAGGTGTCACAGGCCTTAAAGCTGTCTCATAAAAAGAGCAAAGGAAAAAGAATATGAACAGAATGAAAAGACGAACGATCCAATTTTGGATTTTACGTCTTTTCATTTTTTCATCTAAATTAGCGTAAGGAGGATCCGAGATTACGGGCTTTTATAATGAGAAACATTGGCCTACGAAGCTCATCTTTGTATGCGGGATGTTGTTCAAGCAGTTTCGGATCCGGCTTTGGTTCTTCGACTCTTTCAATCGCAAAGCCAGCAAACAGTAATTCATTTATATAAGTGGAAAGCGTACGATGATATTTTACGACATCTTCAGTTAAAAACGCCGTTGAGCGTATGCACTCATCTTGATAATGATCCAGTGGCCAGTGGCTTATTTCGCCGTTCGCACGATAGATCCAGTCTTGTTCTGCTCTTGCAGTAAAGATCGGGTGCTCAACAGAAAAAAGTAACTCTCCATTTGCGACCAGTAATTCTTTCACCTTATCCACAAAGCCTTTGTAATCGTTCACATAGTGAAGCGCTAAAGAACTAAAGATAAAATCAAACGAGCTTGGCTTGAAAGAGACCTCTTCAATTGCTCCTTGTACAAAATTAATTTCTTTTGCGGATGTCATCTGTCTTGCTTTTTGAATCATGTTTTCGGAGAGATCTACGCCGGTAACGTGGGTTGCTCCTTGTTCATTAAAATAACGTGAGTGCCAACCAAACCCACATCCTAAATCTAATACTTGTTTGTCTTTAAGTTTTGGTACTAGTTCCTTTACTATATGCCATTCCCCTGCGCCTTCTAGTCCATTTAAAGAACGAGGCATCTGACTATACGCTTTGTAAAAGTTAGGGTCATCGTATTTATTTTGTCTCATAAAATAGCCTCCTAAAATTGTTTTCTTCTTAGGAGGATTTCTTCTCCGACGGACCAACCGTATCTCCTCCATTAGATTGTCTCATTTTATCGTACTGAAAATGGGCAGGCAAGTTCGTTGACTTCCCCTCCCCCCGCCTTCTACCATAGGAAGACAATGAATTGGAAGGAGATCGTTATGACATTTAATGCATTCGTACTACGCAAAGAAGATATGCTCGAAGGCCATGTTGAACAGTGGGATTTAGAGGAACTAATTGAAGGTGACGTCCTGATTGACGTTGCGTATTCAAGCGTGAACTACAAAGATGCAATGGTTGTGAAACAAGGCAATCTTGCGGAACACTCTCCACTCATTCCTGGAATTGATTTAGCAGGTACGGTTGTTGAGTCAAAAGATAGCCGCTTTACAGAGGGACAAGAAGTCATCGCAACAAGTTATAAAATCGGAACCGGTCACCATGGTGGATATGCGGAATATGCCCGTATCCCTGGCAACTGGATTGTTCCGCTTCCAGAAGGGCTGACACTTCGAGAAGCGATGGTGTTAGGAACGGCTGGCTTAACTGCAGCACTTTCTATTAATAAGCTTGAACAAAATGGCTTACACCCTGATCACGGAAAAGTTGTCGTACCAGGCGCAACCGGTGGTGTTGGCAGTCTGTCTGTTGAAATGTTAGCCAAGCTTGGCTATCACGTTGTTGCTGGCACAAATAAATTGGAAGCACACGACTGGTTAAAACAACTTGGTGCATCAGAAATTGTTAGCAGAGAAGACCTAGAAGAAGAGGAAAAAGCCCCTATCCGACAAGGAGAATGGGCTGCAGCAATTGATGCTGTTGGTGGGAAAACAACGTCTTACCTTCTCACAACACTCAAACGAGGTGGATCGATTGCCTCAAGCGGACTTACAGGCGGAATTGAAGTGGAAACGACGGTCATGCCATTTATCGGTCGCGGTATTAATTGGCTCGGCATCGACTCAGTCACTTGCTCCATGGAAGAACGGACTCACGCTTGGGAACGATTAGCAAGTGATTTAAAACCTTCTTTCTCTGACGAAGCTGTTCATGAAGTGACGCTTGATGAGCTAGACGAGGTACTTACCCAAGTCGTCGAAGGCAATGTTACTGGCCGAACAATTGTAAGACTATAATCCTTTACAAAAAGAGAGCGACTCAGTCGCTCTCTTTTTTACTTCGATAGCTGACTACATAGAGGTTGGTTACCCACGCGACCAAACTAACAACAATGATTAGTAGGAGCGCAATTTCCCAATGAAACAACGCCTCTCCGGTTCGCTCCGTTGGACTGAAAAACAGTACTAGAGAAAAAATGAGAATAAGTAAATAAAAACTACTGCCGATAAACGCCATTCGAATTGGTTGTGCCCCTCTATAGCCACGGTTCATAATCCCCCATGCCAACACACTCATAATGGTTCCAAATGCCATTGCAAACAGCGGACTCACGGCAAAATCAATCCAAACCGGTATGTATAACAAAACAACCGTAATCGTTAAGAGACTTGCATTAACCGCAAAAGTAAACAAACCCGCCTTCCAGGCATGTTGGAACCACTTTTGATTTCTTAAAAAATGAGCATAGAGATGATCTTCCAACATGTTTAAAAATGGCTTGGTAAAAAGAAGAAAAATGAGCACCCCCACTGAACCGATAAGTAAGATCATGCTCATTCAATCCCCTCCTTTTCATATTCCAAAATATCGCCAGGTTGGCATTCAAGCACATCGCATATCGCTTCGAGCGTTGAGAATCGAACCGCTTTTGCTTTCCCATTTTTCAAAATTGATAGATTCGCCATCGTCACACCAACACGCTCTGAAAGTTCCGTCATACTCATTTTTCGCTTTGCCAGCATTACATCTAGTCGAATGATTATTGCCATGCCTCACACCTCAAATCGTCAAGTCATTTTCAGATTTTAGGCGTACTGCTGAACGCAATAACTCTTGTAAAACCGATGCAAAGAACACAATGACAACCGTTATGAGCATGATGGTAAGCACAATCAGAACAAAACCAATATGTATCGCATCTAGCGCAAATAAGCTCATTAAGCCAACGCCGTACAGAATAATGATCGCCACAGCACAAAATTTAATATTGCCTAACGTTTTAATGGCCCAATCCGAAAATACATAATCATTTTCAATCAAACTTAACAATTGAAACGCTTGTTGCAAGGCGAATAAAAACGGAACAAGCGTCATATATACACCTGCTAAAACCGGAATTCGAAGGTAAGCAAAACTTGGGTTATCAAGAGCAATATAGCGCGAGAGTGGTGGTAAGACCCAAATACAACAAATAATCACGAGCACACCTATGCTAATCGTGACACCTTTTAAAAATAAAACTCTCCCTCGTTGCATAACACACCTCAGTACACTTTTTTTATCATTGTATAACATGAATTTATCGTTTATCAATAAAAAACACGAGAATCATCTAACATTTTCCCCGATCCTTCTCTATTCTGCAACCGATTTTGTTTGAAATCGTATATGGGAAATGAAGGAGGGCTAGGATGACGTACATCTGAGGAATCATTGAGATCAGAAAGGAGGTTATCATGAAGGTACTAACTGGGGTCATCAGCCTTATCTTTGCTTTTGCCTTTATTACCTACTTGTATGGGTTAAAACAAATTTATTCTGCTATGTATTCGCCTCTCCTGTTCACGTTTCCAGTCATCTTATTAGCGATTGCTAGTTACCTCCTCTATCATTCTTATATAGAAGAGTTAAAAAAATGAATTTTCTAATCATTTTTTGTATCGTTTGCTTTTTTTGGGACTATACTTAGAAGAAACCCACTGTCCTAGGTGAAAATGTTGATTTGACATTCCTCGCTCTGCTCTTTATACTAGGAATAATTCTAATAATTGATTCGATGACGAGACCGAGTACGATTGAATTCTTATCTACAGAGAGTTGACAGATATGCTGAAAGTCAACGTTAAGACCTTTCTGAAAATCTTCTCCGAGAAGCAAAGCTGAACCTCTTTTTTAAGCTTTGCCGGCTTCCTACCGATATGAAGGACGCGTATGTTGGTACGTAGTGATGATGACACGTTTTTAAACCACTACTTCTGTATGGTTTTTTCTTATGTCTACTGTTGAGTGAAGTACACCTCGATCCTGCGACCTGGATGGAGGTTTTTTTAATTTTATAAAGAAAAGGTGATGGCGCAAATGAGCGAAACGGCAAATGTTCGTGAGCAACGTGTACGCAAGCGTTGGGAAAATGACAACACATTTAAACAATCGATTGAAAAGCGCGAAGGAAAAGAGACATACGTCTTTTATGAAGGTCCTCCTACTGCAAATGGTATGCCGCACGCAGGCCACGCGTTAGGACGTACGATGAAAGATTTCGTTGCCCGCTACAAGACAATGTCTGGGTATCAAGTGTTACGGAAAGCTGGCTGGGATACACACGGGTTACCAGTAGAATTAGAAGTCCAAAAGCAGCTTGATTTAAAAGGAAAAGACGAGATTAAAGCGTATGGTGTTGAAGCGTTTATTGAGAAATGTAAAGAAAGTGTCTTTACGTATGAGCGTGAATGGCGTCAATTTACAGAAGCACTCGGTTACTGGGTCGATATGGATGATCCGTATGTGACGCTGCAAAACCCATACATCGAATCCGTCTGGAACATTCTTTCAACGATCCACCGCAACGATATGCTTTATAAAGGACATCGTGTCGTACCATATTGCCCAAACTGTGAAACATCACTGAGTTCTCACGAAGTCGCACAAGGCTATAAAGACGTTACTGATTTATCAGCGACTGCAAAGTTTCGAATTGATGGCACTGAAAATGAATACCTTCTTGGCTGGACAACAACGCCTTGGACATTACCTGCTAACGTTGCCATTGCTGTTAATCCAGAAATGACCTATGTAAAAGTGGAGCAAGATGGTGAAGTCTACGTTGTTGCCGAAGCATTAGCCGAAAAGCTACTAGGTGAATCGCCAAACGTTGTCGCTACACTTCAAGGTTCTGAACTTGTTGGTACAACATACAGCCCACCATTTGATTTTCTAACATTAAATAGAGGCCATGAAGTGATTGGCGCATCGTTTGTTACAGATTCAAGCGGTACAGGTCTCGTGCATATGGCTCCAGCTCATGGTGACGATGACTACAATGCCATCCGCGAATCTGGCCTAGACTTTGTAAATGTTGTTGATTCAAAAGGTCGTTACACGGATGAAATTGGTCCACTTGCTGGCCGTTTTGTAAAAGATTGTGACGTTGATATTGTCAAAATGCTCGCCCATAACGGACGCTTATTCTCTAAAGAAAAGTACGAGCATAGCTACCCACACTGCTGGCGTTGTGACAGTCCCCTTCTTTATTACGCAATGGAAGGTTGGTTCATCGAAACAACAAAAATGAAAGACCAGTTGATTGCGAATAACCAAGAAGTGGATTGGCACCCAAGCCATATGCGTGATGGACGATTTGGAAAGTTCCTTGAGAATGTTGTCGATTGGAATATCGGGCGTAACCGTTTCTGGGGTACACCACTTAACGTTTGGGAATGCGAGGCTTGCGATAAGCAAGAAGCCCCTGCTTCTATCGCAGAACTACGTGAGCGCGCAGACCAAGATTTAGCTGAAGATGTTGAACTTCATAAACCTTATGTTGACGGGATTACCTTTACGTGTGAATGTGGCGGGACGATGCACCGCACAAGCGAAGTCATTGATGTTTGGTTTGATAGTGGCTCCATGCCGTTCGCTCAATATCACTATCCATTTGAGAATGAAGAGCTCATGAACAAACAGTTCCCTGCTGATGTCGTCATTGAAGGCGTCGATCAGACACGTGGTTGGTTCTACAGCTTACTTGCGGTGTCTACACTATTTACAGGTAAAGCACCTTATAAACGTGTCCTTTCTCTCGGCCACATCTTAGATGAAAACGGACAGAAAATGTCTAAGAGTAAAGGAAATGCTTTAAATCCAGTAGAGTTAATTGAAGAATTTGGAGCAGATAGCTTACGTTGGGCGTTACTTGCCGATAGCGCGCCTTGGAATAACAAACGTTTCTCGAAGAAAACCGTTAGCCAAACAAAATCGAAAGTATTAGATACACTTGCAAATGTGCATTCTTTCTATAAAATGTATGCAGACATCGATGGCTTTGATCCAAACACAGTCGAAAGTGGCACGCAAACAAAACTGGATGAGTGGGTTATTTCTCGACTCAATACAGTGATTGCTGAAGTGACTCAAAGCTTAGACGCATACGATGTCACAAAGGGCGCACGTACAATTGCTTCATTCTTAGATGAAATTAGTAACTGGTACATCCGTCGTTCACGTGCACGTTTCTGGGCTAGTGGAATGGATGCGGACAAACGTGCTGCTTTCCATACACTGTATGAAGTCATCACAAAAACAACGCAGTTAATGGCCCCATTCGCTCCATTCTTATCTGACGAAGTGTATTATGACTTAGCCGGAAACAGCGTTCATCTAACGGACTATCCAACAGCTGACTCCACTAAAGTGAACGTTTCTCTTGAAGAAGAAATGGATGCAGTCCGACAAGTGGTTGAATTAACACGATCAATCCGTAACCAAACGAGCTTAAAAACGAAGCAACCTCTTGCACAATTAGCGGTTGTACCAGTCAAGCAATCGGCTGATCTTGAAGCGTATAAAGGCATTATTGCAGAAGAAACAAATGTCAAAGCAATTCTGCTTGATGCGAATCAAGACCAATACGTGTCGCAACAAGTAAAGCTGAATTTCCCTGTCGCTGGACCCAAACTCGGAAAATCGGTTGGCCTTGTTCAAAAGATGATTGCTCAGTTTGGTGACACCCAAACTCAACAATTCCTTGATGCTGGCAAAATGGTGTTAAATTTGGACAACGATCAAGTTGTTGAAATTGAAAAAGAAGACGTTCTTGTTGAAAAGAACCCATTACCAGGCTTTGAATTTGCTGAAGGCGATGACTATCTTGTTGTACTTGATACAAATGTCACTAAAGAGCTGAAAGAAGAAGGATTTGTTCGCGAAGTCATTCGTGCGGTTCAAGTCTATCGTAAAGAACTAGATCTTCCAGTTGAAAAACGCGTGCATTTAACCATTCATGCTTCTGAGCAAGTTCAAGACATCTTACAACGCTTTGAAAGCTTTATGAAGAATCACGTACTGATTGACCAGCTTTCATTTGCGAAAACAGACGACATGAAATCGTTCGATGTAGAAGGCGAAACCGTTTCGTTAAGCATTGAAAAATAAAGCGAAAACCCTTTGGACATAAAAAGTTCAAAGGGTTTTTTTAGGTAGACATCACATTTCATCTTGCGAAAATGACGTAAGTTCAACTTAAAATGGCGCACGCTTTCACCACAGGCACAAGCGCGACATCCGTTTGCGCTTTCCCTCGCAGTGTCTTCTTTGCCATGGGCACGGCCTCAACCATTTCGCAAAAAGCGCTTCATTGTCTTCGGACACGTGCTGTTCCCATAGGAGTCGTCGCCATTTAATAAGACGAATGCTTTAAAAGATATTTCTATTATTATTTGTAAAATGACGATTACTTTTCATGAGAAAATTCATTCAAATACCTGAGATTTTTCTTCCTAATCGCAATATTCTCATTAGACGTCCCTATAATCAAATGCTAGACTAAGATTAATACGAGATAGGAGTGATAGAATGGTAGATTCAATTCCAACACGCACGTTACATGACGGATTACTCGTTCCTTCCATTGGTTATGGTACAGCTCAACTCAAAGGCCATGCTTGTGTTCATGGCATTCAAAGCGCCATTGACGTTGGCTACCACTTGATCGATTCAGCCTTTAATTATGAGAATGAAGGTGCTGTCGGGGAAGCCATTCGTCGTAGTTCCGTTCCACGCGAACATCTGCGCATTACCTCTAAGCTTCCTGGCCGACACCATGCTTACGGCAAAGCCATTGAGACCATTCAAGAATCCTTGCTTCGAACAGGGCTTGATTATTTTGACCTCTATTTGATTCACTGGCCCAACCCAAAACAGGGGTTATTTGTAGAAGCGTGGCAAGCACTGATTGATGCAAAACGTTGGGGTCTAATTCGCTCTATTGGGGTTAGTAACTTTTTACCTGAACACCTTGATCAAATTATTAACGAAACAGGTGTGACACCGAGTATAAATCAGATTGAGCTTCACCCTTATTTTTCTCAAGAAGAACAGAGAGCCTACGATAAAAAATTAGGGATCGTTACGCAAAGTTGGAGTCCGCTCGGCCGCCTTCGTTCCGACAGTGTATATAGCGACCATACAATTGATGACATCGCAAATTCCTATGGAAAATCTAAAGCGCAAATTATTTTACGCTGGCAAATTCAGTTAGGAGCTCTTCCACTTGTCCGTTCCTCAAATGTGTCGAGACAATTTGAAAACCTTTCGATCTTTGATTTTGAACTGGATCAAAAGGCTATGGACAAAATTAGCAGCCTCACTCGAGTAGACGGTCGAATTGACAATCAAAACCCAAATGAATACGAGGAATTTTAATCCTTCACATTGAATTGCTCTTTCTCACCTGTTTCACGACAGGTGTTTTTTTCATGCATCTAAGACAATAGCTTGTAAAAGTCATTCTACATATATGTTCCGTATTCCTTGCTTATCACATTACGTTACCATGTATACTTCAGGTCTAGAAAAGCAAGAATGTAGTAAAATAATGATAGTAACAAATCTGTCAGATTTTCCGTTTCTATTCGCGCTATAATAGATATGAACGATCTTACTATATCAGGAGTGTTCCCCTTCATGCTTAATAAACTATGGTTTCAACTAGGGATTGGTATTCTTCTACTTATTCTTATTGTAAAGAATTTAGTAGAAATCCAATGGCTGTTTGAACCAATTCTCATTGTAGTGACAACCATCTTAATACCTGTACTACTAGCTGGCCTTTTATTTTATATCACAGAGCCTTTACAAAAACGATTAATGACACGAATGCCTCAATGGGCAAGTGCGTTAAGTATTTTAGTGCTTGTAGGAGCGGTTTTATTTGTTGGGTCCATGTTCATTTTAGACCCTCTTATTGATGAGGCAAACAAGCTAATTCAAAATGCCCCAGTTATTTTTCAACAGCTGGAACAATTCGTCATGCATTATCTTAATGATAACGGCAATGTACCGTTTGATTTTGAAGAGACAATTGGTTCATTACTTGATTCCATTGAAGACATCATTATCGTAGGGTCAGGATACATTATTTCCTTTTTAAGCGGTGCGGTTACAACCATTTTAACGTTAATTCTTGTCCCGTTTTTCTTTTTCTTTATGTTAAAAGATCACCATCGATTTGCCCCAGCAATTGTGCAATATTTTCAAGGTGAGACTAAAAAATGGGTAGCAAAGCTTTTAAATGAAGTTGATTTTGCATTAAAAAGTTATGTGCAAGGACAAGTACTAGCCGCGCTCATTTTGGCAATATTATTATTCATCGGCTATACGATCGTTGGATTAGAATATGCATTATTGCTTGCTTTGCTAGCTTTTCTTTTAAACATGATTCCGTTTTTAGGTCCTTGGCTTGCATTCTTTCCTGCTTTTATCATTGCACTTATTCAAGACCCAGTCTTGGCTATCTGGATATCCGTCATTACGTTAGCGGTGCAACAAGCAGAAAGCAATTTGATTACACCTAATATTATGGGCAAAAAATTAAGTGTGCATCCACTTACGGTTATTACTCTAGTTCTTGCGGCAGGAAATATTGCAGGATTCATCGGGATGATTATTGCAATTCCTACCTACGCCGTTGCAAAAGTAATCATCACCAATATCTATGAAATGCGGAAAAACATTAAGAAAGAAATCTTTAAAGATGTCACGTAAGTAGTAAGCGAGGGGCCTAACACGACTCTCGCTTTTTCTTATTGATTCGACAAACACTGGCTTCATTCCCTATTTTTTATTCCCCCGGAAATAATCCTTCAAATCGTGTCGATTTCTCCTTAATTTTCCTCTTCATGCATAATTTTTTTTTCACACTCACACACTATTTTTGCGAGGTGAAAAAAGATGCTTTTACAACCTATGCTCATTTTAGGCGCACAATTGCTTTATGTCCCACTAGTAGTATTACGAACATTAATGATGGTGAAAGGTGAAAAAGAGAGATCCGCATTGTTTGCAACTCTTGAAGGTGCCGTTCATGTCATTTCACTATCGATTGTGTTTAGTGACCTCTCAAATTATCTCAACATGGTCGCTTATTCCATTGGCTTTGGGCTTGGTATGTACCTCGGCTCCATCGTGGAAGAACGACTGGCGATTGGCTATGTGTCACTTCAAGTGAACACTTCCTTCCATCAGAAACCACTTATCGATCGCCTGCGAGACGCGGATTTCAGTGTAGCACTAACAACAGTCGAAGGGATTGAATCGATCAGAGTCCGTCTCGATTGCACAGCTAGAAGAGATCGAGAGCACGAATTTTTAGCCATAGTCAACGAATGCGACCCTGACGCATTTGTTGTCTCCTTTGAAACTCGAAATTTTCAAGGTGGCTATATAAAAAAGAAAGCACCCAAAAAACGATTATTTCGGCGAGAAACCCAGCCCGTTGTAGAAGAATAAAACAACTAGATGTTAACTCAAAAAAGCGTAAACGTTTGGATCTTCCTCCAACGTTTACGCTTTTTTATTCAATCCCATTTTTTAAATAATTGATCGATTTTCTTTCCGATTGTGTTTTCAGAAACCGTTTTTAATGTTCCGTTTGAAACGACTGTCTTGCCAGCAACAACAACGTCAGAGATCGCTGTTGGTTGCATCGAATAAACGACATTTGCAAAAAGCTCTCGTTTTGGAGCAAGAGACAAGTCGTTCATTTTTAAGGATACAAAATCTGCTTTTTTGCCGATTGCAAGCTCTCCGGTATTTACTCTTAATAAGTCTGCTCCAGTTTTCGTACCCATGTCAAAGACCTGTTTAGCAGTGACGCACGTACCATCTAACTTATTCACTTTTTGAAGCAACGAACACATTCGCATTTCTTCAAACACACTTATTCGGTTATTGCTACAGGCTCCGTCACTTCCAAGGCTAACACGTACACCTGATTGAACAAGGTCAGGGATATTGGTAATCCCATCAGATAAAAACATATTGCTAGATGGACAATACGCGAGACCGATTTTTCTCTTTCCTAGTAGCTCAATTTCTGTTTTATCTAGCCATACAAGATGGATCGCAATCATGCTGTCGTCTACAACACCTAGAGAATCGAGATAATGAACAGGTCTTTTGTTGTATTTCTCGAGCATCTCCTCTACTTCAAACATCTCTTCTGACACATGAATATGAAAAGGGGTTTGCAGTTCTTTAGCTAGCTTATGCCCAGCTTGAATCATTTCCGGAGAAGCAGCATGAGGACTATGAGGAGCTGGATGGATATCCACCATCGAGTGACCTTGGTATTTAATTGCTAGCTCCCTTGTTCGATTAACTGCATCTGAAACGGTTTCTTGATAACTTTTTGGCGCACCACCCCAATCGTACATCGTTCTTGCAAAAACCAGTCTAATCCCTACATCATTCGCCGCTTGAATAACCGCTTCGTCTGTTTGGGTTCCCTGATTATGAACGTAGAAAAAATCGCTTACTGTGGTAGCACCATACTTCAGCATCTCTCCGAAGGCAAAAAGAGCTCCTGTGTAAATCGCTTCTTCATCAAGGTACGGAGTATATTTATAAAGAGCTTGATCACGCCATTCAAGAAAAGGACGATCAACTGCAATTCCTCTCAAAAGGCTTTGAAACGAATGATTATGTGCGTTTATTGTTCCAGGAAGAATGGCTTTATCTAGCCAGTCCACTTCCAGAACACCTTTATACGTTTCTTTTAGCGCACGCGTTGGACCAATGTCAACAATCTTATCTTCATCGATCAAAAGCGAATACGCTTGTTTAAATGTGTCCTCCACATAAACGGAACCTGCATGGTATAGCTGTTTCACCTTTCTCCCCCTCCCTCATCAAGGCTAAATAACGTACGTAAAAACACGTTTGCTACATGTTCAATATCATCCATTGAACTCTCTTCTTCAGGACAATGACTTTTTCCATCAAGGCTCGGCACAAAAATCATTCCTGATGGCGTTAACGAAGCCATATGAGCGGCATCATGACCAGCCATACTACCCAACCGTATTGAGGATCGTCCGGCCTGTTTCGCTTCTCGTTCTATCACAGTAATTACATGATCGCTCATTGGTACAGGTTCCTGATCTAGCATGGTTTCTGATTCAATTTGAACATCTGACCGTTGTTCCAACTGACCTTTTTTTGTTTCAAATTCCTTCCGCACAGCTTGAATATCCGCTTCTGTTTCCCCACGAATTTCAACAGAAAGGCTGACTTCACCAGGTATGATATTCGTTGCATTCGGATGAACATGCAGTTGTCCAACCGTCCCAACGAGTTCTTCCTTAGGATAGCGGGTACAAATTTCTTTCAAAGAAGTAATCAATTCCGCTGCCGCTACAAGGGCATCTGTGCGATCGATCATGACGGTCGTCCCTGCATGATTCGATTCCCCTTTTACCGTAATGTGTTCACGGTAAATCCCCGTAATGGCAGTAACCACTCCTACTGGCACCCCTGCATGCAAAAGACGTTTTCCTTGCTCTATATGCACTTCGAGATATGCTGCAAAATCATTCACGTTTCGTAAACAATCATCAAAATGTTGCGGATCTCCACCAGCTCGTGCGAGAGCATCGACAAGCCGTGTTCCATTTGAATCTTGGACACCATCTAAATCGTTCTTCGTCAATTTCCCAGAAATCGCTCTACTTCCGAAAGTGGATAAACCGAATGGATTGGGCTCTTCTGCACTAAAAGAAACCAATTCGAAAGGATGATTCGTTTCGATTTCATTTTCATCAAGTGTTCGCAACACTTCCAATGCCATCAAGACACCAAGAGCACCATCATATTTTCCACCGTTCGGAACTGTGTCAATATGTGATCCGAACACAATGCTTTTCTGCTGTTTCCCTGCTCGTCTCGCCCATATATTTGCAGCTTCATCTGTATAAACGTCTAGCGATAGTTGATCTAATTGCTGCTTTAACCACTGTCTTGCTTGTAATTCTGCTTCCGTAAACGTCGTTCGATCTAAACCCCCGTCCTGATTCACACCAAACTGACCGAGTTCAAGAATAGAAGCTTCTAGTCGTGCACGATTTATTTTTATCGATGTTTGTTTCATATGTCGCTCCCTTGCTGCATGGGAATATGGACACCTTTCGCTTTGGCTACTTCACTTGCCCGCTCATAACCTGCATCAACATGGCGCACAATCCCCATACCTGGATCAGAAACGAGCACGCGTTCAATTCGTTCCTTCGCTGCTTGCGTTCCATCTGCGACAAGCACTTGACCAGCATGGAGTGAATACCCCATCCCTACGCCACCACCATGATGTACGCTAACCCAACTTGCTCCACCAGCCGTGTTAATTAACGCATTTAAAATAGGCCAATCTGCCACAGCGTCACTCCCGTCTTTCATTCCTTCTGTTTCTCGATTTGGCGACGCCACTGACCCACAATCAAGATGATCACGACCAAAAACAATCGGTGCATCTAGTTCACCGCTTGCAACCATTTCATTGACTCGTAGGGCAAAGCGGTCTCGATCCCCATAACCAAGCCAACAGATTCGAGCAGGTAACCCTTGCCACTTCACCATTTTTTGCGCCATTTCAATCCAGTTGACGAGTCCTTCATCATCACGAAACATGTCCATTGCGAGTTGATCCATTTTATAAATATCTTCTGGATTCCCAGAAAGTGCAGCCCACCTAAATGGTCCCTTTCCTTCACAAAACAACGGTCGAATATAGGCTGGAACAAATCCCGGAAAATCGAACGCATGATCAACTCCAGCTTGTCTTGCATAGGCCCGGATATTATTTCCGTAATCAAACGTTTCCGCTCCTGCTTTTTGCAAATCGAGCATTGCCTGAACATGGACGCCCATCGCTTGAATCGAGCGCTTCTCATATCCTTTTGGATCATTTTTCCGCAAATGACTCGCCTCTTGTACCGATAATCCATTAGGAATATAGCCATTGATTGGGTCATGGGCACTGGTTTGGTCGGTAACAAAGTCAGGTGTAACCCCTTTGCGCACCAACTCAGGGAGAATATCTGCACAGTTTCCAACGAGTCCGATAGACGCTGGTTCTCTCTTAGTTGTATACGTATCCACCAATTTCAGTGCTTCATCCAAATCCTCAACGAGAAAATCACAGTAACCTTCTTTAATCTTACGCTCGATTCGAGCTTTATCTACTTCCACAACGAGAATGACGGCTTTGGCCATTTTTCCTGCTAGCGGTTGAGCACCACTCATCCCACCCATTCCACCTGTTACAATAAAGCGTCCGGATAAATCTGAGCTACCAAATGCTTTTTTCCCGGCTTCAATAAAGCTTAAATACGTTCCTTGTAAAATTCCCTGTGCGCCAATATAAATCCAGCTACCAGCAGTCATCTGGCCATACATCATTAATCCTTTATCCTCTAATTCATAAAAGTGATCCCACGTTGCCCACGCTGGAACAAGGTTCGAATTAGCGATTAAGATTCTCGGTGCAGCTTCATGGGTACGAAACATCCCTACTGGCTTTCCGGATTGAATTAGCAACGTTTCATCATTTTCTAATTCTTTTAGCGATGCGATAATCTGGTCAAAACTATCCCAATCACGAGCAGCTTTCCCTATACCTCCATAAACAACCAAATTCTCTGGTTCTTCCGCTACCTCTGCATCTAAATTATTTAACAACATCCGCATCGCAGCTTCTTGCGCCCACCCTTTGCATTGCATTTCCTTTCCACGAGGGGCTTGAATTGCTTGTCGAGCTGTTTGTTTTTCCATAGGAACTGCCTCCTAATCGTTTAAATGACGACTCCATTGTTGACGACGAGTTTTCCTGCTTTGAACACTTTATCGACCATATTAACGCCTATATGATATTGTAAATACGTATAATTTGGTGCATTCCAAAAAACAAGGTCTGCCTGCTTTCCCACTTCAAGACTTCCCACACGCTGCTCTTCACCAATCGCACTAGCCGCATTCATTGTTGAAGCGGTGATTACTTCTTTAGGCGTCATTCCCATTGTTAAACATGCTAAATTCATCACAAATGGCATCGATTCTGTTGGGCTTGATCCAGGATTTCGATCTGTCGACAAGGCGACCGCCATACCTGCTTCTATCATTTTCCGTGCATTTGCTGGCGACTCCATTAAAAAGAATGCTGTTGCTGGGAGTAAGACCCCTACTACATCTGCAGCAGCCATTTTTTCAATCCCTTCATTCGATGCCTTCAACAAGTGATCAGCTGAAATCGCGCCTACCTCAGCCGCTAGTTCTGCCCCACCGTAAGATACAATTTCATCTGCATGAATCTTTGGAATCAGTCCATATTTTTTTCCAGCTTCTAAAATACGTTTCGATTGCGCTGGCGTGAACACTCCTTTTTCACAAAAAACATCGTTAAACTTAGCCAACTTTTCTGAAGCAATCGCTGGAATCATTTCATTGACGAGGATATCAACAAACCGGTCACTGTCCTCTTTAAACTCTTTTGGAACAGCGTGGGCACCCATAAACGTTGAGACAATGGTAATCGGGTGAGTTTGATTCAAATAAGCCGCCACCTGTAATTGCTTCCGTTCGTGTTCAAGCGTTAACCCATAGCCACTTTTTGCTTCAATGGTTGTAACCCCATGACGTAAAAACGTATCGAGCCTTTCTTTACTTTGCGCAATTAACGCTTCCTCTGTTGCTGCCGCCGTTGCTGAGGTTGTTCGATGAATTCCACCACCGGCATTCATAATATCCATATAAGCCGCACCTTTTAGACGCATTTCAAATTCATCTTCTCGACTCCCTCCAAATACAAGGTGAGTATGAGGATCGACAAGCCCAGGTGTAACAAGATGCTGACTCGCATCAATGGAAGTTACTAGCTTCGTTTGTCCGTGGTCACATACCGCTTTCCAAACGTCCTGATCAGAGCCTATTTTTTTAATAACACCATTTTCAATCCAGATGCCTCCATCTTTAATCACTTGAAGATTGTCTTCCATCTCTCGGCCTTTTAACGCCCGTGACGAATTATTTGTGACAAGTTGCTTCACATGGCGAATCACAATTCGATTCGAATTCAATGTAAACTCCCCCTTAGAACAATGAAGCCTTATTGTTCACCTACTATACAGTAACGTTTCGCTATAAAAACTTGATATCCTCTAACTCAACATTTTTTATAAAAAAGTTATTGACGGTCTCAATCGGTAATTATATAATTCAAAATGTTAACGTTATCATTTTGGGTCAGGATGGATGATTTTTATGGCAAACATGAAAGAAGTCGCTAAGGTTGCTGGTGTTTCTACAATAACAGTCTCAAGAGTGATTAATACTCCCGAACTCGTCAAAGAGAAAACGAGAGAAAAAGTTTTAAAAGTTATAGGTGAGTTACAGTACCAAGGAAATCAAGCTGCTAAAGCACTCGTTACGAAGAAAACGAGAGTCGTACATATTTTTATCTCGCAAGACATACAATTGACCAACCCATTTGCTATGCATTTTCTTGCTGGTGTCAGTGACGAGTTAAGCAAACAACATTATTCTTTTTTAGTTCGCAGGGAATGGGATTATCCTTATAAATGCGATGGGGTCATCGCCATGAGTGTGACAGCGGACCAAGAAACACTACTCGATGAAAAGTTTGATGTTCCGACTGTTCTTTTTGGACACTCCTTTCCCACTTATGATTGGGTAGATGTGAATAATTACCAAGGCGCTTACGAAATGGTAGAGTATTTAATAAAACTCGGACATAAAGAGATTGGTTTAATTGTCATAAATGAAAATAGGCAATTTGTCTCTGATCGAATTAATGGCTATAAGCAAGCATTATTAGATTATGAGCTTCCATTCTCCTCTGACAAAATCGAATTTGCTGAGAACAAAGAAGACGTTGGTTATATCAAGACAATTGAATTATTTGAGCGCACACAAATGACAGCCTTATTTTGTATGAGTGATGAACTCGCACTGGGAGCTATTCGAGCGGCACGACTTTTAAAGAAAAATGTACCGCATGATTTATCAATTACAGGCTTTGACGGCTTAGGGTATGAGCTATTAACTGATCCAAAAATTACAACCATTCATCAACCTGTCTATGAGGTTGGCAAAGAACTAGCAAATATACTTGTTCAGCGAATTGAACAACCTAATTTAACCTTAGTTCAAAAGATGATCAGCCCAGCCTTGAAAGTAAATAATTCTGTATTTCAAGTTATTCAATCTTGAAATGAGAATTATACCCAAAAATGATAACGTTAACATTTATTTGAAAGCGCTTTTATAAAAGGGGGGTTTATTCATTTGAAAGCCAAAACGAGTTTGCTAAAACGTTATAAGCAACAGTTGCCTTTACAGCTTATGGTCATACCAGGTGTTATTTTTATGTTGATTTTCACGTACATTCCTATTTATGGAATTGTTGTTGCTTTTAAAAGCTTTTCTGTCACAGATACAATTGCTTCTGCACCGTGGGTAGGTCTTGATAATTTCCGAATCGCCTTTAGTGACCCCTTCTTTTGGAGTGCAGTTCGCAACACGCTTGCTATAAGCTTTTTAAAACTCCTTATCGGTTTCACAGCACCTATCATCTTAGCAATCTTAATATTTGAATTAAAAGCCGGCTTATTTAAACGATCCGTCCAAACCATTTCATACTTGCCTCATTTCTTATCTTGGATTGTTGTCGGTGGAATGTTAACAAGCTGGCTTTCAACAACAGGTCTTTTAAACAGTTTCTTAATTACTATCGGTTTATTGGATGAACCAAGAAATTTTCTTGTTGAACCTCAGAGTTACTGGATGATTGCCGTGTTGTCAGATGTCTGGAAAAGTGTAGGTTGGGGGACTATTATCTACCTTGCCACAATGGCAAGTATTGATCCAACATACTATGAAGCTGCAAAGATAGACGGGGCTACCAAACTCCAACAAATATGGCATATCACGCTTCCGTTAATGTCTTTCATTATTGCACTTATGTTTGTATTAGCTGTTGGCGGACTTCTTGGATCAAATCTTGATCAAACATTGGTATTAATTAATCCATTAAATGCATCGAGAGCAGAAGTCATTGATTCTTACGTCTATAAAATTGGACTTGTACAAGGTGATTTCTCCTATGCAACAGCAGTCGGCTTAGCCATATCCGTCATTTCGTTAATTCTCGTTATCATCACCCACAAAATCACGAAGAAGCTCAACAATCGTTCGATCTTCTAAAAGGAGTGTGCTATGGCTGTTCTTCAACCAAAATCAAGTTTACCACCTAAACAAAAAAAGCCTGCTGGCATTAAGGAAAATCGAATTTTCAACATTGTAAATGTCATTTTCATGACGGTTTTCACGATTATCATTATCTTCCCCATTTGGGATGTCGTTGTAGGCTCATTTAGTAGCTCTGCTTCTGTTTCAAGCCCAGGAATCCGACTCTGGCCTGAACAATTTTCACTAGACGCATACCGAATTGTCTTTAACGACCCCACCATTTGGAATGCCTTTATTATATCCGTTTTAAAAACCGTTATTGGCGTCACAACTTCTGTGTTTTTCACAGCCATGGTTGCTTATGCAATGAGTAAACAAGACTTGATTGGAAGAAAATTATTTATTGCCTTAGGTGTTGGCACTATGTTTTTTAGTGGTGGCATGATTCCTATCTATTTGCTTATGCGTTCACTAGGGTTATTAGACAATTTTTTAGTCTACATCATTCCAGCCTTATTTAGCTTTTATAATATGTTAATTTTGATGAATTTCTTCAGGGAGATTCCCGTTTCTTTAGAAGAGTCTGCTCGAATTGATGGTGCTGGTGTTTGGCGTATATTTCTACAAATCATTTTACCCTTATCAACACCTGTACTCGCTGTTATAGCCCTTTTTAACGGTGTGTATCAGTGGAATGATTTTATGACAGCTCGATTGTATATTACTAATGAAGCTCTCTATCCAATTCAAATGAAACTTTACGAAATTATAGTACAACAACAAGCGGCAAATATGCAGAATGTGGTAGGTTCCGTTATCATTCCTACCTCTTCACAAACCATTCAGCTTGCTACAATCGTCGTCGCTACTGTCCCAATTGTTCTTGTTTATCCATTCCTACAGCGCTTTTTAATTTCTGGGATGATGATTGGAGCTGTGAAAGAATAGTAATTCATTTTAAGGAGGCGTTATTGTTGAAAAGAAAAGTATTGGGTTTTATTTCCATTATTAGTCTTGCTGCTTTTGCTGGTTGTAGTGGTTCGGGTGCAGAAATTTCAATTGATGAACTGGAAGAACCCCGTTACGAACTTGATGAGAACACACCTGCGTGGCAACTTGATGAAGAAGAAAATGTTGAACTGACTTGGTACGTAAATGCTGAATGGTTTGATCGAGCATATGGTGAAGATGTCATTACAAAAAAACTGAAAGAAGATTTAAACCTTGATATTAATTTCGTTACTGGAGATGATTCCAACTTAAATACTTTATTTTCAGGAGGCGATTTACCGGACCTCATTACCATATTTGATGGTCAATCACAATCTGCTTTACGCGCGCCAACCTGGGCATTACCACTTAGAGAATTAGCCGATCAATATGATCCTTTCTTTCACCAAGTTGCTCAAGAACAAACACTAGATTGGTACCAGCTTGAAGATGGATACACATATGGATACCCGAGTTATTCAAATACCATTGATGATTATGAAGCGGACATTATCCCTGGTTCTGATGCGTTTATTATTAGAGAAGATATCTATCAAGCGATTGGTGAACCAGAAATGTCAACACCAGAGCAATTCTTAGAAGGCTTGCAATTGATCAAAGAAGAATTTCCAGAAGTTGTACCTTTTGCTTTTAGAGGATTTGGTTCTGATGGTGACGTTGGATCGATTGGCGAAACATTCCAAAATCATCTAGGCGTCCCGATTGTCGATGAGAGCGGCGAGTGGTACAACCGCAATTTAGATGACAGTTATTTAGAGTGGATTCGCACATTTAACGAAGCGTACCAAATGGGTCTTATAAGCGATGATAACTTCTCAGACGATAATACCGTCTTTGAAGAAAAAGTGGAGCAAGGAAAATATGGATCAATCTTCGCAAGTGGTATTGCTCAATTATCTGGCTCCTTGCAGACTAATGTAGCTCGTGATGCAGACCAGCGTTATATTGCAATTGATGGTCCAGAAAACCAAGAAGGAAATGAGCCTACTCTAAATCAAGCTGGGCTTTCAGGCTGGACCGTTACGTATATTACGAATAAAGTATCAGACCCTCAGAAAGCGATTCAGTTATTTACGTACCTACTAAGTGATGAAGGTCAGTATTTAACGACATTCGGTGTCGAAGGAGAAACGTTTGATTTTAATGAAGAAGGAAAAGCGGTACTACGTGATGAGGTCTTACAGATGCGAAATGACAACCCTGAAGAATATAAGAAAAACTATCGTTTAGGTGAATTTTGGTTTTTCGGGCACGATGGATTTGCTTTAGAGCATGGTGAAAATGAAGCATCTGTAGCAGTAGACCAAATTCAAAAATGGACGAAAGGAAAATTAAAACCTCAGTTTTTAATTGAGAATACCGCCCCTGATCAAGGTACAGCTGAAGCCCGATCTTTAGTCAATATTAATTCTACATGGGCGACAACATTGGCAAGTATGATTCGTGCAAAAGACGATGATGATTTCGATCGACTCGTCAATGAGTATGAGGACTTCCTTGAAACTAATAATTTCTCAGCTATTGAAACGATCCGTAACGAAAAAATGGATGAAAATCGTGAGCGTTTAGGAATATAAAATAAAGAAGCGGGCATTTTGTCCGCTTTCTTATTACGAGGTGGGTAACTGTGGAAGAACAATATATTGAAGGAACATTAACAAGTACATTTTCATTTAGTAACGATTCTATTCCATATCAAAATAACATCGTTTACCCTTCGTTCGATCCTCAAGAACGGAAAACAATCTCCCTTTCTGGCTCTTGGAAAAAGAAACGATTTAACGCAAACCATAATTGGTCTTTACAAGCCCGCACGGAAGAATGGATACTCAAAACAGCGCAAGAAGGCTTCACACTTTTATCCTATGACGATTCAGATTGGGAATTAAAATTATTGCCTTCACCCGAAAACCACCTTACTGGGAAAGAAGAGATACATGCGGCAGAAACATATGAAGACGGTGTATGGTACCGAAAATGGATCTACTGGCCTGAAGAATATGTCAATCAAGTGGTTACACTAAAATGTTTAGGTGTTTCCTACATTTCTGATTTCTGGATTAACGAAACTTATATTGGACATCACGAAGGTGGTTTTACACCATTTGCATTTGATGTATCTCAACACTTAAAACCTGGTGAGAATCTAATTGCTGTACGAATAGATAACCCTCCATGGACTACTCGTTTAGATACTGTTCCCGCTGTAAATAATGATTTTTTTAATTATACTGGCATTATTCAGAATCTTTATTTTGAAATTGTCCCTAGCCTATTAATTTCCAGGGTTGATGTTGTGCCACTCAATGTTAACGGCTTAATTCAAGTAGAATATGTGATTGAAAATCGTACGAATAACGAACAACGTGCTTTTGTCGACCCAAAATTTTACTCAACAGATTTTCATGCATCTGACTGGCTTAAAAACCCACAAGCAAAAAGCATTTGTAAAGATGAACTAAGTATAAACGGTCTTTCACCTTGTACGTTGACCATCACAGCTGGTGAGAGCAAGAAGGTAAAAGAAACGATCATGATACCAAACCCCAATTTATGGAGCATTCGAGAACCTCATCTTTATGTTTTAGGTCTTACTCTTTTACAAGAGGAGATCGAAATCGATGCTTTTTATACTCAATTTGGCTTTCGTACATTAATTACTGAAGGAGCTCACATTAAACTAAATAATAAATCTGTGTTTTTTGCCGGAGTAGCTAGGCATGAAGAATGGCCAGAATATGGTCGCACCGCTTCCTGGGATCGTATCGTTGATGATTTCACAACCATTGCTGATCTCGATGTTAACTTAGTCAGAACGGCTCATTACCCAAATCATATTGAAACATTCATTGCTCTCGACCGCTTCGGTATTCCGAGTATGTCAGAAATCCCTCTATGGCAATTCGAAACGGAACATTATGCAGTACAAGAAAGAAGAGGCATTTCTTATCAAATGTGGAGAGAAATGATTTTATCCAGCTATAATCGTCCATCAATTGTAATGTGGAGCACGCAAAATGAATCAAAGGATATTACCTTAAGAAAGCATTATAACGAACAGTTGGTTAACGAAACAAAGACCATCTATCCTGACGGACGCCTCCTCACTCAAAGTTCAGCTGCTGATCAACCGGGTTTTCATGATCCATCAATGGAACCTCTTGATGTAGCAGGTTGGACAATGTACTTTGGTATCTTTCACGGTAGTACACCGTACGAAGGAACAAAGCATTTTGTTGAGGAAGCGAGTAAAGCTTGGCCAAACAAACCTATCATAAACACTGAGTACGGCATCTGGAGTAACGCAGATGAAAGTAATTTAGAAAAGCAAGTTGAAATTTATCGTGATGTTCAGCTTGCGTTATTAGAAAAAGCAACAGTTGCACCTAATGGCTCGCTAAATTCAAATGGCTATGTTGCAGCAATCGATTATTGGACAGCCTTTGATTGGTTTGTTAATCATAATCAATTTTATCAAACAATGGGCATCTATCATATGGATCGTAAAACAAAGAAACCCCTTTATGACTATTTTAAACGTGACCATAAGCGCTTATTAGATCAAACGAATGGTTTCGCCATAAAAGAAGAAATCCCAGCGGAAAGTATAGAATTTAACAGTCATAATCAAGGTCGTACAAAGTTGAAACTGACTTTCAACGATCGTCTTGACCTTACTGATCTTCCTTATTTAATCATTCGATTGGGTCAGTTTACTCAACCAGATCCTATTCATATTTATTTCCATTCGAATAACCAACTTTCCAGCTTTACGACATTTACTCTAGAAAAAGATCTTATCATTCCGATATGGACACTTAATAAAGACATTAGTAACGCGGTTGACTCCATCTCTATTGAATATAAAGAAGGACAGTCTCTACGGATCGAAAATCTTTTTAAAAGTTACACTGGTGAACTTAATTAAACGTTTGTTTAACCACCCTCAAAAAGAACCTAGTTCACTTAAATCATGCTGAACTAGGTTCTCCCCTCTCTATAATTGAACAGGCTTTTTTTGTGCAGATGCTTGATAAATGCCTTCAAGAATTCTCATAATCTCTAATCCGTCTTCTACAGGTGCTAGAGAAGGGCCTCCCGTTATGCAGGCATCCACAAAGGCATCGATTTGTTTTTGGAAGGCATTATCAAAATCAAAGGTGCGATGGTCGATTTGTGGTTCAACATTTAAAATCGTGTTGTTTTCTTCCATTACAAGCATTAATTCTGGTTCGAGCTCCGCCCCACCTTTTGTGCCAAATACTTGCATGGCAAGTTGATCCTTTTTCGTGTGGAGAGAATAAGACACATCAACCATTAATGAACTCCCGTTCTCAAACGTAATAACAGCGTTCGCTAAATCTTCCACTGTGTTTGAAGATGCATCGTAATCAGCAGTTTTGTAGAACGAGAGGTTCTGAACGTTACCTCGGTTTCCTAATTGATCGTAGACGTGTCCTGTAATCGACTTCACTTTCGGTCTACCCATTAAATACCAACAACTATCAATAATGTGTACACCTAAATCGATTAACGGTCCTCCTCCTGATCGGTCTTTATCAGCAAACCAGCCTCCTGGATTTCCAAGCCTTCTTAACAAAGATGCTTTTGCATAATAAATGTCCCCGAGCTTCCCCTGATCAATGAACGATTTTAATACTTGAGCGTTTGTTCCAAACCGTCGGACAAACCCAACTTGCAACAATTTCCCTGTTTCCTTCACAGCAGTTTGAACCTTTTCCGCTTCTGCCACAGTCATCGAAATCGGCTTTTCCACTAAAACATGTTTCCCAGCACGTAGCGCTCGAATGGCTAGATCCGCATGAGTCTGATTCCAAGTACAGATGCTAACTGCATCGACTTCTGGATTTTGAAACACTTCTTCAGGATCAGTAAATACGTGTTTCACATCATAATGAGCTGCTTTTTCCTGCGCCCTCGCTTGATTTTTATCACATAATCCGACTAATGAAACGCTTGGATTTTTCTGATACGACTTAATATGCATTTCTGAAATCGATCCTAATCCAATCACGACAACATTCATCATTACGCTCTCGCCCCTTCTACTGACTTCCAGCCATCTACCGTTACTTCATTCCAAAGTCGCTTTAAGTTATTCATACTAATGCGCGACCCGAGAAAACAATCTTCCATTCCTTCAAATTCAATAACGAGGTAACCATCATAACCTGCTACTTTAAGTTGTCGGATAATCTCTCGAATTGGTAGCTCGCCATGACCGAGAATCGCTCCACGCAAATAATGGCCATTTGAGCTTCTAAACCATGCGCCTTCACCAGGGTTCTCATAATAAGGTCGAATATAGAAATCTTTGAAATGAACGGTAGCCGCATACGGAAGATTTTTCTTCACTCCAACTAACGGATCTTCATCCGCACATAAGAAGTTGCCAATATCCAAGGTTGTTTTAAAATTATCGCGATTTACCGCACGTAACACCCGTTGAACCCGGTCACTCGACTGCACGTTAAAACCGTGATTTTCAATTGTGGTCGTAATGCCTAAAGGTTTCGCGTAATCGGCAATGAGCTGACTCCCTAAAACCATTTCTTCAAAATGATCATCAAAATAGTGAATTGACATCTCATCAGGCTTCATCGAAAACGCCGTTACATCATGACGCAAGATTTTAATTCCCATATGATGCACGACGTCAACGTGCGCTTTAATTCGCTCCACTTCTTCATCAAAAGCCGCTTGCGTTGGTTGAATGAAATTTGCAGGCATACAATAAGCAGAGAGCTCAATCTTTGCCTTGGCAGCTTGTTCTTTAATTTGATTAGCTAAATCATAGTTGTCTACAACCGTATAGCCATAAGGGACGAGTTCCATATGAGTCCCACCTTGCTCTTTCACCCAATCAATTGCTTCAAGAATTGTTAATCGACCATCATTCAATGCCTGAACTAAACTGTATGAACTCAAACCTATTTTCATTCTAATCTTCACGCTCCTTTTACACTTCGCTATACATAACGTTTCGCTAAAACGCTTCCATATCCTCTATTAAATTACGCAAGACCATCAACGAACATGACCCTTTCAATATGTCAAATTCTTGGTTTTGGATCAGATTTGCACGTTGGAATGAAACTTTTTCTTTTTTTATACGTTTTCTATAGGAGGAAAGGCGGGGTTAACACGTGAAAGATTACGAAAAAGCTTTTACTGATGTAAAGGATCGCATGCGACTATACGAGAAATGGCGCGGACATGAGGCTCGAATTATGCTTTATTTAGAAGAAAGAAAACAAGAAGCGCAGAGATTAAAAGAAGCTCTAACAGAAAAACAAGAGAATGTGGATCGCTTAAAAGGCTTAACATTTTCTAATTTAATTCACACAGTTACAGGAAGAAAAGCTGAAAAGATCGACGAACGATCAGAATCTGTGCTTAAAGCTCAGTTGAAATACGAAGAGGCTGAAGCAACTATTAACGATTTACGCGAGGAACTTCAAGAGATCCATGTATATCTAGATACGTTAGGAACACCAGAGGATGAGTACCAAGACTTAATTCAACAGAAGAAACAACATCTTTTAACAGAGAATCATAAAGCTTTGCACGCTCTAATTGAGGCTGCTTCAACAGCCGAAGTACAAATGAATGAAGTGCTAGAAGCAAAAGAGATCGGACTTCAAGCAAAAGAAGCGTTAGCGCAAACCCTTCGATCTTTGGATAAGGCGAGTGATTGGTCCACTGCCGACATGTTTGGAGGCGGGTTTCTCACAACTGCGTTTAAACATAGCTATGTAGATGATGCAAGATCTGATATTCATGACGTTCAACGTTTATTAAGAAAGTTGGAAGAAGAACTGAAAGACGTCAATCAATTTACTTCTTTTCATATTCAAATTGATGGATTTCTCACATTTGCCGATTATTTCTTTGATGGGTTAATCGTTGATTGGATGGTCCATGGCGAAATAAGAGATTCGTACGACAAAGCCTCGTCCCTCTTAAAAGAAGTGAAGTCGGTCTTAACGCGTCTAAATCAAATGGAGCAGGAGTTACTAGCTGACCTGCAAGACGTAAGAAGAAAGAAAGAATCTTATATCGTAGATGCATGAGAACTTCCTTCTTCATGCAACAGCGGGCGACCCTAAGCACGTGTGAGTCGCTCGGCATGACCAAGTGGCTCACATGTATGCTCTTCATAGGATCGCCGCCATTTTTATGAATGATTGACCTAATTTATCATATACAATTTTTCTTTAGCTTTTCTTAAATCGTGCTTGTATCAATAACGAAACGGTAGCGAACATCCGATTCAAGTACACGTTCGTACGCTTCATCAATACGGTCTGCTGAAATCACTTCAATTTCTGGGAGGATGTTATGCTCTGCACAGAAATCCAACATTTCTTGTGTTTCCTTAATGCCACCAATCATTGAACCGGCAAAAGATCTTCTTTTACTAATAAGAGAAAATGCATTCACCTCTAGCGGCTCGCTTGGTGCACCGACATTTACTAATGTGCCGTTTAAAGCTAATAGATTTAAGTAAGCACTCATATCTAGCTTTGCACTTACCGTATTAATAATTAAATCAAAAGAACCGGCAAGCTTCGTCAATGTTTCTGGGTCACTTGTGGCATAATAATTTTTTGCGCCAAACGTCAGACCATCTTGTTCTTTCTTCAATGTTTGTGATAGAACAGTTACTTCCGCTCCCATGGCATGTGCGATTTTCACTGCTAGGTGACCTAGTCCACCAAGACCAATGACAGCCACTTTTTTCCCTGTATCGGCTTGCCACTTTTTTAACGGAGAGTAAGTGGTAATGCCTGCACAAAGAAGTGGTGCCGCAGCATCAAAAGGGATAGAATCTGGGATTCGTAGAACAAACCCTTCTGTCACAACAATGTGCGTCGAGTAGCCACCTTGCGTATGCTCCCCGTGCTTATCAATTCCACCATAGGTTTGAATATTTCCTTCCTCACAGTATTGCTCTTCTCCTTCACGACAGCTTACACACTTTCCACAAGAATCGACCATACAGCCAACACCGACGCGATCGCCTACTTTAAAAGAAGTGACGTCACTCCCTACTTCCGCCACAATCCCAGCAATCTCGTGCCCAGGAACTAAAGGATAATGAACGTCGCCCCACTCACCTCTCGCTGTATGGATATCAGAGTGACAAATTCCCGCATACTTAATTTCGATTAATACATCATGTTGATCAAGGTTTCTCCGTGAAATCTCTGTCTTTTCAAATGCTTCTGTTGGACCATTCACTGCTCTTGCTTTTACATTCATTTGTAAAATGCCTCCTTCAGCAGATTGCTTTTTATAACGCTTGTATGAACCATTCCCGCATCTTCAAATCCTATAACGTCATTTTTCCGATGATGGCAGCAGCGTTTATCCGATCATAGCTCTTGGAGTCCACTATAGGTCAAGCGTTTTGGACATAAAAAAAGAAGCTCTAATTCTCATTAGAACTTCCTATACTTCGTCTTACTTTAAACCTTCTACAATTGCCTTCGCAACGGACGTTGTGCGTCTCGCTTGGTGTTCTACAGCTTCTTTCACATCTTCGACCATTTTTCCATCTCCATCGACCGTTACACTTGTTCCGTAAGGGTTTCCACCTGCTGCAAATGTAACGGGGTCTGTGTAAGCTGGTGAAGCAACAATAGCTCCCCAATGATACATTGTGGTGTAAAGAGATAAGATCGTTTGCTCTTGGCCGCCATGCGCATTCGCTGCAGAAGCCATACCACTGACCACTTTATTAGCAAGCTTTCCTTGGCCCCAAAGCCCGCCTAATGTATCAAAAAATTGCTTCGCTTGTCCAGGTACTACGCCAAAACGGGATGGCACGCTGAAAATATAGGCATCTGCCCACAGCATATCGTCAGCCGTAACCTCTGGTATATGTTTCGTCGCTTCAATGTGTTCACGCCATGCTGGATTTGAATCAATCGCTTGATCTGGAGCTAGTTCTGGAAATTTCACTAGTTTCACTTCCGCCCCATTTCCCTCAGCTGCTTCTTTCGCCCACTGTGCAAGTTGATAGTTTGTTCCTGTTGAACTGTAGTAAATTACTGCTACTTTTGTATTAGCCATTTTATAATCTCTCCTTTTATTGTAGATCGCCTTATGACTCTATACCCGGTTTTCTTAGATTTAAAAGATTAATTTGATTTCTCCTGTATTTATTGCGAGACGCATGCACCTTTATTCATAGTTTCAAAGAGCTTTTACAAGCCCACCGTCTACTATCAGCGCTTGTCCAGTCACGTAGGTATTCGCTCCAGAGCATAGAAAAACAAGTTGATTTGCAAATTCTTCCGGAGTTCCATAGCGTCCTAGCGGAATTGACTGTTCTTCTTTCATTCTTACCTCTTCACGTGACTGATGAAGTTGCTCTGCCTTTCTATCATCTAGTTCAAGTAATCGATCTGTAGCAATTCTTCCCGGGCCGATTGTATTAATTAAAATGTTGTCTTTCGCAAGTTCTTGCGATAAACTCTTGGAAAGTCCTGCTACGCCTGCTCGAAACGTATTTGATAGCAACAATGACTCTAATGTTTGCTTTATAGAAGACGATGCAATGTTCGCGATATGGCCACCACCTTGCGCCTGCATATGTGGAACGACTTCTCGAATCGCGCGAACATAGCTTAATAGATTTAATTCATAAGCCCGTTGCCAGTCTTCATCCGTAAATTGCTCAATTCCGCCTGCTGGAGGACCGCCAGAATTATTTACAAGCACATTCACTTTTCCTAACATATCAACTGTAAAGGCTACCAGTTGTTTAATGTCTTCTCCTTTTGTAATATCGCATGTTTTTGTATAAAGATTTGGATTCCCCGTACGCTTAGCAATGTCATCAGCCACCTTTTTTAGCTCGTCTGAACGTCTGCTCGCTAACACAACTTGAGCGCCTTCTTCCGCAAATTTTTCCGCAACAGCCCGACCTAACCCTTTACTAGCCGCTAACACGATAACAACCTTTTCATGTAAATGTAAATTCATGCTTTACGCCTCCTTTTCTACTAGTGTAATTGATATTCAAATAAGAAACGAATCTTTCGCGCTATTCTTTCTCTTCTTGATCATGCTATAATGGCAAAAAATTGAAGAATTAAAACTTTTAGGAGGGATTCATTTGAGTACGCGAGAGTTCATTCTTATTCAGCTCGGTGTCATTCATGATCAACAAGGCTGGTTCGTCCCGTTAAACCATGCCGTTAAAGACATCACACCTGAACAAGCAGCCTGGACAAGTTCAGATCAATCAAATAGTATTTGGGGGATTGTGGAGCATCTAATTTTTTATAATGAGCGCTACTTAGATCGATTTCAAAAGATATCTGTACACCGTGAGCCTGTTGACTCCATAGCGGATACGTTCAACATAAGTAATCAACGTTCATGGCCTGAAGCGGCAGCTTATTTGAATGAATTAATGCTTAAGTGGCGTGATGCCGTCAAGGAAGCAAAACCAGAAGATTTTACTGAGGCGATGACTGATCTTACCCACCTCACACTTCATAATGCGTACCACATTGGTCAAATTGTCAGTATTCGAAAACAACAAGGAAGTTGGCGTACAGACTTAGGCGTCACGTAAGATAGGAGGTTTCTATGCAAATCCCGATTCAAGAGCCATTTGATTTTAAAGATGCGGTTACTTCTCATGGTTGGTGGATGTTAGCGCCCAGTCACTGGGATGCAGAAAAAGAATCGTTTTATCGACCGCTTGTGTTAGAAACAAACAAAATTGTCGTCGCGAAAATTTCAATGGACGGTATGAATTTGTCCGTTGACGTCAACACCAATTTGACTGAATTTGAACAAACAGAGGTAAGGAATCAAGTGAGCTGGATGTTTCGCTTAGACGAAGCGTTCCAACCTTTCTATACACTGTGTGAAACTTATCAAGAATTAGCGTTTCTACAAGAGCATAAACGAGGACGGTTGCTCCGCTCTCCTTCGTTATTTGAGGATATGATAAAGGTTCTCTTTACAACAAATACGCGCTGGCAGCAAACGATCCAGATGAGCGAACTGTTGACGAGTCAATTAGGCAATCGCACAAATGGGTTTGGTCGAACGTTCTATACGTTTCCATCCCCTGAGACGATCTTAGATGCAGGCGAATCATTTTTGCAGAAATATGTACGAGTTGGTTACCGCAGTCGCTACATTCTTGATGCGGCGGAAAAAATACTCAACCAGCCCGAACGCTACCTCCATACGGCTTCAGCTGACGTGTTTAATGAAATCAAAGGTGTCGGCCCCTATGCACGAAATTCTCTAGCAATGATTATTGGTCGGTATGACGGCGTTCCAGTAGATTCTGAATACAAAAGACATGTCATTCAAACTTATTTTCAAGGCGTAGCGCCTTCAAAAAAAGAATTAGAAAGCGTATACGACAAATGGGGCGACTACAAATATTTAGCGTATTGGTTTGATTACAACCAAAAATGAATGAAGACTTTGGTTGAAAAAAAGAATGTTCATGAGCGCAACAACATCACTCACGAACATTCCTTTCGCTTGGAAACGATCGTTAAGATGAAGCGTTGTTAATCGATGTAACAATCAGCTTGCCTTCTTCATCAAATTTCGTTGTAAACGTAATAGGTGTTCCATAGTCATAAAGAGTCATATCATATAAGGATGGTGCTAAATCGTAAATTACTTCTTGATGAGGAATGTAGATGCGAATGGCTTTCTGATTATCATCAGCATATGAAAGGTAGGTTCCTTCCAATTTGTCTTCTTCTATTGCATCCTCAGGTTTATACGTAATAAAAAAGTCTGTTACAACGTTCATATTGTCGACCTCTTGATAATAAACGCTGACCGCCATATTTGGTTTAAGCTGGTTTATCGTTTCCGTTTCATCAACAACAAACCATTTATCTCCATATTCTGTCTCAATCGCAAAACGTGTTTGTTCTACATAAACGACTTTTCCGTGGTTGTTCCACTTGACCAATGGCTTCGATTCTTCCTTATTAAGTTCGTTGTTCGAATCTTTAACTGTTGCCGCTTCTTGAATGTTTTCCGTTTGCTCAATACCCAATTGATTGTCTTCACCTAAATTCTCCTTGTTCTCTTTCTCATGTAGCTGATCCTGATCTCGTGCGTTTAAAGGATCCACGTTTAAAATTGCTTCTTTAGATGGTTCAGAGCGCTCTTCATGATTGGTTGTGGATGACTCAATAGAAACTGTCTCTTCCTCAACTACATGCACCTTAGGAAGTGGATCTTCCAGCGTACCAGTCTGCTTATTGCTTGTGAAGGTCCATTTGTCTGTTTTTTCGTCATTCGTGTTTTTAAACCCATATACTTTGATTTCGTGGTCGAGTCGATCATATCTATACATAGAATATAAGTAATTTGGATGCGTTTCTTTTTTATGTTCATCCATGTCTTTGTGGCTCAGTGGTATGCTTTGATTGGTTGGCATAAGTTCCCCTTGTGCCGATGCTTGAACACATCCTGCTAACCCTAATGCAAACGTCGTGATTACCCCTGTACGTATTAACTTAATACGCTGATCTCGTTTTTCTACTCTAATTTTTTCTACTCTAGATAGTCTTGTCATCTTATAATAATGCCCCCCCTGTGTCCTATACACTATGAGAGAATACCGTTTAATGAAAACCGTTTCAATAGTCCGGATACCATAGTTAGAAAGTCTATACTCTTTTTGGCATACCGTTTTTTGGATCTTTTGTTTAATACAAGAAGGGAAACCATGTATGCGAACTCTTCTACCCCATTTTCAATTGGTGTGCATCATGAAAATAACGGTCTATTGACGCAGGTCTTTCGTTATTGAAGATAAAAATCATGCTAAATGATACACACCTTTATAACTACTAATCATTCATAGCTTCTCTTAAGAACAAAGGGATTTCAGCCTTTTTCCGCAGTCATTATAGATGAATAATATCCATATAAAAACAGGAACAACCATCTTTTTTCCTTAGACTTTCTTCACACCTTTTGCTTTCGTTCTAAATACTATCAATACAAGCCTGCTTCGTGTTCTCATGAAAACGACGAGCCAAACCTTGTAACAGCTTTCACTGACTGGTACTGTTAAGGGGAAAGGCGAGGTGTTCTATGAAGAAGAAACATTCTTATATGATGTGCGGCACACTTACGTTTTTTCTATTAACCGCATGTTCGAATTCAGGAGAATCCTATAACGGAGAAAAACTGTCGCAAAAATTGTACTTTGAACAGTCAAATCAAATGGCTGTCCTAGCTGAGGAATGGATCGAGCAGTTAGAGGAAGAAAACACAGAAGAGGAAGAAGATGCGGAGACAGAGGAAAACGATAAAGAAGAGGAGGAGATTGAAGAGTCGAAGGAAGACGAAAGCGAGTCTACTTCAAATGAAGCAACAGACGCAGAATCGGAACAAAGCGAGAGTGAAGAGACTAATTCAGAAGAAGAGACAACGTCAGCATCTGAGGAAGAGACCCAGGCTCCAGCTATTACAGAAACTCCGGTAAGTGATCCTTATCCAGCTTCTCCTACGGTCTACGGCGAAGTTGGCGAAACGATTCACCACGAGACAGGCACTTATACGATACATAAACAACGGACGAAATTAGGACCTTATCAATCGGGCCCACTCTTCTATCAAATTGATCAAATTCAGTTAGTTAGTGGCGAGGTAACCGAACCCGATCTTGCTGGAGTTGCAGGAGATCATGTTGAATTTATACAAGTAGATCTTGTCTTACAAAACACAGGAAGCACAGCACTACAAAATACAGCCCATTTACTCGTTCTTGAAAGTGGTGGGCACGAATTTCTCCCACATTCCATGTTTAGCGGATTAGGCGTTGGTTACGACGCGTTAGAAGACTCTACCCCACAACGGGTTTCGCTCTTATACATGCTAGACGGATCCATTCCTGTTACAGATATTTACTCGATCTATGGTGTTTTTTCCGGAGCGCGAGACCACTCTGGTAATCAAGTAGGAGATTCCGTACGCTTTAACTTTTCATTTTCAGATGGATAAAAAAATTGCAGCTAGCTCACAGAGCTAGCTGCTTTCTTAAATCGAGAGCGACTTTTGGGTAATCTGTCATGATGGCTTTAACGCCTTTTTGTATGAGTGCCTTCATCTCTTCTTCATCATTTACTGTCCACACCCGCGATTGCTGCAGCATCCTCGCTTTTTCAAACGAAGAGTGTTCAGCAAGTGCTATTTTTTTTGAGATGTGAAACAAATCAATGTGATACGTATTCAAATAATCGACTGGATAAGGAACGTCAAACTTTACTAACCAAGCAAGTTCTACCTTCTCGTTTACTTGGCGCATCCGTTGCAATAAAGGTAGATGAAACGAAGAAAAGTTAATCGTTACATCATTTGTAAATGGTTGCACAGCGTCCAGTAACGCTTTCTCCACTCCCTTTTTTTCGGAAAGGTTCGGCTTTAGTTCAATATTTACTTCAATCTGATAAGATGCCATCATCATGAGCGCTTCTTCCAAAGTTGGTATAGTAATCGTCATCCAACTCTCATTATACTTCTTTAAATGCGTGAACGGCTCTCCTGCACTAAGACGCTTTACTTCTTCGAGTGACATCTCATTCACATGACCTGTGCCATTCGTTGTTCGGTCAACGGTTGGATCGTGTAACACGACAAACTGATTATCTTTCGTTAATTGAACGTCTAATTCAATGCCCTCCACACCATTTGCCAATGCTTCTTGAAAGCTAGGTAGCGTGTTTTCTGGATAGATCCCCATTGCTCCACGATGTCCATAGATGGCTGTCAATTTCTGTCATCCCTTTCTTTTAGCTAGCCTTATGATAAGTATATCGTTTCAGACACTCACTTGTATGCTATGCGCTCACTTTTAAGAAAAGCTTAACAATTTTAATGCGTGTCTTTACTCAAATATGATTCGAAAAAGACAGACGTTCTTTTTAAAATGGCGACCATTAACAATTGTGAAATCGATTAAACGATCCCCTGTTACCCTTTTTAAAAACGTTGTAACAAATTGTTCACTTTTTCACAAGTTTAGATCTCCTTTGTTACTGGGTAGATATACTTAGAGATTTGATCGAACATGTAAAAAAGACATCTTAGATTTTTAAGGAGGAACGCATTCTCATGCAACAAACTTATTTACGTACATTACTCATGGTCGTTGCCATTGCTTTCTTTGTACTTGGTTTTACTGCTTTATTCTTACCAGCAACAACATTACTCACGTTTACAATTGGGTTAGGTGTCATTATGCTCGTAAGCGGAATTATCACCACCATTACGTACATCCTTGACCGAAATGAGATTAAACGATCAGGGTGGGTGTTGGCAGATGGGATTTTATCCTTTATCTTAGGTATCCTCATCTTAATTAATGCCTTTGTCGGCATCATTGCTGTTATTTTCTTCTTAGCGATGTGGCTTATTTTTTCCGGCGTTCTTCGAATTTCAGGATCGCTTCAATTAAAAGAATGGGACGTTAATCAATGGGGTTGGATGATGGCTTTAGGTATTCTCAACATCGTCATCGGTGCCATCACCATGTTTTATGCGATGTTTGGCGGAGTCGAGTTCTTCCTATTCCTTGCGCTATCATTCATGGTACTTGGTCTTAACGGCATCTCTATGTACGTACTCTTTCGTAATTTTGAAATTAAGCGAACGGGACGAAACAACGAACAGATTGAGGTTAAAGAAAGAGAAGAATAAGTCCCTTTTCTCACTACCTGGCTGAGGAGAATGGCGCATCAACATGAATTTAAAAAAACGAGGGGCATCCCCCTCGTTTTATTTTTGCATATGCTCTGGTAAACGGTATGCACCGTCTTCATCATGAATTTCTTCTCCAGTAGTTGGCGGATTAAATACACAAACCATGCGCATATCCGTTGTAGCACGTAAATAATGCTCATCGTGCTCGTCTAAGACGTAGCACTCAAATTTTTTCACAGGCCAAATCTTCCCGTCTTTAATGGTTTCAATTTCACCTTCACCTTCAATGATATAAACCGATTCAAGGTGATGTTTATACCAAAGATGTGTTTCCGTACCTGCACGAATCTGCGTATCGTGTAGCGAATAACCCATTCCATCTTTTTCTACAACAATTCTTTGACTTCTCCAGTTACCACCGTCAACATCGCGTTCTGTATTTAAAATATCTTCTAGTTTTACAACTTTCATTTGAAAAACCTCCTACAAAAAATTAATTTAGAATCGGTTCTTTAACACCTAGAGACGCTCGCACGCTCTCTTCAATAATAGCGAGACCTGCTTTTAACTTGTCCTCAGGGATGGTCACCGCTGGGAACAATTTAAACACTTCATCTTCAAAACCTGCTGTTTCCATAATGAGTCCTCTTGAGAATGCTTCAGCCGCAATTTTCCCTGCTATAGCCGGCTCTCCACACCCTATTCCCATCATTAACCCTCTGCCTTTTACGGTTCCATTTAATTCTGGGTATTTTTCAACAATCGTAGTTAGGAATTGTTTTACAAGCTCGGCTTTTCTCTGAATTGATTCTTGAAAATCTGGTGATTTCCAGTAATCTAATGCAACAGTTGCCGTAACAAATGCATGATTGTTCCCTCTAAACGTCCCGTTATGCTCACCTGGATCCCAGATGTCTAGCTCTGGTTTAAACAATGTTAAGGCTAATGGCAGACCATATCCGCCAATCGATTTTGATAAACAGACAATATCCGGCTTCAATCCAGCTTCTTCAAAGCTAAAGAAAGAACCAGTCCGTCCAATTCCTGCTTGCACATCGTCAATAATCATCAAGATATCGTGCTCTTTACAAATACGCTCTAATCGCTGTAACCATTCCGTACGCGCAGCATTGACGCCACCTTCACCTTGGACGGTTTCAAGAATAACTGCTGCTGGGATATCAACTCCTGAACCACCTTCAGTGAGGAATTGTTCGAGATAGTCAAGTGTATCTAGTTCTTCCGTAAGAAAATTGTCATACGGCATCGTTACAACATTAGTTAGTGGAATACCTGCGCCTTTTCGCTTAAACGCATTACCTGTGACTGAAAGTGAGCCTATCGTCATTCCGTGGAAACCATTCGTAAAGCTAATAATATCTGTTCGGCCTGTTACTTTACGCGCAAGCTTTAACGCAGCTTCTACTGTATTTGTTCCGGTTGGTCCTGGAAACATAACTTTATAGTCTAACCCTCTTGGCTTTAAAATCGTTTCATTGAAAGCTGATAAGAAGTTTGCTTTCGGGGTAGTCGCCATATCAAGAGAGTGAGTCATGCCATCACTCATAATGTAATCAACAAGCGCTTTTTTCATATTTTCATCATTATGACCATAATTGAGTGCCCCAGCACCTGCAAAGAAATCAATGTATTCGTTGCCTTCTTCATCCCACATTGTCGAACCTTTAGCTTTCGTAAATACAGTCGGGAAGCTTCTACAATAGCTTCTTACCTCAGATTCTCTTTCTTCAAAAATCTTCATATCTGTTTTATTCACGGTTTTCCTCCTTAAATTCTTAACCTTTAATCGGTCCAATGCGAAACGTTTTTTCTTCTTCATGGTTATCACCAGGAAATAGTTCTTCTCCAAAACAATCAGAAATGTTGCAAGCTGTGCCTTGGCTACGAGCAAGCTTCTTGAATAGTGATTGAGAGGCTTTATTAGAAGGTGTAACGGTTGCTTCTACATATCTAACGTCTCTACAAACATCACGCTCAATGAGACGCTCCAATAGATCTAAAGCAAGTCCTTTACCTCTTTGGGATTCTGCTACCCCAACTTGCCAAATAAACAGTGTATCCGGCTGCTTTGGCGGAATAAATGCGGTAATAAAACCAACAACTTCGTCACCTTCACGTGCAACAATACACGTTTCGTCAAAATATTCGCACATCATAATGTACTTGTAAACGGAGTTTGAATCCAATGTCGATGTTTCAGCTAGTTCCCACATCGCAGCACCATCTTCAACAGTTGGTTTTTGCAGAGTCAATACTGATGACTGTTCCATGTCTTCCTCCTTTATTCAATTTATAACATTGGTGTTCGTCTTTCTTTTACCCGCTTGGATTTAAACGAAACCAATATTTTCAAATTCAACTGTATTTTCTTAACCCTTTTATATAATAGGATGATCGCGTTTTTTTCGCAAACAGCGTTAACTTAGATTATGTATCAAGAAGGCGTTTGAACGTTGTTAAGCGTAATCAGTGCTAGAATTTCTTCCATATCCTCTCTAATCATCGTAATTGCTCTTGTTTTCAAAATAAAAAGAAGAGAAAATGATTTCTCTTCTTTCTTTCTTCTTTATACACATTGGAATGCACTGATTCTTCTCGTATCAATGCCAAAATAAACCCACCTAAAGATAAACCAACGATAGCCAGCAACAGAGTTTCTGCCTACGAACGTTGGATAAAACCAAAACTGATCCCCATTGTTTAACCGTATATATGTGTAGCGAAATAAACACCCATTTATCGCTCCAGGATCAACAGCAAAAGCACTTACTGATTGAAGTTGTGGCGGATTCCCTGGTGGTGGGCCTGGTGGTTCTCCACTCTGTCCTTGCGAGCCACCGCCCCCTGGTGGACCCGGCTGCGGATAACCTGGTCCATCGTGACCTGGAAATGGCCCCCAACCCGGTGGTCCTCCGCCTGGCGGACCTTGTGGGAATCCTGGACCTCCTTGCCCTGGGAATGCCCCTCCGCCTGATGGACCTTGTGGGAATCCCGAACCTCCTTGTCCTGGGAATGTCCCTCCACTACCAGGAGGAAAAAAAGACGAAACAATTCGATGATGTTGCATACCGTTACCTCCCCTTTATATCTTTTTATATCCTACGCAAATGCCCATTATTGGTGCATCCTAATCTCTCTGCATAAATCACAAAACACGTTACAAACTACATCTATCTTGTACATAAAGGACAATTTTCTATGGCCTTACTAACAAATCGTTTAAAAGAAAATGCAGCACTCATTCGTCAAACCTTTCACAACCCAAATACAATACGATCGCTTAATGTGATGATTGGGGTAGACATTGACGCAGAGCTCCTCTATCTCCCGAATACAGTTGACGAACAAAAAATTCACCTGTTCTTACTAGAACCTATCCAACAATTTGTAAAAGAATCCATTTCCTATAATCAACTCGGTACACTTTTTAAAGATGGTGAGCCAAACGAAGCGACAACTGTAGAAGAATGTGTGGATGGCCTACTTAACGGTAAAGCGATTTTACTTTTTAATAAAGATCAAGCGTATCTTTTTAATTGTTCAAACTGGAATGTTCGAAGTGTTGAAGTTCCGTTAAGTAGTAGTGTTTATGAAGGTCCAGCTTCCGGTTTAACGGAGGATATTTCGGTTAATTTAAACTTATTGCGGAATTATTATCGCAGTCCGAATCTTGTGGTCGACACCTTAACGATTGGGTCAGAGGCAAAAAAAGAGATATCAGTCCTGTCTGTCCATAACGTATCCGATCCCCAACTCGTTGAGGAAGTAAAAAAGCGTTTACGCGATATTAAAGTGAGTCAAGCCATTATTAATCAATTAGCAACAGATGCATTAGAAGGAAAAGGGATGTTATTTCCGCGCACAATGTCCATTGATCGACCAGATGCCTGTGCTATGGCTCTTGCTGCGGGAAGGGTCATTATTCTTGTGGAAGGCTCTCCTTTAGCTCTACTCGCCCCTAGCGTGTTTTATCATTTTTTTCAAAATCAAGATGACTACCTTTCAGACTTCGGAAAATACGGGGCACGACCGTTACGCTACTTTTATTTTTTAACTGCAACGTTTATTCCTGCCATTGCAGTTGCGATTGAGCGGTTTCATTTACAGGATATCCCGGCTAATTTAAGGGAACAGTTAGCCAAAACCCAAGATACGTTAGCTCCTTTTCCCATTGAGTTATTGTTTGTCATTTTGCTTATGCAGCTCATTATGGATGGGTCTTACCGATTACCTGGAAATGCGATTTTTGCTGTGACATTTATCGGTGCTATGCTTATTAGTGACGTCGCTACCGAAGTAAACTTATTTCACCCAGTAACCATTGTTATTATCGGGATTTGTTATATTACAAGCTTCCCAGTACTGCATCGCGGACTGCTATCGCCTATTTTCTTCATTCGCATTTCCCTTGTTTTTCTTGCTCACTTCTTGGGATTTACTGGGCTATTTTTAGGCACAACCGTCCTTCTTCTTTTGACCGTGCAACTTCATTCAGTCGGCGTCCCATACTTATATCCACTCTTTCCTTTTCAGCCAGATAAATGGAAAGATATTTTGTTTAGACCAAGTTTAAAAGAAGTCATTAACAAACCAAACCCGCTTCCTTTTAACATCAATCAAGCAAAACAAGATCGAAAACAGAACATTTAATTGCGGTTGCTCTGGGTTCATCCTAAAGGTATAGTATGGGTATGAAAACGAATAAAGTAAGTAAACGTGAGTTCGCATATCGAGCGATTAGAAAACGGATTGTAGACGGACGTTACGGCCCTGGTCAACGTATTGTCATTGATCAACTTGCAAAAGAATTAGGCTCTAGTGCCATCCCCGTTCGTGAAGCCATTCATCAACTTGAGTCTGAGCAATTACTTAATTATGTACCGAACGTCGGACCTGTTGTACGTTCTTTTGATCATGGACGCTATAAGGAAACGTTGGAGGCCGTTGCGATTCTTGAAGGATATGCTACACGATTAGCAGTTCCATCTTTAAAAGTGCCCGAGCTTCAACATCTCGTTCAACTGAACGAGGATATGAAACAATCATTGGCTCAATTCGACCTACAGCATGTCAGTCAATTGAACCGCACCTTTCATCACTTCATTTATGAACATTGCCCAAATGCATTAATTGTTCAAAGCATTGAACAATACCGCGAACGACTAAATACCATTCATCAGACAAGCTTTTTGCGTAACCCTAAGCGTGCACCGTATTCTTTAGCGGAACACGATAGACTGATTGAATTAATCACGAGCAAACAGGATGAAACAGAAATTGAATTGTTTGCGCGGCAGCATAAGTTAAACACGCTCGAATCTTTTGAGACAAGAGAAAAAAAGTAAGACATCTGATTACGACGTCTTACTTTTTTGACGATTTATCTTTATTCATCATTCAAGAACGGGGAACGCTCTCACCAGAGGAAATCATCCCATACTTACCCGAATAAAACGTTAGAGGGTCCGCATCTGTCACAACGACATCTCTCACTTTTCCAATGTATAACGTATGATCTCCTTGAACCGTTGTGTCATAGACGTCACACGCCACACTTGCTAGGGCATCGTTAATTACCGGTAAGCCAGCAAACGTTGAAAACGTAGCCGCACGATCATCTTTTATTTGTCCAGCGAACTGTTTTGATACATTTTCCTGTTCATGAGATAAGACGTTCACCGCAAACATCCCTGCTTGATCAATGTAGCCTTTCATCTTCGCTTGATTTCCGACTGATATTAAGATGAGCTTTGGATCAAGGGAGACCGACATAAACGCATTCGCTGTCATCCCACGAAATTCGCCATCAATTTCCGTTGTAATAACCGTCACACCAGTCGCAAACTTGCTCATGGTTGTGCGAAATAAACGATCATCCATCGTCTTTTCCCCTCCTTAAATCACAAATTGTGGCTTTCCTTGTTTAATCGTTGGCTTCTTTGTCTCCACCGGTTGACTTGTTGTCACATCTAACACGATTGATGCTTCATTAAACCAGCTATCAGGTGCTTCATGACCCCAGAACGTTCCACGCATTGGATCATTGATGCTCCAACGTACTGGCTTGAAATCAGGATCACTTGTTAAATAATCACCATTGTATAGTTCAATTCGATGTCCGTCTGGATCACGAACGTATAGGAAAAATGCATTCGAAAGCCCATGACGACCTGGCCCTCTCTCAATACTAGGCGCATAGCCTTTTGCAGCTAGCACATCACAAGCATGAATGAGCGCAAGTGGTTCGCTCAACCAAAAGCCAACGTGATGAAGCCTTGGCCCTACCCCATTCATAAACGCGACATCATGTACAGATGGCTTACGATGTAGCCATGCCGCCCATATCCGCTCTTCATCTGTTGCCGTATACTCCGAACAAGCGAATCCTAATTTTTCTGTATAAAAGCCATACGCTTCTTCTACATCCTGAACCATGTTGTTAAAATGGTCGATGCGCTGAACCCTTGCGCCTTTGTATAGATCGTAGCGCTGCAGCAATCGATCCACTACATCCATTTCTGCATAATATTCAATGGGTAAACCTGAATGGTCTTGCACACGCAACGTTCTTCCGATGGCATGCTGTTCACCTTTTTCCACCCAAATCGGTTTAAGCCCTTCTTGTGTCAACTGTTCATGAAGCACGTCTAAATCCGATTCAGCGTATACTTTGTAGCTCATTACTTCTACAGCTGCAACATTTTTTTCTTTCAACAGCAACGAATGATGATTATGTTCTTCTAAGCCACGCAGGTATAATTCTGTTTCCGTTGATTCTGTTTCAATAAACCCCAGACTATCAATGTAAAAATCTCTTGCCTTTTCTAAATCCTTAACATGCAGTACAGCTCGCCCGGTTCGAATGATGTTTGCTTCGTTCATCTTAAGCGCCCCCTACCATTTCCGGTTTTACTCCAGGTATGCTTTTTAAAAATTCGTCAACCTGCCCTTTGTATGACTCTTTTTCAAATTGATCAAAATACGCCATTCCCATTCGAACGGGATCACCAAAGAAATAATACTCATAGTGCATCTGCCGACTGCCAAACGCGCTCATCGTCATATCCCAAGCAAGTCTGAATAATTGTACTTTTTCGTACCCTTCAAGGTTCTTTCCTTGTAAGCCTCTGTGTAAAATCGGTCCGATCTCACTATGATGGAAGTCCGCTTCTGTTGGTATGCCCATTAATCCTGACGCACCTAGCACACGCAAAATTTCATTTAACCTTGGATAAACCCGCGGGTACCAGTTACGCGCTGCATTTAATGCTTCAAAATCAGGTGTCATCGTTCCCCACTGATCCAGTTTTGCGCTTTGCTCCGCTCGATAAAGATGTGACTTCATCGCTTCAAGGGTTAACATGATTTCAGTTCCTTTGTCTTTTACATGTTGGAATCCGTCAATGCCAATCGCGTCCATTAATTTAAGCACAACACCTAATAGAAACTCCGTTTTGACCACGTTTTTTGATACAACTTGATGAGACATATGAACAACCGCATTTGTATCGCGGAACGTTCGATTACAAATGGAAGAATTTCCGCAAACAAAGACTCTATCCCACGGTACAAATACATTCTCAAACGAGACAATTGCGTCTCCTTCTTCAAACTGTGACGACAGCGGATGATCCCAAGCGCTCCTCCCATAATCAAATGATTCACGACTTAGAAATTTAAGCCCTGGTGTATTGTTCGGTAACGCAAACGCAAGGGAATACGGATCATCTTTTTCACCTGCTGGCTTAACCGTTGAGGGGAAGACTAAAATTTCATCTGTGATCCCGCCCTGAGTAGCAAGTAGACGAATGCCATCAACAATAATGCCATCTTTCTGCTTCTCAACTAAATGGAGCGCAACATTCGCATCTTTTTGCTCATGTTGTGCTTTTTCTCGATTTACCTGTGGATGAATGAGTGTATGAGTTAAGCTAATGTCCTGTTCACGAGCAAAGTCATAGTAATTTTTTGCGTTATCTGCAAACCGTTGCTCATCTTCAGCAAACAATTCATTGGAGACACCCATCGCCATTACTTCAGCGTTTAAGTAATCAGGTGAACGCCCCATCATACCTCCGGAAATGCGTGCCCATTCCTGAATTGCTTCACGACGCTTCACGAGATCTTCAATTGTTTTTGGTCGCAGAAACGTCATTCCGACTTGCTCGCCTGTTTGATCGGACGTGTACAACATTTTCTCTTTTTTCTCGTATTGACGATCATATAGTCGCGCCATAGATTGAACGACGTTTTTCGTTGCCGCGTGCTCCGTTACGTCTTCAATTCGCTCTCCATGAATGTAGACATTATTATTTGCTTTTTTCAATCGATCGATATATTGCTGGCCTGTTTTTGCTGGCATGTGGAGCGCCTCCTTTTACTTTTTTCCGAACTGTGGAATGTGATGGTCCCCTAACGCAATATGAATCGCTTTCGGCTCTGTATAAAATTCAAACATCGCATAGTGACCACCTTCGCGACCAATTCCACTCGCCTTCATCCCGCCGAATGGGATTCTTAGATCACGAACATTTTGCGCATTTACCCAAATCATTCCAGCATCTACTGCTTGCGCGACACGGTGTCCTCGCTGAATATCTCTTGTCCACACGTAACCAGCAAGTCCGTACTCTACATCATTTGCCGCATCAATTACTTCTTGCTCGTCTTCAAATTCAATAACGGCTACAACAGGACCAAAGATTTCATCCTGACAAACGCGCATATGATTTTCCGCATTCAACAGTAACGTTGGCGGAACAAAGTTTCCTTCTTGTAAATGAGTCGGCACCGCGCCCTGGTAAACCTCACAACCTTCTTCTTTGGCTAGTTCGATATAGCTGTTTACTTTGTTCATATGGTCTTTGCTAATAAGTGGCCCAAGTTGAGTTGATGAGTCCATCGAATCACCAAGCGTTAAATTGTCTACCCGCTCCTTCATGGCAGCGATAAACGAATCTCTAATGTTCTTATGAAGAAAAACCCGTGAATTTGCCGTACAGCGCTCCCCATTAAACGAGAAAATTCCCCATACCGCTGCATCTAGCGCGCGATCCACATCTGCATCATCAAACACGATTAATGGCGACTTCCCACCAAGCTCCATCGACGTCTTTTTCAACGTATCCGCAGCATTTTTTAGGATCGTCGTACCCGTCGTTGTTTCCCCAGTAAAAGAAATAGCTGCTACATCTTTGTGGGCAACAAGAGCCGCTCCAGCCGTCTCCCCATACCCATGCACCACATTAAAGACGCCAGCTGGTAATCCAGCACGATCGATGACTTCTGCAAGCTTGTTCACCGTTAAAGGCGATAATTCTGCCGGCTTTAAAACAACAGTATTTCCAGTCGCTAAAGCAGGCGCAACTTTCCATGTTTCCAGCATAAACGGCGCATTCCACGGTGTAATCAGACCGACCACACCAATCGGCTTATAGACGGTATAATTTAAAAACGTATCATCAACCGGAAACGATTCTCCGTGGAGCACCGACTGAACCATTCGTGCGTAAAAGCGAAAATTCTCTGCGGCACGAGCAGTCATTTTTTTTGTTTGGCTAATGGGAAGACCCGTATCCAGTGCTTCTAAATGCGCAATTTCCTCGATTTCTTCATCAATTAAATCTGCAATTCGATTGATGTACACCATTCGTTCTTCGACTTTCATCGTTCCCCAAGCATTTTTCATTGCGTGCCGAGCTGCTTCAACCGCTTGTTCAACCTCTCGTTCATCCCCTGAAGCCACTTCATTAATCGGTTCATTTTTAAAAGGATCGATATTTGAAAACATCTCTCCACTATGTGATGAAACAAAGGTGCCATTAATATAGTGCTGGATCGTATCTACTTGAATCTCTTCTCGATTCCACGTGCGCTTCGTTTGTTGTTCCATTATGCTGATACTCCTTCCTTCATTAAGAATGTGACGCAACTTGGACATAATCTGCCAAAACGGTCTTGATCTCCTCTTGCAATGCTTCCGTCGGCAATGCCATTGGCTTACGTAAAACAGGTTCAATCTTGCCCATCATCCCCATCGCTGCTTTTAATGGAGCTGGATTTGTATCTTTGAACAGGACGTCGTTAAGCGGTAGAAGTTCAAAGTGTAAATCGAGCGCCCGCTTCACATCGCCTTTTTCCCAAGCATTGTAAATCTCAGCAACTTTATCAGGGACAATGTTCGCAGTGGCACTAATATGACCAGCTCCACCAATCGCCAGCATCGGATAACAAAGCAGTTCAATGCCTGAATAGAGGAGGAAATCACGCCCGCACTCATGCAGAACACGGTTTACATGTTCGAAATCTTTATTCGACTCTTTCACGCCAATAATGTTGTCACAGTCTCTACTTAACCGAGCCAGCGTTTTAACATCCAAATTCACTGCGGTTCTACCTGGAATGTTGTAAATAATAATCGGAATGTCAACCGCATCCGCAATCAACTTGAAATGATTATACAGCGCGTGTTGTGACGGGCGATTATAGTAAGGAACAATGATTAAAGCCGCGTCAGCACCAAGCTCTTGTGCTTTTTTTGTTAAAAATAATGTCTCGTTATGATTCGTTGACCCTGTGCCCGGAACGAACGGTACACGTCCGTTAATATGCTTGACCGCAGCTTCCATCACTTCAACGCGCTCTTCTACCGTAAGGGAGCTCGGTTCACCTGTTGTACCTGTCACCGATAATGCATGGCTTCCACTCTCAATATGCCAATCAATTAACGAACGAAATGCTTCAAAATCAATGGACTCATCTTCTTTAAATGGTGTAACGACTGGGGCTACAGAACCTCTTAACTTCTTCTTTACGTCTTCATACATATTAATCGCTCCTTTTTTAATAAGAATAAATCTGCTCATAATTAAAAATGTCTTTGAGGAATACTGCTTACATCTCATGAGCCAATTTCGCACGAATTTCAGTTGATCCAATCTTTTTCCTTCGTACTTTCTTCTCTTCAACAATCGATACATCAAATTGCTACTGTCCGTGCTGATATAATTGCTGTGCACCATCAAAGAAACCAAGCACACATACATGAGGTGTTACACGTGTTATGAAAGGATGCTTTTCACCCATTTGAAACTGTTCCAATCGTTCAAACCACATTTTGAATGCGCTTACAAAAATATCTTGCATTTACTGTAGCACGTGGTAAAGTATAGGGAAAATATTGATAAAATATAAAGTTCATACTTTTTTGATATACGAATCAATTTTATAATCCTACATCGTGTCAATATCATAGGTGATTATCTAGAACTTTTAGTATTACATCATCATCGATCGTTCGTTCCTTTCTCTTTAAAAACTCACACATATAGCATTGGACAAAAATGGAAGATTCCAGGAGGGCTTAACGTTGGACTTGAAACGATTGCGTTACTTTCGAGAAATTGCTGAACATGGTCAAATTACAAAGGCAGCAAAAAAACTTCATATGGCACAGCCACCTCTCAGTCAACAACTTCGCCTTTTTGAAGACGAGCTAGGCGTCACGCTTTTTGAACGGACTGGGCGCCGATTATTGCTGACAGAAGCTGGTGAAGCGCTCTATCGAAAGTCCGAACGAATTTTGGAGGAACTTGGAGAAGTAGAGCGAGAAATACGTGAAACGGGAAAAGGGTTAAAAGGAACCTTACGAATTGGTGTGGTCAAATCTTGCTTTGCGTCTCTTCCAAAGCAAATGAATCAGTACCACGCCTCCTATCCAGACGTGACTTTTTCAATAAGAGAAGGCGATACTTATGCGGTTGGCGAGCTTGTAAAGTCAAAAGAAGTCGATATCGGACTTGTACGCTTACCCATTGACCTCCATTTATTCAATACCGTTCATTTAACACGAGAACCGTTTGTTGTCGCCATGTCTGAATCCTTTGCTATTGGCAAAGACAAATCGATTACGTTGGATGAGCTTTCCTCTATCCCTTTGTTGCTGCTACACCGCATTAGCGGAGCAGGACAGTATGAGTTGGTGCTTCAAGCATTTAAAGAAAAAGAAATTCAACCAACCATCTTATGCGAATGTCCTGATGTGACCATTCTTCTTTCTCTCGTTTCAAATGGGATGGGCGCGACCATTGTTCCTGCGTCAACATTACACGCCTTTCACACCCCACATATTCGGACGTTTGACATTGATCAAACAGCGATTTTGGCAGAGTCTGCTCTTATCTGGCTTAAAGATCGCTATCTTTCCAAAGCCGCTATGCACTTTATTGAATTGTTCGCAACTTCTAAACCCGAGAAAGTAATTTAGTAGTTGCGCTCAAAATCATATATGATATCATATACCAAATGATTCGATTAAAGGAGGAGATAAACTTGTCTATACAATCAGCAAGACAGCGGGGTATTGAACTTTACCCAATCCCTAAAGAAATTGCGCCAAATCAAGCTTACGACAATCCCATTACTGGTTCAATTTACGGCATTTTATTAAATGAACGAACATCCTTCGAACAACAAGTGGAAACATTCCATTCAAAGCCGTATGATTCACCACCAGAGGCGCCGATTCTTTATATAAAACCGGAGAATACAAAAGCTGGTCACCTTGAATCTGTCTATTTACCTGAAAGTGAAAAGCATGTCCAAGTAGGCGGTACACTGGGAGTCATAATTGGAAAAACCGCTACTAACGTATCAGCAGAGCACACGCTTGAATATGTAAGCGGATACACAATCGTGAACGATCTCTCCCTACCTCACGATTCTTTTTTTAGACCAGCAGTAAAGTATCGCGCTTTAGATCGATTTAATCCAGCAGGACCGTGGATTGTTTCAAAACAAACCATCCCGAACCCAAACAGTGTGACGATTGTTACAAAAATTAACGATACCGTTGTCGATGAGTGGCATACAAGCAGCCTAATACGTTCAGTTGAGACATTGATTCAAGATGTGACGGATTTTATGACCCTGTCAGAAGGAGACTGTTTACTCGTCGGTACCAAAATCGATCTTCCGCAAGCATCTGTAGACGATACAGTTTCTATTATGATCGAAGAAATCGGTACGCTCACGACAACAATTGCGCGAGAAACGGAGGAAGCATAATGAAAACTGCACGTGTTGCTGCAAATGGTGTCGTCCAAGAAGCGATTGTAAAAAACGGAAAGCTTCACCTTCATAACGGGCAAATCGTTCATGAACAAGATGTCCAATTCCTTCCCCCTGTTGAGCCTGGCACGGTTTTTGTTCTTGGCTTAAATTACGCAGATCATGCAGGAGAGCTATCGTTCAAAGCGCCTGAAGAACCACTTGTGTTTTTAAAAGGACCACATACGTTTGTTGGCCATAATGCACTCACCTATCGTCCTGATTCAGCAGACCATATGCACTATGAATGTGAACTAGCTGTTGTGCTTGGCAAAACAGGCAAACACATTAAACAAGAAGATGCGTACGATTACGTAAAGGGATACACCGTTGCAAACGATTACGCGATTCGAGACTATTTGGAAAACTACTACCGTCCTAATTTAAGAGTGAAAAATCGGGATATGTGCACCCCTATTGGTCCATATTTAGTGGATAAAGATGATGTTAAGAACCCCATGAACTTAACGCTAAAAACTTTTGTAAATGGTCAACTTACTCAAGAAGGTCATACTAAAGATATGATTTTTGATATCCCATTTTTAATTGAGTATTTAAGTTCTTTTATGACACTTCGGGAAAATGACATCATCCTGACCGGGACACCAAAAGGACTTGCGAAGGTATACGCAGGTGATGAAGTTGTAACAGAAGTCGAACAGATTGGTAGACTTGTGAACACAATTGCCGGAGATAAAACTTTTCATCGAAATGAGGCGACAACACATGCCACATCTCATCGTTGAATACACGGCTAATTTAGCGGAGGTCATCGACACAGACATCTTGCTGCCTAAACTTCATGACGTCCTTTTGGCAAAACCTACTCTTTTTCCGATTGGTGGTATCCGCTCTAGAGCGATTCCGTTGCACGCTTATTATGTGGCCGACGGTTCCGAAACGAGTGACGCTTTCGTCCACCTTACATTTAAAATTGGAGCTGGCCGTTCCCAGGAAGAGAAAGAAACAACTTGCCAAGAACTCTTTACGGTATTAACCGATCATTTCGCCAGTGAGTGGAGTAAGCGTGGCATTGCTCTTTCCCTTGAACTAGCGGAATTTGGCGAAGCGGGCACATTAAAGAAAAACAACATTCATGCCCGTTTTAAATAAGAACCAATCCCATAGGGAGGACTTTTTATGAAAAAAAGCTGGTTTGTTCTATCCTCTGCTTCCTTGCTATTCATTGGTGGGTGCGCCACATTCACAGCGAGCGACGAGGTGGAAACCTATTTAATGTTTTCGCATTTCTTCCCTCCTAATCACGAACAAGAAACCGTTGTTGTACAATCCTTTATTGAAGATATCGCTGAGCAAACAGATGGCGACATTCGCATTCGCTCGTTTCCCGGAGGATCTCTTGCGGCACCTGACACCCAATACGATGCGACAGCTACAGGCGCTGTCGACCTTGGTTTAAGTGTTCACAGCTATACACCAGGTCAGTTTCCCCTTTCATCCGTAATGGAACTACCGTTTATGAGTGAAAGTGGATCAGAAGGATCACGGATTCTTTGGCAGTTGTACGAGGAATTCCCTGAAATTCAAGCTGAATATGGAGAAGTGATTCCGCTTTGGCTTTATACATCAGAACCTGGACAGATTTATACAGTTGGTCAACCAATTGAAAGGATGGAAGATTTAGAAGGGTTGCGGATACGCTCTCCCTCTCCAGAAGTGAACGCGTGGTTATCCGCTCTTGGCGCCACACCAGTATCCATGTCGATGAATGAATCCTATGAAGCACTTGATCGGGGCGTCGTGGATGGCATTGTTGGCCCTTGGCACACTTTACTTGACTACAGTCTTTATGAAGTCATCGACTACGCAACCGTTGGCGATTTTTATATGAGCACTTTTTACACCGTTATGAGCGAAAATAGCTGGTCGTCATTAAATGAAGACCAGCAGAATATTTTTAACGAGACCACTGGAGAGCGGATGTCTCTTACTGCTGGTGAGAATTTTGACAAACGTGCACAAGAAGCACAGGTAGCCGCGCAAGATGCGGATGTGATCATTTACGAATTGCCTGAAGATGAGTTAACCCGCTGGCGAACACATATTGACCCAGTCTTTGATCAATGGATCGATCGCATGGAACATCAGGGCCTTCCTGGTCGTCAAGTTTATGAACGCGCGCTTGAGCTGAGTGATGAGGAGGAGATAGACTCGTGAACTTCTTTCGTACAATCGATACCTACCTTCATAAACTCGTTCGGATTCTTCACGGAATTTCTAATATAGCAGTCTGCGTTATGATTCTATGTATCACGATTGATGTGGTCGGTCGATTCTTTTTTAATCAACCACTGGTTGGTGCTTTCGAAATGACTGAGCTCGGGCTCGCCATCGTTGTGTTCTTTTCTTTATCGATGACACATCTCTATGATGAGCACATTTCCATTGATTTTGCAGTCGTTCGGTTACCTGAAAAACTTCAACATATGCTAAAAGCCTTTGTAGAAAGTGCCCTCTTTTTTGTTCTTGTGCTCATGATCTATCAAACTCTATCTTATGGGATGAGACTCTATGAACGAGGTACGACAACAAGTGACTTACTGCTACCAATCTATCCTTTTCTATATTGTATTGCCTTTGCCGCATTGATTTTCTCCCTACTGGTTCTTTCTAACATATGCAAATCAATTCGACAGGCGGTGAGGTCATCATGAGTCCAGAATTAATCGGGCTACTTGCGATGATTGCGTTATTAATTCTGTTTTTACTCCTTATGCCTGTAGCTGTTGCCTTGCTCGTTGTAGGCGTATTTGGCATTGCCGCTATACGGGATTGGAATGCATCTTTTGCTCAGCTAGCAATCTCGCCATTTAATACAGCCACATCCTTTTCCCTTAGCGTCATTCCATTGTTTATCTTTATGGGGATGATTTTATCAAACAGTGGGTTTGGACAAGACCTTTATCGTGCAGTCGATGCTTGGATCGGAAAAATGCGTGGTGGATTAGCGATGACTACTATTGGGACAAGCGCACTATTCTCCTGTATCTCCGGATCGGTTAACGCAACAACGGCGACAATGGCACGCATCTGTTTACCAGAAATGCGTAAATACAACTATGACCCTGGTTTATCAACCGCATGCGTTGCGGCAGGGGGAACTCTCGGAATTCTAATTCCACCTAGTGTCATTTTAATTTTATATGGAGTTTTAACAATGGAAACCGTTGGGAGCCTCCTGATTGCCGGCATCGTACCCGGCATCTTACAAATCTTTTTGTTCATGGCGACCGTGTATCTATTGGTTCGGAGAAACCCAGCATTAGCACCTATTGGAGAAGCAAAGCCTTTTTCTGTAAAACTCCGTTCATTGGGAATGGTCTGGCCCTTTGCAGCATTGTTTTTACTGAGCATTGGCGGCATCTACATCGGAATCTTTACGCCGACTGAAGCAGGGGCCATTGGAGCCTTTGGCGCATTTGTCATTGCGTTGTTTACAAAACGATTAAGCTGGTCCCATTTCACATCGGCTTTAAGTGATACGACTAGACTCACCGCGATGATTTTCTTTATTTTAATTGGCGCGGATGTGTTCAGCAAAATGCTTGCCATGAGCGGTATTCCCACTGCGCTCACATCCTATGTAGGTGGATTAGACCTCTCCCCATACGTCATTTTGATTTTTATCTTAATCGCTTATTTTATTCTAGGTTTATTTTTAGAAGGAATCGCTATTTTCGTTTTGACCTTACCTGTCACCTACCCATTGATTATTGAACTCGGATTTGACGGTGTTTGGTTTGGTGTTATTATGATTCTCGTTATGAATATTGGCCTTGTTACACCACCTCTTGGGATTAGTGTTTACATTATTAGTGGTGTGGCAAAAGACATTCCCATTCAAAAAATTTTTCGTGCGATGGTTCCTATGATTATTGCAATGCTCGTATGTGTTGTGCTTCTCGTTATGTTCCCGCAACTTGCTACGTGGTTGCCAGAACTCATGCGTGGTTCATAGAATTGAAGTGGAACATCCCCCTCTCCAATAACGACTGACATCGTGCAAACGTTTGGAGGGGGTTTTAAATTATCCCTATGCACCCTCCTCCTTATTGAGAAAACCATTATACATTTGAAAAGAACTTGCTCTCTTCAGTTCATTTGCTTTCACGTCAAGAATCTATTCATCATCTCTCCTCCACCCCTTTATTATCAATCTTCATTTACATTAGAGATTACACTACTCATCTATCCTTCTACCAATCTCATTTAAAAACAACCATTCTCAATTAAAAAGAAAGCGCTTACCACATGATCAAGACTGCACCTTGTAAAAACAAACAAAATTCTGTTAAATTTTTATCGAAAAATCCTAAATATAAACAATCTGTGACGTTTAATAAATCTAGTAGAAAGGCATTGACAAAAACAGTTCTTTATTCGATAATCAATACATAATTAGAATTAATATAATTTAAGCATTCACGCTTAAGTTGATTAATAGGAGGAATTGTTCATGTCACTTATCGGTAAACAAGTACAACCATTCACTGCACAAGCATACAAAAACGGAGAATTCGTAGAAGTAACAGACGAATCAATGAAAGGTCAATGGAGCGTTGTTTGTTTCTATCCAGCTGACTTCAGCTTCGTATGCCCAACAGAATTAGAAGATCTTCAAAACCAATACGAAGAATTAAAATCTCTAGGTACAGAAGTATACTCGGTTTCTACAGATACACACTTCGTACACAAAGGTTGGCACGATAGCTCTGAAAAAATTGGTAAAATCACGTACACAATGATCGGTGATCCATCACAAGCGATCTCTCGTGATTTCCAAGTATTAAACGAAGCTTCTGGTCTTGCAGATCGTGGAACATTTATTCTAGATCCAGATGGCGTAATTCAAGCGGTTGAAATCAACGCTGACGGAATTGGCCGTGACGCGAGCACACTTGTAAACAAAATTAAAGCAGCACAATATGTACGTAACAACCCAGGCGAAGTATGTCCAGCTAAATGGGAAGAAGGTACAGAAACACTTACACCAAGCCTTGATCTAGTAGGTAAAATCTAAGGAGTGTTAGAAAGATGGCTCTTGCAGCAGAGATTAAGACACAATTAAACCAGTACATGGCGTTACTGGAAAATGACATTGTTATTAAAGTACATGCTGGCGACGATGATGTTTCAAAAGAAATGATCGAGCTTCTCGATGAATTGTCAGCCATGTCTACAAAAATTACGCTTGAAAAAGCAGCTCTGCCAAGAACGCCAAGCTTTAGTGTAAACCGTGTTGGAGAGGACACCGGCGTCGTATTCGCCGGTGTTCCTTTAGGTCATGAGTTTACATCGCTTGTTTTGGCGTTGCTTCAGGTGAGCGGCAGACCCCCTAAAGTCGATCAATCAGTTATTGATCAGATCAAAGGGATTGAAGGCGAGCATCATTTCGAATCATACATTAGCTTGTCTTGTCACAACTGTCCAGATGTTGTCCAAGCGCTAAATATGATGAGTGTGCTGAACCCGAACATTACGCACACGATGATCGATGGTGCCGCATTTAAACAAGAAGTAGAAGAGAAAGAAATCATGGCTGTTCCAACCGTTTTCATGAACGGTCAACCATTTGGTAGCGGCCGTATGACAACAGAAGAAATGATTGCAAAAATGGGCGTAAGCGTTGATGCAGATGAGCTAACAAGCAAAGACCCATTTGATGTTCTTGTTGTCGGTGGTGGTCCTGCTGGTTCTAGTGCGGCGATTTACGCAGCTCGTAAAGGCATTCGTACCGGTGTTGTAGCAGAACGCTTTGGCGGACAAGTGCTCGACACATTAAGCATCGAAAACTTTATTAGTGTGCCATCTACGGAAGGTCCAAAGCTCGCGGCTAGTTTAGAAGAACACGTAAAAACCTATGATGTTGATGTCATGAATCTTCAAACGGCGAAACGCCTAGAAAAGAAAGATTTGTTTGAAGTGACGCTTGAAAACGATGCGATTTTAAAGGCAAAGACCGTGATTCTATCAACAGGTGCTCGTTGGAGAAACGTGAACGTACCTGGTGAACAAGAATACAAAAACAAAGGTGTGGCGTACTGCCCTCACTGTGATGGTCCTCTTTTTGAAGGAAAAGACGTTGCGGTTATCGGTGGAGGAAACTCCGGGATCGAAGCAGCCATTGACCTAGCAGGGATTGTGAATCACGTGACGGTACTTGAGTTTGCTTCTGAATTGAAAGCAGACAATGTGTTACAAGACCGCGCAAATAGCTTGCCAAACGTAACAATTATTACAAATGCTCAAACAACAGAAATTACAGGTGACTCTCATGTAAACGGCATTTCATACAAAAACCGTGAAACGGAAGACATCCACCATGTTGCTCTACAAGGTGTATTCGTGCAAATTGGTCTCGTGCCTAACACAGAGTGGTTAGACGAAACCGTTGAACGTACTCGCATGGGCGAAATTGTTGTCGATAAGCACGGATCTACCAATATCCCTGGACTGTTTGCGGCAGGAGACTGCACAGACAGCGCGTACAACCAAATCATTATTTCCATGGGCTCAGGCGCAACTGCATCACTTGGTGCGTTTGACTATATGATCCGAAATTAATAAAAAGAGCGACATCCTTTATCATTCTGGATGTCGCTTTTCTATTATAACGTCAAACTTTCTTTGAATGCGCGATTATGGATGAGAAAATCTCTTACACTTTGAGCTTTCTCATATAATTTCTCATCGCCTGTAAGCTGTGCTGCTTCGACAAGCCAGTCGTAGCCTGCCCGGATCGGAATCTGTTGCTCAAAATGAATTTTTGATAAAAGAAACAACACATCTCGAAACGTGTAGTCTGTCAAAATAGTAGCAAATGTTGCTGGCAATTCCTTCTCTAGTTCTACATCAGGCGTCGACAATGTCAATTGATTGATCATTTGCGAAGGCTGGTACTCTTCTTCATTTCGAAAAATGTCTTTTGGATGAAATGGACCATCAAAAGAAAAGTCTAAACATAAGAAAATTCTCGAGTTATTTGAAAAATTTGCAGCTGCATGAATGAGTGCTGCATCGAGATGCCATACTTCCCCTTTCCTCATATTGAACACTTTTTCTTGATCTGAATGTAAGGCATCCTCGTTTGTTTCGAGCGGTACAAATACACGGTAGTACTGTTCAACAGGCTTATCCAGTTCTACAAAGTCACGATGCGGAATGACCATACCATCTATAAGGTTCCGTGTGCGCACCATGATTAGGTTATCAAAACGAAAATGTGTGCTCACAAGTTCTTGAATATACGATAAAGCGTTCCCATACTCTGTAAGTTTTACGTCAGTGCCATGGTCTTGAAACAACGTATCTCCCTTGTCTTCAGATGCATTCCACAAAGAGCAATTTTGCCATATTCCTGAACTAAAGACATCATACTCCTCTTTCATCAACGGAAATGCCTTGTGAATATCTAAATCTTTTCTTAGCCGGTCTTCATTTAGCTGAATTGAACCAATAATCGTCGACGCCATTCTTCATCCTCCTCTTTAAATTGTTGATCCCCCATCAATCACTAATGCATGTCCCGTTATACTTTGCGTGCTTTTAGAAGCTAAATAAAAAGCAACATCAGCAATTTCTTCAGGTTGAATCATGCGCTTCTGTGGAATGGATGGATAAATAACTTTTTCGAGTACCGCCGATTTCTCCACCTTGTTCTGTGTAGCAATATCTTCTAATTGATTCCGCAACAATGGGGTATCGACAACTCCCGGAGCAATACTATTGACCGTTATACCGTTTTCCGCCACTTCTAGAGCGACCGTTTTTGTTAAGCCAACAATGCCATGTTTAGCGGAAACATAGCCTGCTTTCCAAGGGACTCCTTGCAACCCGTTCATCGAAGCTACATTAATAATTCGACCGCTGGACTGCTCTTTCATAATAGGTACAGCATGTTTCATTGTCGTAAAAGGTGCTAAGACCATAACATCTAGCATCTCTCTAAAGATATGCGTAGGAAATTCTTCAATGGAATGAACTTGTTGGAAGCCAGCATTGTTAATAAGAACATCTAATTGATGGTGATTTGTGATTATCTCATCGAACATTGTTTTTACATCTTGCTCATTTGTCACGTCAAGAGCAAACGAATAAACAAGAGTCTCTAATTCATTGACTAAGCGTTCTAGCATGTCTGGCTGTTTATCTACTAAAAGTAATGTATCTCCATCTTGCGCAAAACGTTTTGCCATCGCCTTCCCGATTCCGCTTGCAGCTCCTGTTATCATGATTGTCCGATTCATTCTAAACCTCCTTTAAATCGTTGTGTTTCTATACCCTTAAAGGCAGCTTTTTTTAAAAATTTGCTTATGATGAGACGTTACATGCTTTTCAGGGCAAGATACGTGCTTCAAGATATCAAGCCACTAAAACGGACGAATTTTTGATATAATGTGAGAAGAACGATCAATTACACCATTGGAATGAGTTGATTCATCTATGACACTTCTCATCATTATCTTTTTTGCAGTTTTTATTGGGGCTTTTATACAAGGGGCCACTGGTCTAGGACTAGGTCTCGTGATTACTGCCATTCTTCCCTTTTTCCTTACCGTAAAAGAAACCACGTTGCTCGTCTTATCTCTCTTAATCATTTCCGGCTTAACCGTTACGATTAAATACTACAAACACTTAAAATGGAAAGACATTCTTGGTTTTTTAGCAGTTGTCCTTATTGGTCGCTTCGCTGCATTTTTTATTCTATCTGCATATGGAGACATGGATTTTCTGAAAATATGGCTCGGTGTCGTTCTTTTACTAATTGTCGTTTACCAGCTCGTAAGCGCTAAAAAAATGAAGTCTCTCGGTGAATTAACTCAAAGAAAAAAGCGTATGCTGCAAGTTAGTTTAGGATTTTCTTCTGGATTAATTGGCGGCGTTTTCGGATTAGGAGGACCTTTTCTCGTCATTTATTTCTTACTCTTCTACCCAACGCATAAATTCGCTTATATTGTTAGCGTTCAAGCCGTCACAACTGTTGCCAGTCTTTTTTCTATATCTGTTCATGCACTAAATGGAGATTTCTATCCCACCTTTCTTACATATTTCCTCGTTGGAGTTGCCGCTGTAGTGTTAGGAACAAATTTAGGCTTGCGTTTGTTTGAAAACATTAATGTCAAACTCGTTAAACGAGTTACCATTGTCCTTATTACACTGTCCGCTATTAATATCATCTTGTTTGCTTAGCTAAAAAAAACACTTACGAGAAAGCTCGGTGTTGAGCTCTTCGTAAGTGTTTTGTTTATTTTTTCGTTGCACCACTTTTATTCGCCATGTCATTTAACACGTCACGATCCCACTCTGTTAAATCATATTCGGAAATGATTCGCATGATGTGGTCGACATAAACAGGATCTGTTGCATACCCTCCATCCATTAGCGCTCGTATAAATGCTTCCGGGTCCGTACGACCAAATGCATCGTCATAAAAGTCCACTTCATGTAAGAAATCGCCATAACCACTAACAGATTCTTGCCATGTTTGGAAAACTCGGAACGGTTCATTGGCACGAACCGCTTCCTCTCCATCCCAGTATTCATGGGTAGAAAAACAGCGAACCTCACCAGTCCAAACCGGATCATTGATGGCAACAGGTGTGGAACCTTCTTTTGGGCATTCGGAGTTTCTTGCTTTTAATCCAAAGAAGTTATTTGCTTCATTTGCAATTTGCGAGCGTCCATTATCACTCTCATGCGCCGCTTGCGCTGCAGCAACCGATGGTAAAATCCTATGACTTTCCCACAGTTTGATGATCTCACCTTTGATCATTTCTAAAAAAGCTTCTCTCGTGTCAGACAATGTTTTCTCCTCCTCATTGTATGAATGCTAAATTCCTTCTCCATTCGTTTTCAAGGGGGATGCTTGAGCTACGTCATCGTTCTATAAACCCTTACCTTTTTCCCTTATTTATGAAACAAAAAATAACCTCCAAAAATGGAGGTTATTCGACATTAGGTTGTTTCATCCCATATAGGTGCAAGCTCACTCGCAGACTGAATCGCCACGACCATACTTTTTTCATCGGCAATGTTCTTTCCAGCAATATCAAAAGCAGTACCGTGATCAACAGACGTACGAATGATGCCGCCTTTTAACCCAACGGTAATATTGACACCTTCTTCAATTCCCATTACTTTAATCGGCGCATGACCTTGATCGTGGTAACACGCAACAACGATATCAAAATCGCCGCGTCCTGCTCGGAAGAAAAGCGTGTCGGCTGGATATGGACCTTCAACATGGATACCTTCTGCTTGCGCTCGTTGGATACCAGGAAGTAACTTTTCTTCTTCTTCCCCATTTCCAAACAGGCCATTTTCCCCCGCATGAGGGTTAATGCCGCAAACCGCTACTCTCGGGCTTTCAATGCCAGCGTTTTTCAACGTCTCATGGGCCAATTTCACAACGGTATAAGTCCGCTCTGGTGTGATACTTTCAATCGCTTTAATTAATCCAACGTGAGTGGTTAAGTGAATCACACGCAAATTTGGCGTTGTGAGCATCATCGAGTAATCTTCTGTGTTTGTTAACGTAGCAAGAATCTCCGTATGACCCGGATAAAGGTGCCCGCCTTTGTGGAGTGCTTCTTTATTAAGTGGAGCTGTACATATCGAATTGATTTTGTGCTCTTGCGCAAGTGAAACAGCTTTTGCAAGATACTGATACGCCGCATCTCCAACGACAGCTGCCACTTCTCCGAATGCTGTGTCTTCTGGCAATAAATTTAGATCAATGATGTCAATTGTGCCAGGACTGAACTCAGCTTGCTCAGGTTCACTCACGATCTTTAGCCTAGCAGAAACACCTGTAATGCGAATCGCTTTTTCAATGATTTTCGCATCCCCGATTACAAGAGGACGGCATTCCTCGTACACAGCGCTACGACTAAGTGCTTTGACAATAATTTCTGGTCCAATTCCTGCTGCATCACCCATTGTAATCCCAACGATTGGCTTTACGTTATTCATTTTTTCTCACCCTTTAACTTATCAATTGAATCAATTAAAACATGCTCTTTTCCAAATCCACCTGCTTTTGTTATGGCGAACAGGCCTTTTACACCTATAAACGTGGAGATTGGTACGCCTACTTCAAGCTCATCGTATAGTTGGAATCCCGTCACTCGCCAGTGCTCACAAATTTTCTTCGCGGTATCTCCGCCGGTCATGACCACGCCTTGAAAGAGTTTTGCTTTTAGTAGTCTTGCTGAAATCTCGCCCATCATGTGAACAATTTCGCTACTCGTTTCCGAATACGTGTATCCATGCAAGTTGCCGACCCGACGCGCATGTTCAATATCGCTTTTCTCTCCTGCTGAGTAAAGAACAACGTCATGGCCTTCAAACGCTAACTTTTTCGCTGTACAGTAAACACGTTCAATTTCGGTTTGTCGAGTCTTATCATCCGAAACTGCTTTATAAGATGCGACTTCAATCGCTTCTATTTTTTTATTCTCTAGCAGTTGATGTAGCTGCTTTCGCGATTGAACATTCACGCTACCTACTACCGTTAAAATCGCTTTTTTTCGATCTGTGATTTGGAAATCAATTGCTTTTTTTTCTAAGCCATAATGTGCTGGTAAATGATTCGCTAATCCAGCCGAGCCAACGAGTCCCACTTTAAAAGGCGTACGTTTTACTTCTTTTAATAGAAGTTGAAGGTCTTTATCCGTTTCTGAATCTATCACAATATAAACCGTTTGATCTTCCTTAAACTGATTTAATTTGTCGTGAAACAAACTGGAATCACGTAATTCTGATGTTGTGATGAGACCAACTTCTGTACGTAGTTGTTCGCCTAATAGTGTTGGCAAATGAGATTCTAACACCGGAGTAACTGGGTCATTCGCAATTTCTGTTTCGGATAATTTTCTTCCGTTTAAATAATGGTGTCCGTCAACCACCGTTCGCCCATTTGTTGGATAGCCCGGAGCGACAATAATAAAGTCCTGCTTGTACTCTTTTTGAAGACCAAGTAATTCAGCACCCACATTGCCACGCATGGTCGAATCAATTTTTTTGTATATGGTTGTGACCCCTTGTTTCAATAAAAATTTCGTCACGCTCGACACAGCTGCTTCTGCTTCATGCGAACGAATGGCGCGACTATCTGTATCAAACACAACTGCATCGTTATCCCCAAGATAACGCTTATCTTCTTTAAAAAAGACCGCTGTCTTTAAGCCATACTTCGCTAATTGAACGCCGCTATCGTTAGCTCCTGTTAAGTCGTCAGCGATGATTGCTAAATTCATAGTTCCTCTCCTTCAACGATCCCCTACATGGTTGCGTTTATTTCATTTATAGGCTTACCTGTTTTCTTTTCCAGTCGCCGTGCTAAAATCCCAATAAAGATCGGGAGTAATATAGCGGTGGTCACGACACTTGCCGCAACTTGCACCGTAGCAATTTCAGCCATTGGCATAAAAGATGCATTCGCTGTTGCAATCGCCATTGGTGTGCCAACTGCATTTCCTGCTGTAGATCCTTCTGCTGATCCGACAATTGGATTCCAGCCGATCCATTTAAACACAAAATAGCCAATTCCACCAGTAAGTAAGACTGTTAATACACCTAATAAGATTCCACTAATGCCACCTTGAATAATGGCTGTAAAGTTAATACCCATACCGAGTGAAAACGCAAAGAACGGTACAAGCTTGTCGCTACCTTTATATAAAAAGTCACCCATATCTTTATCAATGTTTCCAATTGCAATTCCAATTAATAACGGAAGCAATACAGCGACAAAGTCAATTGGTGAGAACATCCCTTGCGCGAAACCCATCGTCCCAAAGATTGCTAACGCTACCATTGTTAAAAATGGACCATCACTTAATGCCAAAAATGGATAGGCCGCTTTATCGTCTTCTTTTCCATACTGACCTGCCAAAGCTATATAAAGTCCGCCATTCGAATTCGTCATTGCGGCAATAATTGCAATAGGCGCTAATCCTAGAAATAAACCATTTGAATCTGCAAGAATAATCGCAAGTAACCCAACTCCTGCGCCAATCCCCCATTTAAATGAAAGCAACGTTAATCCTTTTTTCACTGATGTTCCAGCTGTTTTAAAGGTAATTTGCGTTCCTGCTATTAATAAAAATAAGGCAATAAGCGCACTTGAACTGTTTACGAATAAAGCCTCCGTGAAGCCCCCAATTCTTAATGCATTCGGAAAAAATGTATTGATTGTTGCTGCTAACAGTAGTGGCACAACCATCATGCCCCCTGGCACTCGGTCCAAAAAAGCTTTGATTTTCATAATGTTTCTCCCCCTCATATTGAAACGCTTTCACTTATAAGTTACTTGAATCATAAAAGATAACGATCAATAATGCAACACTTTTTATTCAATAAATCTACAATAATAATAAATTGTTTAATAATGCAACACATTAGATAGAAAGAAAAACCTAAAGACCTTACTCTTTAAGTTTTCTCCATAATGTGGCCCGATTAATCCCTAATCGCTTTGCTGCCTGGGTTTGATTTTGGTTTTCTTCTTTTAACACTTGTTCAATAATCGCTTTCTCCATCTCTTTTAACGTTCCTTGAATGGGGAAATCATTCTTTTCATCATGCGTCCGTTCAGTAGCTTGGACGAGCGCTTCTTTACTTAATAAATAGTCTCTTTCATCTAATGTCGCTTTTTTTACAAGCTGACGTAAACTCTTAATGTGATGTTTGTACGAAATCCCTTCTAAATAATGAAGGGCATCTTCAGCGATTCTCACTGGTCTTGTCCCATATTTTTGATGATAGTCTGATAAAAAATATGTAGCTAAATCGCTAATATCTTCCACTCGATCTGCTAATCTCGGTAAGTGGACATGTCTCATCTTTAATTCTTCCAGTCGCTCTTCGTCCCATTTTTCCTCGCTATGCACAATTAAACGGTTTCCATGTTGTTCGCTTTTTGATACACAGACGGATACGAGATCTTCATGTTTAGCAGGATGAACATTTTCTACTACAATCGTTTTCGGGTCGACTGTCCAAATGCGATCGATCTCTGCTAATTCAAACACTTCAGCATCAATGATGAGGTATAAGTCATCCCTATTTTCAAGAACATGAAGTTGCTTAGACAAAAAGCTTTTCCCTGTGCCTTTTTCACCAGTTAACAAAAGATGCGAGTTTTCCCGAAAAAGATGTTGCAACATCCGAAATCGATTTGCTGAAGAAACCGTTGAAAGCGCAATAGGCTCCTTATTTAAGACTGATTTTTCAATGACCCCTGTTATATTTAGCCCGTGCTTTAACCAGTTGAATGTATAAACTTTGTAATGGCCATCAATCAGTTGACCTTTTACTTGAATTCGTCCTATGTCTTTTGTGTACGTTTCTTTTACTTCTTTTTTTATTGCTAAACTTGTATGAAGCAACGCCCACTCAGAAGAGTCTAATGGGTCGTGAAAATCTTCAAAGTGTTTATAAATAAATGCATCATCTTCATCAAACATAACAATATTTCGATATTCATCAATTAGTAACGTTTTCATCACTTTATTGATCGTTGTTTGCTGGGAAATGGTGCGCAACAAATGAATGGCTTCTTCTATGGATCGCGCAACGGATTCTTTTCCAGATTGCAGCAACATTCCTTTTAATCCTACTTCTTGAGATGTATTCACTGTAATAACATCCCCTAAGACGTGATTATAACCCGCTTGTTTTAGCTTTATTAACAAAGGCGCTACTTCACTAGCTGCGTTTACTGTATAGACGTTAATTGGTAAATTTAATAATTTTATGATGGATGAAGCGCCAGCTGTAATATTTTGAAAGCCTACTACGGCTGTCTTTTCATTTAATTTGCTTGCCAGTGTTAGTGACCGTGTCAAGTCGTAGCCAGAAAGCTGAATATCAATGACCGGTACAGATACAGCTTTCTTAATTAACTTCGCCGTCCCGCCTCGACTAATGATAAGATCGACACCTTCCCCTTCTTTTGTCAGTGCCGTTTCAACACCCTTCTTTAAATCTCCAACCGAATGCGTAATGGCAACGGATGGAAAAAGCGGGATACAGTCGCTAAGAACTGGTACCATCGCAGAATAAGGTGCAACAATATGAATATGGAACAAGGTCAATCCGCTCCTTAATCTGTATCAATTTTTATTACTATTGAATCACACTCACTTTAGAATTGATAGGTCACATCTCTCCAAAAAGCGATTTACGATAACTTATGCAGGTTTTTTAAGGATAAACGTAACAAAACGTACAAAATCTAAAAACAATGTTGAATCTAGACGAACATTCGTATATATTAAGAAATTGGTGAATCAACGCACATTTTAGTTGAACTATAGAATTGAGGTTTGTTTTATATGAAACAAGTTTCTGAATTAAGGTCTTATTCTTTAATCATTCTAGGCACATTTATTGTTGCACTAGCTTTTAACCTATTTATGCTTCCAGCTAGCCTAGCTGCTGGTGGGGTAAGCGGGATTAGCATTATTTTAAACGATATGTACGGATTTACGCCTGCAATCGTCCAATTAGTTATTAACGTACCGCTGTTTTTTGTCGGTTACGCTATTCTTGGAAAAAGTTTTAGCGCCAAAACATTAGTTGGCACGTTTATTTTACCTGTGTTTATTTGGTTAACGTCTTTTAAAACGTTTTCTGTTACAGATCCTTTCCTTGCATCCGTTTACGGTGGCATTCTTTTCGGCGTTGGTCTTGGACTCGTATTTAAAGGGAATGGTTCTACTGGCGGAACAACGATTATTAGTCAAATCATGAGAAAGTACTTTAACGTTTCAAGTGGATTTGCGCAGCTCATCATTGATGGGGTTATTGTTGTAGCAGCTATGATTGTGTTTAATTTAGAACTCGCACTTTATGCAATGGTCGCACTATTCATCGGCAGTAAAGTCATTGATTTTGTCCTATTACGGTCGACCAATTCAAAACTTGTCTTAATCATTACAGAACATGACCAGTTTGTAACCGATATGATCTATAACGAAATTGATCGAGGCGTAACAAAAGTTTGGTCTGAAGGAGGCTATTCAAAAACGAGAAAATCGTTATTGTTTACCGTCGTCGACCAAGCAGAAGCCGTCTATTTAAAAGAATTAATCCAAGCGCAAGATGCGAATTCTTTCGTCGTCTTTCTAAGTGCATCTGAAATTATCGGGAAAGGCTTCTCCTTGCCAAAAAGTTAACTCCTACACACCTTTTTCCACAATGGACAAAGGTGTTTTTGTTAGTGGAGAGAATGTATCTAGTAATAATCCTTTTTCACTTCCATAAGATGGGGTATTACAGTTCTTAAACACTGAAAAGGAGGGCTAGCATGATGTCTAAATTTAAAGACTCACTTGTTCCTGTTACAGCTTTTGTGATGTTTGCAACTTTTTTTGACCCAACACCTACTTCAGCTGCAGAAGATTTCACACATAATCATTCGTTTGTCTCTCCATCTCACCAAGAGCTCATAGAAGTACGAGCCTATCACGAGCATTACAATCAAGTAGAAGCTCAAGCTATGATTGACCGAATCGGAAAAATGGATCAACGCTTGATTGAGCCTGCACTACATGCTGGTGTCTCGCTCATTTTAATGGATTTCCCATTAACAGATTTACCTGAATGGGCACATTTAAGAGGTGTTGTCCCGCGCGGATGGGAAAACACCGGATTAACGTGGGATGACGTTCCTGGAGTAGGAGGGCTTCATTCTGCTGCTCGTATTGGCTACAGCAACGCTGGAATGGGTCACTCAACGATTAATTTAGAACTTCACGAGTTTAGCCATGCGATTGACTTTTATGCCGCTGATGAGCAAATCAGTTTAACGGAAACGTTTTTATCTATTCACGAAAAAGAATATGCGGCCCTTTTTCATGACCATAACACCTTTTACTATTTTGCTTATCCCGAGGAGTACCTTGCTGAAGCGATGGCTTACTATTATCTAAGTGATGAAATGCAAACATTCCTTCGTAACCGTGCACCACAAACGTATCAGTTTATTGAAACATTGCCTCAATACATTGACAGCCTGAATGAAAACACCTTCTCCCTCTCTCACTAAGCCTAAAGGTAAATTACACTTTAGGCTTTTTTATTTAGGAAACTAATCGACGTACTGCTTATCTTTTTCACATGCAATGTTCATCCAACCAGTTATGAAAGTTGACAGGATCGTTTAAACTAGAGATAGTTATGGAAACGCAGCACCCCATTTGGAGGTAGCATACATGCAAAATGAGCTTTCAGTAAGCGAAACGGAAGAGATTTTAAATCGATTGGAAGAACGCTTTCATGATAATAAGAACCGGCATGAAGGAATAGAATGGGAAGGCGTGCAATCGACATTACGTTCCCAACCAAGTAAGTTATGGTCAGTAAATGAAATGGAGAAAACAGGAGGAGAACCTGATATCGTGCTTGTAGACCCTGAACAAAACAAGTACATGTTTATTGATTGCTCAAAGGAAACCCCAGCCGGTCGCAGGAGCACTTGTTATGATTTAGAAGCACTAGAATCACGTAAAAAGAATAAGCCCTCACACAATGCCGTGGAAATGGCGGCAGCTATGGGGGTTACACTACTCACTGAACAGCAGTATCGTACATTGCAACAGTACGGAGAATTTGATTTAAAAACATCAAGCTGGATTCAAACCCCCATGGCCATTCGCGAACGTGGAGGTACGCTTTTTTGCGATTATCGATATGGACATACCTTCGTTTATCATAACGGCGCATCCTCTTATTATAGCGCGAGAGGATTTCGTGCCGCACTGACGATAGAAGTATAGAGGAGTTGAAAACAATGAAAGACGTTACACCTTTTTTAATGTTTCAAAACGGCGATGCTGAAGAGGCAATGAACTTCTACACATCCCTCATTGAGGATTCTGAGATTAAAGAGATTGCTCGGTATGATGAAAATGGACCAGGAAAAGAAGGAACCGTCATTCAAGCGCGTTTTTCTTTAAATGGACAAGAATTCATGTGTATCGATAGTCACGTTCGCCATGCGTTTGAATTTACGCCTTCCCTTTCAATTTTTCTCACCTGTGAGACAGAGAAAGAAATTGATCATCTTTACCAAGCTTTGTTGAAAGACGGGGAGGCACTCATGCCGATTGACAACTATGGTTTTAGCAAGAAATTCGGTTGGGTCAATGATAAATACGGGGTGTCTTGGCAATTAAGTTTGCCAGAATAGGCACACCAGAAAAGATAGGATTTGTTTACAAATCCTATCGGAGCATCATGTTTATTCATGCCAACCATCACCTTGTGGCATTTCATTTTTCACGACTAGCGTGATGGCGTTTGTCGTAAGTCGCACCTCTTTTTGTTCTTGTAAAATGTTAAACGAAAGTGGTTTTACGGTTTGAGTAAGAACATTCCAGTTCCTATAGGTTTTGTTGAGAAGGTTCTCCATGTTCTTTGTCGGTAGGTTAACTTCGATGGACGCTTCTATGCGCTGATTTGTTTCAACGCATCGTTCTTCTACGTTTGAATTCACAATTAAACTATGAACGCCGCCCTTCTTAGTGGCTCGCTTCATCTTTTCTAAAACCCCCGTCAACGCTTGAACGGAAGAAACATGTTCTAGCGCAGATATTGCCACGATCCATTGGAAATGGTTTTCCGGAAACGAGTACGCTGCAATGTCTGATTTTACAGGTTGTATGGCGTGTTCAATCCCGTATGTTCGGCTATACCGTTCCAGTTTCGTTAAAGCTGAATCAAGCAAATCGACACAAACAACTTTCCCATGATTCTTTTGAATCTCAGATGCAATTGGAATACTATTTCTTCCAACGCCGCACCCTAAATCTAGAACACGCACATTCGGAATGTCTAAAAAAGAAGTGAGTGTGCCTTTAATCATGCTGACCGGCTTATGTAACCAACTCCCTTCTTCAAATAGAACGTGATGATCGTATACGTAATCATGATAAACCTTCTCAGATTTTCTAATTTGTTCAACCCTATTCAACATTCATCCCCCAAGACATATTTCTGGAAAAATTGCTTCGTCTCATCATGAGCTAAGTAATCCATTAGTTCGTCTGGCCAAACGGCTTTCAGCTTACTAATTTCCTTATCTTTAGGTGTCAAATCTTCTAGGTCACCTGTAAACTCCACCAAAAAAACTGTTGTTTCTTGTGTTTCAAATCCGATTCTCTTTTTGACCTCTGGTGGAAAGGCAAAGGTTAGCTTTTCACGAAACAGGTCTCTTAGAATAAATGCTTTCGAACCCGTCTCTTCATAAAGCTCACGCAAAACAGCCGCTTCCAACGATTCATCCTCATTTTCAACGCCACCTTTGACGATATCCCATTCGTCTTCAATACGTTCTTTTCCATCCTTCGTATTTTGCCAAGACTTGCATACTAATACATACGCGTCCTTCGTTACGACGATGGCACCAACTGCTTGTCTAATCAATTTTGTAACGCTTCCGCAAAGTCTGCTCTTAAGCGATTTATATGAGCTTGATGGTATCTACTATGGTCAGACATATGCCACAAACCCCATCGAATGGTGGCCTTTTCGCCATTTTCATAAGGAACAACACGCTCTAGTTCTTTATCCGTAAACCGCTCACATTCTTTTTTTAACATCGTTATAATCATTCTATAATCTTCAAGCAAGTCACGTTTCGGTACCTTTTGTACGTTTGGTAATTTACCGTTTAAATCTGTCATTGGTCCAAGCCTTTGTTCGTATTCTGCCGGAATAGGTTGGCCCTTTAGTCGAAAAACCCAACATAAGTCAACGTATGCTAGATGTCGAATGAGCTGAGCTATACTATTTTCCTTATTTCCAAGACCTTTGAAATCCATTTCATCTTGTACAATAGTATGTAGACTTGCTTGTAAACGTAAGAAATTCTCTTCCACCATTGAATAAAACAACTGAACCGTTGCACTCATTTCCCCGCCCGTATGTAAGTCGTTTATCGTTTTTGACATTTCTACACCTCTAATACAGTCGTTTCGCGTAGCTTTCCTCCAGTGATCGTTCAATGTCCTGCTCCGTCTTTTTATCAAATTCTGTATGCGCTTTAATCATTTTTGCAACGGATGGACGTTCTTCCTGGTCAATCCAAGATTCTGGTTTCCACAAGCCCGAGCGCAAGAATGCCTTTGCGCAGTGGATATAACATTCCTTCACTTCAACCAGAACGCCAAAAAGAGGCCGTTTCCCTTTCGCCATACATGCGTCAAGTAATTCTGAATCACGACAGATGTGAGCTTTTCCATTTATTCTTAGCGTTTCACCAAGTCCAGGAATAAAAAAGAGTAGCCCTACATGTGGATTTGATAAGATGTTATGCGCTGAATCCATTCGTTTGTTTCCTGGTCGTTCAGGAATAAATAGAAAGTTTTCATCAATGACGTGAACAAAACCAGGATCATCCCCTCTTGGTGTTACGTCACACGCTCCGTCCTTATTAGCTGAAGCCATAGTCAGAAACGGAGATTTTTTGATAAACGCTTCACAGTGCGCATCGATTGAAGAAATAACTTTGTTCGCTGCCAGCTCACTCGGCTTTCCTACTTCTTCACAGAAGGCTTCAAACGCTTCATCACTTGTTATGATATTCGTAAATTTCATAAGAGACTCTCTCCCTTTATAAGGTAAACGTTCGCTTAATTTCTGTAGCAACATCGCTAGGTGTACGATTTGTATTGTTTATTCGTAAATAATAGGGTTTGTTTAATTCACCAACTTCTGAATTTAAGCGGTAGGTTTGGGCACTCTCTTTTAATTCTTTCTCTGAAAAATCGACATCTCGTTTCGTCGGCTTTTGCTGTAACCGATGTGTGCTTTTATTTCGAGCGAGTCGCTCATCAAATGCAGCCTCTAGCTCGACAAAGTAGACCGAACCACCGTTTTCTTCAAATATGCTTGTGACGTTGTCGATATAATCCCAATCTTCTTGACGATCAAACGCCCAAACGTATGTAAAAATTAATCCGTCTAAATCACTTTTTGCCACTGATTGAAACATTTCTTTTCTGAATAAATCGACTAAACGCCACGTCTCGTCTTGGAATCCGAAAATCGGTGCGACCATATCAATAGACATATGGTTATGAAAAAGTTTTAGGTTGGTTTGCGCCGCTAACGACTCCCCTACCGTCATTTTCCCTACTGCTTGCGGCCCAAAAAGAATAACGAGCTTGGCCATCTTCACACCTTCTTTATGCTAGATTCAATTCATAATGATAGAATTGCTCGTCCCGCTCATACCCAAGTTTTTCATACAATCGTTGTGCAGGAAGATTATCCGGGGCAGTACTCAAGGCAATACTTACTGCTTCAGTCTCCAAAGCAAATGCTTTCGCTCGATTCAAGAGTGATTCAGCGACACCTTTTCCTCGTGCCTCTTCATGTACATATAAATCATTGAGAATCCAAGCCTTTTCATTGAGATTGATGAAAATGTCGGATACAGCTGCGTAAAGCCTAAATAGGTGTCTCCTTCTTTCATAACAAAAATGATTGAATCCTCTTGTTGCAATCGTTCTCTTATATACGATTCTGCACCACTTATGTCCTCCACTTGATTATAGAACATTCTGTATTGATTAAAGAGAATAGACACGCCTGTTAAGTTATCTTTTGTCGCTCGTAGTAGTTTCAACTCTACTCCCCCTTTTTTCATATTATACAGAATTCACACAATAAAAGGGGACTGAATTGTTTCTACTAGAAAAAGCGCTCAAAGTGAGCGCTTTTATCCTTTTTTATAGCTGCATCGAGATATATTTTACTTCCAAGTACTCTTCTATGCCCCAGTGTCCACCTTCACGCCCTAAGCCACTTTCTTTCATTCCCCCAAACGGCGCTTGAGCAACCGATGGCAGTCCATCATTTAACCCAACAATCCCGTACTCTAACGCTTCCGAAATCATAAATGCTTCCGTCAGATCATTTGAATACACATAAGCAGCTAAACCAAATGGTGTTTGATTGGCTCGCTCGATCACATCTTCAATCGTTTCATAACTAGCAATTGGTGCAAGTGGACCAAATGTTTCTTCATTCATACATAACATCTCATCCGTTGCATTCGTTACGACAACAGGCGTTTGATAATAGCCACCTGTCTCTTGTGGTTCCTGTCCGTAAACAAGGGTTCCTCCTTTTGCTTCCGCATCACGGAGGTGTTTGTCTACTTTCTCTACAGCACTCTGATTGACAAGGGGACCAATATCGGAATCAGCGGAAAGGCCATTACCGGTCTTCAAAGCGCTCATTTCTTCAATAAACGCTTTAGTGAACGATTTTTTAATTGATTCATGTACGTAAACACGGTTCGCGCAAACACACGTCTGACCGCCATTCCGGTACTTCGAGCCCATTAATCCCTTTACGGCTTTAGCGATGTCCGCATGTTCGGTCACGATAAACGGTGCATGCCCACCCAATTCTAACGAAAGTTTTTTTACAGTATCTGCTGCTTGTCGCATCAACAATTTCCCAACTGCGGTTGATCCAGTAAACGAAACTTTCCGAACTCGCTCATCTTCCATCCAAGCCTTCCCAATTGCGGATGCGTCACCAGTAACCACATTGATGACTCCTTTTGGAATTCCTGCTTCCAACGCAAGTTCCGCGAGTCGATAAGCGGTAAAAGGTGTAAGCTCTGACGGCTTCACGACAGCTGTGCATCCTGCCGCTAGCGCTGGACCTAGTTTTCGCGTTACCATCGCAGCCGGAAAATTCCACGGGGTAATCGCCGCAATGACACCGATCGCTTGTTTCTGTACAATAATTCGCTTGTTCGGCGCGCTTGCTGGAACTGTCTCTCCATAAACTCGCTTCCCTTCCTCTGCATACCACGAGAGAAAACTGTTCGCATAACGAATTTCCCCAACTGCTTCTGCTAGAGGTTTCCCTTGTTCAAGGGTCATTCCTTCTCCAAGAGCCTCTTCTTCTTCTGTTATACGTGCGTGCCATGCCATCAAGTATTCACTGCGCTCAGCTGCCGTCTTGCTTTTCCAAGCTTGTAAAGCGTCGGCAGCCGCATCTACAGCAGCCCTCGCTTCTTTCGCTCCTGCTTTCGCAACAGTCCCAATGATTTCCTTAGTGGCTGGATTTTCCACCTCCATGACATCGTCTGTCCAAACCACTTCATTATTAATAAACAACCCTTTTTTCATCATTACGCACCTCTCTTTTCTTCCTCTTGATCTTTTACGAATGTCTCATCAGTTTCGCCTTTAAAAAATTGCTTGCCGTAGATTAATAGACAGAGGATGACTCCTGCCGCAAATGCCCATGCGGCACCCTTTACCGCTAAAATGGCAGCAATAATCCCCGCTATCCCTAAGTCTCTCTGACTCTTCGCTTCTAGTATCCCGATTCGCACACTCACATAACCTTGAATTAATAGAGTGAGCGCCATCGCTACTCCAAGAATCGGCTCAACTAAACTCACAATTGGCAGCAGCAATAACCCCGTGTTTGTCCCAAACCGAAACGATCCCATTCCTCCAAAAATGGAGTGCATGGATTTTTTTCCTTCTTTAAAGCGCTCGGCAATGACTACTTGCATCGCCGCCCAAGTCGGGCCTGCCATGGTGACATCCGGACCGATGATACTCATGATGCCATTTCGACCGCCGAAAATAAGATGAGCACGGTTCGGGTTGTAATCAACTTTTTCATCTTGACGAACTACATCGGCTTCTTTAATAATTGCTTTTGCTTGCAAAATGTCACCAAACAACACAAGGTAAGCAGCAAAAACCGTCGGCAAACAGGTTAAAAACATCATAAGTGGCGGAAAACCTACCCCAAACAACGTATACTCACTCCAAAGTGTAATAAAATCCGGTTTCGAAAATCCCCATTCGATGTTTGGCCATGGGGCTTCCCCAACTAAAGGTGCTACAAAGACAGCAAGAAGAATAATTGGTAAAATACCTAATTTACCAACCAAACCATAGAGTCCACCCCTCGCTTTCAACTTTTGAAAGTGTTTAGAAAACAACAAGTAGAAGCCAATTCCAATCGCAATCGATATCGTCCACGGGAATGATTCAAACCGACCTCCCACTTCAAAAATGGTGATGACTGCAATAATCCCTGCCCCTAAAATGACACCTGATTTAATCGCACTTGGCACAAAACGTACAACTTTACTTGCTAACCCTGTCGCCCCTAGAAAAATGGATAGTAGACCAAGGGTTAACTGAAAGGCAATCAATGCATGGACCCGCTCATCTTCTGGGAAAGAAGACACATAAATCATGATTAAAGGAATCGCTGGCGTAATCCAACCTGGCACAACCGGATCCCCTAATAAATGGTGCGTTAAATAGAGCAGACCATTTAAAATCACAACAGCCAGAGCTGCTTCAAACGGCATACCAAGCAATTCCATTAAGAGTGGTATGGCAGCTAGATCAACAGCACACATGAGCAAACCTTGGACATAGTCCGGCCATTCAAATCGATAATGGTAAAACGGCACGCGAATTTTAAAAGGACCTAATGGGTGATACGGCGTTTCTTGACCAAACTGTCGCTGCTTCCATTTCATTGCTGTGCCCGTCCTACATATGCAGCCTGATAAATCTCGTAAATTTCAGCTTTCGTTAGCTGACGAGGGTTATTTTTTAATAGACGTTCAATTTTAGACGCATCTTCTGTCATTTCTTTTAGATCACTTTCTTTAATATCAAACTCTTTTAAACTAGCTGGAATCTTCACTTGCGCACATAAACGCGTCATGCCCATAATCGCTCGATCTGCTGCTTCATTTAGACTTAAGCCCGATGTTTGCTCGCCTAGCGCATCGGCAATGTCTTTTAGCCGTTCTAAGCAAGCTGGTTTATTCACTTCCATGACAAACGGTAGGAGCAGAGCGTTGCTGACGCCATGTGCCATTTGGAAGCGTCCCCCTAGAGGGTAAGCCAAGGCATGTACCGCACCAACACCTGCATTGCCAAACGCCATTCCTGCCATTAAACTTGCTGTTGCCATTTCTTCTCTCGCTGCTAACTGGTGCGAATTCGAATAAGCCTTTGGTAGACTACGCGCGATCATCGTGATCGATTGAAGCGCCAAGGCATCCGTTATCGGTGATGCATTTACTGATAAATATGCTTCAATACCATGTACCATCGCATCAATTCCACTTGCTGCGGTCACATGCTGTGGAGCGGTCCGCGTCATTTCCGGCGCCACAATTGCGACATCAGGCAAAAGATAATCACTGGCAATCCCTTTTTTTAATTGTGCATCTTTGTCTGATAAAATGGCGATATTCGTCACTTCAGACCCTGTACCAGCTGTGGTCGGGATCGCAATAAGTGGTGCTCCTTTTTGCGGCACCAAATCCGTACCAACAAAATCATGCAAAGAGCCTTCGTAAGACGCATAGACAGACGCTGCTTTTGCCGTATCAATGGCACTACCTCCACCAATAGCAATAAATCCATCATGGCCACCAGCCAGAAACACTTTTTTACATGCTTCAATGACTGAAAATGCCGGTTCAGGTTCAACGTCCAAAAACGTTCCGAACGAAGCCTCATCTAACGAGGCGCACACTTCGTCGAGCAAGCCTATTTGTTTTATAATGGCATCACTCACAATTAGCGGATTGTTCATTTGAAGTCGTGCCACTTCATGTTTTAATTGTGCCGTTGCGCCAGCACCTGTCCAAATTTTGTAAGCGCTTTTAAAAAGTTGTTGATTCATTTTCATTTCCCCCTATTCGTATAAAGAGTGAGAAGCAAAAATCGTGCCAACTGTATTGGCGCTTGTTTATAGGGGAAAACGAAAGAAATTGATCTATTTTCTAATCGTTTGATTTTATTTTTGATCAAGATTTCGGTAGCTTTGACGCTTCGTAACGAGTGCCGCTTGGCTAATCTTTAACGCGTTTGCTGCTGCTCGTGTTGTTTTGTGTTTCACGATCGCTTCTTCAATCATCTGCTTCTCAACAGCCTGGAGCACATCCTTTAATGTACGACCATCCTCTTCGTCTAGCCCTTCTTCCCATAACGGCTTCGGCAAGGACTCTTTTCCGGCAACCCCAACAGGCGTTGTCGCGACGACATAATCAATCGCGTTCTTTAATTCTCGAATATTCCCTGGCCAATGCCATTGTTGTATAGCATGCAGCGCTTCGTCGCCCAATGTAACGTGTCGATTATAACGATTGTTGTACTCACTTAAAAATAAACGAGTCAGTCGAAGGATTTCTTTAGGCCGATGTCGTAACGGATTAATAAAAAGCGGAACGACCGCCATTCGATAATAAAAATCTTCGCGCATTTGTCCCCTTTTTACTAATTCATTCAAATCACGGTTGGTTGCAGCGATTACTCGAATATCGACACGCTTTCCTTCTGTTGATCCTACCGGCGTAAAGTGGAAATCATCAAGCACTTTTAACAGCTTGACTTGAGTTGCGTGTGGAAGCTCTCCTACTTCATCAAGAAACAAAGTGCCACCGTGAGCGACTTCAATGAGTCCTTTTTTTCCTTTTGTTAAAGCACCGGTGAATGCCCCTGGTGCATAGCCAAATAATTCAGCTTCAATTAGCGTTTCGCTCAGTGCACCGCAGTTCACAACAACAAACGGTTTGTCTTTCCGTTGTGAATGTTCATGAATATATGTAGCTACTTTTGTCTTGCCGACACCACTCTCACCTAATAAACAGACAGTAGCCGTCGTCTCTGCCACACGTCGCGCTTTCGTCAAAAATGAAATCGTTTGTTCATCTTCTGCCACAATCGGTGTTACATCTTGGTTTGTGACATAATGTGCTCGTTCCGCTTGCCATTCTTTTAAATCCTCAAGCTCTGCCTGCATACGAAGAAGGTCCGTCATATCTCGAACCGTACTGACGACATATTCGATTTCACCAGCGTCATTAAAAGAAGGCGTGCCCGACACCAACGCCTTTCTGCCGCTTGCTAAGCGTTGCATCCGCGTTACAACTTTTTTCTGCTTTAACACTTCAAGAGAGATGGAGTTTGAAATATAGCCTGCTTTCTCCATATCTCTCATGTGCATACCAATAATGGTCTGTGCAGGGATGCCCGTAATTCGTTCATATGCTTGATTAACTTTTAACGTCACACCGGTCCCATCGGTTACGTACACACCGTCGTATAAAGAATCCATTAGAATCGCAAACATTTCGCTTTTTAACATCGATTCAAATTGATTAGATGAGGCAGTCTCCGGCCGATTTTGCAAAAGCGTGATGGCAGAGTCGCGCTCTCGACCGGATTGAATGGCTTGTCGAACATCGGATAAAACCAATTCGCCTAAGCTGCGTCCGTTCTCGTCCTTCACATTCATGGAAATATGGTTCCCTTTAATCATCTTCACCACGACCGCAGAAAGAGACTCACTCGCTTTTACGACAGCATCATTCTTTCCCATCTTTTACGCCGTCCAACCAGGCTCATACGTATAAATGACCGACCCTCGATGTTGTGCATTGCCTCGAAAATCTTTTTTGTCTGCTTGATTAACAAGCACTTCACGGAAATTTGTAAACTCATCTTTGGAAATAACGACTTCTTCCTTTTCCCCATTTCTTAATTGCTCGATAAGTTGTTCTGCTGCTTCATGATCCATTTGTAAACGCCCCTTCTCTTTTTCATCTTTCTATTATGCCAAAAATAAACCAAGCAAGGAAGAATCCTTTACTTGGTTTATTTATCCTTATTTCAGCATGCCATGTGGATCAATGACAAATTTCTTCGCAACACCACTATCAAAATCAGCATAACCATCTGGCGCTTCATCTAAAGAAATAACGGTTGCATTAACGGCTTTTGCAATATCCGCTTTGCCTGACATAATTAGCTTCATTAGCTTTCGATTGTACTGCATCGCAGGGGTTTGACCCGTAACAAACGTATGCGCTTTTGCCCAACCTTGTCCGAAACGAACTTTTAATGAACCTGTTTTCGCATCTTCATCTGCCGCTCCTGGATCTTCCGTCACGTAAAGTCCTGGAATGCCAAGCTTTCCGCCCGCTTGGGTCACATCCATAATCGCATTAAGTACCGCAGCTGGTTGTTCACCTGCATTTTCACCGTGACCCGTTGCTTCAAAGCCAACCGCGTCCACCGCAGCATCCACTTCTGCTACACCTAAGATGTTCTCAATTTGCTCTCCGAGTCGGTCGTGCTTAGATAAATCGACTGTTTCGCACCCAAAGCTGCGTGCTTGCGCCAAGCGCTCTTCATTCATGTCACCAACGATGACGCTCGATGCGCCTAGAAGTTGTGCAGAATGAGCCGCCGCTAAACCAACAGGACCTGCTCCTGCCACATAAACCGTTGAACCAATTCCAACTCCAGCTGTGTAGGCGCCGTGGAAACCTGTCGGAAAAATGTCGGTCAACATCGTAAGATCAAGAATTTTCTCCATTGCCTTTTCTTTATTCGGAAATTTAAGTAATTGGAAATCAGCGTACGGGACCATCACATATTCCGATTGGCCACCAACCCAGCCACCCATATCTACATAGCCATAGGCTGAACCAGGTCGTTCTGGATTCACATTCAAACAAATATGGGTTTTTTGTTCCTGACACATGACACAACGTCCACAAGCAATGTTAAACGGGACCGAAACAATATCCCCTTTTTCGATGAACTCCACATCTCGTCCGATTTCAACGACTTCACCAGTAATTTCATGACCTAGAACAAGCCCTTCTGGTGCAGTTGTCCGTCCTCGCACCATGTGCTGGTCACTTCCGCAAATATTCGTGACGATGACTTTTAGAATTACACCGTGCTCACATTTTCGACCGACATTCGCTTTCGGAACACCAGGGCCATCTTTTAAAACAAGTTCAGGGTATTCGATATCTTGAATTTCAACGCCTTTTTTACCCATATATACAACACCGCGATTGTTCGCCATCTTCATCCTCCTAGAGCTTCATTATCGTTACATGCCTGCTTTTTCTAAGTGGTCATCAAATCGATAGACTCCTGCTTCTGCAACGGTTACGTCATCCTCTACTGAACTACCGCTTACGCCAATGGCACCGACAATCGTTTCTCCGTGCTTTAACGGAATGCCTCCTCCGAACAAAACAATGCGGCCATCGTTCGTTGTATTCAATCCATATAATTCTGCATTTGGAACCGTTGCTTCAGCTAAATCAGCTGTTTTCGTTTTTAATGCGACAGAGGTCCAAGCTTTCTTTTGGGCAATATCGACACTTGCAAGCCAAGCATCATCCATGCGATGAACGGCAATCATGTTTCCACCGTCATCCACAACGGAAATTACCATTTTCACGTTAAGCTGTTTCGCTTTTTCTTCCGCTGCTGCGATCACTTCTTGTGCATCTTGTAACGTCAACTTCATTTCACTCGCTCCTTTCCAAATTTTCGCAAAAAATTGTTCTCTACTCTATTAACCTTATTAAATGATTTCAAACACTTATCATTTAAAAAATTTCGTTTTTTATAATTCTTAACATTTCAAACATAAAAAAAGAAAGGATAATCGCACCACCTGAAAGATCCTTTCTTTTTTTATGTTGTGATACAATTCCACTCCTAAACCATCAGTCCGTTTCTCCGAAAAACACTTATGAAACTTTCAACAGAGTTAGCGATCGGCCGATATAGCCTAAGATAGAAGATGTTGCTATATTCGCTCCAATTACATCACCCTCGACTAAATCTGCTTGTATGATGAATGAAGAGGATGACCGATTTTTTATATAGAAAGCAGACGTCGCATCCCCAAAAGCGGGTCCTCCATTTATAGTAATAACTGCGGACAGATATGGTTCAGAAGGATCTGGTGATAGAGATAATTCCGGACTAATCGATAGAGTTATTTGATAAACCCCGCTTTCTAACACAATGAATTCATTCCCCGAGGAACTTGGCGTAATTCCACCAGAAACGGTACCTACCTCATTAAAAATAACACTACTTTCAATTTCTGATGGGTTCTCGATGGTGCTCCCTCTTAATGAACCAAAACTTTTAACTTCTGTTGGTCCCGGCGGTCCTGGCGGTCCCGGAGGCCCGGAATTTAAAGAACTTCCACCATTTGACGAAGTGCGTTTGTAACGCGATACATTGTTACACTTATTAAAACTGAACATGAATATAGCCTCCTGTCTATATAAAACGTTTGAAATTATGGTATGGATAAAATTAAAAATGGGTTACACTTTAGATTTGCAATTCTTCAAAACCTAAGTCTACTGTAGATACTTACGATTAATCTTACATGTACATTTATCGCTTCAACATTACATTCTCCTATCATGAACGAAAAAAAGACCCTACTAATCACCATCATAGCAGGGCCCTTTTTTCTATCCTACATCACTCAAACAACTCCGGCTCTTCCAACCTCAATAACTCCACTTCTAATCGTTTCCGAAACGCTAGTTTGTTAAATCCGAAGTAGACAGCTAGAAAAGACTGTTCATCGTGCCAATGTCGATCGATAAACGCTTTCTTCGCTTCGCCAACGAGCCCTTTCTGCGATAATTTCTCTGCTAGTTTTGTAACATCCACCGCTTCACGATTTTTAAACCGTCTCAGCATTGGCTTTTTCTTCGTTTCCTTTACATATTGATAAATCGCTAATAGATCGTTTCGATCATAGCCAAAGGTATGTCTTTTTTCTTTAAAATATCTTCTTTCTGCATGATTAATTTGTGTCGTTTTTTCCTCAACAGAACCAATGTCAAGCGCCTTCATCCATGCTTCAAACGCATCAACCAAATGTTCATAAACAAGGATGTCGACCGTTTGCTCCGTTTTCGGGTCTAGAAAGGAGTACACGCCAATGGGAATCGTTTCTGTAAAACGGTACTGCTCTGTGTCTCTATGGATGATTTTCTCAAATAAATGCTGCACGAGATGGAACGAAATTGATTCAACTGGGGGTTTTCGTTCAAGTAGGTGCGGTTGCTTTAATCTTGAAAGATCATCTCGATACAATTCATTCGGCGTGATCCATGAAATCGTTTCTGGCCAGTCGTCTTGAAAATGGACAATCCTTGCTGTTTCCGTTCCACCTGCTTCAATTCCCCTCATTGCTCGACCAATCATTTGCGTCATTAAGATGGCGGAGGTTGTGGGCCTCGTTAAGAAAACGGTCTGCACATCGGGTAAGTCGGTCCCTTCCGTTAACATATTGACATTCACAAGCACATCAAGCGTTCCATCTTTAAACTGTTCCAGTGCTGTCTGCTTCTTTTCTTCCCCCGAAATAAAAAAATCAGCACGAATGCCTTGGGCGCTAAATTGGTTCGTTAACTGTACCGCATGGTTTCGATTCAGCGCGAACACCAAGGTTTTTTTATAGACATGAGCACCATTGACATATTCACCAACAATCGCCTTATTGCGAGACTGATGAACCGCTAAATACTGTTCAATCTTTGGCGGTAATACATCCGCTGTATGAATTTGCTGCACGTCCTTCATCGACAAGGTCGGAAGCTTCTTCACGCCTGTTTTCATTTCTTTGAAAATCGGTTCAGCCAAAATTCCCCGAGCTATGAGCGTAGAGATATCAAGTTTATACAAAATATCAGTGGAAAACCGTTTTTTTAACAAGCCTTTCTCCTCTTCGACCGTTCGAAAAGGAGTTGCCGTTAGTCCAAGAATCGTTGGCTTAACCTGATGACTTAATGTCGTTAAAATGTGCTCGTACGTCTCAGAAACAGCGTGATGGGCTTCATCCACGATGATGAGCAGCTCTTCCTGAGGCGTAAGCCAGTTTTTCAGCAAAAGCGTTAGTTGTCCGACAAGACTACCGTTTGTGGCGATAACCACTTGATCCATAGCCTGTATGTCTTTAATCGATTCATGCGTCTCATCACTAGAGATCAGTCGACAAATGAACGACTGCCCTTCTGTTAAGAGGGCGTCGGTTGCGTGCTTTTGAATCGTTTCGTAAGCTTGGTCAAGCAGATCATGTCGGTGGGTTAGCCACAACACTTTGCGCCCTTTTTCTACGCCTTCTTTGAGAAGCCAGTGAACCGCTACGACTGTTTTCCCTCCACCTGTAGGAATAGACAAAATTCCTGAAAAAGGTTGCTTTATTCGTTCCAGCTTATGTAGCGCTTCTTGTTGATGCAAATAAAGCCGAAACGGGCGAGCCTGCTTTTGAACCTTGATTATGTGGCGTGGCGGGTCTTGCAACTGTTTCGAAAACGTGACCCACTCGTCCATTTTTAAATGTTGCCATTGTGTCCCTGTTGGTGAATAAGCGCGCATCCCCATTTCGCCGAGTCGTTTATTGACTTGCTCCACAAGTTGATTCGTGCGTCTTTTCTGTCCAATGCGAGCCATAAAGGAACGCATCTTGATTGTCATGCGCTGGTGCTTTCGTTGCTGCATTTCTTTTTTTATTTCATATAAGCCGCTATGAATGGTCACTTTCATCATTCTCTCCTTATTCTGCTTATCGATTATACGCCAAGTCGACTCTGCACGAAACAGGAAAAAAGCAGGAGCCCGTACTCCTGCTTAAAACATCGAAAGTGAATATTGCCGTGACATCATTTCAAGTAAGCGAATGCCTGCAATGGAATTGCCTTTATCATCTAATGAAGGTCCGCAAATACCAATTCCACATTTTTTCGGGATAGAACCCATAATTCCTCCTGCAACACCACTTTTTGCAGGGATACCCACATTGATTGCGAATTCTCCCGACGCGTTGTACATGCCGCATGTCACCATAAAGGTCTTACAAATGCGTGCAACATCTACAGGAATCACTTGTTCATCGTTTTCTGGGTCACGTCCATCCATTGCAAGTACACAGCCAATGCGCGCTAAGTCTTTACAATTCATCTCAATGGCACACTGTTTTGTATATAAATCAATTAAGCCTTCAATGTCTTCGGTTATGACATCGTGCTGTTTCATAAAAAAGGCCAAAGCTCGGTTTAAGTCTGCTGTTTCATATTCTGACTTTGCTACCTCTTCATTATAAGCAACCGTCTCATTATTTGATAAGCAACGAATAAATTGTAGTAACCGTTCAAGACGGTGATTAACCGATTCTCCCTTAATCATATGCGTCACAGCAAGTGCGCCTGCATTAATCATAGGGTTTAATGGTTTAGATGGCTTATTCGTTTCTAATTTCGCAATGGAGTTAAACGGATCACCTGTTGGCTCTTTTCCCACACGGTCAAACACATAGTCTTCTCCATTATCAATTAAGGCAAGCGCAAGCGCTAAAACTTTTGAAATACTTTGTAGCGTAAAGTTTTCGTTTGTATCTCCTGCAGAATAAAAGCGGCCATCAGGATAAAACAACGCAATCGAAACTTTATCTTTATCGGCTTTAGCTAATGCAGGTATGTAATCAGCCACTTTCCCATCTTCAATCACATCTCTCGCTTGGTTCACTAATAATTGTAGTTCGTCATCTGATTGGCAAAGCATATGAAATCCCCTATCCATTTTTTTGACATTCTAATTGGTATCCCACAACTTGTTTCATTTTAAACATCTGCTACCAATTCTCCGTTACTTTTCACTCTGTTAAGAGACTTTTACGTATTCTTTAGCAGATCTTAAGTAGTTATGGTGACCATATGGTTATACACTAGGAGAAAGAATCCTCATAGGAGTGAAGAAGATGTACACAGCTGAAGATTTACGTGCTGTTGAAGAACGCGCGCAAAAATTCTTGCCGACCGCAACGAGTGAATTGTCTGCTTACCTTCGCGCAATTGAAGATTATGTTCGCAACAAACGCCGTGTCTTGCCGTTTGAGCAAGCTGAGCATTTAGAAATACAGCTACTTGTTCATTATGGACTTGAATAATTAAGCTGTTTTACATAGATATGCATGCCACGTCTCCCTACACTTCATTCTCAACTTAACGTTCTATCACCTTCGCTTTCATGCTAAACTAGATATGAACAATTGAAAAAGGGGGATGATGACAATGCCCATGATTCATGCAGAAGGCTATCATACCTTTCGAGCTGAACAAGGCGTAAAACTTGTGCTCGCATTAGAAGACAATGGCGTTGATATCCTACACCGTTGTGGTGGTAAAGCACGCTGCACGACTTGCCTGTGCGAGATCGTGGATGGCGACGCTGGTCCGATCGGCGAATTAGAAGCAGCAGCCCGTGAGAAAAAAGGGATTACTGCTGATAATCTACGTCTTTCTTGCCAAATCCGTATTGATAAAGATTTAAAAGTAAAACCGTTACGAACAGCAACAAGTGAACAAATGGACCCTGGTACTCGACCAGAGGAATGAAAAGAAAAGAAGAGGTGCCGCATAAAGCGCACCTCTTCTTTTTATTTTATTCGCAGCGTCGCACCTTCGTTATCTTGCTTAAAATGGACAACGTTTGCTTGAAAACTCGCCGTTGATGTCGCTCGTATGCGAAATTGCATGGCTTTTTGGTTCGTTAATGCCTGCACAACGTTTGCAGGTAACGTAAATTCCACATAAGAATCGCCGTTTTTAACTGTTGCTTGACTAATGGCAACATAATCTCCTGGTGCAGCAAAATCAGCTCGTTCTAGCTGCATGCTGTTCCCAAAATAATTGTTTTTTGCATCAAGAACGAGCCCTGACACATTGCCCTCTACTTCTGATATAGGTACTCTTAGCATCGCATTACTGGCTTGTGAAACATCCGCAGTTGAAAAAGAGAGAATCGAACGAAATGTATCAGTATTAAACATCCCTTTGTCGCCAGCCTTCAGTTGTGAGCCGATACCATCAGCCGCCAATCTCCCGACAAACCCCGAATTTGCCGCTTCTACTTGAATCACGATCTCTTCAATAGGGTCTCCATCGTCTTGAATTTGATAAACTTCCTTTAGGATTGTGCCGGCCGTGCCCTCATCTGTCACACCAATACAAGATAAAGTTGTCGTTTTTTCAAACAGAAATGGTTCTGTGTATAGAGGAGACGCACTGGTGGCTTCACGACCGTCAGTCTGACATCGAATCTCCTTCGCCGTCTCACTCGACACCGCCACCGTCACAGGTTCACGAAACACACCTCCAGCGGGATTTGCCACAACCGTTGGCCGATCAGGCTGTTCATTATCATCCTCACCTAGATCCGAAAAGAAAGCCCACATCATTTCACTGGCATTTGGCCCACTCGGATCTGTATAACTACCGGCCGTACTCCCACCAGACCACGCATGGCCCATTCCGTTCACAAGTACTTTTTTTAACAGAAGCTCCTTTGTTTCTCCATGTCGATAGAGTTCCTCTGAATAGCTACGTCCACCTGGTACTTGCTGATTCATCTTTTCATCCGCTTGATCGGTAAGAAGGCTTCGTCCACCAAGTACTAAATCATTCGTTTTTGCCCATTGGCTTAGCACTTGGTTCCCATTGATCACATTGACAGTGTAATCAGCTGTTCCATGAAACACAATGGTTGGCACAACTTCTGCGTGCGACCCCATTGCTTGGAACGCTAACTGGCCTTGCCGAGCTGGGTCTGGCCCTCCATTTGACATAGCCATTATCCCTTCTAGCTGGGTCGTTCCTGCCTTGTATTCAAGTCCAGAAGCGACACCAATTCCAGAAAATAAATCTGGGTAGGTGGCACCCATAATCCCTGCCATTGCCCCACCTGCTGAAAGTCCCGTCACATAAACCTTTTCTCTATCTACTTCTTTCTGGTTTATCACCTGTTGTACTAAACCTGCAAGTGTTGCCGGCTCTCCTCTGCCTCTTGCTTGATGAGCAGCTTCAAACCATTTCCAACATTTTTGCATATCTGCTGCGGCACTTTGTTCAGGGTATAGTACGTAAAATCCCTCTCGATCCGCAACTGCATTCATTTGTGTACCCGCTGCAAACTGATTGGCATCTTGAGTACACCCGTGTAACATGACGACCAGCGGTACATCGCCTGAATCTTGAACCGAGTCTGGGTGATATAGTTTGTAATTCTTGCCACCATAGGAACCAGATTCGGTTGTTCCAGCTTCAACCATTTGCGGACTAAGCACGAAGATTAACAATAAGACGGCGCTCCAAACCATTTGTCGCATGTATGCACTCCCTTATCCTAACTAGATTAAGCGTAGTTCGTTCCACATCCACTCGAATGATTTACTTGCAAAACTTATGCCAGCGAAGCTTCCCTTCAGAAACAACATTCAACATAAAAAAATGTAAGGAAAACCGAAAATAGATCCGATTAACCTTACATCTTTATTATTTCAAGAAATAGTCCCTCACATCTTGCCAATGATTGACCCGCGTGAATCGTTCCTCATGAACATTATGAGGAGCGGTATAAAGGATACCTTTTCCAGTAAAGCGCTCCAGCTGATACACATTGTCATCAATCAAATAATCTGCTTTAATGACGCTTTTATCGCCACAAAACACAAAATGCTGATCGTCTAAAAAAGGGAAGTGCTCCTGCAACCATTCATACTTCGCTGTAAAAGATGACGGAAAATGCATCGCGGCCGTCGCAATATACACTTCATACGATTCGTTTAATTCTTTAATCACTTCTTGGGCATCTTGAATTACTTCTAAATCGCGAAAATAGGAAGGATCTTTTAGGTATTCGCGAATTTCATTTACGAGGTTAGGGCGCAATTCCCGTAGTTTCTTTCCGTGCAAATCCTCCACTGTTAAGGCTTCACCATAATCTGCATTGAACAACGCAAGATGTTTCTTATTAAAATCTGCCATCACTTCATCCATATCAATCGCAATTCGCTTCATCACTCACCACTCCCTTTATCGTCTGTTCTCTCTTTTAAGAATAACATAGCTTTCCTCGCACGACCCCACCCAAGCCATTATTTACTATCACTCCGTAAGGGATCTTGCTCCTTCTTAGTTATAACGTGATGCCTTTTTCTTATTACGCTTCTTATTTTTCGCTCGCTGACTGACTTAAAGCAAGATACACTAAAAAACCATCAGAAGTAAGCCTGATGGTTTCTCACAATAGATTACGCCTTTATTCGCTTGATCGTTATACCGCTTTCTTGAATTTTTGCGTGAATCTCTTTTGCAAATGCAAGCGCATGGGCACCATCACCATGAATACAGATCGTGTCTGCTTCAATATCAATCTCTTTACCTTGTTGGGTCATGACTTTGCCTTCTTGTACCATACGTAATACTTGTTTACTCGCTTGGTTGGCGTCCACAATCATGGCGTCGGGCGAACGTCGCGACGTCAAACTTCCATCTAACTGGTACGTCCGATCGGCAAATACTTCACTTGCTGTCTGCAAACCAACTTCTCTGCCTGCATCAATGAGAGCACTGCCAGCAAGGCCATATAACACAAGGGATGCATCTAGTTTGTAGACGGCTTTTGCTACTGCTAGCGCAAGCTCTTTATTCTTGGCTGCCATATTATACAAAGCACCGTGAGGCTTCACATGATGGAGTTTCCCCCCTTCTGCTTGTGTCATACCTAATAGGGCGCCAATTTGATAGAGTACGAGATCATATCCTTCATCAGGAGTGATCTCCATTGGGCGTCTACCAAACCCCATTAAATCTTGCAAGCCAGGATGGGCACCAATCGCCACATTAGACGCTAATGCACGTTGAACCGTGGCGCGCATTGTTTTAGGATCGCCTGCATGAAAGCCACATGCTACGTTCGCAGATGAAATGTAGGTCATTAATTCACTGTCATTTCCCATTGTGTAGGCGCCAAAACTCTCACCCATATCACTATTTAAATCAACTGTTTTGTTCATTTCCTTCACTCCTCTAAAGTCATCCATTTCCATTCCATAAATTCACAATACCTTCAAGCGCAATATACCCTGCACCAATTGTAACAAGAACCGTTAAAACCCCAAACACAAGCAACCAAGTCGGATGATGATAATCGCCGACGATTGATTTTTTTCTAGAAGCAATTAAAATGGTGGTTAACACAATCGGCAAAATTAACCCATTTAAAGCACCTGCCAATATAAGCAGCTGTACAGGTTGTCCAATTGTTATGAAGATAACGGCAGATATAATAATGAATCCGGCAATAAACAAGTTATTTTGCTTCTCAAAAATTGGATGGAACGACCGTAAAAACGAGACACTCGTGTATGCACAGCCAATGACCGAACTAATCGCTGCCGCAAATAAAACGATACCGAAAAGATAATAGCCGACGTCTCCTAACCCTACTAAAAACACCGTTGCGGCTGGATTGTTTTCGTCGAGACTGTATCCAGCAGTCACAACGCCAAGTACAGCTAAAAATAAGAATACGCGCATTAAGCCTGTTGTTAGTATCCCTAAGTTTGCCGCTCTTCCAACAAATTTGACATTTTCTTTCCCTGTAATTCCCGCGTCTACAAGCCGATGGCCACCAGCAAAAGAAATGTACCCGCCGACAGTCCCACCAACGATCGTGACAATTGGCAACAAGAGCACCATATAGCTTTCAGGTACAAACGCTCTATAAGCCGCTTCCTGAACAGGAGGATTCGTGTTAAACATTACATACCCTACCATCAGTAGCATAATGACACCGCACACTTGCATGACCCGGTCCATTACAGGGCCAAACCGTTTAAATAAAAATAAACCAATTGTTAGAACGGCCGTAATGACTCCTCCGACTGCTAACGGTAAGTTAAACAAAACGTTCAGACCGAGAGCAGCTCCGCCAATATTGGCGATATTAAAGGCGAAACCACCAAATAAAATAAGTGCCGCAATCACGTACCCTAGACCCGGAAGAAGCGCATTCGCAATTTCTTGTCCACGTTTTCCAGAGACAGAAATGACTCGCCAAATGTTCATTTGCACGCCAATATCAATGATAAGTGAGAGTAAGATGGCAAACGCAAAACTTGCGAGAAATTGCTCCGTAAATCGAGCTGTTTGTGTTAAAAAAGCAGGTCCAATGGCAGAAGTCGCCATTAAAAATATCGCTCCAGTTAAAAATTTTCGACGATCTTTATCGCTAATCGGATGGTTCATCTATAAGACTCCTAATTGTTCATTTTTAATTTCCGTGATAAACATATGACCGGGTGCATGAGTAATCATTAACGCTGGTTTACTGGCCATCGCTACAGCTTGTGGGGTTACGCCACATGCCCAAAATACTGGAACTTCCCCTTCTTTTATCGTCACTTGATCGCCAAAATCTGGCTTATGTATGTTTGTAATTCCAATGGCAGCTGGATTTCCTATATGGATAGGCGCACCATGAACGGACGGAAAACGAGCCGTTACAAGCGATGCTCGGACCGCTTGCTCTTCTGATACAGGTCGCATACTCACAACAACATTCCCATAGAATATTCCTGCAGCCTCGCATGGGATCGAGGTTTCATACATCGGTACATTCACCTTCTCTTGTTGATGACGAATTGGGATGTTGTTTGCTATTAATGCATCTTCAAACGTAAAGCTACAACCGATAAGAAACCCTACCATATCGTCCTCCCAGAGACTGTTTATATCGGTCCGCTCTTCGGTTAACACCCCATAACGGTAGACACGGTAGCGAGGAAGATCTGTTCGGATATCAGCATTTGCTCCAATTATTTTCGGCACCGCAGACCCTACGTCCGTGACATCTAAGAGCGGACAAGCTTGTTTGTTCCGCTGACAAAATAAGAGAAAATCATACGCGTCTTTCTTAGGTAACACAACAAGGTTTGCCTGTGCATATCCATGCGCTAAGCCTGACGTAGGGCTAGTATAGATGCCTTTTCGAATTTGATTCATTTGTTCATCCCGTTCTGTCATGTTCCTCATTCCTCCTTTAATACGCTTGCTCCCACCTTAATAACAAGCCTCTTTTTCGTATCTTCAGCGCCTTTTCATACTCTCTATATAGCTTCTCTGCCTCCGCTAGCGTAATTTGTGAGAACGTAAACGATTGACCAGGACGAAGTTGCGCAAGTTTGCTTATATCAACAGAAGCAACTTGTAGTGCACGAGGATACCCTCCTGTTGTTTGTCGGTCCGCCATTAAGATAATCGGCTGCCCATCTGGGGGCGCTTGAACGGTACCAAGGGCAACAGCTTCCGATAAGAGGCTGAATGATTCTTTAAACGAAATAGATGACTCTGTCTGTAGACGATAACCCATACGATCTGATTGATTTTTCACAGTAAAAGACGATTGAAATAACTGCTGCTGACTCTCTTCGTTCAGACGGTCAAAATGCGTACCTGGTAAAGCTCGGATCACATGCCTGTTCGCTTCCATTGCCTCAGTAACAGGAAATTGAATATGCCAATTTGCTTTCCAACCTTTTTTTTCGTGCTTCATTTTTTCAATCATGGGGCGAACTAGTGGATGAGGTTGTCCAATTTTAAGACAATCCCCTTTACGCAAATTCCGCCCTTCATATCCACCTATTTCGGCTCGCATATAGGTGCTCCTACTGTTCATGACAACAGGGACGTCAATGCCGCCTGCAATCGCCAAATACGTACGCATCCCTGCTTTTTTCGCCTTAAATGTGAGCGAGGTTCCAGCGGGCACAATATAAGGGTAGCCAGTCGAGCACGGTGTGCCGTCAAGATATGGCGTCATTCCATCGCCTACCATACAAATGAGCATCGTTGTTTGAAATGCGACACTAGGACCAATAAGCGTCATTTCAAGGACTGCCGCGTTCTCTTCATTCGCAACTGCAAGATTAGCATTTCGGGCCGCAGCACGATCCATTGCACCACTTTCGACCACACCTTGGTGAAGATAACCTTTTCTACCTAAATCTTGGACGGTTGAGAATAGCCCACCTTCTTCGATATATAAACTCATTATTGGCCTTCTTTCATTTGCAAAAATTCCTCTTTTGATATCTTTTTAAATGTAACGCGATCTCCAGCTTGTAATAAGCTCGGGACCTCTCGACTTGCAGAAAAAAGAGAGAGCGGCGTTTGCCCAATAAGCTGCCAACCACCAGGTGTGGTAAACGGGTAAACCCCTGTTTGCCCTCCTGCAATTCCAACTGACCCCGCTGGAATTTCCGTTCTCGGCTGCGCATGCCTCGGGGTTGCAATCCGTTCATCCATCCCACCTAAAAACGGAAAACCAGGCGCAAATCCAATCATATAAACAAGATAATCACCAGATGTATGAATATGGATCACTTCTTCTCGGGTTAAGCCATTCCTTTTTGCAACATCGTCTAAGTCGAGCCCATAGTCAAGGTCGTAACAAACCGGGATCGTGACATGTTTTCCGTTAGAAGCGTTCATCTGATCCTTTATCTGTTTGACGCGTTCTTTTAAAATGGAGATGACTTCACTTGCGGCATCCTGCTCATTTGCAGCAATTTTCATAGGTTCATAGAAAACTGTTAGTCCAATATAACTTGGAACAGATTCTTGATACCCTTGAAAGGGATCGTTATCAAGATCCATAAGCAACTGCTGAACACGAGCTTGTACAGTTGGACTTACCACGCTACCTAGATTCACAGTAACGGCTGTTTCACTAAGTGAATAAAAAGAGGGCGTTTCTTCCATTCCAAGACCACCTTTGCATTTATTATGTAATTAAAATAGTCAGAAAATAGTTTTTCTCATCCTTTCTTTAATAATGTACCATTTTAGCATAACAATGTATGAATCACTATCGTACATACGCTTCATTCATCGAAAAAAAAGACCTCTGCTTCTTATAGCAAAGGTCTCCATACCTAGATATACGCTTTTACAATTTCTTTTACCCTATTAATACCAGCCCACATATCGTCTAGGCCATCGTACACAATGGTTAAAGGACCCTCGTAGTTCATTTCCTTCGCTACATCAAGATTCCCCTTGAGTTCAGCTTGATTAATCGTCCCATCCTCATTCTCTAGTGCTTTAACGTGGATAGATTTACTATGAGGAATGGTTTGTTGAATCGACTGTACTTTTGTCGCACCTGTAAAGTTTCCAAAGTCTGTAATGAGTCCGTCAATGCCAGTATGTTTTTTTAAATATACGCAGTTCTCCGCCGTTTCTGTTAACGATTTAAAGTTTTCAGTTAAAATCCCTACTCCTTTTTGCTTGGCATCATTTACTAAAGAAGCGAGTTGCGCCGTCGCCAGTTCTAGACCTTCTTGATCATCCGACCTTGCTTCTCCTCCTATAATTCGAACATACTTTGCGCCAACTGTTGCAGCGATACTCACCCACTCTTTTAAAAAAGCGTAATCGGCTGTTTGCCTCGCACGATCTCTCGTACTAATGTCTCCATAGTCGATTAAAATAGAATGAAGGCGGATATTCGCATTTTCAAAAGCTGTCCGTAATTCATGAAGGTAGTCTATATCTGTAGAGGGAAAGTGAGGATGGATAATCTCCATCGCATGAAAACCTTGATTCGCTAACAGTTGAGGCATTTCTATTAAAGAATATACTTGTGGTTGTTCTTCAACAACGGTAGTAATTGTTTGATTTACGTCGTCCCATTCGTTCCAATAAAGAGGCCCTAATAATCGATTCAAACTCCATGACGTTAAAGACAATTCTCTCATTTACTGAACACCCTTTCATTTTGTTTCTTCTATCTTAATGCATAGGGTGATAACTGTCTCGTTTCATAAAGAAGATGCACGTATCTTTGTTGCATTCGAATGGCTATCACCTTAAAACGGAACCTATTAATCTAACAATAAAAAAGGAAGTGGCATATGTTAGAATTTCACAGCTCTGTGGTCAATCATATTAATTGGACATCGTTCTTTATTGCTTCGGTACTGATGGCTTCCATCCCTGGCGCTAATCAGGTATTATCCCTTCGAAATGGGCTGCAACATGGCATCAAGAAAGCAATTCATGGAATGGTTGGAAGATTTTCAGCTTTTGCAATTATGATTATAGCTGTATCAATTGGTGTCGGGTTATTCATTTCAACTTCTCCCTATGTGCTAACTTTTATCAAATGGGCTGGTGTTCTTTATTTATCATGGATTGGAGTACGTACGCTTATCCGCGAAAAACATTCAGAAGGTAAGGAAGGCGAAGAAAAAGAGGAGGTAAACAAAACTTCCTTTCGACTATGCAAAGAAGAATTTACTGTTGCATGTTTAAATCCACAAGCATATCTGTTGTTTGCCGTTTTCCTGCCACAATTTATTCAAACCACTCAAGAAGGAATAGGAATCAATATTATTGTGATAGGCTTGATTTATATTGGAATTGAATTCTTTTTTGCTTGCCTGTATGCGTTTTCTGGAGACAAGTTAAAGAAATCTAAAATCACACCAAAAATTAAAAACAATTTGGATCGTGTAACTGGTTTGGCTATGATTATTCTTGCCGTATTTCTTAGTACGCAAAACTTCGGTTGAAGTGCATGACAAGTCAAAAAAGACAACTTTAATAGACTCTTAAAATTTGCACCAGCATATATAACCAACTTCCAAGCCATAGAGCTAGACCAGTTATAAACAAAGCAAGCTTTATCTGTTTCTTATTTTGAACCGTCTCTTCATAATAAGCAATGATGATAATTAACATCCAGTGAACGAAAGCACAGCGCGAACCTATGTCGCGCTTGCACCCTCATCAATCGTTTTAACTACCTCGATAGATTTGATACCCCCACGGCGATAGTAGCAGCGGAACGTGGTAGTGCTCGTTTCGGCTGGTTACAACAAATCGTACCGGTATATTCGAAAAAAATGTGGCTTTGTTTTCATGCTTAAAATAAGCACCTATAAAATAGACAAGCTCGTATTCTCCTGCTTCAAGCTCTTGCTCGGAAATAAGTGGAACGTCCACACGCCCGTCTCTATTCGTTTCCGCTTCACGAATGAATTGACGGTTATCATCCAGAATTCGATACAGTTTTATACGCACACCTTGGGCTGGTGCTCCCTTTGACAGATCTAATATATGTGTTGTAATTCCTTTCATATCGACTTTATCGCTTCTTTTCGCTTTAAATGGTTTTGTAAATCAGACTGGTTAACTGTAAACCGCTGAAAGCCAAATGGTAAGCGCGGTTCTGTATAGACTTTCCCTTCCGAACCAGGAATGTCTTCAACAACCGTATCCCATGTTCGATTCTGGGATTTGAAGGTCACTTCCTGTAATTGCGGAAACCGTTCTAAAACACGGCAGCCAATTTCGTAAATTAATCGTTGAATGGAGGGTGAAGATGTTTGGTGGAAGATTGTGCTTGCAAGATCACGCACTTGTTCAGAAGCAACATACGTATGCGGATGTAGCCCACTAGCATCTGCTTCTTGCTCATATTCCCAAGCAATATCCAAATAAACAAATAATGGACGATTCCCGTCTTCAGGAAGCGTCGTATATTCATCCCGAATAAAACCAACAAACGAATTATCTTTTACTTTTACAAATTGAAGATCAAGCACTTCACTATACTGACTTTTAATCTGGTAAGCCCCTTGGTCCCTCACAAGTTCTATGACACTTTGAGAACGTTCATTGCGCGATCGCTTAAAGACAAGGTTACTCAGATTAATTTCGCCGTCAATCGTCGTCAAAGCACTTTCAAATGGAAGTACTTCTCCAACTAGTTTCACCGTTTCAATGTGATCATAAGTATTGAGAAAAGACTCTGCCACGTACCGAACGAAATGTTCAACATTATTTCCTTCAAAAGTAGCCAAGTGACGCTGGATAAAATTTTTCATCGAATCGGTTGCTACGACCATTTGATTATCCCCTTCTGAAAAAGAAGGTAAGAAAGCGTCGCCTCCTACTTCAACCGTAACATTTAAACCGAAAATGGTATTGTCTCTTCCCGTAAACGTTGATTCTGGAATGGTTGTAACACCTACGAGTGGCGATAAATACGTTCGGTAAGCAAATACATTTCCTTTTCCATACGATATCAGTCGCTCATTGTTTTCCATTTCTACTTCATCCCTTCTATTCTGTTCTCATCTTTCACCCGATCATATAATCGAAAATAAGCAATTTTATAAATTTCATCTAAAGCTCGTTTGATCTCGTCTGTTTTCGAGGCTTGCAACCTCTCTTTGATGTCGCAATAAATGTCGGTTTTCGTTTTTCCTTTAACCGCAACAATAAAAGGAAACTGAAACGTGTTCATATACAAATTGTTTAATGCAATGAAGTCTTCATATTCCTTATTATCCAATTGGTTAAGGCCCACTTTCCTTTGTTCGTTCGTCGATAAATCACCCATTCTTTCTCGGCTTCCTAACTGCGGATGCGCTCGAATTAACCGTAGCTTTTTATCATTACTTGCTTGTTCAACAACATCCACCATGCTTTGATGTAGCTTCTCAACCGTTGAAAACGGTCGCTTGTTTGCTGTTTCTTCAGCAATCCAAATAGACTCTTCAAATATATCTGCTAATTCGGATGCAAACCGACTTTCTTTTACATGATTTAACTCTGACAATGTGACCTGTGTCATCCATACCTCCTATACTTCTGCAGCTGCTTTAACGGCTCGGATAATACCTGCGTAGCCCGTGCATCTACACACATTTCCTGACAATCCCTGAATAATTTCTTCGTCGGTTGGCTTTGGCTTTTCGATAAGTAACGCTTTTACTGCTAGAATCATCCCAGGTGTGCAGTAGCCACATTGAAAGCCACCTTCTTCTAAAAAAGCTTGTTGAACAGGATCCTGCCCATCATGACTGATTCCTTCAATCGTGATGATCTCTGCACCATCTGCTTGATACGCCATCACAAGACAAGCATTCACAAGTTGATCGTTCATTAATACAGAACATGCCCCACATCTTCCTATTCCACACGACACTTTTGTTCCCGTATGTGTCTCGCGAATAATATCCACTAACCGATCAGTGTAGGCGACTGTTCGCACTACGTCCTCACCGTTCAGCATTATGTTTAATTCAAATGTATGTGCTTCTATTGTACGGTCCATGGCTCTTTTCTCCTTTCCATCTCTTGCAAAAGAGCAAGAGGCGAAACTGGAAGTTGATTCACCCAGACTCCCGTCGCGTCATGTATCGCTTTCACAATAGAAGGAGCAACCGCAATCGTGCCAATTTCTCCAACTCCTCGTGGACCATGTTCGTCCCCCTCTGGTAACCGTTCGATCGGTTCAACTCCCATAGAGAACGGCACATCTGTAATCGTTGGAATCATATATTTATCAAGGTTTTCTTTTGTATAATAGCCTTCAACCATATGAGCATCTTCCATAACGGCATAGCCAAGCGCCATTACACCGCCGCCTTCAATTTGGCCCTTATACCCTCGTTCGTTTACAACAGGGCCAGCAGAAATCACTTGATCAAGACAAATGATTTTTATCTGACCTGTTAGAAGATCAACTTCTACTTCTGAAAATGTCATCGAAAATGTATAGAGGTAGTGCCCGCCGTCTACTGCATCTGGTGTTGTTGGAAAATTAAATGTTGTTGTTACAGTAGGCAGGGATTCCGCTTCGCCTAATTCAATGTACGAAATGATTCTTTCCCTTCCCTCATATACACCTCCTTTTCCTAAATATAATTTTTCTTCAGGCCTATTCGTACGTCTGGCTGCCAGGCTTATCATATCTTGGTTAAATGTACCTTTCATGCGTTTAACCGCGTGCCAAACCATACTTGTTCCCCTTGACGCAGTCGTTGAGCCAGACAGTGGCACCCGATCCGTATCTCCAATCACAACTTGAATATCTTCTTCTGAACACCCAATTTCCGTTGTTAAAATCTCTTCAATTACCGCAAGAATTCCTTGCCCGCACTCTTCAAATCCAAACGAGATTTCAATTTTCCCCTTGTTTGTCAGTGATAGCCTTCCTCCTGCGGTATCTAGGCGTCCATAACCTAAACCACCACCATGCATGGAAATGGCAATACCTTTCCCTCTTTTTGTGTGAGGAGAACTCGGTTCATCACGTTCTCTTAACAAATAATCTTCTGCTCTATTTAACACATCTAAAGCACCAGATGTCGGAACAATCCTCTGTCCTAGAGGGCCTTCATCGGTCGTCCCACGCACATTGAGTTTTCTAAAATCAATCGGACACATGTCTAGTAAATCAGCCAAGCGGTCCATTTGACCTTCTAGAGCAAACGTAATTTGATTTCCTCCAAATCCTCTAAACTCCCCTGCAACCGCATTGTTTGTATAGACCGAAAGCCCATCAACCGATACATGAGGAATCTTATAAGGTCCAGCAGCATGCTCAATCGAAAAATCTAAAACAGCTGGTCCTAAGGTAGCATACGGACCAGTGTCTGCCACAATTTTCACTTCATGAGCCATTAAGAATCCATCCCCATTCACACCTGTTTTCACTGTAATTTCCATTGGGTGACGTTTAATCCCTGAAACGAATGACTCTTGCCGCGTCTGGTGAAGCTTCACAGATCTTCCTGTTTTTAATGCTAATAAAGCAGCATACGGTTGAACATTTAATTCATCTTTTCCGCCAAACGAACCACCCATTGGACTAGAAACGATCCGGATCTTTTCCTCTTGAAGATCAAGTATTCTAGATAGCTGAAACCGGTCTTTGAACCCGTGTTGCGTTCCCATATATACCGTGATACATCCATCCGCTTCGGGAACGACGACTCCACCTTCTGTCTCCATATATGTGTGCATCTGCCTTGGCACTGAATAGGTTTCTTCAACAATCAAATCACAGTTTTCAAATGCTGCTTCTGCATCTCCTTTTTTATAGCCATTCCGATGAAGGATGTTGCCTTCTTTTCGTAGTTTCGGCGCAAGAGGATCAAGGCTTTTTTGAGGATGATCCAACACGTCTAATTGCTCGTATTCAACCTCAATCAATGCTATTGCAGCAGTCGCCACTTCAATGCTCTCCGCTGCTACAGCTGCAATGGCATCCCCAACATAAAGCACGCGCTTATCACATAACACCGGCTGATCAGGAAAGATGATTCCAAATCCATTTAAGCCTGGAATGTCTTGATGGGTAATCACTGCCTTTACGCCAGGTAGCTTTTCTGCACGATCTGTTGATAGTCGTATAATGTTGGCGTGTGGAAAAGCACTTCGTAATACTTTTCCATAAAGCATGTTTGGAAAAGTAAGATCCGTCATATATGTTAGCTGACCTGTTACTTTCGGAACGCCGTCAGGCCTTATACGTTGTTTTGTCATAACGGTTTTCCTCCTCAATGCTTGTTAAGTGCGCAGTGATGACGTTTGCCGCTACTCGCTGTTGGTAAGGAAACTCATCGTGTTTCAATAAAAACGTAGAAAACTCTTCGTTCACCTGTTTATCCATTTGCCTTACAACTTCTTGAGAGACTCGCTGACCTTGTAAGGTTTCTTCGCTTTGTTTTAAGCGCCGTGGGGGTAACATAGCGCCACTTACGGCAACGATGACTTCTTCAACGGTACCAGCTTTAGTTAAAGTTAAATTGAATGCTACTGTTAGAGCAGATAACGTAAACGATTGCCGATAACCAACTTTTTTATAAAAAGAGTGTTCTTGTTTTCCTTTTGGAATGGTGACGCCAATGATTAAACCTGCACTAGGACCATCTTCAATCCATGTTTCGTAAGAATGCTCCTGATACCCGCTATTCACATCAAACGTGACGACTTGTGCGTTCATAGAAAGGAATACGACATGCATGTCACCCATGGCATACGCCATATTCCCGCCAATGGTAGCGCGATTTCGAACAGCTGGGGCGGCAATCGTTTGCAGCGCTTCTACGAAAAGTGGCAAATCATCTTGAGCGATACTACTTGCGATACATTGTGAAAGTGTCATGCCTGCACCAATGAAAATATGCGTATCTCGTTCTTCAATTGTATGAATATCGTGAATCTTTTCGAGGCTAATTAAATGAGCGGATAACGGAATTCCTTGTTCTCGCTGTAGCTGCAAAAGCGTCCCGCCAGCAATATAGGTACTATCCTCTGTTTCCGCTTTTATCTTTACCGCATCCTCAATAGATATTGGGGTAAAGACAACAGTTGTTACTCCTTCTGCATTAGTCACGTATCATCTTCCTCTGCATCCACAACATAAAATCCCCTTCCTAATCGCTACAATAAGATCGATGAATCATACGTTTCTTTCTCGACTTTCTTGGATATCGCTATTAATTCGGACACAGCGCTAATGGCAATCTCTTCTGGACTCTCAGCTTGAATCTCTAGACCGATAGGTGAAGTAATGGCAGCGGGAACAACATCTGTACCAAGCAATCGTTTTGTTCGTTTTTGAGAACCTAACACCCCAATATACCGAAGTTCTATATCTAGCAAGCATGATAAAATTTCTTGGTCATACTGAAAATGGTGCGTCATCAGAATGACGGAATCGGTTTTATTGAAGGTCAGTGTCGGAAGGATCTCAGACGGAAAACCTGTTATGAACTTGGTTTCCTCGGGAAAGTGTTCTTTTGTACAAAGCCGTGGACGCCAATCGTATACCGTCACTTGAAAGCCAACGTTTACAGCAAACTGGACGAGCGGACGAGCATCAACATTTGCTCCAAATACATACAAGTGTTGGCGTGGTACATAGCGATGAAAGAATACAGAATGGACCATTTGACTCTTATTTGAAGTACGTTCAGGGAGACCCTTGTTCCAGTTCCCAAACGAATCTCCGTCTTCTGGCTGATAAGAGGCTAACACTCGATTCTCGTGAATTTTTTTTGTGATCCACACTTCTCGACCTAGCGCTAAACACTGTTTCACTTTCATTAAATCGTTATAGAGTTGTTCCGTAACAGGTTCAACTAAAACCGTAAGAATCCCATTACAACCACTATTATTTATGCCCCACGTAAAAGCGTCTGCTTCCCTCATGTCGTATTCATACATACGTGCACCGTTTTCCCACACATCATTAAACCGAGCTGAGATGTCAGGTTCCAAGCAACCAGCACTCAGGACACCTACTTCGAACCCATCTTCTTGAATCAAGATCGAGGTGCCTTCTTTCCGATAAGCAGACCCTTTTACGTCAACAATTGTCGCCATAATGGTTCGTTGTTTACATGCTGCAAGGTGTTTGACTAATAAATGGATCGTATCCACATAAAGGCTCCTCTCTAAACTTAATTTTTAAATAGTATAGAAAATACAGTCTTTTCTTTGTGGATTCGTGTCAGCATTTCTTTCATACGTTTTGAGTGATTGAATCATTCCGGTAAAAATTCATTGGTAAATACTTCTGTGGATTGAACGGGCTCGTCAATTAACTCTAATGAATAAAGCTGTTCAATTAATGTTTCCCACCTAGACTCATCCATATAGCCAAAACCATATGTTTCTGCATCGCCGCCAAAAATAAACGGTTCTTGTGTCTCAGCTTCAAATTCTAAATCATCTAAAGCAATTTCTCCGTTTGCTTCCATAATCACTTCATTAACGTCTTGATAGTTGTTTCGATAATACGTCCAACCCTCTGTAAAAGCGTCTACAAAATTTGCGACCACCTCTTCGTTTTTTTCTAGATACTCTTTCGTAGTGAACATCACAACGTTGTACGGATTATAACCAGACTCTGAGAGAAGCAATGTTTCGGTATTGATTCCTTCTTTCTCCATCCAATAAGGTTCTGATGTCTCATAAGCTTGACTAACGGCTTCCATTTCAGTGACGAAATTGACGTACTGACCAGAATACGAGACTTCGTTCACTTCATCTAACTGATAGTGGTTTGTTAAGTACTCCCAATATGGGATCCCTGACTCAATATAAGCAGTTCGTCCATTAAGATCTTCAAAATTTTCTAGCCCATGTCCTTCATGGGTCATGAGCACTTGTGGGCTATTCTGCATCGTTGCAGCAATCGCCACAAGTTCCATTCCTTCATTTCGAGCAAGTAGTAATTGATCCGCATGAGCAAGTCCAAAGTCCCCATCACCTGCGACCACTTGCTGAATAGCAGAAACTTCCGGTCCACCAGGTTGAATGTCTACTTCTAATCCATTCTCTTCGTAATATCCTTCCGTATCCGCAGCATAATACCCTCCCATCTGGCTTTTTGGAAACCAGTTAAGAATTAATTTAATCGATCCATCGTCTTCTGCGCCTTGACTATTTAAGGCACAACCTGAAATTAAAAACATCGACACAAATCCACCGAATATCATCAATCGTTTCATATCATCCCAACCTTCTATTCATGTTGTAACCCTTTGGAAACCTCACCAACTAATTTGCTAAATTCAGGTGTGCTTCTAAACGAATCATTTTTCTCGTAATCTGGTACATCAAGCACATCTGTCACACGCCCTGGACGTGCACTCATTACGGCTATTCGTGTGGACAAAAAAACAGATTCGAACACATTATGCGTAATAAATAACACCGTCATATTCGTCTTTTCCCAAATCTTTAACAACTCATAATGCATCGTCTGTCGCGTTATCTCATCTAGCGCTCCAAAGGGTTCGTCCATTAACAAGAGTTTTGGTTTTGCAATAAGCGCCCTGGCAATTGACACACGCATTTGCATGCCTCCTGATAATTGCCGTGGCAGCGAAGTCTCATAGTCGTTTAAGCCAACAAGGTTTAAGACAGCCTTTGCTTGCTTACGACGCTCACGCTTTCCTATCCCTTTTAACTCTAAAGGAAGCGCTACATTATCAATAACAGATCGCCAAGGTAAAAGCGTTGCATGTTGAAATACGAATCCAATATCCGATTGATCCAGTTTTTCCGTTGCTGAATGAGCTTGTAATTCAACAGTTCCGCTCGTTGGCTCGCTAAGGCCTGCGATGATTTTAAAAATCGTCGACTTCCCACAGCCAGAAGGACCAACGAACGAAACAAACTCCCCTTCTTTTATCGCTAAATGAACATTTTTTAATGCGGTTACACCGTTATCAAACACTTTGCTAACATTGGATAATTGTATAAGCGTATTCGTTTCTGATGACGTTTTGACTGCGACCATATCCATTCCCCCTTACGAACGAATTTCCGATTCATGCCAAGATTTTAGTAATAACCTAGAAAGTGTGCTAACCAGAATAAAGAATAGAACACCGAAAACTGCTGCAGATAGACCTAACGTAAATAAATACGGCGTTTGCAGTCTTGTTGAAGCAACCGTAATCGCATAACCTAGACCGCCTGCTCCACCGCCAACTCCAGCAATGTACTCACCAACAATCGCTCCTACTACGGCTAATGTACAAGAAATTTTCATACCTGCAATGATGTAAGGGAGAGCAGCCGGAAATCTTAATTTCCACATCATTTGCCAACTAGATGAATGGTATAAATGAAACATATCCTTCATATTTCGATCCGTTGCATTTAATCCAATTAAGGTGTTGGATACCATCGGAAAAAATGCGATCAGAAATGATATAATAACAATCGCGTTAAAACCAGATCCAAACCAAATTACAATAATAGGCGCAATGGCTACCACTGGGATTGTTTGCAAAATAACAGCATACGGGTAAACCCCTCGTTCAATCATTTTTGAACTCGCCATGAGCACCGCTGCCCCGATCCCAAACACTACACTGGCAATAAAGCCGATAATCGATGAAGTCACTGTCGATAATAAGGCTGTCGATAAACTTGTCCAGTTTTCAATTCCCGCCTCTACAACATGAACTGGAGTTGGCATAATATAGGGAGGAATGTCTAACAACATGACGCCAAACTGCCAAACCGCAAGACCGATAACAAATGCAAGTACTGGTGGCACGATTGTTTGAGAAAATCCACCAAGCATTTTAGTCGCTCGCTTTTCTCGAATATGCCTTTTTTTTGAAATCCCGGCTCCACCTGAACTGGTTAGGACACTTCTAGCCAACTCAATCACTCCGTTTCAAGGAAAGCTTCTTCCTTTTGTTTTTTTCATAATAGATGATTTTGAATCAAAACGTCATTGTACAAATTATCCAAAAAAACGAACTACTTTAAATGAATACTATAAAAATGTTGTGCTGAAAGAAGGATATGATCGTGCAAACACCTATTGATTTTGCATACCTTTACAGGATTACGGGTTTATCTCTTCGTTTGCGCGATGCTCGTTTGATGTGAGCTTTGTTCACAAAAAAACAACTGATTTTAACAAATCCGTTGATGACGCGATTCATTTTGAATGCATATGCCAATGAATTTACATAAAAAAGGCCACACCTAAGCGTGACCTGTAGAAAACATCGAATCGGTAAGACTAAAGCTTTCGCATGACGTATAAAATGTAAGGTGCACCGACCAGTGCAATGAGTAAGCCAGAAGGAATTTCTGTCGGATACATTATAAACCGACTAAGAAAATCCGCAAGAATTAAAAGCGTTCCGCCAATCATCATCGCGACTGGAATGACTCTTTGAAACGCCGAGCCTACTAAAGCTCGCGCTGCATGTGGCGCGAGAAGACCGATAAATCCAATTGCCCCTACAATCGATACGCAGATCGCTCCAATTAGAACGGCAATCCCAATGGACAATAGTCGATATAGCTTCACCTTTAATCCTAAAGAAATCGACACCTCATTTGAAAAAGCAAGTACATTTAAATGCTTGCATATTAGAAATGTGAGCGGAACAAGTATGAAAAGCATCAACAGCAACCAATAGACATGATTCCACGTTGAACTATACGTAGTACCTGCCAACCAAACGAGCGCTGGAGAGACACTTAAGCTTGCCTTCACTGTTAAGATTTGAATAACACCAGACGCCATCGCAGAAACTGCTACCCCCATCAACGCTAAAGAGATCGGTTCAAACCCTGATCGTCGCGTTGCAAGTACAACGATTAGCACAGCAACAATCGAACCTGTTAAAGCGCCTAATGGTAAAAAGAAAAAAGGGAGAGATGGGAATACTACCAAGATTAAAAGGGCTCCCGCTCCCCCTCCAGAAGTAATTCCGATGATGGATGGGTCTCCTAACGGATTTTTTAACACATTTTGAAGCAAGGCACCACATAACGCTAACAACGCTCCAACCAAAAAGGACACGAGCACTCTCGGCCACCGAAATTGGACCGTAACATGATCAAACATTTTACCTGAGACCATTTCTTGAATGCTTGTAAACTGACCACCTCCAAAAGAAATGGAGATAAAACCGACAATGGCTGAAAGACATAGAAGAACGGCCGTCACCAAGACAGGGCGAGCTGCTTTTTTTGCGCTATTTAACTTTTGCTTATCGCTCCTCATCTTCCTTGCTGCTTTGTAAGCCAAATACATTAACCAAGGACTGCCAATAAAAGCCGTCATCGCTCCAACCGGCAGTTCACTGTTAGGTGAAATCATTCTCGAGAGCACATCAGCCGCAATGAGAATGACTGCACCCCACAAAAAAGAATGGATGAATTGAAGACGATGACCACGAATGCCCATTAATCGAACAAGATGCGGTGCCATTAACCCGATAAAACCAATTGGTCCCACCACACTAACTGTCGCAGCGGCAAGAAGAATACCTAATGCCCACCCCCACGTTTTCACCAATCCTACCGGTACACCTAATCCTTTTGCAGCTTCATCTCCAAGGTGAACAAGATCGAACGATTTTCCTGTAAAAAACGCAAGCCCACCTAATACGAGAGCAAACGGCCAGATAAAAGTGACGCCTGACCAATCATTTTGCATAAGCGTACCCGCGCCCCATAAAAACAAGCCATTCGATTCTTGTTCATACATGAGTTGAAGACTACTCGTTAACGCACCAAACAATAAGGTGATAATCATACCGGTCAATACAACTCGGACTGGTGACATCGTTTTTCCTGCAAGCATAAACACGAGAAACGCGGCAAAACAAGCGCCTAAAAAAGAAAAAAGAAAAGACGTGTTCATTCCAGGAAAAAACAGCGCACCAATCACAACAAATAAATACGCACCTGCATTAATCCCTAACGTTCCTGCTGAAGCGAGCGGGTTTCTTGTCATTGTTTGTAGGACGAGCCCAGCCATTGCCAAACAGCCTCCTGCCAAAATTCCAATAATGACTCGCGGCAGGCGGACGCCCATAATGGCTTCGGTTCTTTGATCCCAGCTTGAAAGCAAATCAACCATGGTGACATCTGCTTGGCCCTGAGTAAGGTGGATGATTGATAAGATACAAAGAGCCAAACTACCAAGCAAAAAGGAAAGCAAAGACTTACTCTTATGAAGCGTACGTCCAGTCATCTTTACTGGTCTAACACTTCTAACGTGCGGTGTACAAGTTTTTCAGCTGATAAAGGACCACCGTAAGGCCATGTGTCTCCGCCTAATGCATAGACACGACCTTCCTTCGTAAACGTCAGATCATTCCAAACCGAGTTATCTTGTAACTGATTCTCAAACACATTGTCATCCCCTTGAACAATATGAAGAAGGTTGGCATCCTCTACTTTTGTGAACTCTTCTACCCCTACCGTTGAAAAGCCATACGGTTCAAACGTGCCCGTATCGTACACATTTTCTAACCCCATCCGTTCTAGTACTTCAACAGCAAGAGCATTAGGCGTTGAAATTCGAAAAGCTGGAGCTTGATTATCGCTATAAGCCATCGTAAGTGCAAACTCTCTTGTCTCTAAATCAATTTCAGATAAAGCTTGTTCCGCTTCTTCATATGTCGCTTCCAAATCAGCTAACACATCATTCGCTTCATCGGTCTTATCAAATAATTTCGCCATTTCTATGTATGTCTCTTCCATCTCGTCATACTGGGTTAACCCTAAATTTTCTTCTGGGTAAGGGTTGTAAACGAGAACCGGTGCAATTTTCTCTAACTCTTCCATCATCGCATCTGCTCGAAAATCAATCGCATAGATAACATCTGGTTCTAATTGCGCAATCGCTTCTAGATTCGGTTCAGAGCGAGAGCCAACATCTACCGTATCGCTTAACCCATCTGACCCGATATCAACCCATTCCTGATACGACTCAATTTCAGCCATTCCAGTTGGCTCAATTCCGAACGACAAAAGATTTTCCGCAAAAATCCAGTCAAGTACTACCGCTTTTTCAGGTACCGTTTCAAACGTTTGTTCACCATGTATGTCTGAAACCGTGATACCCTCTTCACCCGTTTGATTCGTTTCTTCTGAACTCGATTCACTGTCTCCACAAGCTGCCAATAACCCAATTGCTACCACCGATAGTAATGTACTTGCTGTCTTCACACTATTTCCCTCCAAGATCGATAATGATATTCATTATCAATTATACGCAAACGATTTATTTTAGCAATCCATAAAATGGTTTCTAGAACAAAAAAAGCAGCCGATACCTTAGAAAAAGGCGCCACTGCTTCATTTTCATACATTTTTAATTTTTTTATTTGAATAACTTCCCCTTCTTTCGATGAACAAGAGCATTGTTTTAAACATTCGGCTTATTGAATGGCGATGGCTCCTGGGGGACCGCACGAGTCCGAAGACAAACGGATGTTGCGCTCTTGCCTGTGGTGAAAGCGTTCGCCATTTTAATTAGATCGTTCGTTTTTTGAACTAACCTTGAGTTTTAGAATTCATTTATTTATAGTGCTTTTCCAAAATCAATTTCGCTCGGGAATCTATTTTCTCTGGAAGCTTGGTTTTAGAAAAATAAGCAAGTGCTAGACTCTCACCATCACTTCCACCTAAATCTCCACTTATTCCTTCAGCTCGATAAACGCCACTTACATTGTATGTTTCATCACCGTTTGGGTATCTAAAATAGTAATCTCTACCTGATATAACATCTACAAAAGTTAAGCGCTCCGCACGCAACCCTGTTTCCTCAAACAACTCCCGTTCTGCCGTTTCTTCAAAGCTTTCACCAAGCTCCATTACACCTCCAGGCAAGCCCCACTCTTCAGTATCTTTCCGGTGTTGAAGCAAGATATCACCAGACTCATTAAAGACAAGGATGGTTGCACCAACAAGAATGAACGGTCGTTTCCCTATTAACTCACGAATATCCTTTATATAATCAGCCATATGATAAGTGCCTCTCTTTCTCTAAATAGAAAAATAAAAGTAGAATGATAGCAACCATCCCACTTCGCCTCTTATTTCTTATAATCAAACGTTAATTCATCTTCAGCTTCGTTGTAGTCTACATACAAATCGTGCCCATCAAAAAACCAGACATCGTCATCTTCTACAAAAAATTCAACGCCGTTTACTTCTGTTTTAACGGCTATTTTATTCGGCGCATCTTCTGCCATGAATCCTAACGCGAAATTTTCTTGTACTGGACTTGAACCGTATACTTTCGAGAAAAACTTAATTTTATCATTTTCACCCATTGCAAAATCATCCTTGAACCACTTTGCCGCTGAATCACTTATATAAATATTCATGTGTATCATCCTACTTTCCACTAGATCATTGCATCTCCTAGGTTATTCATTTTACTAGCTTCCATACGTTTACTATAACAGAGAAGGACGATCATTTAAAAACAGCCAATCTGTTTAAACCGTGTTACGGAGAATGGTAAAAGGGGGAAATTTATTTTGGACTCCTCCATTTTTAAATTTTCTCCCGCCACCTTTTCGTCGGAAGCTTAATCCGCCTCTCCGACCACTAACTCTAGAGCCACAGCCGAAACTAGATACTTCACCACGCTAACCACTCAGCAGTTTGGTCATTTACAGATGTATCAATTAGCTTCATATCTCTTCATTTTTTATTTTAAACAGCATTTGGTTCATATGATTTGCCTTCTGGTATGTTTTTAGTGGTGTAAAAAATACTGTACCGGATTGGGCTAGTCATATGTATTCTTTCACACAATTATATGGACTCTATTCGAAAAATAATAAAGGTGTTATCCAAAGTTAGATAACACCGGAAACGTCTCTGTTTAGATAAGCATCGATGAACATCGATTGAATTATATCCTATATCCTTACGATTCTGTTCGATTGCTCTGCAAAAGATTCGTCATGTGTAACACAAACAATAGTCTTTCCTCGTTCCTGAATCTCCCTAAACAAATCAAAAATAATTTGTTTATTTACATCATCTAAATTTCCTGTAGGCTCATCTGCAAAAATTATACTAAATGGTTTTAATAGAACTCTAGCTATTGCAAGCCGTTGTTGTTCACCACCACTTAATTCATATACGGGTCTATGAAGAAGTGAACTATCAAGTTGAACCCTTTCCAGTGCTTTTGAGAATTCGGATTCTAATTTAACCTTCGACTTGAAATTTGGTCTTGAGATCAACAAGTTCTGGTATAGTGTCTTATCATTTAGCAACACATAATTTTGAAAGACGAATCCGAAATGGTCTCTCCTTAAACCTCTTAATATTTTTTTTTGTGGATTTTTATATCCTAAAATCTTTATATCACCACTGTCTGGTTTGTCTATAATACTCAGTAGATTAAGTAGAGTTGTCTTACCTGATCCACTTCTCCCCATTATGCATATGAATTCACCATCTTCTACACTTAAATCGTAATCACTAAATATCTTTTTATTTCTATAAGATTTATGAATACTGTTCATAGAAATCATCTACAACTACTCCTCTCGCTCATGCCTTAGGTCTGCTGAAAATAAGTAACGACAGAAATAATAAAATAAAAAAAACACCCACTAAGCTTCCCCAAAACCACCATTGACTTTCTAATAATAAATTAAATCTAATAAGTAACCTATGGACAATCAATGAAAAACAAAAGATTATCATTATTAATATTGACTTTACTAAAGCTGAAAGCATATCTTTAACTCCTTGTAGTTTAATTTAAATCGTTCTTTATTGTTTTTAGAACTTGTTTGCGAGTTAACCTTGAAAATAAGAAATTTAGAATAATTAACTCTAATAGTATTAAAACAGCGGCATAAATGAAAATAAAATATTGTGAGGAATAAATAACAAATATTAAAACTGCTGCCAGTATATTTGCAAAGATCATGCTTCCTAAAATAAATTTATGCCTATCCCAATAAGAAAAACCAAAAAGATAATATATTGTAATCTTATAAGAGTTTTGCTGGAAATATGTCCAAGTAAATATAAACAAAAAAATCAAAATAGAAATGATTACCATCATTAAACCGATCATTAAATTTGTTAGATCTCTTTGCATTTGAATAATTTCTTCGCTTCTCTCTTGGTAAACTGATCTAACTTCATTGATAAAGGGTTTCGTATTTGTTTCTTTTAAAAAAGGCTCCATTTTGTTAAATGCCTCACCTTGAGAATCATTATGATAAAACACGCTTGTAGTCATAAATGCAGCGATAGCAGAAGAATTATATTCACCATCTAGTAAAATTGAAACTGGATCATTTATAAAGTGTCTATTTTCATAGTCACTGATTTGACTATTATATGTAAAATAGCTTTGATTATCTTTTACATATATTATGTTTATAGCTAAATCCTCGATAGCAGTATCATTTAAGACCACACCAAGTGATTCATTATATATATTATCTACTTCAACACTACTAAAATAAAATTCTTCTAAATACGCTTGTTCGATTATATCTTCTATTTCTTGGTATTTTTCAGGAACGAGAACGTTTAATGTGGTATCTTCACGATTTATTTGATCATTTATAGGAATTTCATTAACTGCAAATATTGGGTTTACTTTTAAATAGTTCTCGTCAATAATAATGGATCGACCGCTTGGTAACACATTTGGTCTACCTTGTTCATGATTTAATTCATATAAATAATTTTTATCGCTATTGTCTGAGACATCTTGAAAATTGTTCGCATAGATAAGAAACGCTTCCATCTCTTTATTCAGCTCATTATATAAATCAAGTAATTTATCGTTTAACTTACTTTCTGACGCTAATGATCCCCCCACTGGTAATTGCGCAGTTATACGATATATATCTTCAGTTTTATCCCAATATTGATCGTCTGTAACAGCTTCTTGTATTTCATGAGTTTTCATAACAGTTACAGTAAAAAGAAATAAAAATGCTGTAGTTGCAAAAGTTTTTAATATTAACGATGCGGCATTATAGTTCTTAAAAGGAATCGTCTCTTTTATATTGATATTGTCATCCTGATTCCTATATATTAGTGTTAAACCAAAAATTGAAAGCGGGGTTGGTAATATTACTAAAGTAAACCAAACAATAAATAGAAACAACAAATAATAAGATAGAAAAGCTAATTGTTGAGTTAGTAAAAGCACAACAATAACAGTTACAGAAGATACTAACAGTAACGATAACTGTAATTTATAGAATGGTTTAAAAAGGATTAAATGTGACTTTAAAGGTGAATATCCCCAAATTTTGAAAAGGTACATATGTTTTTTGGTTGAAATAATAAAAGAAAATTGAACGATTGAAAAGACTAGAAAAGAAAAGATGACCAACAAAATGAGAGTGTAATTAATAAAATAAGCTTTATTTATTTCTATGTCATTAATTTCAACTTGTCCAAACTCATTGAGAGTTTTTGATAATTTTTGTTTAATTTCTTGTGAGCCGTTTGAAATATAGAATTGATTTGAAAGGCCAACGTTTTGAACCTCATCGAAGTTATAAAATCTTAAATAGTCTGCAGTAAAAGGAAATAAAATATTTCCTACTTGCGCTTCTTTATTGTGGCTAATTTCATTTGAAATATAGTTTGAATCATACGGAAACGAACCATTTAATAATTCTACTGAAGAGTTCACCTCTATGTTAGTAGAATATATATGCATTGTATTATCATTAAGATATGTATACTGAGATATATCGACATTCTCATTTATTGAAAAATCTATTAATATATCTACTAAATCCTCTCTATTATCCTCTACTTCTGAATATAGACTAAGGATGAATTCTTGTTTATCTTCATAAAGAAAATTTGTTGCTAGTAATTTAGTAGCAAAATCGAACGAAAAAAAAACTGTTAACATGAATAGCAATAAATAAACAATATTAATTCTTTTCAATACTATATTCCCCTTCATATCAAAGTGAACGCTTAACTTCTAAGCGTTCACTTTGATTTTAGATCATTTATTAGTTTAACGAGGTATATTACCGTCTACTGAAATATCCCAATAAGCTTTATTTCCTGTAGCAGATTGAGCGATTTTTGAATTTGAAAAACCGCCATTTTTACCTAACCATGGTCCTCTATCCGTGTGTCGAGAATTACTTGTGGAAGCGCGGTGAATCCAACTTTTGTGATCATATCTAGAAAAATGATCCTTAATACCGTTAAATCCATGGTACCACGTGCCACCACCAGCGTTAGGATTGTGGGATTGTAAACCAATTCCATCTCCAATAATAGGGTTTTCTCCTTCATAAGAAAAGATGTATTCGCCAGTATCATAATTAAATTCGGCGGACATTATCTGTTCCTGATCACTACCATCATGATGCGCTTTTGCATCTCCACTAGCTAAAAATAAACTTGCTCCAACAACTGAACAAAAACTTAGAAATATTACTTTTTTCATATGTAGTTCCTCCTTTTATATAAAGAACTTAATCATAATAACATTATTCTGTAAATTACGGTAGTTTTAATTTTTTTTATTTTATATCTGAATCAATTTCATAAGTCTTCCTTCTAAAAAGGGGTAGAGAATCCCCTTGTAAAAAACGGCGATTAAAAAACGTTAAGCCACGTGCTTAAAAAGACGCGCATTTAGACGGTCACATGCAAGTTTGGCCCCGTTGTAGATGATTTGTGCAAAATCGACATGAAGCTTGGCTCGTTTTCCTGTTCGATAGCGGATGTTGTTCAATTGAAAGAATTCTTTCAGGTAAGCGATGACGCGTTCCACAGCGGTTCGACGTTTATAAATGATTTTCCAGGCGTTTGACCCTCGTGCCGGCGCACTGTATTTGCGCAAGTCGTTCGTCACTTTGATTTTATAGACTTTTTGGCAAAGAGAATCCTGATTCAGCGGGCAGGTTGTGGATTCTCGTGGTCGTCTATATTTAATGGTTTCATAGCTAGGATCATAACTATCGTATCGGTACGAATGTTCACGAACACACGTCGGAGCGAAATGCGAATCGAAACCGATTCGTTCTGGTTCATTTCGTCGATTATAGGCCACCACTAATCGTGCATTTTGCCGATGTACCTGCTCGTATATGGCTGGTGCGTCATAACCCGCGTCCATCGTGTAATACGTGATTGTCATGAATGGCAGGCGTTTGGCGATCCCTTTTAATAAGGGAATGGCAGCTTTCCCATCATTTAGATTACCAGAAGAGAAAAGGGATTGAATGATGTATTGACTCGTTGTACCAACCGCAAGATGGCTTTTATAACCAAACCAAAAAACATTCTTTCCTTCACTGTTTTTCTTAATTGCCCACTTTGGATCAACAGGCATTTCCTTCCGTAACCTTTCAAAAGGTTCATCGAGCTGGGCTTCAATCGTTTTTTCATAGATTGGCTAAGCGGCTTCTTTTTCTGCTTGTGCTTGAAGCCAAGCTTCTTTCAGCTTTGGGTTTACGCCCTCGTCTTTTTGGTTGTTTTTTTGCCTTCTCCTGCTTGGATGGCGCCCGATCGCGCGCTTCAATATGGGTCTCATCGATTGCCACCGTGTCGTCTGTGAGAAACCCTTCCGTAAATGCTTGAACAAGGATATCCGTTTGGATGGAGTCAAGCACATCGGTTTGTTGGATTTTCGTTACCATGCGAGAAAAAGAAGCTTCTGAAGGAACCGAATCTGACACCAAAAAGCCACAGTCCAGATGAAACTTAAGGTCATTTCGTAAGCGATGGACCAAATCTTTTATGGTTGGAATTCGTTCAAGAATACGAATCAATAAGGCGTGAATCATGGCCGCATAATTCAGACGCACAGGCGCTCCGTAATAAGCTTTTTGGACACCATAAATAGGATGGGACTGATGTCGATTGCCGAAAAAACATCATCAAATCGATGGGTGGGTTCTAACTCATATAAATCGTGCAGGTCAAATAGACTTTCTTGTCGTATAATAGCCATAGGGAGTCTTCCTCCAGTCTGAGAGTTTTGATCGTACTTAACTCATTCGACGATTTGGGGAGGTACTCCTTTTTTCGTTGTTTGAAAACCTTGGGAGACAAGGGTTAGGACTTATGAAATTCATTCCTTTAAAAAATTAATTAATTTTATGCTCTCGTATCTCGTTCATTTTAACTAACTCTTCTGCTTCCTCGCTAGGCATATAATTTAAGTAAACTTCATCTTTTCTTGCATCAATAAAAATGAAAAATGATAGCCTTATGGACCTAAACGATCAATGGCATCAAATGCTGCGCTTACTATCAATTGTCCTTATACCTCATCCACTGTGCTTATGTAATAAATAAAATATGTGTCGTTTGCAGCTATCTAGATTTAAGCTAATGAAAAAAATAGCTTAATTAACAACTGTGGCGTCTGCTAAAGCTTGAAGCGGAAAACAGAAGCACCATACACATTGCAACTAAAGCAATCATCGTATGCTTAAAACTATTCATTATTCGTCCCCCCTTTTTTCTCTTAATGTAACATACAAGATGAAGCGCTGGAAGGTTGCAAAATCACAAAAAAGAACCAGTCACACTCAAGTGATGCCTGGTTCAATCTTCATCTCTACCCATTCAATTGTAAACAATTGATTCCCTTTTATTTGTTGAAGAAGGGGACGGTCTTCCGCTATGATTCTTCCCAACACGTTTACTCGATGATCGGCGCTCAAATTTTGTTTCGTTAATTGAATCTCGCCTTGATAACGACCATAGCGCTCATTATCAATCGTGACACTTCCAATTGGACGAGCCACCGTATGAGACGGCTCAATGTACATTTGGTTCTTCTTTGCCATTCCTCTTGATTGAACAGACCGAATAACATCCCTAGCCTCATCAGGCCGATTCCCGTGTTCAACAATTTCTGGTGGAGAAGGCTGAAATGCTTTTGCCCGGAGTAGAATGACCCTTTTTTCAAAGAACAGCTGAAACTGCCGTAAACTCTGTTCACCTAACTCCGGATCACCGACAAGAACGGTTTCGACGGTTTTTTGTTGATAAAAATCCAGCCACGCAGCAAATGGGCTCCAGCTCCGATGTTCTTCAAGCGTTGGCAACCCTTCGTAAAGAGGACCACGTTTTTTATCACCAGGAATAAACGCCATTGATGTGACTCCTGCTTGCCTAAGTATTTCAGTCATTTCTTTAAGCACTTCTCTGCCTAATCCTGTCTCAGGTCGTGGATAAAAATTATGCCATGCTTCCACATGTTTAAGGGGTACCCCTACGTCTTCAAACGTTTTTAGATCCAATGGTTTAATGGTACTTGCATTTAAGACAACGTCAAATGACATAGCGAGATGCGCAACTGTTTCCGCATCAATTCCGTAATCAATTCTAAGTCCCGTTACGCCCCAATTTGTTAATGTTCCTGCTTCGGACCATGAAAGGTTCAAGTGATCCATCGATTGAGGCGAGACATCACACACAAGCTTAATCCCTTTTTGCTTCGAGAACGCCCCCAGTTGTTTTAGACGATCTGCATATAGGCTAACATCGTCTTCTGGTATGTGAAGGGAGGTAAAGAGTGTGCGGAATCCGTACTCATATAGTTTTTCTAAATAAGGGATTTGTTCTTCAATTGGTACATGAAGATAAACCGATGTACCGAGCTTCATTCTCGACCACTCCTAAATTCCTTTTGCCATCTCTTCTTTGAAGCCAAATAGATACGTAAATAAGAATCCTAAGAAATAAGCGACAGCAATTCCAATTAAATACTGTAGATAGTTCCCTTGTGCAATCAGAGGCGTTAATGATAAACCTGATACGCCAATTCCAAGTGCTCCTGTCCCGAAAGATGCTTGTATGGCTCCACCAACTGCCGCTCCCATACTCGCTGTAATAAACGGACGTCCAAGTGGCAAGGTCACGCCATATAAAAGTGGTTCTCCAATTCCCAGGAAGCCAACAGGAAGACCCCCCTTGATGATGTTCCGCAAACGTTCATTACGTGTTTTAACAAAAATTGCAATTGCTGCACCAACTTGCCCCGCACCTGCCATTGCCAAAATAGGTAATAGTGTTGTAAATTCGAATGTATTAATTAACTCTAAATGAATTGGCGTTAAGCCATGATGAAGCCCTACCATAACAAGCGGTAAGAAAAATCCAGCCATCACAGCTCCAGCAAGAGGACCACCAAACGATAGCACCGAATTTATTCCGGACGTGATTCCTTCTGCCAGTACACCTGCTACAGGCATAACCGCATAGATCGAAAGCGCTCCCACAATAATGACTGTAAAAAGAGATGTGAAAATAATATCGATCGACCTTGGCATAATTTTTCGAATGTTACGCTCAAAGAAAACCATCAGCCACGCAGCAAAAATCACACCAAACAGTCCACCGCGACCTGGCTGTAGCTGTTCGCCAAAGATTGTCACTTGTTCTAGTGCTGGGTTGAAAATAAACATACCGGCAATCGCACCCAATACTGGTGTCCCGCCAAATTCTTTTGCTGTGTTCCACCCTACTAGAATCGCTAAGTACGTAAACAAGCCGCCGCCGAGTATCGTCATTAATAAAAGCCAAGTATGGTCCGCTGTATTGTAGCCGTAATTAATTAAAAACTGCGCCACACCGTTTATAATCCCGGAAGCGACGAGCCCTGGAATAAGCGGAATAAAAATATTCCCTAATCGTCTTAAAAATTGCTTAACTGGCGTTTTATTCCGCTCTTTTCGAGCAGCCAGATCCCGCTCATTTTTCTCTTCAAACGAAAGTTCTTCAGATTCACCTACAAGCTTTTTTATTTCCGCTGTTACCACATTAACTGTGCCTGGCCCGACGACAATTTGCCACGTATCGTCTTCCACGACTCCCATTACGCCATCAATCTTTTTTAACGCTTCTTTGTCTACTGCATCGTCATCTTTCGCTTTGATCCGAACACGCGTCATGCAATTAGTTAGGTTTTCAACATTTTCTTTTCCACCAACATGCTTTAAAATGTCCGAAGCCATTTGTTGGTCTTTATTCATGCTATTCACCTTCTTTTCATTAGTTCACTGCTTTTCGAATAAACCCACCTGTTTTCTGTAATTTTTCTTTTGCCTCGTCAGCTTCACACTGTAATAACAGCATCACAATGGCTGTTTTTACGTGTCCATCTGCTTTTTGAAGCGCCGTGGCTGCATCCTCGATTGAAACGCCCGTTGCTTCTACAACAATCCGCTTTGAACGTTCCACGAGTTTTGCGTTCGTTGGCTGAACATCCACCATTAAATTTTCATACACTTTGCCGATTCCGATCATTGAAACTGTTGAAATCATGTTCAAAACAAGCTTTTGTGCAGTTCCAGCTTTTAATCTCGTTGAGCCTGTCAACACTTCCGGACCAGTTTCAACTTCAATTGCCACGCTCGCATACGTACTCATTTCAGCATTTTTGTTACAACTAATTGCAACCGTCTTGGCGCCAAGGCGATTCGCTTCTTCCAACACCCCAATCGCATAAGGGGTTCGACCACTAGCTGCAAGGGCAACAACTGTATCATATTGATTGACGTTCAGTCGCCGACAGTCTTCTGCACCTATCGATTTTTGATCTTCTGCGCCTTCAACCGCTTTCAAAAAAGCTCCCTCACCTCCAGCAATGAGACCTTGAACCCGTTCAGCCGGCATATCAAATGTCGGCGTGCATTCAACTGCATCTAGCACACCTAATCGACCTGATGTTCCTGCTCCTGCATAGATGAGTCGACCACCAGAAGAAAGAGAATCAATGACAAGGGTTGTAGCTGCTTCAATCTGATCAAGCTCACGTTCAATGGCATTAGGAACAGTCGCATCTTCTTCATTCATCAATTTTAAAATGTCATAACGACTCATTTGATCGAGCTTCATGGAACGTCTATTTCGTGATTCGGTTTGTAATTTATCTAACAACGCTTTTCACGTCCCTTCATCATTTATTTACGTTTATTATCAATCTACTGAAATTATATGTCAATATTTAAGCTAATATTATTAAAATTATATTTCAATATACACAAAATAAACCCCTCCAATATTACACTTAGACGTGTCGACATTGGAAGGGTTGCATACTATTCCTTTTATCCCTACATACTCTCTTTTTTGTGTGAAGACCTTTTCGTTTAGCGAACAATCCCTCTTTTCTTTGCTTCTAGAGCAAGTGTTTCACGAAAATCTGGATGGGCAATGGAAATGAGGCGTTCTACACGTTCATCTAGAGACGTACCTCTTAAAGAAACAGCGCCATATTCGGTCACTACGTAATCAACATCATTTCTCGATAACGTGACCGCTGACCCTTCAGCTAAAGCAGGAACAATTTTGGATTTTCGCTCTCTGTGACCTGTCTCATGATTTTTAACCATTGCCGTTGAGTACAGCGCAATAAATGATTTGCCTCCTGGACTTCGTTGCGCGCCAACTGCTGTATCCGTTTGCCCCCCGGTTCCACTATATTGTCGGTGACCGAGTGATTCAGAACTGCATTGGCCTGTTAAATCGATTTCAAGCGTTGTATTTATGGAAATCATTTTTTCGTTTTGACCGATAACAGCTGGATCATTCACCCAATTTCCATTTAACATTAATACACCTGGATTATCATCTAGAAAGCGATACAATTTGTCTGTCCCTAAAGCAAATGTAGCAACCATTCGATGCGGGTGTAGCGTTTTTTTGCATCCAGTAATGACTCCCGCTTCTACAAGGTCAACCATGCCATCAGTCAACATCTCTGTGTGAATACCGAGATTCTTTTTGTGCGTTAAGTTTGCGGCGACTGCATTAGGAATCCCACCAATTCCTAGTTGAAGCGTTGAACCATCTTCAATATGTGTAGCAATTGCTGCACCAATCAGTTTGTCTTTTTCATTCGGTTCTGGTGAAGGAAATTGCGGAATTTGTGCATGGTGTTCGACGATGTAATCTACATCTCGAATATGCACGATCGTGTCGCCAAATGTCCGTGGCATGTTCTCATTTACTTCTAAAAGGACGATATCTGCTTGTGCCATCATCTCTCGCTCGTACGTTGCGCTTAACGATAATGATAGATAACCGTTTTTATCCATTCTTGAAGCGCTACCAGCAAAAATTTGCACCGACCGATGTGCCAAGCGCTTCGTTCCAGCAAAGTGGAGATGGTTTGGGATGTAAGATACGTGCCCAACCCCTTGCATATTGCGAATGGCAGATGTATAAAACCAGCCTTCCATTTTAAAATGGGGAAAATACTGTTCATTTGTAAAGTAATCATAATTCAGCATCGGTAAACAGGTTGAAACGGTTATGTTTCTCGCATGTTCTGCCGCCATATGCAATTGTGATAGAAACCCAATCGGCTCGGCAGCTGCCATAGCTGAAACAATATGATCTCTGTCTTTTACTAGCTTTGTTGCTTCCGATATTGATAACCGTTTTTTTTGATACTCACCTTGAACAGCACTCGTTTGTTCTTGAATCATCTTACACCTTCTCCTCTCTCGGCCCCCAACGAATTGCACACGCCGCCCATGCATAGCCAATCCCTGCAGCAACAAGCGCAACAGTGCTTTCCGGTTTTATCTTCCCTTCTTGTAATCCTAGCTTCAAAGAAAGAATTTGATCAATCTGCCCCATATGCCCATAGTCACTTAGATACGTCGTTTGTCCACTAGATAGGTCTAACGCTTCAAGCATATAACGATGCATGGAAGGCTTCATATGCAGAATCCCTAAGTAATCGATGGAGTCCCTTGTAAGGTCTGACTGTGTCAAGGCTTTATCGATACAAAGAAACCAGTTCTTCATTGAAACATCATTAAGCCGATTTTTCATGTGCTCTGGGTGCATTAACTTTAAGGTTCGATGTGCTTCATGGAAATTATGTTCGTCGATCGGATGTACCGTTCCGCCAATTTCTACACCTGCGTCTCTTGCCATCGTCCCATCTGTCATCACATAGGAACCAAGCACTTCATTGTATGGGTGGTTTCGTTTTAAAATCATTGCCCCGCCACCAGCGCTTAAGTTATACAGCATGGAAGAAGTCGGGTCTTCATAATCAACAAGATCGCCATTGCGGTAGCCTCCAGCAATTAAAACGGTCTTTAACGTTTCATCACCGCTCATCATCGCTTTTGCCATCTTCATAGCGGAAATGCACGAACAGCAGCGTTGCTGAACGTCGATTGCCCATGCGCGATTCGCTCCGATTTGTTCTTGAATATAGATGGCTGAAGTTGTTAATGGATACTCCTTCCACTCTTCACCAATACAAAGAATCAAGTCAATTTCCGTTGCATCAATTTTTCCGTCACGCAACGCATCTTCGGCTGCTTTTACACCCATTTCTTGTGTACCGTCGTCGATTCCAGGTACCGTTTTTTTATGAATCCCTAGTTTCGTTCGCACCGCCTCTTCTGTCCAGACACCTTTTGTCTGTTCGGAAATGTACGCTGCATCAACGGTATGCTCGGGTATATATAACCCGAGCCCAGCAATTCCAACTGATACTGTCATTCTTACCACTCCTTATGCATCCATCACTCTCTCTATTTCCTCTGATAACGGCTCCGCTTTCGTCACATACGAGACCCCAATGAAGACGAGGATGGAAATAATCATCGCAATGGCTCCCGTATATATTCCATGTGGCAAGCTGTATATCCCTAAGCGGGCTAGAACTTCAATACTGACACTTAAAATAAGTCCGACAAGAATAGAAGCGATCGCACCTTGCTTCGTTGCCTTTTTCCAATTCAATCCAATACCTAACACAGGCGCAAGAGCAGCGGCAAATGTCCCCCAGCCTACAGCACCTAAGAGGGCAATTCCTTGATCGCCTAGACTTAGTACAGCCAACACGGTAATAATAGAAATCGCGACAACCGCGTAACGTCCATATACGAGTTGCTTTCGGTCAGAAAGCGTTCGTTTAAATGCAAATGGTAAATCGCGTACGACCGCAGCCGATGCAATATTAATAAACGAGTCGCAAGTAGACATAATAGCCGATGCAACACCTGCAAATACAAGGCCTGCAAGTATTGGTGGTGTATAGTCAGCTACAAACACCAGAACTGCGTCATCAGGATTGGCAAGCGGTGGAATTTCACCAGTCACGACAAGGTAGCGCATGACAAGGCCTACACCGATCAAGAGTAAGCCGCCTAACACTGCTGGCACCGCTGCTAGTGCAGGACCCCATTTTAATTTGGTTACATCTTGAATCATATAAAGGCGTGAGATGACATGAGGCTGCCCTACAATCCCAATTGAGAGTGCAAAAAACCAGCTCATCGCGAGTATTGGCGCCACAAGTCCCCACGGACCAATAAATTCAGGCATTAGTTGCCCCATGTCTGCAAACGGCGTTTCCGCAATCGTGGACTGGATATTTACGAGCCCATCACCCACTTGTAAGGCGACAATAAAAATTACGATTGAAGCAACCGCCATAATTCCCCCTTGGAGAACACTTGTGTACGTGCCAGCCATTATTCCACCAGCTGTTGAATAAACAACAATGATGAACATGCCGACCACGACACCTAACGCGACAGAAGTATTAAAAATAAATGCGATAATCGTTCCTAACGCTAAAACTTGCGTACCTAAAAATACAACGACTCCAACTAAAGTAGCCACACCTGTCAATCCGCTCGCTACCCGACTGTTGTAGCGATGATAAACCGCATCTGCTACCGTCATGGCCCCTGTTGCCTCTGTAATTAAGCGCATTCGCTTCCCTAAAATATAGTAAGCCATTGCAAACGAAATCGTTGTTGGAAACGTAAACCACAGCGCACCCATTCCCACACTGTATGTTAAGCCCGGTCCGCCAATGAATAAGAACCCACTTAATGACGTGGCAAAGATGGCAATGGCAGAGACAAACAATCCAAGACTTTTTCCAGCTATAAAAAAGTCAGCCGATGTTTTCGTTTTCCGCATCGACCAGAAACCAATTGCAAAGATAGCAACAAGATAGAGGAGAATAATCGTTATGATCGTCGTCACGAGGCTTTTCCTCCTTTATTGGAAGCTGAAAGAAATTGATCCCACTCTGCACGACTCATGCTATCTTTTTCGAAGAATACACCGTACAAAAGAGATCCAGAAAAGAAAGGCAGCAACCAAACGACATACACCATAATAAATGTATGGATAGGAAAACCGAGTAAGTACATCGTTGGCACAACCGTGTCATCTAAGTACACCATGGACAAAAATCCACCAAGCCAAATAACTAAAGTTGACACGAGCGAGAAAAAGTAACCGCTTCCAATTTTACCGTTGCGAATCGCTCCTAAACACATCCATGAAAACATGACAATTGGAAACGCAGCTGCATACAACCAAACAAGATTAAATAAAAGTGCGATTAACATGAACCCCGATGTTCCAAAAAGCAATGCAATAAATCGATCATTCATTTCATTCCCTCCCTTACTAACCCTATTGCAAAAGTTGTGCCAATGAAATACTCGCAACAATTTCCTATTTCGCGAGAAAAAATGTAAGGATATCCGAACAATTGTCCGAAAATCCTTACACTTCAATGTGAAACTTTGCTAATTTTTCATACAAGGTCGTACGACTAATTCCTAATTTCTTGGCAGCTAGTTGTTTATTCCCGTTTGCTTCAGCTAACGAATCCATGAGCCATTCTTTCTCTTGCAATGAAAGCCGTTCTTTTAAAGAAGCCGTTGTGTTTGAGGACGTTTGCGTTAATTGAGACGGTAAATCATCAGGCATAATTCGATCATCTTCAGATAAAATAGCCGCTCGTTCCAAAACATTTTCGAGCTCTCGTACGTTACCAGGCCAGTTATAACGAGCGAACAACGCCAACGCCTCTTCGGATAGCTGAATCCTTGGTCGCTCAAGGCGTTTTGCAATTTCCGTTAGTAGATGATTAGAAAGAAGAGACAAATCCTCCTCTCCCCGCTCTCTCAAAGGAGGGATGATAATTGGCAGCACATTTAATCGGTAGTACAAATCCTCTCGAAACTCACCACGCTTCACAAGTTCAAATAATTGCTGATTCGTTGCAGCGATAATACGCAAATCTAGCGGAATCGATTTCGTTCCGCCCACACGATCCACTTCTTTCTCTTGCAAGACGCGTAGTAATTTCACTTGCATCGCTAGCGGCATTTCTCCTATCTCATCTAAAAAAATCGTCCCTTTATGCGCAAGCTCAAACTTTCCAGCTTTGCCTTTTCTGTTTGCTCCAGAAAACGATCCACTTTCATATCCAAATAATTCTGACTCCAATAAATCGCTAGGGATGGCCGCACAATTCACCTTAATAAAGGGCGAATGGCTGCGTTTGCTTTCATTATGAATCGAGTGAGCAAACAACTCTTTTCCTGTTCCACTTTCCCCTAAAAGCAGAACAGTTGAATTCGTTTTCGCTGCTTTTTTAGCTAAATGAATGGTATTTTGAATCGGTTCACCTGCTCCCGCTACATTTCCCCATGTATAGCGGGCACCCTGGTATTCTTTCAATTGTGCCTTAGCGTGTTTTAACGCTTCTTCTAATTTACGGTTTTCTTCAACAAGACGGATCATTTCCTCCATATCTTGAAACAAAAGTAACCCAAACCCAAACAATACCTCCTCTTCATCATCCACCACCGGAATACGGTGAACAATTGCGGTTCGACCGTTTTCAAATGTATGCTTCCAAGCAATTTCAGCTGTTCTCGACTTCAATACGTCTGGGAACCGGCTAAGTTTATCAACTTCAAGAACAGGTTTCCCGATAATCTCGATTTTGGGATAGCCTAAAAAATCCGCAAAACTTTGATTGATCATCACAATTTCCGTGTTTTTTTGCAATAAAATCACCGGCACGGGAATACGATCAAACATGCGCTCAAGCATCGTGATAAATGCTGGACTATACTCTTCTTGTTCAATTTTTTTCTTTTCCACCATGTTTTCACCACTTTCAAGATAACGCTTACATAATTGGCATCATTTTTGCATAATGAAACGTGAACATACATGAAAAGGGGTATTGATAATGACTGTCAAAAACAAAGTTGTGCTTATTACTGGTGCAGCCCGCGGCATCGGTGCCGCAACAGCCAAACGGTTTCTGGAGGAAGAAGCTATTGTTATTTTAACAGATTTAGAGATGGAGCCTTTACGTAAATTGCAAAAAGAGCTAAATGGACACACGTCTGAAGTCATGACCATGAATGTAGCAGACCGAACGAATGTTAAGACACAACTACAAGCCATTATCGATAAGCACGGGCGGCTTGACGTTGTGATTAACAATGCTGGCGTAACCGCTGACGCTACATTAGGAAAGATGACCGATGAGCAGTGGGATCTCGTATTAAATGTAAATTTAAAAGGTGCTTTTATTGTTGGGCAATTGGCAAGTGAACAAATGAAAAAACAACAATCCGGTGTTATTCTAAACGCCGCATCCATCGTCGGTCTATATGGAAACTTTGGTCAATCGAATTATGCAGCCTCTAAAGGCGGACTCATTACCATGACGAAAACATGGGCAAAGGAACTTGGTAAATACAACATTCGGGTAAACGCAGTGGCACCAGGATTTATCGAAACCGAGATGACCGCAAAAATGCCAGACAAGATCTTAACACATATGAAGGACCAATCCCCATTAAAGCGTTTGGGTCAGCCCGAAGATATAGCCAATGCTTATGTGTTCCTCGCGTCCGATCAAGCAGCTTTTATTAGTGGCGCTGTACTAAGTGTAGACGGAGCCGCACATATTTAACGAGAATCCCTCTCTATGTAGCGACAAAAAAAGAATCTTTATGAGTGGAAAAGTCACTCATAAAGATTCTCTTTCTATTTTTTAGAAGACATTCCTTTTTCTATTCAAATGTGATAACGATTTTTCCTGAAGCATGCCCCGTTTCACTTTGTGCGTGTGCGTCTTTAATTCCTTGCTCGCTAAACGGAAACGACTGATCAATAATAACGCGAATCTGGCTTTCTTCTATTAAAGCAGCCAGCTTTTTCAACTGTTCGCCATCTGGCTCTAACCAAACCCCGTGCGCTTGAACATCATAAGACTTTGCTTCTTCTTCATCTGGCACACCAACAATCGTAACGAGGCGTCCCGTACCTTGTTTAAGCACGCTGTAACTTCTCGACTGTACGTCCCCTCCGATCGTATCAAACACGACATCGATCTCTTCAAGCTGATCTTCGAAGTTTGTTTGTTTATAATCAATCACTTCATCTGCACCAAGTCGTTTAACGAGTTCATGATTTCGCTCACTTGCTGTGGTGTACACATATGCCCCTGCATGTTTAGCAAGTTGAATCGCAAAGTGGCCGACACCACCAGCGCCGCCATGAATCAGCACCTTTTCACCTTTCTCTAACTTACCAAACGTAAATAAAGCTTGCCATGCCGTTAAACCAGCAAGAGGCACTGCAGCAGCTTCTACTGATGTTAAGTTATCTGGAATGGATGACAGTAGATGCGTATCCACTAAAGCAAATTCCGCATAGGTTCCTCGAGGTGTTGTCTCCGGTCGGGCAAACACTCGATCTCCTACTTGCCAGTCCGTTACGTTCTCTCCTACTTCCTCAATCACACCTGCAGCATCCCAGCCTATAATAATTGGAAAATCCCAATCAAGCATTTCTTGTAAATACCCTTCTCGAAGCTTCCAATCAATCGGATTAATAGACGTCGCTTCCAAACGCACGAGCACCTGACCTTGATCTGGCACTGGACGATCCATTTCCACCTCTTTTAATTGATCTTTTCCCCCATATTGTTGAATCGCAATTGCGCGCATTCTTGACACTCCTTTCGACTTACTCTTTTTCATTCCCGCTGATCAAAAAATGAATCAAGTAAAAAGGAGGCTATGTGACAAAACATCAGTTCCTACACCCTTTAAGATTTTGAGACAATTTGCTGATATTTTATATAGGAATGAAGAACCCCAATAACCGCAACACATAATAAGATTCCTGTAGCGATTAACACATAATACTCACTAAGTGGAATAGCCAAGGGTAAGATAACAAGACCCGCAGCGAAAAACAAGCGACCTGTAAATCGATTTGATAATTCCCAGACTGTTTTGTTCTTAAGTGTCCACGTCGTTCTCAAACCGACCGTATGATTCATCCGTACTTTCGGCATGATATTCCCAAGTACAATGCACAATGACCCAATAATCAACCCTCCATAAATTTGCTCATTTATCTCTACACCTAATCCATTTAATAGAATCAAGATATGCCCACCGAAAAAAACAGCCATGAATAATGTTATAATTGTTGATCTTGTTTCACAAGAAACGCCATCTCTATTCGGATCAAACCTTAGAAACACTGCAAAAATGGTAATAACTAAAATCATGACTGCAGGCATGGTCAAAACACCTAACCACCGCGGTACGGTTGCACTGGTTTCTCCATTTTGCCATTGAATTGCTAGTTCTTGATCGAGGTAAGGCCATGTAAAAAGGCTAACAAGTATGGCAAGAAAAAAGATTGATAAAGTTACCCAATAATTCTTCATTTTACTTCTCTCCTTTTTTGTTTATAAGTGTATGCACCCAAACCAATAAATCTTGGAAAACGGTTGTATTCAAAGTATAGTAAACGAATTGCCCTTCTTTTTGGCGATGCACTAAGCCAGCTCTGTGGAGTGACGATAAGTGGTGAGACATATTAGGTTTCGTTAAACCTAATTGCTCAGCAAGTTGTCCTGCAGATAACCTTCCTTGTTCACCAAGTACCGATATAATGTTTCTTCTCGTATCATCATCTAAAGCTTTAAACAACTCATTCATACGCAATCCTCCATAATTAAATAATTAAACAATCATTTAATTACTTACTATCGTATAACAAAAATAAAATTCTATCAATGGTTAATTTTCTGATTAAATTAACTATTTTACAGTTTCCAACTCTGAACAACACCAACATCTTTTTAGAGATCGGTGCACATACCGCTTACATCCTTTTCTTGTTTTATGTCTCGCTTAAGCGAACCCAATGTAAGCCATTAAACAAGTCACCTTCCAAAATTCATTTGTCGTACAAGTCAAAACGTACAATTCAATAAAAATGAAAAGCCTTCGCTTAACAGGATTTTTTGCAATTTTCTTTTTGTATACTTAAAGTACACCCAAAACAGACGATCTGCAATACTTTTTAGTTGTTAGGTTGAGTTGTCTAGAATTAGAATATTTATCTCATAACATTTATATTTAGAGATTTCCCTGAATCTTTAAGACTCCAGTTGTTGTTTAGCCTATACATCAACAGTAAATGAAAGGAATAAATTGTAACATAATGTAAAATTTAAAAATAATTATCCCTATTTAAGATATAGTCCTTAATATTCTTTTATATATTTTGTGAATCTATGGGGTTGTTTGTAATAAAATGTAATGTTAGCATTACGAATGTAAATAATTCAAAGGAGCTTTTTATGAATAAAAATTTAAAGTTATTAAGTGCAGTATCTGTTATTGGTCTATCTCTATTTTTATCTGATAAAGTAGCAAACGCTGAGGATTCCTTTAGTTTTGAAACAACTAATAACTCAATTGATTTAGACTGGGCAGATGATGCGGAATATTATGAGATTTATTTAAATGATAATATTATTTGGTCTGGTACAGACGACAGTTATACGATTAGTGAACTAGATCCAAGTTCACAATATCATATTACATTAGCCAAGTATGACGAAGACAAAAATTTCTTGGATTTTGACTACTATAGAATTTCAACGAAGGATAACGCAAACGTAATGAGGTCTATAGATGAAGAATCTATACCCGGGGTACAAAGCTATTCACAGATACATAATAACGAAGAAGTAGAAGTTAGTTGGTCTGGATATATTCCAAATGATTCCGATGTATATAGGATCACTAGAGACGGTGAAGAAATAGGAGAATCTTCCAATAAATCTTTTACTGACAAGAATGTAACTCCAGGTGAGGACTATCTGTATCAAATTCATGGAAAAACTAAAGTCGAGGATTCCAAAATTGAAGAAGGAAAAAAAGCGTTAGAGAATGAAAATATAGAAATAACTGATGAAACTCTTGAAGCGCTATCGTATGAGCCCTATACTGTAGCTCGACACGTTTCTGTTCCGGAGAACGATCTTGAGCAACACCTATCTACACAAAACCTAGTAGAGACTCGCTTCGGAATACAATATACAACCTTTTTACAAGACGAATATGCTCCAATTGGTGCAAATGACATTTGGGAAATACCGGCTAATATTGGATATATGGGTGGCGACAATAGAGGGTTTGATATGTTTAATGATAATTTCAGAACCAGATCAAACATCTATGCTAACTTTGATTTAGGTATAATTGGTCCTGACTTTGCGAATGGTGCCAATAATTCTGGTATACAAGTTGGTCCTACTTCTAGATATGACCGAAATTATAATTTAATAGATACTACAACTCAAACAGATTATAGATCAGAGATAGTCAGATCAAATTTTTCTGGTGGCGTGGCGCAATGGCGTTATGAACATTCGGTAGGAGTTCCTCTTTTTGGCGGTGCACCTCCCAATATTGATTATGACATTGCTGTTAGCATAAATCGTAATGGGAGTGGATCAATAAACGGTTCGCATGATCAAGCACCTTCACATGAGATTGGTGTGTACATACCTTATTCTGGGGTGAATGCAACGTTATATACTTTTGAAGAAAGAGGAATTCAATATCTAGCACCCGTTTTTCCACAAGCAAATTATAGATTAGGTTTCTAATTAAAAAGAGTCGCTTCACAACATTATTGTGAAACGACTCTTTTTTTTAAAAGCCCTCTAAAATCTTTTTTTAAATCCATAAAACAGAATAACTTTTACAATAAATATAATTGCTAACATTGGAACTGCATAAATACTAATTAAAATGACGAGAAAAAAAGCAAATGTTCCCTGAATGTCACCTACTATAATTACAATCAAGAATATTGCAACAATCGCTAATATCGTTAGGCACTCTGGCTTCCAACCTACATTATTACACTTTTTTTTGACAATCAAAAACATTATTCCATACACTGAAAACACTAAAATTAAAGCTAAGAAAAAGCCAAAAAAACTATCGGACATAAAATCCCCCACAAATAAAAGTTAAAGCACGGTGTTATTCTAACACAACACATTATATTTCTTAACCGGTAAAATAGTCATATAAAAAGCAGTCAACGCTAATATTTTGATACTGCAATTGAAACGCAAAAATATCAATTTATACCGGAATTGTGCATGCGATTAAATATATTATCCCGGGCTATTAAAAATAGGGAAACTAATTATTTTGTAAGACTTCAACTTTTTTCTTTTTCTAAATAGCAAATCTAAGTGCATTAAATCCCAATCCTTCATGAAGTAAAGCACCCACTTTTGATTTGTTAATCGATCTTCAGTCAATAGTAAATGATCAAAATCAAGTTATTGCGATTGCTGCTAGAGGTAAAGATATTGTGCCTAATGAAATTATCCCAATCAAACAGGCAATTGAACTTTATAATCGGCATATGGAAAGTGTTAAGGGTTCAACAAACGGTTAATTTAAAAATTGAATAATGGATATACAAAACAGTGTCATTACTCAATAGTTTTGACACCTCTTTATCATAGCTTCATTAATCCTATAGATCCCCTATTCAGCTATAACAAAGGACAATACCTTTAACAGTATTGCCCTTTGTTTCAATAATAAGTTTATAATTATCGCACACGACGGTACCAAAAAATGATTGGTATTAAAATAAGGGAAATCAAACTTCCAAATATAGAGAGGGTTGTATAACTCGTATTAGCTACTACCATGCAGACATAGCCCCTCCGTTTCTGCCAGAAATATTGGATCTGAAAGACCTTGGATGGGTGGAGGCTATTATTACAATGAAGTATTTACAAGGTTGTATCTAGAAGCAAGCTTCCCTATCAGATTTCAGTCAGTTGTTTTCGATTCGAATACAGTTGAAACAATGGTAGGAGCAAATGACCTTGTTAATGTTTATAGTGGATCACAAGTTGTTCGATAGAAATTAAAAAAGCTATTTCGAACAATTCGAAATAGCTTTTTTAATTTCTTTTATATTATGAGGTAAAGATACTCAAAGTGAAAGAGTATCATTTTTATACACCGTAGTAAATTTAAGCTATTCTATTGAACAGTTATTGAACAGTTCCGCTTCCTTTTACAGTAGTCTTATTATTATTCTTATGAAACGTTAAATAGTAGGTACCCTTGTCTTGCGCTGTTTTCATCACGCTTACTTTCGCTTTTGTCCCTCCTTTTTTAACTACAGTCGACGTGTTAGTTATTACCGTATCAGGTAAAACCGCATTAGATTTCCTAAGAACTGTATTCACAGTAACTGAATTAGTACCGCTGTCGTTCCAAGTAGTAGCCCAAAGTTCTCCATTCACTTTTCTGGTACCCTGACCTAAATTATAAGTCTTGCCATTCGTTTTTCCATTAACAACAAGATTTTTAATCTCTATTTGCCAATGCGACGCTGCTAAAGCCGGTGTAGCCAAAGATAAAACAAAGCTAAGAGCCAAAATACCAGCTAAAATTCTACTTTTATTTTTAGAGAGTTTGGGTTTGTATTCTTTCATAAGTTCCACCTTTATTTATAATTAGTATTAACTGATGATCTAATATGATCTAATATTGAATTATCTTCTAGTTCATATTTAGACAGGATTAATTTAAAAATTAAGCCAAAGAGTAAAAAGAGCAAATAACCGATAATACCGCCTAAGGTATTATAAATAACGTCATTAACGTCAACCATTCTATCATTCCCAGGTAAAAATAAATGTGCACTTAGTTGTAAAATCTCCAGTGTAAGAGAAAAACAAACTGTTAGAAACAGTGCCTTTTTAAAATTCATTTTTATAAGGAAGGCTAAACCAAAACCAAATGGAATTGTTAATAGAACATTTAATAGACTTGTTTCTAAATTGTATCCAAGTGGAGATTCTGGTTTTAACTGTATAAAATCTTGCAAATTGTATTCAAAAGGAAAATCAACTATGAACACGGGAAATTGTGTTAACCTTATTACATTTACAATATAAATATAAAACAGTGTCCAAAAAGCCATATATGTTAGGTCTTTGTTTCTTTTCTTACGTAAGTAGATGAAAAGAACGATGAATATAATTATTGAGAGAAATATTGGACTTAAGTTAAATCTAAGCATGTTGCCTCCATATAAATCTAGTTGGATGGTGGAATAGAGTGCGTCCACCCACCATCAAAAAGTTATTTTATTGTTCCAGATCCTTTTACCGTGGTTTGGTTATTTGGTTTGTGAAAGTATAAATAGTACGTACCTTTGGCTTGTCCTGTAGCTTTAATTTCCATATTTCTTTTAACACCGTTTTTATTAACTGTAGATGTTGTGGAAGCAATTCTTGAATCAGCAAGTACAGGGTTAGATTTGTACAAAACAGATCCAACACTAACTGTATTTGTAAGGTTGTTATTCCAGTTAGTAGCCCAAATTTGTCCTGTCACAGTTCTAGTACCTGCGTTTAAGCTGTAAGTTTGTCCGTTATTTTTCCCACTTACAGTAGCGTACTTCATCTCCATTGTCCAAGATGCTGCTAATGCAGGCGTTGCTAAAAGAAGGATTAGACTAGCTGAGATAATACCAGTAAAAAACTTGCTTCTGAACCCAGATACTTTAGTTTTTTTTTTTTTTCATTTTTTTACCTCTTTTCTCAATTTTTTAATATCTAGGTAAGAATACCACATTTTCAACCTTTAAATTCTAAAGTTTTCTTTATAATTTAAAGGTTGAAAATGTGGTATTATTAATTATTTAGGGTAGTAATGTATCAAATATTTCCACTAACTGGTCTTAGGTGTGATCAAACTCAAGTAATCATCTTAATGAATACTTTTGATTAAAATTATTAAATATTTCTGAAAATAAGTATCCAGTAATTTTTTTCGAGATCGTGGCTATAAAGAAGCGTCATAACTCTACAGTTTTGACACTCTTTTTTAAGTGCTGTAAAATCAATAGATACATAGGTGTCATAACTTAGGTTCATAAACAGAGGTGATTTTTATGAAATATGGCTATTGCCGGGTATCTACATCAGGTCAATCATTAGAATCGCAAGAACATTCGGTTTTATTAGCTGGAGCTGAAGTTATATTTAAAGATACGTACACTGGTACAAAAGTAGACAGACCTCAGTTTCAAACATTACTAAGAAACATAAAAGAAGACGACACACTTATAATTACCAAGCTTGATCGTTTTGCTCGATCCACATTGGAAGGAACAAAAATTATTAAAGAGCTTTTCGAGAGAGGTATTACCGTTAATATTTTAAATATGGGCTTGATTGAAAACACACCTAACGGCCGCTTAATTTTTAACATCTTCATGAGTTTTGCTGAATTTGAAAGAGATATGATTTTAGAACGTACTCAAGAAGGTAAAACAATTGCAAGGCAGCGTAAAGATTTTCGAGAAGGAAGGCCGAAGAAATATGGAAAGAAACAGATTGAACATGCTTTGATATTAAAAAAAGATCGCTCTTATAAAGAAGTAGAAGAAATTACTGGAATATCGAAAAGCACATTAATCCGAGCAAAAAAAAGTAAGAACATAGATAAAAGCATTTAAGGTCTAGTTAACTAGTAGCACATATTTACGAGGTGAATATAAATGGTAGCTGAAGATCAGCTTGAAATTAAATTTAAAGCTATTTCTCATCAGAAGCGAATAGATATAATAAAATTTATTTCAAAGGAACAACAAAATGTCGCTTTTTTAAAGATATTAGAGGAATTTAATATAAAACAATCAAAGCTTTCTTATCATCTAAAAATATTATTGAATGCTCATTTTATTAAAGCATCTTTTATTGGACGTCACAGCTATTATGAAATTAATGAGATCGAAATCAAAAATTACCTTTCTACTCAAGCGTATTCAGTTTTAACAGGTCAATAACAAAAATAAAAACCCTCCATATGAGGGTTTTTATTTTTAAATTAAGCCTTATTTATACTGTCTTCTTTTTCACCATCACAACTGCAATTTTCTTCTTCTTTTACCTCAACAATTTTCACATTACAACAATCATTATCTTTCTTATTTCCACCACCGAAAATTGAATTAAAAAGTCCCATTCATTACACCTCCTTTAAAAATTTAAGATTAGAAAGAGATACCCGGAAAATGAAGCAACTAAGAATACAGATACGACGAAAGCTGCAACAAGTTTTGTTTTAAAAATGCTCTTTAACATAACAATTTCAGGTAAGCTCGCTCCCGCGCCACCAATTAAAAGAGCCATCGTTGGTGCAATTGGAAATCCTTGAACTAAAAGCGCTTGAGCAATTGGCAACATTGTTGAAAGACGAATATATAAAGGTACGCCGATAATGGCCGCTAAAGGAATAATCCACCATTGGTTCTGATCGGCTATAAAGCTAATTAGTGACATTGGGATAGCTTCTTTAATAATTGCACCGATTAAGGCACCGATTAAAATGTAGACTAAAACCGTCTTCATTAGTGAAAGGGTTTCCCTGACTGATTCTTTAATATTTAATTTTAAATTCTTTCGTCTTGCTCTGTCTTGTTCCGGTAATGAACCTTGTACAGCTACTTTTTTAATATATTTTTCAAAGTTATATTTATCGAGCAGCCAAGAAATAATCATTGAGAATATTAACGTGGAGATCGTATAAATAATTGTTACATTCACCCCATATATGTAAGCCATTAAACCCAAAATCCATGGATCCAATAATGGAGAGGTGAAAAGAAAAGTCATACTGGCTTGAAAAGGCACTTTTTTATTAATCATTGTGACTAAGAAAGGAAAAGTGGAACAAGAGCAAAATGGTGTTACGAAACCCAAGAATGCACCAGCCAGATTCCCGATAATTGGATTTTTGCTCGCCATCCACTTGTTAAGCTTATCAAACGGTACGTATGCTTGAATAAAGTTGATAAATAAAGTAATTCCAATAAATAAGACCAATAAATTTTTACTTAATGACAAGAACTCTAAAAAAATATCTCTTAAAACATCTGACAAGTGCGTACACCCCTTAAATTGCAAAATGCAAATATGTTTTATGTTTTTTTTTCCTTTTAAACAGAATAAAAAGGATTATCAACATTTATCTTTCGTAAATTAATTGTAATATGCAACTAAATAATTGTCAATATTTATTTGAATTGACTAATTAATCATTCGATTATACAATTTCATTATTAACCAAACTAACTTTATTAGTTTAATTAACAAAATGACCACATATGTTAATTTATTTTAGGGGGATTAAAGATGTTACATTTTAATAGTGAGCTTAATGAAATTTTTGACCAATTTTCCGCAAAATCGATTGAAGGCGGGACATTAAGTGACAGAGAGAAAGTCATTAGCATTTATATTGCTGGTTTGTTGACGAAATCGAACGCAACTATCAAAAATGCTATGATGCAGGCCAAGCAGTTGGGCGTCACAAATGAGGAATTAGGACAATTGAATGCAATAGCAATTATCGTTAATGCAACTAGTTTAAAACCTGATTTAAATACTTCTTCAAGCAATAACGACAATTTGTCGTCTTGTTGTCAGTAAGGATGCATTCATGGCTAATAATCAGTACGTTATAACCATAAGTCCTAATCAGAACGAGTTATCGATCATAAAGGCCAAAGGGTATAAAATCATTCTATTAAAGACCAATCTTTCTTTTGATGAGGTGATGTCTGTTGACGTACCCATTGAGATGAATATTAATGACGAGGAGTTGGTTTTAAAAAGATGTTTGGAACTAAATGAAAAGTACAACATTGCAGCCGTCTTTTCGCTCAACGAATATCGTGTTGTGTTGAGCTCGAAAGTCGCGACTGCGTTAAATTTAAACCATCATTTAGAGCCATCAGCTGCTTTGCTTTGTCAAAGTAAGAATAAACTACGTCAACATTTAAATGACCGCAATATTTCCTATGTGCATTATGAGAGCATTTGCATTAAGGGCGATTCATGTGCATTGAGTATTAAACACATCAATTTCCCCCTTGTCATAAAGCCCTCTAATGATTCCGGTAGCAAAAATATATTTTTTTGTACAGATGAGAAAAGCGTTAGTGAAGCAATATATAAACTAAAAGAAGTGAAATATAATCATGTAGGTCAAGAAATAGAGAAAGAGATCTTAGTTGAAGAGTTTTTAGAAGGACCTGAGTTTAGTGTGGAAAGTTATACAATAGACAGTGAAACTAGAATTGTTGGGATTACCAAAAAAGAAATCTCAAACTATCCTTATGCATTTGAAGTGGGGCACCAATTCCCTGCTACTCTTGGAAAGGATGATTCAACTTCTATTGAAGACTTGGTCTCCATCACTCTTGAAGCTATAGGCTTTAACAATGGTATAGCACATACTGAGGTAAAGCTCACTGAAAAGGGACCAAAAATAATAGAAGTAAATGCACGACCAGGTGGCGACAGGATTATGGATTTAGTTCAGCATGTTCATCACATTGATTTAAAACAGCTTGCTTTTGAAATAAACCTAGGTACGAGTAGTCTACCTTGCCTTCACAAACAGAAAGAAGGTAAAAAGTCTGCTTCAATTCATTTTTTTTACGCAGAAGATGACGGAATTGCTTCGTTTCAAGAAGTGGTTACTAATCAACAGATATTAGAGTCTAAATGGTATATTCAAAATAAAACACCTGTTAAAAAAACTACAACTAATTTCAACAGGTTAGGGTATGTAATTGTAGAAGGTAACTTGGACAACACTCTTACGATTAAACAAGCTTATAACTTACACATAGAAACCCCCTCTTTAGTATAAAAGACGGGGTTTCTTTATCTAATTTGATTTTCTATAATAATCAGCTGCCACTTTATAATCATTCTGTTCAAAATAAGCATTTCCAATTTTAAACATGATCTTTTTAAAATGTTCATGATCTGATGTTTTGAAGTATCTTCCAGCTTCTAGATAGAACTTAACTGCTTCTTTAATATTTACCTCGCTATATACATCTCCCAGTATTTCAGTAGCTTGTGCTTTAAACCTATTTTCATCTTTCATTGTTTTAACCAACTTACAATGTTTTATAGCAAGATCTCGATTGTTTTGATGCAAGTATGATTTTGCGAGTTCAACATGCGTATTCATAATGTTAATCTCTTGGCTGTCATCGTAAAGTTTTATTGCGCTTTTTAATAACAACTGGGCATGATAATAATTTTTCTGATACATGTTCAAGATGCCATAGTTCGTATAAACTTTTGCTTCACTTTGGCTAGCTCCCTCAAATTTATAAAATTGAATTGCTTGCTCATAGGAATTTTTAGCATCTTCTAATCTTCCAATTTCCATGTAACAAATTCCTAATGCCATAGCAATATCACCAGCTTTATAAAAGAGCCGTAATTGTTTGTTTAAGTCCTGTGTCTCTTCTAAAAAATTAATTGCCGAGTAATACTCCTTTAATCTACCATGTAGAACACCCAAGTTACTTAACAAAGAAATTTGCGTCGTTTCATTGACGTTTGTTGTTAAAATTAATTTATAGCCTTCGTAAAGCTTAGTCAAAGCAATGTCATTTTTACCTATTTTCCCATATGCGTTGCCTAAAGAATCGTAAGAACGGACTCTTTCTGAACAATACTCTCTTTTATCTTCAATATACTCAAGGCTTTTTAAAAAGAAGGGGATGGAATGAGTATAATCCCCTTTTAACTCAAAGTATTTGCCATGAATCCAATTGAGTATGCCTTTGTCGAAGTCTGTAAGAAACTCTTCGTTCAAATAATCTCTTGAGTTAACTAATTTATTAATTTTGCTCAGGTTATCCTCAAGAGCTCCTCTTTCCGCTAGTCGGATTTCTTTTTTAATATCCGCTAATAGTAAGTCTCTGTTTTCCGAAGACTTATAAAAATCATTGATGTCACAACCTAATCTTTTACTAAGTTCGTCTAATACATCGTAAGAAGGATTAACAGTTCCTTTTTCAATTTGGCTTAAATAACTGCGGTTTACGAGACCCTCCGCTAAATCTTTTTGTGTAAGCTTCTTTTCTAGTCTTAATTCTTTCAAACGTTGGCCTAACATTTATATCACCTCAATATTAACAATTATAACATTTGTTAATATATTTTTGTTTATGTTAATTAAGTTATTGACTATTTAAATTCTAACGATTATTATACGTATATGGAATTGTCATAAAATTAACAAGGATGTGATCTTTTGAAAAATCAGATTGGTTATTTTCTAATTATGTCATTAATTGTATTAACCACAGTTAGAATGGACCCTATATGGCCTTAATAAAAAGGAGGTAAGAACACTTGAAAATTCTATTAGTTTCCAGCTTTGAAGGTGGTTTTCAGCCTAGCACTATTGCTACAGCTGCTACTCCCCTCATAAAAGACGGACATGACGTGCAAGTTCTTGACACGTATGTTGAAGGGATTGTTGAAAGTAAATTCGAAGGTAAAGATTTAATTGCCATTTCAATTCCGTTATTTGATGCCGTTCATGCCGGTGTGGAATTGTCAAAAAAAGCAGCTGAGATTAACCCTACTGCACACGTAACATTCTTTGGACAGCATGCCACTATTAACGCTCGTAGATTCACAGGGAAATATAGTCATTCTTCAGTAACCGGTGAATGGGAAAAACCACTACGCCTTTTAGCACAACATCTTGAAGGTAACTACGAGGGGGATATTCCTGGATTAGTTACAGCTGAACATATTATTAATGAGACGCATATTGCTCCATGTATGGATCGAAAAAGTTTTGATCTACCTTCTAGATCCATTCTACCAAGTTTACACAAGTATCCACAGAAACAAATTAATCACCTTTTAGGGTCAGACCAAGTAGTAGGTTCTACCGAAATTGCACGCGGTTGCCATCACAGATGCTTGTATTGTTCCGTATTTGCCGCTTACGGTGGAAAGGTTCTATTAATACCAGAAGATATTGTTATTAACGATGTGCGAAATCTTGTTGAAGATGGGATGACTCATTTAACATTTGTAGATGCTGATTTCTTTAATGCAAAATATCACGGTATTAAGATTATAAGAGCATTAAATAAGGAATTCCCGAATCTTACTTATGATTTTACAACAAGGGTTGACCATATCTTAGAGAATAAAGAAACATTAGTAGAATTAAGGAATTTAGGTGTTAAATTTATTACTTCAGCGCTGGAATTCCCTTCAGAACAGGTGTTAGACGAAGTCGCAAAAGAAACTTCCGTAACAGACATAGAAGACGCTATTTGGTACCTAAAAGACATTGGCATAAAACTAAACCCTACTTTTATAATGTTTAATCCATGGACGTCATTAGACGATTTAACCCACTTTAGATCATTCGTTGATAAAAATGATTTAAATCAATACATAGATCCAATACAATATGAAACGAGACTTTACTTATACAAGGGTTCTCCACTATTAAATCAACAAAGTATAAAGAATCTAGACCTTACAGAACACGAATTTCACTTTGATTGGAAACATCCGAATCAAGAAGTTGATGAACTCTATTATGAGATGTTAACACCAGCAGAAGAAGGCATCTTTAAAAGGTGTTGTCTTAAATGTTAAAACAGGAAAGGGAAAATTTAAGCCTTTCTTCTCCAACGGAGTTAAAGACCGTACCAACAATTTCAAAAGCACCTACAATTGCAAACAAATTAACGGCAGAATTTCTAGGAAGTTTTTGTCTTGTGTTTATCGGAACAGGAGCTATCATCGTAAATACCATGACAGGTGATTTAACACATTTTGGAGTTGCGATTAGTTTCGGTTTGGTCGTTTTAGCCATGATTTACTCCTTTGGCCATGTTTCCGGTGCACATTTTAATCCAGCTGTAACGATTGCTTTTCTTTATTTAAAAGAAATAACGAAATTTGAAGCCGCTTTATACATATTGGTGCAAATGAGTGCTGCGGCCGTTTCAAGCATTTTTCTATTCTTTATTTTCGGAAATATTGGAAGTTTAGGTTCCACGACACCTTCGGGCACTTGGCAACAAAGCTTTGTTTTGGAGCTTATTTTAACGACCATATTAATGTTGGTCATACTAACTTCTGCTGTTCATAAAAAAGCCAACAAATCAATAGCTGGAATCGCCATTGGAAGTACGGTAGCAATCGGTGCAATGTTTGGTGGACCAATAAGCGGAGCATCCATGAATCCTGCTAGATCGTTTGGGCCAGCCATTATTTCAGGCACAACTGAATTTCTTTGGATTTATCTTACAGCCACCGTCATAGGTGCCATCATCGCATGCTTTTTTTATAAGATATTATCTACAAAATAGGAGGAAGACGATATGACAGCAAAGCTCGTCCTTTTAGGAGGCTTTCTAGGAGCAGGTAAAACAACAACGCTTATTAATACTGCTAGGAAATTAGAACAATCTGGCCACGTTGTTGGAATTGTAACGAACGACCAAGGGAAAGAATTAATTGATACGGAGTTGGCCAAGTCTAGCGGCCTGGAACCAAAGGAAATTACCGGGGGTTGCTTCTGTTGTAAATTTGATGATCTCTATGCAAATATGAATGAGTTAATGGAAGAGAAAAAGCCAGATTTTATTATTGCTGAAGCTGTAGGAAGCTGTACAGACTTAATAGCAACAGTGATACAACCTCTTAAACAATACTATTCTAAAGAATTTAAGACAGCGCCTTTAACGATCGTTGTGGATCCCGAAAGACTTTTGGGAGATTTGGAATTAAGTAATGATGAGACACCAAATTTCTCTCAATCAGTTGATTATATCTTTGAAAAACAACTAGCAGAAGCAGACATCATCGCAGTAAATAAGAGCGACATTCACTCACCAGAGGTTATTGCTAAGGTTAAAAAGTATCTACAAAACCGATATCCTCAGACAGTTATTCAAGAGATCTCGGCTTCTGCTGATCATAATTTAGATGAACTCATTTCAATTTGGAAAACTTCAGATGTTGGTGGCGATAAAGTCTTAGACATTGATTACGACATTTATGCTGCAGGAGAAGCAAAATTGGCATGGATGAATATTCTAGGTGACATTCACGCATCTACATCTATAGATCCTTATGTATGGGTTCAAACGTTTCTAGACAAATTAAGTGCGCACATTGAAAGAGAAAACATGCCAATTGCACATCTTAAAGTACATGCAGGCTTAGAAAACAATGGTTTCGTGAAGGCAAGTCTTGTTAAAACTGGAGCAGCAGCTACATATACTGTTGAAAATGCTCAATCTGCAACATTTATTCGATTGGTACTAAACATTAGAATTGAGACTGAACCAGATAAATTAAACCTCATTGTTCAAGATTCAATAGAGTCTACGAACGAAAAAGTGGGCACGACTTGGAACGGTACTTATCACGAATGCTTTAGCCCGCTACCACCTGAGCCGATCCACCGTCTACAAAAAGTTTAGGAGTGTTGTAATTGAATAAGCTCGGTTTGATTGAAATTTTCCCTAGAGTCAATGCAAGTACTTCAGAATGCGATCCCATGAGTGGAGAAGAATGTTGTGATGAGTTAGTTACCGTTAATGAAGGGGATGCTTTAAAAGAACAGTTGGTCAGTTATTACAATGATAACTTAGATGTTCTTGTCTATGATTACAGCGTTCCTATGGATAGAATAATGGCTCAAAAAAAATTAAAACCGCTCTTAGCAGAAGTAGGGTACAGCAGTATTAAAGGAGACCATATCTTGCAATACGCTACTCCAGCAATTGTAGTGAATGGTAAACTCCTTTCATTTGCGACGGAGCCAAATATTGATGACGTGATTGGAAAACTAATAAGCTAAGAAAAAGACACCGGATTACGGTGTCTTTTTTAACAACAGCTATTTGTTTTTGCCATTGCTTTATTTAGTATCTCCATTGAATTAATCACAGTTTGTGCTTCAAACTCACTCATATTAGAAAAAATGTCCTTTATATATTCGTTCATCTCTTCATCAATAGATTTTACTAACTTATTACCTTCCTCAGTTAAGGATAAGATGAAGATGCGCTTATCATCTGGGTTTGGTGTTTTTAGCAATAGTCCCTGTTGAATGAGTTTTTGAATCTGTCTGCTAAATGTTGTTGCATCGATTCCTAGACTTTCCGATATTAGTTGCATAGAAGGTGTATGATTTCGGGAGACTTCATATAAGATATGGCTATGAATGACTGAAACAGAAATCCCCTCTGAACTGCAACAATTCTTATTTAAAAGGCCGAATCTCCTTGTGGTAACCTGAAATAATTCTCTTAAATCTTGAATTGAATTTTCCATAAAAAATCACCTCTACTCTTTTATAGCTCAATTAATTGTATAATGCAACTATTTTCGTTTGTCATTGCGTTAAAGAATCTTTTCCATTATCATAACGTCTACATATTTACCGTCTAAATACCCTTGGTCTTTATAAACCCCCACTTCTCTATATCCCATACTTTTGTACAGATTTTGGCCAGTTGAATTAAAAGGGAATGTATTTAATATGATTTTTCTTATGAGTGTTCTAGAACGTTTTTCAATATCTTGCATTAACAATTTTCCGTACCCCTTGCCTCGATACTCTCGGCCTATGTAGATCGATAAAGTGGCCACTTCGTCGTAGACACTACGAGTAGAATAAGGATTTAAAGACGCCCATCCAATTACATTTTCTTTGTTTGTTAAAATGATAAGTGGGTGCCTTTTACATCGTTCATAAAAATAATCCTGTATAAAAGAAAAATCTTTTACTTCTGTTTCTAATGTGGCTATTCTATCAATTATTCCTTCATTATATATATCTAAAATTCTGTTTAGATCTTTAGGTTCGGCCGAACGGATCGTAGTAAACAAGATGATTTCTCCTTTATAAAGAATATATCACTGCAAAAAACACAGAATCCCTTTGGGAAACTGTGTTCTTTAGATTATTTTCCTGTCTCTTTAAATTCTCTTATTCTTGAGCCAATCTCATCACGCACTCGTTGGAAAAATGCCCATTTCTCTTCCTCATTTCCCACTGCTTTCGCAGGATCGTCAAAACCCCAATGTTCTCGTTTAACATGTGGAGGAGTCATTGGACATTTGTCTGCTGCGTCCCCACATAAAGTCACAACTAAATCAGCGCTATTTAGGATTTCACTGTCAATAACGTCAGAAGTTTGATTTGTAATATCAATATCTACTTCACCCATTGCTTTTACTGCATTGGGATTAAGCCCGTGAGCTTCTATTCCAGCACTATATACACTCCAAGCATCACTTAAATAGTGTTTTGCCCATCCTTCTGCCATTTGCGAACGACATGAATTACCTGTACATAAAAAATAAATTGTCTTTTTCATTTTATTTCTCCTTTAATAAATTAATAATAACCACATATAGAGTCCAAGTAGTGTAATAAACAAAACAGGAAGAGTTATGATAATACCTGTCTTGAAATACGTTCCCCACGAAATTTTTACACCTTTTTTTGATAAAACGTGTAGCCATAGAAGAGTAGCTAGAGAACCAATTGGAGTAATCTTCGGTCCCAAATCAGCTCCAATAACATTTGCGTAAATTAAGGCTTCTTTTGTCAGTCCCGTTGTTCCTGATTCCGCAATGGCAATGGCATTAATTAATACTGTTGGCATGTTATTCATAATTGAGGATAGAATTGCGGCAATAAAACCCATTCCCATAGTTGCGGCAAACAATCCTTTATCGGCAACCATAAAGGTTGCATCTGCTAGTACATCTGTTAATCCAACATTACGAAGTCCATAAACAACGACATACATTCCTATGGAAAAAAACACAATGTTCCATGGTGCGTCCTTTAGTACCACCTTCGTATTTACAGCCCGACTTCTTCTCGAGATCAGTAAGAAGATAATTGCAATTGAGCCTGCAACAAAAGATACTGGCACTTCTATAAACTCGCTTACCAAATAACCAAAAAATAGCAGTCCTAAAACGATCCAAGAAATACGGAACATTTTTGGATCTTTAATTGCAAGTTCCGGTTGTTTCAACTCAGAGTAATCGTAACGTCTAGGTATGCTTTTTCTAAAATAAAGGAGCAGCACAATAATGCTTGCGATTAGAGCAAAGAAGTTTGGCACGATCATTCGAGTCGCGTACTCAATAAAACCAATACCGAAGAAATCAGCAGATACAATATTAACTAAGTTACTGACGACAAGTGGAAGCGACGTTGTATCTGCAATGAAGCCACTTGCTATAATGAATGGAAAAACCATTTTCTCATTGAAATTTAATGAACGTACCATCGCTAATACAATTGGAGTTAATATGAGAGCGGCACCGTCATTGGCAAAAAAAGCAGCAACTACTGATCCAAGCAAACAAACATAAATAAACATTAAAACAGCGTTCCCTTTTGCCACTCTGGCCATATGCAAAGCCGACCATTCGAAAAAGCCTATTTCGTCAAGAATGAGCGAAATAATAATAACAGCAATGAATGTAAGCGTAGCGTTCCAGACAATATCTGTTACTTCAAGCACATCTGTAAAACTGACAACACCAAGCAAAAGAGCCAGAACAGCACCAGCACAGGCAGACCAACCAATGTTCAAATTCCTGGGTTGCCATATGACAAAAATTAAAGTCACAATAAAAATTGATGCTGCTAAAAAAACTTCCATTAGTAAAAATTCCTCCCTAGCACTTCGCAAGCCCTTCTCTGTCTAAAGCTTGAAGGTAGCGTTCATCCTGATCGTCGCTGTGTTCAAGCAAATCTTGAATGATGGGGTAGTATGAAGATCTCTCGTTTAGTGAAAAATATCTCCACTGTTCTTTCCTTTCTTCAATAAGTAAGCCTTGCTCTTTCAGCTTCCGTAAATGTTGACTGACAGCAGGTTGACTTATGCTTAACATCTCAACAAATTCACATACACAGAAAGCCCTTTTCGTTAAAAGCTTTAGCATTAAAAATCGATTTGGATCAGCTACAACCTTTAGACAAGAAGAAATATCCTTTAGGCTTAATTTTTCTTTTATCATTTGTTCACGCCCCTATTCAAAACACATTATATAAGCAATATTTAATATAAGTCAATGGTTATGTAATGTGTATGTTTCTTCCTAAATTCAACATCACTATTGCATTATGTTTGTTATAAGTACACCTAAAACAAACATTATACAATAGTTATCAGACGATGTGATCATATTGCGAGTTGAAAACCTCGACCTGTATCTATTTCTAAATAAGTGTGGGAAAAGGGAGTAACGAGGAGGAATGTCCTATCTTTATGCTCGTAAGAGTAATTAATGGTAAGTCTCAAATGCTTACCGATTCTGGAACAACTGACGTGAAACTCTTCCACACATTTAATGAAGCGAACATTCTAGCTTTAAAGTTGAACAGTCAGCTTTTGAAAGATCGTCTTCAATGGAAAGTTCAACCCATCTAATCTGAACGGTACATCTTTCTTATTTCGAGATTATATTAAGGTATCCAAACGGATGCCTTATTTTTTTTACCGCCCAGTTTGAACACTTTAAAAGTTACACATCACAAGATTCCTTTTAGAAATTTTTCTTTTTTCCTAAAACATAAATAATTAAATTAAATTTCTTAAAAAATGTGTTTATTATGTAATAAAATGGGTTAACCATATTATAGAAAACGATGAAAATATTGGACTTTTAACACCTTTAGAAATATTTAAACTACATAGTTAAGTTCAAACAAAATACGTTCCCATTTAACTTTGTATAAATAGCAATATGAGGAGGAAATTTAATGAAAAAGACATTCGCAACATTATTTATGGCACTGATTGTAACAATTGGAGCGGCTGCTCCGAGTGTATCAGCTTCTGAACCAGTACTTAATGATGAACCTGAATTTACTACCCAAGCATTTGGAACAGCAACTGCTTTATTTGCAGGAGGAATTATTACAGGATTTGTAGTAGATGGAATAACTTTAAGCGTAACAGACTTTTCAGCTGGTGAGTGGGCTTCAATTGGTATTGATTACATCGCTTGTACTGACGCAAGCAATAATTTTGAAATTAACCCCGAAACAAACGAATGGCGTTGTAACGATTAATTAAAATTAAAAATTAATATCGCTATTTATACATAGTATTTGGGATACATATAGCGATAACAAAGAGAGGTCATGTATGAAGAAAAAGTACATCATTTACTTTTTTGTAACTGTAATTGGAGTTCTAATTGGTATTGCTCTATCAAGATTTGTTTTTTACTAAATAGCAATTATACAATTTTCAGAGCATCATATTGCATGATGCTCTATTTAATTTACAGCCTGAGACAGCAGAATATTAAATCAAAAAAATTAGACTTCCCACATTAATTATGTCTTTTGTTTGAGTGGTATAAAGACCCAATAACTAAAAGAATGGCTCCTAATACAAAGAGTATTACAGGCGATAAAAAGCTCAACATTATTAAAAACATGTTATCAGTACTTACTCCTGAAATATGTAAGGACATTGCTGACCCTGGTATAGCTACTAAAAAACATATCCCAATTTTGATTACCAAATTGAAGTCACTTAAACGAAATACGATAATTATGAAAAATAAGGTTAGTAAAAGAGAAGATGCGATCCCAATAAACAAAACTAATCACCTCATTTTTCTTTCTATAATATCAAAAAGGTTATGAAAAGTTCCATAACCTTTTTTCTTAATTAAAAAGAAGTTGTATTATACGGTACTGATGGTTTACTGTAGAATGATGCTTCAAGAGCATAAGGAACAATAACACCAGCAGTCGGTTGCCTTACCACACTTGATCCCGCTCCATACCAATAGCTTTGCCATACAATTTTTGAGCAATAAGAAGGGTTTGTTTTTGCTAATTCTGTATTGATCTTATAAGTAGGTTGTTTGTTCTTAATATAATAATTATTGGTCACCCATACATTTGCTTTAGAACGATTTGCTTCTGATGGACGTAAAACCTTTGTTTTTGGGTACTTAGATTTCCATTGTGACCATGTATCATTTTTAATTCCAGCAGCTTTGCTTTGAAAATGAATTATATGCAAATTGTCTCTGAAAATTCCAGCGTGACCCGCTACTCCTGAAGCGCTAGTACTACTTGTAACCACAATATCTCCTTTTTTAGGAACATATTGAGCATTTATAGACATTTGCTCTTCTGCTTCTTCTTCTGTTAGTTTTTCACCTATGAAATCTTCTTCAGTAATTTGATCTGGATTAAAAAACAATTTTTTTGCTTCTTCATAAGGCACTGACTCATCGAGAATTTCTTCTTCTATTAATGTTTCATAATCCTCAATAGTTAATTCGCCAACATCCAAATGTTCTTCTTCAGCACTAGCTTGATTTCCAAATAAAATCGCCCCAAAGAAAACAAATAGTAAAGACATTAATAAAATAATTTTAGAACTTTTCCCCATTATTATTGCTCCTCTTCAGATTTTGAAGGAAAAGAATGTAATTCGTGGATAGTAGTGTCATTATCTCCAACAAATTCATTATATCATGTACTCAGGAAAACAATTCTAAAGTTTTTCTAAAGTTTTTACGATTATCATCGATGATAAATGCTACCCTATGACTAGAAATAATTTCACCTAAACTATGGCTAGATTAATTATTAAAATACGTTAATGTTTTTTCTAATTGTACGATTTGATAATACCTATATCATACAACTAACAATTATTTAAATTACATTATTCTCCTTTAGCTTAGCTAACCGTGTCCCTAACTTCCTGTTTTGATCGATTCATATGCTAGCTCAAAATCGTTATGGTCACTTCTTTACCCATTATTTTACGATTTCGTATGATTTGAAGCATTTTCCTTTCGAAATCCGTAAGCATCGCCATCGTATCCCTCCTATATTCTTTAATGTAATAAGGTACGTGAAATTAAAAGGTAATTAATGACTTGGGAAATACCCTTAATATGTATCTATTTCATGTCGAATAAACGTATAATTGGACTATTAACCATTAAATTGAAAAGAGGGGTTTAGTTGGCGAATCAGTTAGCACCTGAAAAAGTAGGTGGAAAAATTGTCCAGTGGCATAGTTGCCTTATTGCTAAAGACATTGAATCAGCTAAAGAAGCACGTGAACAAACTATCCTAGCCATCGACAAGATGAAACCCGACGACAAAATGCTTGCATATTATCAATTGATCTCATTTAAGCACAATTTGCTTGTCTCGTATCCAAACGGAGAAAAAGCAGAAGCACCACTATTAAACTCGATTGAGATTGAAAGAGACGACTATCTCAACTATATGTATTATTACGTTTCAGGTCAAAATGAATATTTAGACCAGCGTTACAAGTCTGCGATACGAACGTACAAAATTGCTGAACGATTGCTTGATAAGGTAAATGATAAAGCGGAGAAAGCAGACTTCTATCAAAAACTTGGTATGAGTTATTACAAAATCAACCAATACACATTTGCCATTTCATACATAGAACAAGCACTAGAAATATTTGAAAAGGATTCCCTTTATAGAAAGAACGAAATTACCTGTAAACTAGCACTTGCTATCATTTCAAGTGAAATGGAATTATTTGAAACAGCAAATGCACTTTACAAAGAGCTATTTGAGATAACTAAGCCATTCCCTTATGAGCAGGCATTAACTCATCACAATCACGGCATTTATCAAATTGTGCGAGAACAGTTCGTCGATGCAATTCAAAATTTTAAATTGGCACTAGATGTACCTGAATTTTCTCAATCTATAACAGCTCTCAAAACCACTTACCACATTTACCACTTGCAATTGAAGATGGAAACCTACTCGCATGGACTTGATGAATTAGAAGCTAAAATAAAGAAGCAGAAACTGCCTGAATATATCGCTCGTTGCAAAGTCAGTCGTGGACTTTATATGGAAAATAATATGTCGCTTGTTAAGGCTGGTTTAGATATACTTGAATCCAATGAATTTTACTTTGAGTATGCAGAAATGTGCGATGAAATATCGCAATATTTCGAGTCTAAAGGAGATTTACCACGCTCTCTCGAATATTCAAAGAGAGCAAGACATATGGGTAAAAAACAAACTTTTATAGGAGTGAATCAATCATGAAGAAATGGTCTTACGCTCTTTTAGCAACTGCCCTTATTACAATTATCACAATCAGCTCTACAGGAGGAAAAGGCGACTTTGAACAAGCTGGACCGAAAGGCGATGTTGAACAAGCTCGGAGTACAATCAATCTTTAATCTTAAATTATTCATGTTACAATAGGTGTAACGAATTGTTTAACGCTTAAATGGAGCCTTTTTGACGGCTCTTTTTTGTGTGTAACTCACTGTTAATAGGGTTTACACTACAAGTTTCCCGGTAACCTATCGTAAGTATTTCAATGCAACTGCTCAACACACAAATGGGGTTTGTGTGTCCAGAGTGTCATACACAAAAACAACCGACTGATCATCGGTTATTTGTTTTGTCATATAAATAATTAAATTGGGCATAAAATAAAAGAGGGAACTTGTACACTCCCTCATTTTAAGGCGAGAATCGCTTGCTTGATGTTGCCTTTCCCCTTTAGTAACTCCGGCCCGAAACCGTGATGTTCTATGGTTAAGCAGACCCTTATCACAACAACGATCAATGAGCTATCTGGTAGCCTTAGAACCAGTTTTTAATGATTCTAAATGCAATTGAGATGAAGGAAGCAATCCGACCGACTGCAATCAACTTCTCTCGATTGCTTTTTTTATTTTGCTTTCTCTCTTACGTCTTTCAACGCGGCTCAATCGGGGATTATTTGATTCTACCATCGTCCTATACACGACTCTCTTCTTACATAGTATTAAACGCCCGCTCATTCGAGAAGGCGTTTTTTACCAACTTACATTACATCGACGACTACCTAATAAGTCACAAGAAACATTGCCAACAGGACGTAGCTTATAACCAAATAAGTACGTCCTTTTCGCTTTTAATTACGTCGAATAGCTGGACACCTAAAATGGCAAGAAAAAGCGAATCACATTCTTTCCCATTTTAAAAGAACAGGAATTTACATGTTTATACCGAAAACGTTTACATAGGCGGACGTTTTCCATGCCTCACCCATCTGACAGGAAAAGGAGATTTATTTTATGACAAACGTGAAAGCACAAGATGTTCGTCAGCAGTTGTTACACGAATTGGATCACTTATCAGAAGAACAGTTAAATATTCGTATGGAGCCACATTGGACAATTGGTGAAGTCTGTGACCATCTCATTAAAATGGATCATCAAATTTTATTAACTTTACAGTATGCACTCACCAAAAATATTGAAGAGGTTGTCCCTTCTAAACCTATTGAACGAGCGCTAGATCGTAGCATGAAAATTGAGGCGCCGGACATTGTTGCACCAAATCCTGGTCCGTTTGAAAAAGCTTCATTAATTGACCGTTTGCACCAAGGCAAGCAAAGCCTGGATGAAGAAATTGAAGCGACGAATCAAGAACGGCTTGAGCGATTATCAGCGAAGCATCCGGTATTTAGCCGGCTTTCCTTAAAGCAATGGGTAGAACTACGAACGTATCATGAACAACGGCACATTGAGCAAATTAAAGAGTTAAAGCAAGACCCTCGTTTTCCTTCTAAGTGAAATAACAGCAACCACATTGGATTGTGTGGTTGCTGTTCGTTTCTCTTTTAATTGACTGTGAGCTGTTGCTTCACAAGTTCTTGATATAAGCCGTGGTGCTCGAGCAACTCCTGATGCGTTCCTGAACCTGTTACCCTACCCTCTTCTAAAACAATGAGTTGATGCGCATTTCGAACAGTAGCTAACCGGTGTGCAATAACAAGAGTCGTTCTGCCCGTCATTAACCGTTCTAGTGCCTCTTGCACAAGTTTTTCTGAAGCGCTATCTAAATGTGCCGTTGCTTCGTCTAATAACAAAATTTCCGGATTTCGTATCATTGCTCTAGCAATTGCCAAACGTTGCTTTTGTCCGCCTGATAAACGTACGCCCCGTTCTCCAACTTCCGTTTCTAACTGGTCAGGCAAATCATGTAAGAACGCTTCCAAATTCGCTGAACGTACCGCATCCTCTACCACACTTTGGGGAATATCTTTTAATCCATAGGTTAGATTGCTATAAATGGTACCCGACATAATTGGTGAATCTTGAGAAACATAAGCAATTTTGTTTCGCCACTCTGCTAAAGGAATGGAAACCGTCTCATCACCAAGGTATTGGATTGACCCTTCAGTCGGCATGTAAAATCGCTCAATTAGCGAGAATAGCGTTGTTTTCCCTGCACCACTCGGACCTACAAACGCCGTCATTTCTCCAACTCGAGCTTTAAAAGATACATTTTTCAAGATCAATTTGTCTGCTGAATACTGGAACGACACATGTTTAAACAAAAGCCCGTCGTGCTGCTCTGTATTTGTCGATGTTTGAACAACATCTTCTTCAACGGTCGCTTTTAAAATTGTTTCCATTCGTTCACTTGCACCTAACGCTTTTTGCAATTGTGTGAAGAAGTTAGCCATCTGCGTAAACGGCATGGATATTTGAAATAAATAAAAGATGATGGCTACAAGTGCTCCTGCTGTGAGCGTCCCTGCCGCTACGCGCATTCCGCCATAACCGAAGATGACAACAAGCATGATGAGCATTAAGCTCATCACAATCGGTTGAATCACCGCCATAATTTTTCCTTCACGTAAGCCGTAGCCAAATAAATTGGCCATTCGATTAATGCCGACCTTCTTTTCCTGGTCTTCAGCAAGCGATGCTTTCACAAGACGAATGTCCGAAAGTACCCGCCCTAAATCTCCTTGAAAGGAGGCTGTTTCATCTTGCAAAGAGCGAGACACGCGATACATTCTGCGGCCAAGTGGCATCATAACAAGTAAGGATGCTGGGACGACCGCTAACATCATCAACGTTATTCGCCAATCAAGGACTAGCAAAATGACAATTGAACCAACAATGGAAATAATGCCTGAAATAAATGGAATGAGTTGCATTGTCATAAAGTCTTTAATAATAAGCGTATCATTCGTCATTCGACTCATCATTTCGCCTGACGAATGACGATCAAAGAACGAAACTGGTAGATGTAAGATTCGTTTCCAAGCGGTTTCTCTTAATGAATAGACAACTTTTTGTCCAATATACACCATTGTATAAATCGCTAAACCAGACATAATTAATTGTGCAATAAATACTCCTGCTAATAGTGCGATTGTCGACCACTCAAAGCCGATAACCGTCATTTCATCAATAAAGCCCATCGTCAAAAGTGGTACAACAAGAGCGAGCGCTGTCTCAACGACTACAAGCACTACCGCAAGTATAAGCAATGACCGCTTAGGCAAAAATGGTCGCACCATTGAAACAAACGTTTTGCTACTAATTTGCTTAGGTTGATTCCCCTCCATGTAATTGCTCCTTTTCACCTATTAAATACGCTGTAAGCGCCTCGCTAATAAACAATCCTAGCTCTGCTGGAAAATACCCATTGAATAAATCATAATTCTTTTGATAAAAAGCTTCGTCAATGGCGTTGAGCGCCTGATTTAACATGACTTCTTGCTCTGGATTGTTCCGAACAAATTCTTTGACCAAACGATTTACTCGTTCGCTTTCAGCTGTCTCCCCTTCCTTCATCGCTCTTTTTATCTCATAAAAGAAATGTAGCGCTCTTTGATCATTTTCAAGTTGAAACGCTGGTTCATTCAATTGATCTAACGCTTTAATCGTGGCGAGATCACCAGTAAAATGTTGCTTAAATGCATGAATCTGCTGTTTTTCACGTTTAAACGCATCAAGTAACACAAAGGCTAGAGCATCAAGCTCTGAAGATTGAACGTCCTCTACCTCATATAGACGTTCCACTCTTTCAATCATGCTTAATGTTTCCTCTAGTTCTGCTTGTTTTTTCTTGATTACTTGCTTTTGCAAAACTAGACGCTCTCTTCCGTTCAATTCTTTCTTTTTAAGCATTTCTTTGATCTCTTCAAGCGCCATCCCTAGATGCTTGCACACAGTAATTTGCTGATAAACCTCCCACTCTTTCCGGGTATATACTTTTTGACCTTTTTTATTGGTTCCCTTTGGCGCAAGCAAACCAATTTGGTCATAATAACGTAATGTACGTACTGTGGTACCAACTCGTTTCGCAAATGGACCAATTGTCTCTTCCATGTTAGAACCCTCCATCCGTTTAGTGTATCCTGTTACGTTACGTCACACTCAAGCCATTTTATTTTCTCGTCAATTTGACAAAGGTGAAACCATTTTGTAGGCTAAGAAGACTTATACTTAGGAGGATTAATAAGACAATGAGATCTTTCACGATATGCGAATTCAGCGATACTGATTTTAGCGCGATTCAACGATTAAATCATGCAGAAGGTTGGTTTTATTTAACTGAAAATTCTCATCAAACGAAACGTGCATGGTCCTCATCGATTATTCGTTTTGTGGCAAAAGAAGTCAAAACCCATACAGTCATTGGTTATGTACGTGGTTTAACTGACGGGAACCTTACAACCTATATATGTGAACTACTTGTCGCAAAGCCGTATCAAGGTCACGGGGTGGGAGATGCTCTCATTTCGCACGTTCATTCCTTGTACCCTCACACACGTTTGGATGTTCTCTCACTTGCATCTTCAAAATCCTTTTATGAAAAAATGACATTCAGACCGCTATATGGATTTCGAAAAACATATGACGAATCATGACTCTATACAAACTGAGCCATAATAATATCATCTACATACGTCCCGTCGTCTAGTCGTGCATTACGTTTCAAGCGACCTTCTTCAATAAAACCTAATTTCTTATACAAGTAGATGCCTCGCTCATTGTTCGAAAAAACTTCAAGTGCTATTTTTTCAATCGTAGGCTGCTCTCTTGCCCATTCGATTAACATGTTTATGAGTGTAGAGCCTATTCCTCGACCAGCATACGCTTCTTTAATGCTAATGCCAAGCATTCCTTGATGCGAAAAACGTTTGCTTTGCGAAGGAAGAAAGTTCACAACACCGACGATCTGCTCTTCCAGTGTGGCAACATAAAGGAAGCCATATTGCTGATGTTTTTCAATCCAACTTTTTTCCTGTTCCACCGTCACGTTGAATTCATCGACTCTCGTTCCGTAGAATGTCGGATTTTCTGCGAAGACAGCCCTCGTATGATCGATAATCTGCTGGGCATCTTCTAGTTTCGCTTCTCGATAGTAAATGCTCATTGCGCTCCTCCTCATAATTTATAAAACTTTTCGTCCTTAAGTAGATAAACCCCTTTTCCATCAATACTTTCCATTTTTCCATTTTTAACATACATCCCAGATTGTTCGTCAATTCCATAGTGATCATCATTACTTTCTTTCGCTAAAAGCCGTAAATGTTCCTCTTCCTGCCACTCACTAAAATGTACAGCAATTTTTGTATGTGCTTGTAAGCCTAAACCTTCTTTTACAACCGGACGTTGTTCTCGATTATCTTTTGCTGATAAATAACTTTTTTCCATTGCTATAATGGCTCCGGCAGAGAACCTGCTACCGGAACCCCTTTTTTAAATTGCCGCTGAATTACTTTCCCAATAGGTGTATGAACGATCTCTGCAATATAGTTCTCTGTATCACCGCCACAGATGACAATCCCTCCGCATTTAGCTAGTTGTTCACACACTTTTTTTTGATGGCAACGTCAAGAACGTACAATCTACGCCAACTGAATTCAGCGCTTCAACATAGTTCGTTTTGTATTGATCAATACCAGGTCGATCGATTACGAGCACTACACGTGTCTCATTTTTCATGACCTTTTTAAATAGTCGAATAAATGTCTCTGTAAAAGGCGGTCCACCACCAAATAGAAACAAATGGTTAGCCAAGCGTACTCCTCCTCCATTCGTTTCTTTTAATCATCGCATACTTTTAGGCCTTTCACCATTGACCTTGAACATTCACGCACTTTAATAACAAAAGGCCACCCGTTATAAACGAGCAGCCAATTTTTTCATTGTTTAATCTCGATCAATTTCAATGATTTCACCAGATTGTGCATCAACTTTCACTTCGTGTTCACCTTGATCAATTTCAATCTTCACTTCATAATATGTGCGGTTGTCATCTCTCTCTAGTTCCCAACTTCTCATAGCGCCATCAATTTCATCATGTGCAGTTTGAACAGCTTCGTTTGGCTCAATTAACCCCTCTGTGTCAATTGCTTCTCGCTCACGTTCCACGCCACCTGCATCATCTTGATCAAGAGCCTCTGTTTCTTGGCTTACTTCTTCTTGCGTTTCTACATCAATGATTAATTCGTACTCTGAATCATCATCGATCCCGTCAATTTCATAGTTCATGCTTTGTGCATCGTATTTCAAGCCTGTTAATGAAGCGTCCGGGAATACTTCATTAAATCTTTCTATCGCATCATGGATAGTAATGTATGAATTCATGGATTCGCCTTCTTGAGTCGCGCTATTTTCCTCGCCACTATCTGGCTGTGGATTTGGGTTCATTTCTTCTGGTCCGCCATCTTGGTTACAGGCAGCAAGCATGAGTAGAGCTGCAAAAGCGGTCATCGTTGATAGCTTCCGTTTTCTCATTTTGTGTTGGCTCCTTTAAATATGATAGATAAAGTATTCCCCAACCTTTAGATTTTCACTACTTGGTTGTGAATACTTTAAATGCTTCTGGAAGTTTTTCAATGAGATAACTTGGTGTGATATTGTCAGCACTCCAAGAATCTTTCTTAAATAAATCAGCTGCATACCCATGTAAATAAACAGAAGTGGAGAGTGCGACTTGAGTAGTTTGCCTAGCAGCAAGCGCAGTGATAATCCCCGTTAGCACATCGCCTGTTCCACCCTTTGCCAAGCCTTCATTTCCAGACATATTCACAGTAATAAACCCATTTGGCATTGCTACGATCGTGTGAGGTCCTTTTAAGACTACATAAATGCCATTCTCTCTTGCAAACGCCTCGGCAATTTCAAAACGACGGTTCTTAATTTGCCCTGTATCCAAATTCGTCAACATCGACATTTCACCTGGATGAGGCGTAATGATAAGCGGTGCCGAACGTTCGCGAATTAAGGATAAACATTCATTTATACAATGTAATGCATCAGCATCTAAAAGTAAGGTTCCCTCAAAATATTCAATAGCATGAGCGACAATCTTTTTGATTGAATCGCCTCGCCCAATACCAGGTCCGATCGTTAAGACATCTTTGTTTTCATAGAACTGCAGAAGCTCCTCTTCTGTTGGTTCAAGGTGCCCCTCTCGTTCCGTAAATGTCGCAAACATCGCTTCTTTCACATGGGAAGATACGAGTGACTTTACCGATGTGACAGCAGCAACCGTTGTTAAACCGGCGCCACTTTGTACAGCAGCACTCGTAACGAGACTTGCCGCTCCAGGCATGTCTTGATGTCCAGCGATAATTCCGACTCGTCCATTCTTTCCTTTATGTGCAAATGAACTTGGCTTTAGCCAGCTATTAAACACTTCCTCTTCTCCCCAAATACAGCGTTGCTTTTCAAGGTGCTTAAAGGTTGCTGGTGGCACACCAATAGGCAACACGTCCGTTTTTCCATAAAACGGTTTCGTTGCTTCTAAAAAGTAGCTGAGTTTCATTAATTGTAAACAATACGTTTGATCAGCCTGAATCGGCTCATAATCAAATTCCGATTCATCCGCAGGTACACCACTAGGGAGATCAATTGCCACAACCGCTCGTTGCGACTGATTTACTTTTTCTATAATCTCAGGATACGGGTCTTTAAGAGCTCCTCGTACGCCTGTTCCAAGCATTGCGTCTACAATGACGTCGATATGACACAGGATCTCCATCCAGTCCGGTTCAAGGTCATGCCAGTATTTCCACCTGTAGCCACTTTGTTCGTAAATTCGTTTATGCAATTTTGCATCGCCTGTATATTGATGTTCTTCAGCCACGATACATGTAATAACTTGAATTCCTTGCTCTCTTAGCATCCGCGCCACAACAAATCCATCTCCACCATTGTTGCCTGCACCAATTAAGATTAGGTAGCGTTTATGACCATATTGCTCGATTAATTTACGTGCAATCTCTCTTCCTGCATTTTCCATCAACACAACGCCTGGTAAGCCAATTTTGTTCATCGTGATCGCTTCTACACTCGCCATTTCTTCTCCGGTTACTATTCGCATTGCGCTCACCCTTTTTATTCGATCATCGTATTCATGGATATTCCCGCTTGCGGCAACTTCAAACAAGCAGAATAGATATTTCATTGGATTTCTGCTATTTTATGATATAGTATTTTTACTACTCTCTTTTGAATACACATAGTAAATAAAGATTTATTGGATGGAGGCCTGGCTCACCGTGATGGATAGTAAAGCGTTTCGTTTTGCTTGTTGGATCATTATTATATTTTTAATTGTCTACTTAGGATCACTCGTTGATTTTATTTTTAGACCGATCGCGGTTCTGTTTCAAACGCTGTTTGCACCAATTGTAATCGCACTGATTATTTATTACTTGTTACGACCTTTTGTGAATATCCTCAGTAAAAAAATTCATCGAGGTATTTCCATTTTAATTGTATTTCTTGTTTTAATTGGCTTGTTAACAGGCGCGATTTTGTACATAGGTCCAATTATTCAAACCCAAATCATGTCCTTTATCAACAATATTCCGAGATACGCAAATATGGTCCAAGACTTTTTCGAAAGTCTCCAGGATACACAAGCGTTTCAAAATGCGATGGATACAATGGATCTGTCTTTAGAAAATATCTCGAATACAATAACGGAAAACTTCCAGGGGTATCTTGAATCTGCACTCGATAGTATCGGCTCATTTATTGGCGCTGTTGCCAACGTAGTCATTGTTGCGGTCATCATTCCTTTCGTCCTGTTTTACATGCTGAAAGAAGGAAATAAAGCACCAATGATGGTCATTAATCAATTTCCAGCAAGAGAACAAGAAGAAGGAAAGCGAGTGCTTAATGATCTGGATAGTGCTTTAAGTGGCTATATACAAGGACAGCTTCTTGTAAGTGCATGTGTCGGGGTCCTTTGCTTAATCTGGTATTTAATCTTAGGGTTAGATTACGCCTTAATTTTAGCCATTGTCGCCTTGTTCACAAACGTTATTCCGTTTATTGGACCATGGATCGGTACAGCACCAGCGGTTGTCGTAGCACTATTTGACTCACCACTTACCGCACTATTTGTTATTATTGGTGTTGTCGTCATACAACAAATTGAAAGTAACGTCTTCTCCCCGCAAATTATGGGTCGACAACTTTCAGTTCACCCACTAACGATTATTTTCGTCTTACTTGTCGCCAGTCAGCTAGCAGGGTTTATCGGCATCTTACTCGCCGTACCTACTTATGCAGTTGGTAAAGTAATTGTCCAACACACATACCGCTTAATTCGTATTCGAATGCGGTCTACGCCGAAAAAGATTTAACGAAAAACCGTTTCGCTAATAGCGAAACGGTTTTTTTCATGTTGCCTATACCTTTTTATCCTTATTTACATAGACTGTGAATAACAAAGGAGGTGTGTATAGATGTTCCGCAAACCTATGCCCCCCAGGAGGCCTCATGTAGAAGAGTATGTTGTTCAAGAAATTCAGCCAGTGTTGACCCATTATGTAACAAATAAAATTTATCGACACGTTCACACTTATCCCCACACAGAATCAACTGTGAACCGAGAGCTACCACCACCACCGGTGAACCCTCAACATCCTTGGAGAAGACCGCCTCGCTAATCGTGGCGGTTTATTTTGTATATCGATTGGCGTAACAGCTTGCTACATAAGCAAACGGTTTAATTCTTGTTGGAAAACCTACTCGATTTAACCGGCTTCTTAATTCTTCCATATAGCGAGATGAATCGTGTTGCGCTGAGCCGCTTATATCTAAATGTGCTTCAAAACGAATTCCAACCCTTTCTCGATACGCCATATACAATTCTGAGAGAAGTGACTCCGTTAAGAGCGTTTCATAAAGTAGGCGACTATAGATTGAACGAATTTTAAAAGGCTTTGTCACTCGCAACGTATAGGTCCATCTCTTGTAAGATGAAGACGTTATGACCACACCTGTAACAAATCGCGTTGTTTGCCCATGAACTTGGGAATCCGTACCAACAATGATATGCGGGTGACTCAAATGATGATTCATTTGAACAGCAACTTTCTCAAGTACATCCGCAAATAGCGCTTGATTCTCTGTGTTCCAATCATGCCCCATTGACATCTTATGCCAACCCCACTCACCTTCTGACCTCTTCTATTCTATGCGAGAAAAGAATAAAAAAACCTACGAAATTGTACGCTTTTCCAAAAAGGCAAACACAGTCGCTTCTCCCGGTAATTGAGCATGTGAGACAATTTCATACCCAAGCTTTTGATAGAGGGCAAGGTTTTTCTCACTTTTTGAACCCGTGAAAAGTTTATAGGTCGTAGCAGGTAACGCTTGCTCAATGGCAGTCATTAGCTTTCTTCCTAGCCCTTGATTTTGTGCAGATGGATGAACCATAAGTTTTCCAATATTCGTCGTACCGTCTTCATGTTTTCCTCTAACCGATCCTACAATTTCATTTTGTTCATTGACCGCTTTTAAAATATGATGGGTCTCAAACGCTTGCTCCGCATCATTAACAGTTTCATGTAAAGGCAAAATCGTATAATCGTTATAAATCTCTGCTTCACTTTGATAAGCGAGTTTTTGTAGGGAAAGAATTTCTTGTGCGTCTGCAACTGTTGCGCGTATAAGTTTGATTTGCATCATAAGCACTCCTTTTCTAAGAAAAAAAGACAGTCTACCGACTGTCTTTTTCTATACTACCCGCCAATTAACATTCCGGCAATGGTAGCATTCATTAAGTTAACAAGTGTAGCGGCGATTAATGCTTTTACACCGTATTTTGCAATAAGTGAACGACGTTCTGGAATCATACCGCCAAGACCACCAAGCAAGATTGCGATCGAGCTCAGGTTCGCAAATCCACAAAGAGCAAATGCCGTAATGATAAACGTACGCTCAGACAATTGGTCTGCGCCGGACATTAGTGCTTCAAACCCAATAAATTCATTAATGATCGTTTTTTGACCAATAAACGAACCTGCTTCTAACGCTTCAGCCCAAGGAACACCAATTATCCAAGCAACTGGTGCAAACGCATAGCCAAGAATTTGTTCAAGTGTCACTACACCAAGACCGAGAATATCGTTTCCGACAAACGATAACAATAAATTCACTAACGCAATTAAAGAAACGAATGCAATAAGCATCGCACCAACGTTTAAAGCAAGCTTTAAGCCGTCAAGTGCACCATTCGATGCTGCATCAATAAAGTTGCGGGATTCCCGCTCTACTTTAAGATTAATTCCATCTTTTGTTTCACTAATTTCCGTTTCTGGCACAATCATTTTCGCCATCAATAGTCCACCTGGAGCAGACATAAACGTTGCCGCAATTAAGTATTCCAGGGGTACGCCCATTAATGAAATACCAGCCATAACTGAACCTGCAACAGTTGCCATACCACCAGTCATGACGGCAAAAAGTTCAGAAGCAGTCATTTTTCCTAAATAAGGTTTAATCATTAAAGGTGCTTCTGTCTGTCCAACAAAGATATTCCCTGTTGCTGAGACCGATTCAGCACGGCTTGTTTTTAATAAACGAGAAATTCCGCCTCCAAGATATTTAACAATAAATTGCATAATGCCATAGTGGTATAAAATACTAATAACGGCAGAGAAGAAAATAATTACTGGTAAGACTTGGAATGCAAAAATCATTCCGACTCCTTCTACTTCAAATATCCCACCAAATACCATATTAATCCCTGCACCTGATGTATCAATTGCAGCTTGTACACCGCGAGTTACTTGTTCCAAGACAAAACTTCCTGTGTCCGTCCATAAAACAATGAATGCGAATGCAATTTGTAACGCTAGAGCAGTCAAAACTGTTCGCCAGTTAATCGCTTTCTTATTTGTGGATAATAAAAAAGCAAAGGCGAGTAAAATGACAATACCCATAATACCCCATAATACGTTCATATTAGCCTCCCCGACGCGAGTTAGTCACTCTTTGCGCCTTACTATTCCCTTTAATATGAGATTGTTGCACGTTTCCTCAAAAAAATAAAAAAGCTGACAAGATTCAGCTTAAGAAAACGCGCACAGGAAGTCAATGCGTTCTAAAAAAGTTAAAATACTAAGAATCATTTCTACAATAGTCTTTTTACACATATCGGATCACGTTTATACGTAAAAAAGCGTTTACCAAGCGGTTTTTCGACAACAGAAAAAGTGGACTTTGTTTTCCTTCGCTTCAAAAAAAAGACAAAAAGAGCTCCACTTAAGTAAAAGCAGAGCTCTCATTATTTATGCCGAGTGGTGATTTAAAAAACCAATTACTTCATTATTATGGTCCTCTGACCCTTTACCTAAAGAAAGTAAATGGCCCCACGTGTTTAAACAACATAATTTTGAGGATTGAATATGCCCTTTCGCATACTCAGCATGATCGAGCGGCACAATGGCATCATTGATACTATGAACAATTAACGTTGGTGCTTGAATCGAATCAAGCTCTTGTTCAAGTGAACCTTTTATTTGGTGTAAATCAATCCAAAATCCATGACCAGAACGCTGAAATTCTGTCATGCGGTCAAATAAATACCAATCTCTTGATAACGTCCGTTCTTTAATTTCTTTATAAGGAAGTTTACTGTACAAGGGTGCAATCGTTTTAAACGCAAAGTCTGGTGAAAAGCGCGCTACACTTGATACACCTTTCCAGACAAACTTCTCCACATATGGATAAAACAAGAAACGACTGAATAGTGCGTCACGTTTTCTCGATTCTTTCCACGGCTTCGTCACCGCACCTTGTAACGTAAACGTTTTTACACGTTCTGGATAATGACTTGCTAAGTAAATGCCAGAAGGGCCTCCAGTTGAAGCAGCAATGACATGTACTTGATCAATATGCAGCTCATTTAATAATTCAACATAAAAACTGCACGCTGTTTCTAATGATTTTCCGATTCTTTTCGACGTATGGCCGTATCCTGCTCTTGAGGGGATGATAACCGAATACCCTTGTTCAACAAGTTCTTCTAGGCCAAGTTGTTCTAAACAATTGGAATGACCACCATGCAAATATAATATCGGTTCTCCTTCTCCCGTAATCGAATACTCTAAAGTCAAATCCTCATACGTAAAAGAAGCAACGCCTCTCTCCATGATGACTATCTCCTTTTTTTATCGTAGTTTTAAAAAAATCTAAGATGAATATTACTCCCCTTGAGAAAGAAAGTCAACGGGCATTTCACGATTTTTCATCTACAAATTCATACCAATTTCTACATAGATTACGCTACGCCTATTAAGATTGTGAATGATTTGCTAGAAGCATGTCTTTCCCGCACTATAAAAGGCCTTCTATGGATACATATCAAAAGATATGACGACCTCAAATGATATTCATCACTTATCGCGCGGATGGAGACTTTTACCACAGGCACAAGCGCGACATCCGTTTGCGCTACGTTATCACTTGCGCTCACGGTGTCTTCTTTACCGCGGGCAATGCCTCAACTCCTTCGCTAACATTACTCTTGGCTTTTCACCGTTTTCGAGTATACTTTTCACTCAGGGAATTTAATTAACTATTGTGTATTTTTAAAATTGATGTTGTTTTTTTGTTCTGTTAGGGTATGGGTATCGGTATGCAAAATGTTTTACATAGTATAAAAAAATTTTATAAGGAGCTGTTGCTTATGGCTAGTACACCGAACAAAGAAAGTATTAAAGAACAAGCTTCCCCCTTTGTGTTAATCTCTTCAACCATTATCATCGCGTTATTCGTCTTATGGGGGATTATTAGCCCTAGTCATTTGGCTGCTACAGCGGACACAGCACTTGACTGGATTATTGAAAATTTCGGCTGGTTTTACATGACCATTGCCAGTTTGTTTATTGTATTTGGGTTAGTTGTCGCGCTTTCTCCATTTGGTAAATTAAGACTTGGAAAAGACAACGATCGACCGGAGCATTCGTTTATTTCATGGATTGGGATGCTGTTTGCCGCCGGACTTGGTGTTGGCTTCGTTTTCTTCGGTGTAGCTGAACCTATTTTATATTACGCAGATCAACCTCCTGGCTACTCATTTAGCTTGCCAGAGGAAGGTGGAGATGCTGCAGAAGTCGGTCTTCGTTACGGGGTATTTCATTGGGGACTGCACGCGTGGGGAGCATTTTCAGTCGTTGGTTTAACGCTGGCTTACGTACAGTTTCGAAAAAATCGCCCTGCATTAATTAGTTCTGCCTTTTACCCATTACTTGGAAACAAAACAGATGGCTGGATGGGAAAAGGGATTGATTTACTCGCCGTTATTTCTACTTGTGCCGGCGTCGCTACGACATTCGGGATTAGTGCTTTGCAAATATCAGGTGGTGTTTCCTTTTTATCTCCTCTTGAGAACGGTTTACCACTACAATTAAGCATTATTGCAATAATTACAGTCCTATTTTTATTCTCCGCCGTTCGCGGTATTAATAAAGGAATTAAACGATTAACGAATTTAAATTTGGTTTTAGCTGGACTATTAATGTTGTTTGTATTATTTGCAGGTCAAACCATCACGCTACTAGAAAGCATGGTGACAACATTAGGCAGTTACGTGGCAAACGTTGTGTCGATGTCGTTTTCGATGGATCCTTATAATGATGACGGATGGCTTGGCGCCAATACGATTTTCTTTTGGGCGTGGCATATGTCTTGGTCCCCGTTCGTCGGACTATTTATTGCTCGAATTTCGAAAGGCCGTACTATCCGCGAATTTATTGGCGGTGTTTTGCTTATACCAACAGTTATGGCAGTTATTTGGTTTTCTGTCTTCGGTGGGACAGCATTAGATATTCAGTTAAGCGGAATTTTTGATATGGCATCCGTTGCGACTGATGAAGTGGAATTAACGTTATTCTATATGCTCGATCAATTGCCATTAACGATGATTTCTAGCATTCTAGCTGTCATCGTAGTTGGGATCTTCTTTGTGACATCTGCTGATTCCGCTGCATTTGTTCTTGGCTCAATGACTTCAAATGGCTCGCTAAATCCTAGCTTTAAACTAAAAGTCATGTGGGGTGTACTCATTGCAGGTACAGCTTCCGTACTTCTGGTTAGTGGTGATGGTGGTTTAGATGCTCTACAAACCGCCGCTCTAACAGCCGCACTTCCTTTTGCTTTCATCCTCGTCCTCATGCTTGTTGCAATGGGAACGATGTTGACACGGGATTGGAAGACAGAACAGAGACGTAAACAAAATGCCCATGATGAGGATCTCAAGAAATCAATGAAAGAAGAAGCGTATGAAGATCTTAAGCGTGAATTAGCTTCGGAATGGCGCGAAGAATTAAAAAGAGAAATTCTTGCCAATGGTCGATCTTCTGCTGAGATGCTTCACTTCCAAACGACAGAAGAGACTTGGATTACAGGCAAGACTTTAGCAGAGATCAAGTTTCCTGAACACGTCAATGTAAGTGCAATTGAACGTGAGGATCAGATGATCTCTCCAACTGGAAGTACGGTTATTCAAGCAGGTGATTATCTCTATATTCTCGTTGAAATTCAACAAAAAGAAGCGGTACAAGAAATCTTACGTAAAACAAATTAACTGCGACAATGGTTTTCGTAGTCAGCTAAACATCAGACATTTTCACAAAGATAGAGGCTTAGGGTATCTACCTAAGTCTCTTTTTCCATTGCAAAAGATCTTACATAGTCGTACTAGCAACAGTCAGAATGTTATATAATTGAATTAAAATAAATTTGACAGTTTTCTTTATTTTTAAGTAAAATTAATAAATAGAAAAAAACAAATTTTTTAGGGGGTCTATATGTTATGAAAAAATCCTTACCTTATCTCGTTGCTTTTAGTGCGATTCTAGTTCTTGGCGCTTGTAACAATGGAGATGATAACGGCGGTGGCGATGGCGAAGCAGGTGGCGATGAGCCCGAGTTCATGAACTTATTAACTGGTGGGACTGGTGGTACGTACTACCCACTTGGTGGAGAAATTGCAAATGTTTTAGGCGATGCGACAGAAACATCAATTGATGCCCAGTCCTCCAACGCCTCAGCAGATAACTTAGCCAGCTTACGAAGTAATGAAGCCGAAATTGCTTTTACACAAACTGACGTCATGTCAAACGCAATTGAAGGGATTAATTCTTTCGATGAGCCGATTGAAAATATCTCTGCCATTGGTTCTCTTTACCCAGAAACGATTCAAATCGTTACGACAGCAGATAGTGGCATTGAAACAGTAGAAGATCTAGAAGGGCAAGCCGTTTCAGTTGGTGCACCTGGTTCAGGTACATACGTTAACGCTGAGCAGATTTTAGAAGTATCTGGCTTAACGATGGACGACATTAATGCACAACACCTTTCTTTTGACGAGTCAACGAGCGGACTGCAGGACGGGAATATTGATGCCGCCTTTATTACAGCCGGGACACCCACTGGTGCTGTTGAAGGGTTATCAGCAACAAACGATATTGCCATCGTTTCTATGTCTGATGAGAGTATTAATAATTTAGTTGATCAATATCCTTACTATGCAGCTTATACAATTGAAAGCGGCACGTATGCAGGTTTGGATGAAGAAGTGAATACAGTAGCGGTTTATGCAATGCTTGCTGTTACAAATAATTTATCTGAAGACCTTGTCTATGAACTAACTAAGGCACTATATGAGAGAACCGACGAAATTTCACATGAAAAGTCCAATGAAATCATGCTTGAAACTGCGCAAGAGGGAATCGGCTTTGACATTCACCCGGGTGCTCAACGCTACTACGACGAACAGGAATAAATTCTTAAAGAGCCGGCTGCCTAGCCAACGTTTGTGCAGTCGGCTTTTATTATGGGAGAGGTCCCAATGAAACATTTGAAAAACCGCTCTCTCCAAATCATTGGCGGGGTTATTTTAATCATAATGGGTTTGTCGTTTATACCATACCAATCTGCGCTGACGTTTTCAACACAGCGCTCGGATGAGTTAATTGCCTATACGCCCATGTCTATTGGTGATTCTTTTCAAATTATTTATACGCATTCGATTCATTTAACCGATGTGGAAGAATCCTATCAAGTTACGAATGAGCAGAAAATCCGCCAGTATGAAATGAGCTTTGACGAATTCGGAATTGGCATGCCCTCATCTGCAACAGGTGACCAAGAACTTGTAATAGAAAATGGACGTTACCATCTTAAAAATATGAATGTTATTCATTCCTACTTGCCGATACGGATTGCCGATGTTGTTCCCGAACAGCGACTCGTTTGGAATGAGGGAAACCAACAAATTTGGTTTAACGATTATTTTGAACCCCGTTCTTACATAACTATTGAGTTGAAATCTTTAAACGTATGGCAAGTTTTGAGAGGAGTAGAATTAAGTGAGCACGAATAACGAAGCGATATCACAGGAAGAACAAGATCAATTAATGCAAAAGTATGATCCAGAATCACGAACACGGAACGTAAAAGGCATTACAGCAGCCATCGTCTTTATAGGGTTGCTGTCGTTTTCATTATTTCATATTTATACAGGGATTTTTGGTGCATTCACAGCGCAAATTCAGCGTACGATTCATTTAGGCTTTGCCTTAACGCTCATTTTCCTACTCTTTCCTGCTAGACGCAAAACAACGAAAGATAGCGTACCATGGTACGATTACTTGCTAGCGTTAACCGCTATTATTGTCAGTGCGTACTGGCCCGTTTTTTACAGTGATTTAGTTCAACAAATTGGCGGGATTGCCACGACGACCCAATTTATTATTGGTGCCTTAGCGGTTGTACTTGTCTTTGAAGCAACACGTCGAGCAGTCGGCTTACCGATTGTCATTATTGCTGGACTTTTCGTAGTCTACGCCCTTTTTGGTCCATATATGCCAGGCTTTCTGGCACATCGAGGTTTAAACTTAGATCAATTCATTAACTCTATGTTCTTTACAACACAAGGAATTTTAGGAACACCCTTACAAGTATCATCAACCTTTATTTTCTTATTTCTTTTATTTGGAGCGTTTTTAATTCAAACGGGGGTCGGCGGATATTTTAATGATTTGGCGATTTCCATTGCCGGACGGAGAATAGGTGGACCTGCTAAAGTAGCGATCTTCTCTAGTGCACTTAACGGTACGATTTCCGGGAGTTCAGTGGCAAATACTGTCACAACAGGTGCCTATACGATACCGATGATGAAAAGATTAGGATATAAGCCGAATTTCGCTGGAGCTGTAGAAGCAGCCGCTTCAACAGGTGGACAGATTATGCCGCCTATCATGGGGGCAGCCGCCTTCTTAATGATTGAATTTGCTGGAGTGAGCTATTGGGAAATCGCCAGAGCTGCGATCATCCCAGCCATTCTCTACTTTTCTGGTATTTGGATTATGACTCATTTTGAAGCTAAACGCTTAAACTTACTCGGATTACCGGCAGACCAAATTCCAGCAAAAATGGTGATTATAAAAAAGCTCCACCTTTTACTCCCAATTTTATTAATCATTTTTTTACTCTTTCGAGGATTTAGTATTGAGCGAGCCGCCTTACTTGGAATTTTGTCTACAGTCATTGTCAGTTTATTTTTAAAAGAAACAAGAATCACGCCAAGTAAATTTGTTCTTGCTTTAACAAGCGGGGCACGTACAGCATTAGGAATTGCTGCTGCAACGGCTTGTGCTGGTATTATTGTTGGCGTTGTCACAACAACTGGGCTTGGATTGAAAATGGGAAATATGATTGTCGGTCTTGCAGGCACGTTTACAACTAGTCCTGAGATCCAATTACTCCTTACACTCGTCCTCACCATGATTACTTGTATTATCATTGGGATGGGTTCACCGACAACAGCAAACTATATCATTACATCGACCATCGCGCTCCCAGCAATTATTGCACTAAATGGAGAATTAGAAGTGGCCATTCCAATTCTTGCTGCGCATATGTTTGTCTTTTATTTCGGTATACTTGCTGACATCACACCGCCCGTTGCGCTGGCCGCATTTGCCGCCACGGGAATATCAGGCGGCGAACCAATACGAACAGGAATTAATGCGACGAAGCTAGCCATAGCCGCATTTATTATTCCTTATATGTTCGTCTTACAACCACAATTGTTAATGATTGATTCGACCCCGCTCGAGATTGGCGTTACCTTCGTCACTGCCTTTGTTGGCATGATCGCCATTGGCGCATGCATGATTGGCTATTGGTATCGTAAAATAAATTGGTTCGAGCGAATACTTTCTCTAGCAGCGGGGCTATTATTGATTTATCCAGAAGGGTACTCAGATATTATTGGATTTGTTCTTTTCGTTGGCTTAATCGTTCTTCAACTCTTGACCATGAAAAAAAATAAATCAACTGCATCCCTTCAAAACTAACCTTAAAAAACCGCCTGAAAGCAGAATCTCTGTCTTCAGGCGGTTATATTTATTTAATCGTGTAAATCATTCGGGTTAGCTCTTCTTCGTAATCCGTATCGGCTTGAAAGCCAACTTCTTCAAACACATGCCGTGCGTGCGTATTGTCCTTGGCAATCAATACACATATTTTATCGGGATCGGTTTCGTCTTTTAAAAACTCGACACACTTTTGTACAAACGCTCGCCCTTTCCCTTTTCCTGTTTCTTCAGGGTTTAAACCAGGAGCGATCTCAATCATTCCATTTATGCGTTTAACACCGATAAAGCCAATTATTTCGTGCTCACGGTAAATCGCGTACTGCCATGTGTTTTTCTTCCCAAACTCCAAAAAGGATGACATATGGGAGTGTTGTTCATCATGAAAAAATGAATACGCTCCTTTGTAATGCCATTGATACGCAACCCACTTTGCTTGATCCTCCGTCATAGCCACAAAGCGCATACGATGTTTCCCCCCATCCAAATTTACAACTTCTCTTTCTTTATTGTTACAAATCGAAAAAATAGCCGTTCTACAAAATGACAGGTATATTGCTTCCCTTAATCAGAAAAACTGATTAAAAAGGAGGTATTTACTTGAAACACGTTGGTATCTTTTTAACAAAACTACTCATTAGTTTGTTTGCCTTCAGCGTCGGTTTCCTTTTCTTTACAGAAGCAACCTATGTTGATGTTCTCACATTTGCTTTATTAACAACTATTTTATCTTACATTGCTGTTGATTTAATCATCTTACCTCGATTTGGCAATCGTACTGCCTTAGTGAGCGATTTTATTCTCACTTACTTTATTGTATGGGTATTTGGTTCTGTCTTGTTTGCGAACTATATGCTTATTGCATGGGGTAGCATCTTGGCAACGAGCATCATTACCTTTTGTGAAGTCTTTGTTCATAACTACCTGCTTAAGCATATGTACGCACAAGAAAGACGCCGTCAACCACGAGCACAATTCGCATTCAATACAGAATTAGCAGAAGATGAAGATCCGACAGCATCAATAAAGAGAGAAAAAGATTAAAATGACGATAGCTTGTCGACTAAGTCGATAAGCTTTTTTATTGTTCTACATTAATCATATAAGGATATTTTTAAACCCTCATTTCTCTAGTGTACCATAATCAACAAAAACTGCGCGAAAGGAGTTTTAAAATTAGACACATTTTCTTCAAGCAACATTTTCCATTAACCGTAAAAAACTTGCTGCGAAATGACACGGCAACAAGTTTCAATCACTAGATGTTTTCTATTAACAATCCTCTTAACTCCGATTGACCGTTAAGAAGGCCTTTCTCAAAAATAAAGGTCCATGGCATACTCGTAAACGGAGGCAATGTGTGAATGGAAAAGTTTTTTTCAGCAATCGTCTGCCCTTTTTCTACGTAAGCAAGAGGCCGCCCCTCCCACTCTTCAGGATGTTCGGACCGATTTTGAACAATCACCGTAACAAGCAAATCGTCTCGATGATTAAAAGCCTGTCGATACGGAATAAAGCGTTGATCAGGCTCCTGCTGTAGCAATTGTTGAATTTGGCTCAAATCGTTTGGGTCAATGGTTTTTTCCCAAGCGGGATGTAGCATAAGTGTCTGCACCATCTATCAACTCCACATTTTTACTACCCTAATCCTATCTCGTTTTTTATGTTTTGTAAAAATGGTGTCGCTTCGTTACGAACCCGTTCCGCTCCCTCCTGCAACAATCGCTTCATTTCCTTTGGCTTTGACATCCACTCTTTGTAGCTTTCTCTTGGTTCTTCTAATGTGCGATTCATCACGGTAAACAATTCCGCTTTCGCCTCTCCCCAGCTAATTCCTTTTTGAAATGCTTCCTTCATGGCATTAACCTCATCGGCAGTCGCAAATACTTGATATAATTGAAACACATTTGACGTAGCTGACTCTTTTGGCTCATGAGGAAGTAAAGAATCAGTCTTAATTTTATTGATTCTTTTCTTAAGTTCCTCTTTTTCCAAAAAAATTGGAATGGTATTCCCATAGCTCTTGCTCATTTTCCGACCATCTAGACCAGGCAATACGGCAACATCTTCCATAATGGATGCATCAGGAAGCCTGATTGACATGCCATGCTTCCGTTTCATTGCCAGTCCTAATTCTCGTGCCATTTCGATATGTTGAATTTGATCTCGCCCTACAGGTACAAGGTCTGGCTGCAAAAGCAAAATGTCCGCTGCCATTAAGATAGGATAGGTGTATAAACCCATGTTCACACCAGAATCGAGATCTCGCTCGGCGCGTTTATTCTCATCAACGATTGCTTTATATGCATGGGCTCGATTCATCAATCCTTTTGGAGAAAGAGTCGCGAGCACCCAACTAAGCTCAAATATTTCTGGAATGCTAGACTGTCGATAAAGAACAGATTTATTTGGATCAAGACCTAATGCCAACCATGTTGCGACAACCCCGTTTGTTGACATTTCTAGCGATTTCTTCTGATGCGCCTGCGTTAACGCATGTCCGTTGGCAACAAAGTAGTAAGCATCATGGTTTTTAGTAAGGTCCAGTGCCGGCTTAATCGCGCCAATATAGTTTCCTAAATGAATTTCTCCAGTTGGTTTAATGCCTGTTAAACTACGCTTCATTCCGTTTTCCTCCTTTTTCAACATAAAAAGGGCTACCCATCCCAAAAAGGACGGATAACCCGTGGTGCCACCTTCATTCGTTCCATATAAGAACGCGCTCATTCCGTACGAGAGTCTTGCTCTGATACGTTGTCTTTTATAACGGTAAGACACCCGCCTTGCCTACTGCACATTTCAGCAAGGAAGCTCCGAAGTCCATTCCCCATGCAGGCTACACTAGTTCGCACCAACCACTAGCTCTCTTAAGCACCCTTACATACGTACTTACTCTTCATCCACGCTTATTTTTATCTATCATAGTGTATTTTCTGACAAACCGCAATAATATTTTGATAAATGAATGAATTTCATAACTTAAAATTGATTCAAATGATACAATTACTCTTATAAGAGAAAGGCGGCGAGCACGTTTGCATATCATTGACACAGTCCCTGATTTTTTAGCAAAAAATGTCCATAGTTTGATGACTCTTAAGGATTATCACCGCACGTATCCAGATGCATTTAAAGAGTACTTCTCTTATCACTGTCCTTCAACGGAAGAGCGGTTTAAACAAGCTTTGCAACGCTATTTAAACGATCTTCCCCATATTAAAACAGTGCACCAGCAGTTGCCATCTATATTAGAAACTATTAATACACGATATAAAGAACGATATGAATTGTCATTTAAGCAACACATTTATTTTATAGTTGGCGCCTATAGTTCAAATGCTTTTACTCATAGGCAAATTACACCTGATATTACATTTGCATTAGAGCAACTCCCACAGCATCATGATGGACTTCGAGTTCTAGCTGCACATGAATTTGGACATGCACTTCATCAAACATGGACCGATACCGCTGGAATGGATTGGTCTCATGTTCAGTGGGACAATCACCTTTTATCCCTTTATCGTGAGGGGGTTGCCACTCACTTTTCAAGAGAAATTGTTCCAGATGCCCCTCCTCACATTTACTTTACATTCGGATCTGACTACTTAGGAAATGAATCTTGGTTAGCCTTTGCTCAAGAAAACGAACAAACGCTCAAATCTGCTTTTTATATGGATTATCAACAACTCAGTCCTCAAGAGGTTTTCCGTGAATGGTTTTCGATTAATGGCGGGAAACGATTTGGCTATACGCGACTCGCTTACTTTCTCGCCGATCGCTTTTTTCAACAAAAGCGAAAGAAAACGGGAGAACGTGAAGCCATCCTTGCTTGGCGAGACCCATTCTTTCTAAAAGAAATCGAAAAGTGGCTTAGAGACGCGTAAGCAGTTTCAAAAATGATACCAAGTTACAAATAAGTGCATACTTGTGCCTCCCTTTGGATCAAACTACACTAGAGTTAGGAAAAACATTCGGATCACTGAGGTCCAAAAGGAGACGATTATGAGTAACGAAAAAATTGCCATTGTTTATTACAGTTCAACTGGTACAAACTACCAACTAGCTAAATGGGCTGAAGAAGCAGCAAAAGCAACTGGTGCAGAAGTGAAAGTACTAAAATTCCCTGAGCTCGCTCCTGATGCAGCGATTGATGCAAACCCTGCATGGCGTGCGCACGTAGACGCGACTAAAGATATTCCTGAAGTAACGGCTAACGACATGGAATGGGCTGACGGATTTATCTTCTCTGTCCCTTCTCGTTTCGGTAACGTACCTGGTCAAGCAAAACAATTCTTTGATACTCTCGGCGGCCTTTGGGCTGGCGGAAAACTTGCCAACAAAGTTGTCAGTGCAATGTCTTCAGCAGCAAATGCACACGGTGGTCAAGAGCAAACAGTTCTTTCTCTATACACAACGATGTTCCACTGGGGTGCCATTATTGCTGGACCTGGATACACAGATCCAGTAGCGTTCTCTTCTGGCGGAAACCCTTACGGCACGAGCGTAACGGTGGATCAAGAAGGAAATATGGTGGAAGACGTAGAAGAAGCGGTTAAACACCAAGCAAGACGCACAGTATCTGTAACAAGCTGGGTAAAAGCAGGTCAATAAATGATAAAAAACGCGAACGATGGATGGAAGCTCCCTTCGTTTGCGTTTTTTCGTTTTATCTTTATTCATAAAATCATTTTACTGAATAGTTGTTCCAATGACTCGATAACCTTTTCGTTTCAAAAACCGAGCCGATCGGCTAATTTCTTGTTCATCTCTGCCAATTAAATGAACGGTTTTATTCCTTATATCTTTATAGTAACGCTTTAAATACGGCAAAGGAATATTAATGGTGTTTGATAATTCATCTTTATATGCAAGGTGATAATCTCTTACATCTACACACTGCACATCCGTTTTAGTACCGTCAGCACTTTGTAAGCACGACATACGTATCGTTCCTCTCCTCTTGTTTCTCTCTATCTATATGATGCCCTTATAGGGTATGTGTTCAACGTGTAAGTTCTCCCAATTCTGTTCCTCTCGTATCATAGCGGACAACGACCGTTTTGCCAACAAAAATGTCTTAGAAATGGGTTACGATTGTGCACCTTGCATATGCGCTTCACTCATTGACTCATACTGTAAAATTTTTTGATCCAATCGATCAAGCGTTTCTGTCATATCTTGTAAACGTTCTTTTAATTGTGCTCGTTGCTCAATCAAAATTTTCGCGGTTGCGCCGTTTCATCTCCTTGTTGATAAAGCGCCACGTATTCAATTAACACTTCAATTGGTAAGCCTGCTTTACGCATACATTTCGCAAACTCAATTCTGCGGCAATCCAGCTCGTCGTATTCACGTATGCCACTTTTGCTTCGTTTCACACGAGGAATCAGTCCGATCCGTTCATAATACCGCAATGTATCTTGAGATAATCCCGTTTTGTCGCTCACTTCAGAAATTAACATATGACAGCCTCCTTCATTCTATCGTAGCACTTGGAGTTTACTTCAAGGCAAGTATCCCATTCCATGTTTTGTCGTTCTATTTTACAGCACCTTTTTCTTTTTCTCCAAAATACTTTTCATGTTTAATCCAATTCTGATTGGGAATACAAGGAGCAACACATGATTACGAGGAGTGACATAAATGAAACCCCAACATTTATATATAAATGGCGAATTTGTTGAATCACAATCGAATGACATCATTGACGTCATTAACCCAGCTACAGAAGAAGTTATTTCTAAAGTTGTTGATGCAACAGAAGAAGAAACGAATAACGCGGTTGAATCTGCTTGGCGCGGTCAAAAAGAGTGGGAAAAAGTACCTCAAATTGAACGCGGACAAATCGTACGCAAAATCGGTGATGAGATTGCCGCAGACAAAGAAACATTTGCTAAAATGCTCAGTGAAGAACAAGGAAAACCTTTAGAAGAAGCCCGTGGCGAAATCGATACAGCAGTAAGCTTTTTCCACTACATGTCTGAATGGAACCGTAAGATTGGCGGCGATATCATGCCGAGCGATGACCCCAATGAACAAATCCTTATTCAGAAAAAGCCAATTGGTGTGGTAGCAGGTATTATTCCTTGGAACTACCCTGTCTTCATCTTTGCACGTAAAGTGGCAACCTCTTTAATTACAGGTTGTTCTGTTGTCATTAAACCATCCGAAGAAACGCCAAATACAGCGATTGCGTTTTCAAAAATCCTTGATAACGTTGGTTTACCAAAAGGCGTTTATAACTTAGTTACAGGTAAAGGTGACACGGTCGGAAATCGCCTAAGCAGCCATCCAAAAGTTGCGCTAATTAGTATGACTGGAAGCGTACCAGCCGGCACAAAAGTAATGGAAGCAGCAGCTCAAAATATTACGAAAGTGAATTTAGAGCTTGGCGGGAAGGCCCCTATCATCGTCTCAAAACATGCTGATCTTGATCTAGCTGTAAAAAATATTAAAGCTTCCCGTATCGAAAATGCTGGACAAGCTTGTATCTCAGCTGAACGAGTTTATGTACAAGAAGAAGTAGCAGACGCATTTACCAAGAAAATGGTCGCAGCTATGGAAGATACAAAAGTTGGCTATTCTTTAAATGATGACAATGTTGAAATGGGACCTCTATCCAGTGCTCATCACTTAGAAAAAGTAGAATCTCTTGTGAACAATGCGAAAGACAACGGCGCACGCATTGAAGTAGGCGGAGAGCGTATGAACATGGATAAAGGATACTTTTATGCACCTACCGTTATTACAAACGTGAAGCATGAAGATGAGATTATGACAACGGAAGTGTTCGGTCCAGTCTTGCCTATCACCACATACAAAACGTTTGCTGAAGCCATTGAGTATGCAAATGATTCCATTTATGGCTTGGCATCTGCTCTTTACACGAACAATTATAATGAAATGATGCAAGCAGCTCGCGACCTTCATTATGGTGAAACATTCGTTAACCGTGAAACAGGAGAAGCAATCCAAGGCTACCACGCAGGAATGCGTCAATCTGGGATTGGCGGTACCGACGGAAAGCACGGTTTAAACGACTTCCTTTCTACACATGTAATGTACTTGGCTTATAAAGACAATAACTAAAAGAAGGTTGGCATGATGCCAACCTTCTTTTTTTATGCAAATTGGCGTAAATCTCGAAAGGATTGAAGGATGTAATCAGGCTTTCCTTCCGCTTCACCAAAACCGTATGCTGCAAAAGCAAATGGAATCCCCGCAATAGCAGCAGCCTTCTCATCGCCTTTCGTATCTCCAACATATAACGGACTTCGCAACTGGTTTCTTTGCATAATAAGCTTAATATTCTCGCCTTTTGGCAGTCCCGTTCTACCAGGGTTTTCATAATCACTAAAATAATGGTTTAATCCATGGGATTGAAAAAAGGCTTCAATATAGCCATCACGACAGTTACTTACGATAAAAAGCTTATAGCGCATAGACAATGCCTTCAGCACTTCTTCGACGTCATCAAATAAGACAGCGCCTTCTTCTTTTAAAACGGCAAGCTCTTCTACCCCACACTCATCCATTAAATGCTTTTTCTCATCAACCGAAAGCTCTGGAAAAAGCACATCCGCTATTTCCGGAATCACAAGTCCCATCGTCCTTGTCAAATCTTCTTTTTCCACAGTTTTCACTGAATACACGCTTTGCGCAATCGCTTTATTCCAGGCACGTACTACCTGTTCCCGTGAATCCCATAACGTACCATCTAAATCAAAGATAATGCTGTCCATTTATTCACCACTCCCTACACGTTCAATCAATCTTACCATTCATTCTAACAACATTAACATCATTCCTTCTAAGATTGTTAAAAATTGCATCGGTTGGGATTTGAAAATAAGCGGATTCTAACTATAACAAGATTCTCTTCTGGAAAGGGGGTAAAGCGATGCAGCCTATTCAAACACTTTTTGATTCCATTATCCCGCTTCCTTCTACTATTGATAAAGCACTTATGATTACTGGGATTACGGATCGATCATCAGAAGTAAAACAAGGATATGTATTTTTCGCCATCAAAGGATATGCCACCGATGGCCACGATTACATTCATGATGCCATTCGAAAAGGGGCAGCCGCCATTATCGGTGAAAAGGAAAACCTAAGCTTGCCAGTACCGTATGTAAACGTCGATCAAAGCAGACTCGTTCTTGCGAAACTTGCTAGTCGTTTTTATGATAAGCAAGAGAAAAAACCAGTTATGATTGGCATTACTGGGACGAACGGGAAAACAACGACCTCATTTATGTTAAAACATCTTTTTGAATCGGTTGGATTATCGTGTGCGTTATTCGGTACGGTCGTAAACATCATTAATGGCGAGGAATTAACTTCGACGACAAATACGACATTAGGACCTATTGAGCTGCATCGACAGCTGGCCTTAAGCAATGACGACATTGTTATTATGGAAGTCTCCTCACATGCATTGACGCAAAACCGCGTTGCCGGCATCACGTTTGATTTCGCTCTTTTTACAAACCTTAGTCAAGATCACCTTGATTATCATCAAACGATGGACGACTATTTTTTAGCGAAAAAAGCGCTGTTTGCTCTATTGCATCGAGATGGAAAAGCAATTATAAATGGTTATAATCAATGGGGCGAAACGCTAGCCACTTCTTTAAAATCGGAACAGCTCCCTGTACACGTATTAGGTGACACAGGGGATTTTAAACTGAAGACGATCCATTTTGATTCTCCTATGAAAGCCATTCTGTCGGAACAAAACCGTGAATGTACGCTTACAGTTCCGCTCATTGGCGAACATAATATGTATAATGCAGCGATGGCGTATATGACTGCACGTTTATATGGCTTGCCACAAGGTAAAATTGTTCAAGCATTCGCTTCGTTCAAAGGAGCACCAGGAAGATTTGAACTGTTTTCTCACCCAGCTGGAGCAACATTTGTTGTCGATTACGCTCACACAGAAGACGCTTTTTCTTATTGCCTGCAAGCCATTAAACAGATGGGAGCCAACTCCATTACGCATATCTTTGGGTTTCGTGGGAATCGTGATTCAGGAAAACGTGAAGCCATGATTGCAACGTCTGAAAAATGGGCCAACCATATTGTGTTAACGTTTGATGATTTAAATAACGTCTCCGAAGAGGACATGCGACGAACCTTATTATCGTTCACATTAAAAAACGGAAGCATTCAAACAAGTCGTCCCCTCGCCATTGAAAAAGCATGGAATTCAGCTAAAAAAGACGACTGGGTTTTAATTACCGGTAAAGGCCATGAACGATATAAGCAAGCGTTCCAATACAATAGCGTTTCAGACAGCGACACAATCAAACATTTACAAAATGGAACCTTAACACGCAGAGCCGTCAAAACATCGTAGGAAGAAATAGAGGTTCAACTCTCACGATAAGAGTTGAACCTTTTTATTTTTGCCAACGATGCTGTTTACACAACCGTCACGTTATACGTTTTTTTCAGTCCATTTAAGCGATTCATCTGTTTCATCCCGGCTGCTGTTTCACTATAAGATTTCCCATTATAAAGAGGAGCTTTGTGATACAGTTTACGAACATTGACCTCTAGACCTTCTCCTCTCACGCTTTCGCTAACGTGTAGACGATCGGTTCGATATAAGAGCACTTCCATAAGTTCTTGAACTTCTTTTTGGTTTGAAGCTTTTAATTCCGCAAGAAGCTCATCATCCGTCATTGACTCAATAGGAGAAGGGTTATCTTGCAAATGTAGTCGCACAGCTTCAGCTAACACCCTATCCACCGCAAGCAGAAGTGGTGACAAAAAAAGAGCATGATCGTTTACCACACAATCCATAATAAAAGCACAAGTGTCGGCATCTGCTTCAATTCCCTGGCTTGTCCAACGAATATGTGGAAGCAGGTCTTTTGGCAACCCCTCTATTCCTCCCAGCATATACGTATCACGTAAGAAACTATCCAGATGATCGAGTCCCATTCCATCAGTCGTCCCTAGTAACCCGTTCTCCTCGTTTAAACATTGAATGACCTTTTCTACTGAAATTCCGTTCTGTGACAAGATTGAGGTAATGTCCTCTTCCGTTCGAATCGATATTTCCGTTAAATGGTGATGGTTATAGCCAAGCGTCCGCTCAACCGCATGGGAAAACGGAAGATGGCCAATATCATGTAAGATTGCCGCTGCTCGCAAATCTTCACGCTCACGAAAAAACATCGCTGTTAGCTTCCATACACCTAGTGTGTGTTCAAATCTTGAATGGGTGACTGGCGAAACAAAAGACCCTGCTCCATAATGGGCTAACTGTTTTAAGCGTTTGATTTTTCTTGTTTGAAAAAGCGCTCGCTCCCAATTGAACATCTGCACATTAGGGTAAAGCGGCTCTATTAGAAGCATAGCTCTCCCTCCTATCGATACGTATCGTGAGAAGGTGTAAAGAGATCTTCCTCAACTTCTCGAACGACTGAAAAATGGTCAACATTATAATGACCGTGCAAGGCGACGTTATGGTGTGCAATAATTTGATTTGCAGACAGCACATCACTATTAGACGTTGAATGAGCATCACCTGCCAACGTTACATCAAAGCCATTAACGGTAGCAGTTCGAACAGCCGTATCAATGCAGTGCTCCGTTTTACAACCAGCTATAACAAGATGCCCCACCTGATGTTGCTTTAAATAATCCAATAACCCGGTTTGATAAAAAGCATTTGTTGCTTCTTTATCAAAACAAACATCGCTACTTGCTCTATTGATTTCAGGGTGAACATCAAACCCTTCTCCCTCTCCTTCTGCCACGTCTTTATCGCGAATAAAAATGACCGGTACTGCAAGCTCCCTTGCTTTTTGAATGAGAAGGTTGATCTTTCTTAATAAGAGATCCTTTTGAAAAACACCTTGTTCCACATGATTCCCTTCAACTAAATCTTTTTGAGTATCAATAATTAGTAAAACTTGGTTCATACATGACCTCCCTCAATTAGTAAGACAACTCATTTTACCATATATTCATTTTTTTCAATTAATTAAAATTTGCACGATTTCCCATCTACACAATTGACGGATAAGGTAAAATAAAAGAACGAAGACGATTTCACATGATTTCAGGAGGATGAATAATGACAGTTAATCTTTTTAACAATGTGGATTTAGTAATCTTTGATTTAGATGGCACACTCTACGAAGATACGGACCACTTTGACTACTATGCGAACACGCTAGCGCAAGAGCTCGAAACGTCAAAACAAGACCAATTTTTTGCGGATTACGAAAAAATGAAAAAAGGTCAACATACGGTAGCCATAGGAAAAGCATACGACGTTAGACGCGATGTCATTGTTGAAGTTGAACCATTTAATGGACATGTTGAAAAAGTACATAGATGGAACGGAGAAGAAGTTCCCCAATCTGAATGGAAAGACATGTACCAAACACCGGTTACATATGATTTTGACACACTTATTGCAATTGGCGATGGCTGGTGGCTTCCGAATGTCGCTGCACGCCACTACGGGATTGAAAACCCACAGCCTGCATACGATGCAACAAAAGAGTATATGGCAACAGAAGATTTTTCGCTTACGATCATTGAAGGATTACGTGAAGGCCTGCTTGCGTTGAAAGAAAAAAATTCAATCGTTTTATTAACGAACAGCACGGAAGATGATGTGGAACGCCTGCTTCACCTTTTGGATCTTGAACATGTTTTTCACGATGTTGTGACGTCTGCACGTAAACCTCAGCACACAGTAGAACGGTTCAAAGAGATTATGGCAACGTATAATGCCTCAACTGAACGAACGTTATCGATCGGTGACAATTATTTAAATGAAATTATTCCTGCGCAAACACTTGGCATGAAAGCGATCTATATTGATTTAGAGGAAGGCCCTATGTCTTTCGGTGATTTAAAAGTACGCAGTATCTCTGATTTAATCGAACAAATGAAAGAGATTTAACCTTTAGGACGAGCACAAAAATTTGCTCGTCTTTTTCTTTTTAACTAAAAGTTCCGACTATTTACCTAAAATACTTGTCAGATTATTTTACAAATTACATACCAATATCCTCTTTTTTCTTTTATGCTATACGTATATGATAAAGATTAACTCATTCACTTACATATTACATATTTAGTAGGAGGTTCATCATGGAAACATTTATTGTAGCGGTAAACAACATCTTATGGAGTTCTCCCGTTGTTTACACATTGCTTGGTATCGGGTTAATATTTTCAATTTTAACTCGATTCTTACAGGTAAGGCATATTAAAGACATGTTTGTGCTTATGTTTAAAGGAAAATCATCCGATGCCGGGGTTTCATCGTTCCAAGCCTTATCCGTCGCCCTAGCAGGAAGAGTTGGGACCGGTAACATAGCTGGTGTCGCTTCCGCTATTTTCTACGGGGGACCAGGTGCGGTCTTTTGGATGTGGGCGATAGCCTTTTTAGGTGCATCAAGCGCGTTTATGGAATCCACCCTCGCTCAAGTTTATAAAACAAAGCAAAATGGCCAATATCGAGGTGGTCCAGCTTACTATATTGAAAAAGGGCTTGGACAAAAATGGTTCGGTATTACATTCGCAATTGCCGCTTTAATCGCGATGTCGCTCCTAATGCCAGGCGTGCAGTCTAACGCAATTGCAGCAGCGATGACAAATGCCTTTGATATTCCGAATTGGGTAACAGGTGTTTTCCTCATCGCTGTGCTCGGCTTAATTATTTTAGGTGGAATCAAATGGATCGCGAATACCGCGGCTTTTATCGTTCCATTTATGGCCATTATTTATATGATTATGGCGGCTGTTATTATTGGCATGAACATTACAGAAGTTCCGGCAACCATTCAGCTAATTGTTAGCAGTGCCTTTGGTATGGACTCTATTTTCGGGGGACTACTCGGAAGTGCAATCGCTTGGGGCGTTATGCGTGGGGTTTACTCAAACGAAGCAGGTCAAGGAACTGGTGCGCACGCGGCAGGTGCAGCAGAAGTATCGCACCCAACAAAACAAGGACTTGTGCAAGCAGGTTCTGTCTATATTGATACGTTACTTGTTTGTTCCGCGACAGCTTTTATGATTCTGTTTACAGGGATGTACAATACACAAGGTGTAAGCGAAGGGGATCCGAATATCGTCAATGCTCTTCCGAATACAGAAGTTGGACCAGAATATACCCAAGCAGCGATTAACAGTATTTTCCCTTCATTCGGAACAGGGTTTGTCGCCATCGCCCTTTTATTCTTTGCCTTTACAACCATTATGGCTTACTACTACATCGCCGAGACCAATGTTGCTTACTTAATGCGAGGAAGAAAAGCAGCCATCCCGATGCTGTTAATAAAATTAATTTTACTTGGCGCTACGTACTTTGGAACCGTTCGAACAGCAGAAAACGCCTGGTTACTCGGGGATATCGGCCTTGGATTGATGGTGTGGATCAACGTCATTGCCATCGTACTACTCGCGAAACCAGCTCTCCGATGCTTAAAAGATTACGAAGAACAAAAAGCACAGGGGCTTGATCCTGTCTTCGATCCGAAAAAATTAGGCATTAAAAATGCAACGTTTTGGGAGACATATGAAGATCCAGAGAAAAGAAAGTCTGTGTAAAACGTAACGAAAAACCCACCATGAGACGATCGTCTCATGATGGGTTTTTAAAATTGAACATTAGCTTGTCTACATATCAATCATTTTAATAATTTTTGCTGGATTTCCGCCAACAACCGCGTTATCTGGTACATCCTTTGTCACAACCGCACCAGAAGCAATGACCGCACGATTACCAATGGTCACACCAGGATTAATGACTGCTCGTCCACCAATCCAGACGTCATCGCCAATTTGAACAGGCTTCCCTAACTCTAACCCACTCGCTCGTTCTACTGGATCAAGAGGATGCGTCGCAGTATAAACATGCACACCAGGTCCTAGCATACAATTGTCTCCAAACGTAATGGCACATACGTCCAAAAACACCGCATCAAAATTCGCAAAAAAATTTTTACCCACACGAATATTATAACCATAGTCAACCTTAATTGTTCCTTCAAAAGAAGCTTGATTCTCTGAGTAGCCAATCAGATTATTTAAAATGGCTTTTCGCTCTGATTCATGGCTCGTTTGGTTGTACGCATGCATCAACGCTCTCGCTTTTTTTCGATCTTTAGCCAGTTCAACATCTGCTGGATTATATAATTTTCCAAGAAGCATCTTTTCTTTTTCCGTTGCCATCATCGTTCCCCCCTAAGACTCAGTTAATTCTAATTGTATATGGTCGGCTAAAAAGCGTTCTCGCAAATTTTCTGGCGGATACTCGTTTGTGATGACCACATCAATATCTGCTAAATCAGCTGATTTGTAATAACTGGTCTTATTAAACTTTTCGTAGTCCGCTAGCACGTACACACGCTTCGCTCGCTTAATGGCTTCTTTTGTTATTCTCGCGTCTTCTTTATCCACAAAATAAATCCCGTCTTCTGTTAAACTAGCCGCGCCGATGAAAGCATAGTCAAAATACACATCTTCTAGTAAGTTTTTTATCAAGTAAAGATCATAAAAAAAGCGGTTTTCATGATTAAAGCGACCACCTAGTAAATGAAAATCAACGAAATCCTTTTTAGCTAAAATTTCAGCGTTATCAAGAGAATGGGTATAGACAGAGATCTTTTTGCTCACAAGATCACTTAATAGCGCGATTGTGGTGGACACATCAAAAAAACATAAGTCATTGTCTTTTAAAAAAGTTGCTGCTTTTTTCGCAATCTCTCTTTTTTCACGCGAAGCCCGTTCCTTCCGCTCATTAAAGCCTGATTCTTTATATTTTTCGAGTTCACTCATTAAAAACGTCGAAGCAATGCCACCGTGAGTACGCACCGCATTTCCCTCATCTACAAGTCGAATAATATCACGCCTCGCTGTATCACGAGACACGTCTAATAACTGACAAACATCTTGATTGGAGAGCTTCCCTCGTTTTTTTAACTCAGCGACTATTTTCACTAGCCTCTCTTCTTGATACATTTGCCATCACCTCAATAAGTATATATAAGCAATTTTAAGTATTTTATATAAATAAGTCAATAAATTATCTAAAACACTTATAAATACTTTTGAAGGAACATTGAGTATCGGAGATTCTATAAGATTAAAATGCTTATAACGTGCTCGCATTTATTTGTATAAAGTTTTTATCTGAATAGTGTTAAAATAAATGTAACAGATTATAGCGAATGGAGAGAACAGAATGAGCTCAATCTTCACAACAAACTTTGATAAGTACGCCAATCCAGATCAATACGATCATGATTATGGTGACTATAAAGATGATTATCTATTTCTCAAAGAGCATATTCAAGCACTCACAGGACCTATCATTGATTTAGCTTGTGGAACCGGGCGTGTAACGATTCCTCTTGCAAAAGCGGGTTATCAATTAATTGGCGTAGACTTACATGGAGGAATGTTAGCACATGCAAAAAGAAAGGCTGAAACGTTAAAACTTCCAATTCATTTCTACGAACAAGATTGCACTCAACTTGACTTGAACACATGTGCACCACTTATTTATATGACCGGAAACTCCTTTCAGCATTTTCTAACAAATGAAAGTCAAGATCAACTCTTTCAGTCTGTAAGAAAACACCTACGACCGAATGGTGAGTTTATTTTTGATACGCGAAACCCTATCTTAGAAGAATTAGCTGAAGACTTCATTGAACACGTAGATTACACGGATAAAGAAGGGAACGTTTTGGTTGAGACACATTCAGAACGATACGATGCTTTAACTCAAATCTTATCTTGCACAACGGAACGTGAAGGAGTTAAGGAATCAATTGATCTGCGCTACATGTATCCCCAGGAGTTACTGCGACTGCTCACAACCCAAGGGTTTACGATAAAAGCAGTACATGGCTCGTGGAAGAAACAACCCTTCACAGCTAAAAGTCCGCAAATCATTGTTCACTGCCAATTAACTACAGAAGAAAAGCCAGTTTAATCAAACTGGCTGAGTCCAATCAGGCTTAAACGGAAACGAACGAAACCCCCATTTACTCATCATCATTAATAAATGAAAAAAACGGGAGCAGCATACCGAGGAAGGCAACTATGCTAATAAGCAAGCCAATAAACAGATAAAGCGGTCGAATACCAACTAAATCCCCAAAACCTCCTCCTACTAAAACGCCAAACGGCATGCTCACTCTTATGAGCAATAACCGAATTGAAAACACTTTTCCCATAAGCCGATTCGGAATTCGTTGCTGGCAGAGCGTGAGGTTATGTATGCTAAAAATGGCCATTGCGAATCCGCCTATCGCTTCGGTGACAATCGCAAAAGAGATACTTTGATTAAAGGCTAAGACAGTGAACGTCATCCCTCCAACAAACAACGCCCCAAGCATGGTTCGCCTTCTACTAACGCTTTTAATTTTCGGCGTAATGATTGCACCGAGTGCATAACCAATCGGAAAACCTGCCATAAAGAATCCATATTGAGCGTACGTTCCTGAGAGTTCACCAGTGATATAAGGCAAGGTTGTTACCATCGTTACCCCTACACCGAACTGCACAAAAGCTAAGAATACGCCTAACCAGACAATAATTTTTTGTTTGAAGAAAAACGTAAATCCCTCGCGAAAATCTTCAAGCCATGCCTTTCTTATCTCCGTATCATCCAGACGTGGTTCATCAATAAAAAGCAATGCGCAACCACTGACCACAAGCAGTATACAAACCATAGCTAACGTTATTTGAACACCAATACCTTCAATCGTTACCCCAGCTGCAATTGGTGCAAGGAACATCATGATTCTGACGGTACTGTCTACATAGGCATTGGCTTGCTTTAATTGATTCGATTTCACAATCGTAGGTAAGATGGCTTGATTCGCTGGGACATACAAGGGAGAGATCAGACCAATGATAATTTGAACGACATAGATGTGCCAAATGTCGATGTTGCCAACAGTTAGGGCCAACAGGGGGACTACAAATACGCACGCCCTTAGCCACTGACTTATGACCATCATCCACTTTCTGCTCCACCGATCAATAAAAGGGCCAATAAATAATTGCAGAACTAAAGATGGTAAAAAATAGAGCAACCACATGCTCCCTAACGCAAACGTTGAACCTGTAAGCTGGAAAACAAGAATTGAATGACAAAATGTCCCGAACGCTCCACCTAATTCTGATATAACATTTCCTGACCAAGTTGCAAGAAAGGAACGATTGGTTAACAGAGAGGGTTGCTTCATCTACACGGATCGCTCTAAATATTTGGCTAGTTCTTTGTCCATTAATAAAAGGGCTTGTCTTCTTAGTGAATATTTCATCCCCTTCATTTCAACAAGCTTTGCTGCGCGCAGCATTTTTAAATGATGGTGAATTGTCGACTTCCCTAACGCTAGTTGTTCCGTCATCTCCTGCAAACTGCAGTCGCCTTCCGCTAAAATTTTCACCATTTTTAATCGAATATCATCACCTAATGCTTTATATTTTTGCACCAAAAAATCTGGAGCCGCGTAGGGGTCGTTAGGCGATAAGCTCGCATTTGAAACAGGGTAATAAAATACTTTTGTCCCTTCAATGTCTGCTTCGATGTTCCATGGACGGTAGCAAATCTGAGGAATGAGCAGGACGTTGAATACATGAGGCTCTGGCTGATAATCTATTCCGCCTGTTGCCCATTGTACAAATTCTTCTGATGAAAGTTGAGTGCTCATTTTCATCTTTTCCTCATAATCCGTTTGTAAAATTTTTATGCGTTCTTGCTCAACATTCGAAACAACCTCGTCATACCACTGTGTCATCACATTCACTAAATGATTTTTTAATTCATTCACATCCACATGAACGATAAACGACATGTACTGAGGAAAAAAGGGATTGTCCGCCGCAACGCCTTTTAACTGATCCAGTGCGTGCTCATCCCCATTTGCAGCCTGTTCCCGCACCTCTTGAAACTCCTCACCAATATAAGGCAAGCAAAAAAATTTGATTTGCGAAGACGACCTCGTCTGAATAAATGTTAAAAATTCATCCAAAGTTGAATCAGGCACCTCATGTAACAATTGAAGCAACGCTTTCCACGTATTATGCTGTTGAACATAACCCAACTGCTCTTTCAACGATTTAGGCAGCGTTTCCTTTAATTGGCGCCATTCTGACTCAGGCACTTCTAATGTATCAAGTAACCGCTCATTTGTAACTGCCGCAATCCCTAGCGCACACTCCCATAGAATCGAATAACGAACTTTCACATGATAAGACTTCCTTTTTCGAACCGTAGATTGAATGATCTCCATTTTCTCGCCTCCATAGTGATGTTTGAGCTCAATCGTAACGGAAAAGAAATAAACATTCAATACTTTTAGAACAAAAAGTTCTATAATTATTGAATATATACTCAAAAAAATCATCTTACTCTTAGTAAGATGACATGTACTAGGTTACCCTTCAAAAAATCTCTCTAACTTAATTGCTTAATGGTAAACGCACGTGAGCCAATTCGTGCGCCTGGAGCAGCAATAGAATAGAAGAATTGCACCACAGATCCAGCCGCTAGTTCCCCCTGCCACAGCAACGGAATACTATCAACAATCGCGACATTTGATCCGAAACTACTGCCAATTAATTGAACATTGTTGGCGACAAAATAAAATTGAACAGGTAAATCTGTCTCTACTTGAACAACAGCCAAAAGTTCATAAACGCCCGTTTGCTGAATTGTGAACGCATCTCCACCAATTGTAATGTTCCGAGCCGGACCAAACGTGTTAAACGTAAAAGGTGCTTGCCCTGCTGTTGGTACAAGCGAACCAGAAACAAAATACTGTGATGCGTAATTCAGTGAAACCGCTGTTCCTGTTCCCGCTGGACCTGGTGGGCCGGTTGGACCCGTCACACCTATTCCTGTCGCTCCTGTTGAACCGGTAACGCCTACTCCTGTAGTACCAGTCGCTCCATTTGGACCTGTTACGCCACTTGGACCTTGTGGCCCTGTGGCGCCTGTAGCTCCTGTAATCCCTATTCCTGTAGAACCTTGATCTCCTGTTGGACCCGTCGGGCCGATTGGACCTTGTAATCCTGTTTCCCCTCTTGGACCAGTCAATCCTCTAGATCCTAGACCAGCTGGTCCCGTTTCCCCAGTGTGGCCTGTCGGACCAGTTGGACCGGTAAATCCAGTCAGTCCCGTTCCGAATCCTGGTGGACCCGTCGGACCGGTTGGACCTGGAATTCGCTGCATACTTTTACCACATTTCGCACCGCCATTTGTTGGTGTCCTCATGTAATGCTCAATTGAGTTACACTGACAATAAGAACCGTTTTTAAAATGATTATTATCCACACCTCTTCAATCCTTTTCATCATTATCTATACAAATAGCTTTATCTATAGATATGAATAGAAAGGAACATGGGTTCACTAAACACCGATTTCTCTATTCATAAGGAAAGCCTTATCGGATTTAAAACACCATACTGTACAAGATCCTCAAACCGATTTTCTTTCCAAACATGTTCACGTAAGACTCCTTCTTGCTTCATTCCGATTTTCTCCATAATTCTACCAGAAGCTGGGTTTGATTTAAAAAAACGCGCAAACACTTTGTGAAGCTGTTTCTCTTGAAAAGCAAATTCAACCATTGCTTGCGCCGCTTCCGTTCCAATCCCTTTACCCCAATAAGGCTCACCAATCCAATAAGCAAGCTCCCCATGCGCGTGCTGTTTATTCGGTGTTAACGCAATGGCTCCATATAACGTACCTGTTTCTAAATCTGTAATCGCAAACTCGTAACGTTTATCCTGGTCAAAATTTTCATGATGGCTTTTCATCCAGAACATTGCATCCTCTTCTGTATAAGGAAACGGAAGGGTCAATGTCGATTTATAAAGATTGTAGTTATTACAAAGACTTTTAATTATAGGCGCATCTTCTTTTCGACAAAATCGCAACTTTAAACGACTTGTGACAATCTCTTTTTGTTTCGCTTTATCCATCTTGATTACTCAGCTCCTTTAAAAGTAAAAAAACTACCGCCTCTGTAGAGACGGTAGGGATGTCCTAACGTGGTACCACTCTTATTCACTTGCGCGTTTAACACAAGTCTCAAATTTGTAACGAAATGCAGTCGGCTGCCCTCCGTCTAGACTTACTTTTTATTTCAGTCTAGCCACTTTATAAGCGACTTCAGGTAAACGATTGACTACCTTTTCAGCAACTGGCAGCTCTCTGACAACCGTTGTCATCCCTACTACTCTTATTCCTCGTGTTTATTCGATAAAGATAAAATTGAGAAAGGTTCTACATACCCACCTGCTCTTATCTAACAACTGTTCATGTAAAAACCAATATTCCTAATAAAATGATCACAATGACACTAAACACGATTCCCGTCGTTTTCCAGCCAAACATTCCAACTAGATCAGCCAACCCGCCTCCATAACCACGATCATAGGCGTCCTTTAGGTTTCCAGTTGGGTTTCTTTTTTGTTCTTGCTGCCGAAGCTTTTCTCGCTTTTGTTCAGAGGATTGTTTTTCATTCGACATGGAGCTCACTTCCTTTTCAAACTCAGCCTTGTAAGATTCAGTATTTAGGCGCTTATTACCTGCATTCTTCTGATAAAAATTTATTGCTTCTGGCAGAAAAAAGACTATTTTTAAGCGGAAAACCGTTTTATAATAAGGAATATCATCAAGAACTTATAAGGAGGGGCGCAAGGATGTTGAGTAGTTTTTTTCTTTTCGCTTTAACGAGCTTTTTACTAATTATCGTACCTGGACCTGATACAGCAATTGTGACCAGAAATACGATTGTGCACAAAACAACTGGTGGCTTTCAGACATTGATTGGCACATGCCTTGCCCTATCTATTCATACAACAGCAGCCGTTATTGGTTTATCCGCGATTATTATGCAATCAGCAGTGATTTTTACCATTTTTAAATATGTTGGAGCCGCTTACTTAATCTATTTAGGTGTGAAGGCGCTTTTTGAAATGAAGAAACGAGGCTATGGTTCCGTTGATGAAGAAGAAGCACTTCCAAGTCAAAATAAATCGCTCATGCTGCAAGGGTTTTTAACAAACATTTCCAACCCAAAAGTAGCAGTATTTTTCTTAACTCTAATGCCGCAATTCGTTCAACCTGGGGCAAATACAATTGTAACCTTCTCCATACTAGGTGCGATTTATTTAATCATTCAATTTCTCTGGTTTGTCGTCTATATATACGTTATTAACTACGCGCGTGTATGGATGAAAAAAGCAAGTGTTAAAAAAGCAATGGACGGCTTAACTGGCGCGGTTTTCATTGGATTTGGTCTACGACTAGCATTTGAAAAACAACCCTAATACATGATCAGACTGGGCTTTTTTCGCCCAGTCTTCGCTTTTAATAAATAAAATCGACCGTATAGCCCTCATCTTCAAGAATGGAAACAATACTCGGTTCTGCCACCAAATGCATAGATCCAACAATCACAAAATATGTTTGGCCACTATCTTCTTGTAAAATTTCGTCAATCGTTTGTGCCATGTCGTAGTTGCGTGATTCATTTAACTCGTACGCATACTCATTATCTACTTCCGATTCCTCTAGTTCATCCCATAAGCTTTCTAATCCTTCAGTATCGCCCTCGACCCACATATCAGCCATTGCCTCAAGCTCTTCATCTGCTTCATCAAACGTTTCAAGCGTTCCTTCTAACATTTGAATTTGGGTTTCCATTGAAAAACCTGAGAGCACCTCAAATTGTGCTTCAATGCTTTCCAACTCTCTAATTTCTTTTTCGTCTTCAACTGCTCGATTTAAGAAATATTCTTCTACCCCTGCCGACTCTTCTACATTACTTTCGCCAATTGAAAAAGCGAGCAACATGTTCTCAACAAACCAAGGTTCAAACCCTTGGAAAAGCTCAATCGGAACACCGTTGTCGGTTAAAATGGCCTCTAACTGTTCGTAAGCTTCATCTGAGATTAACTCATCGAGGGTCGTATCATCCGCCAGCAAAGCCCGCTCGGTCATCATCATCTCTAGCTCATTTAAATCAGCATGGATGAGATCAACTTCTGGAAGAACTACATCCGCAGCATCATAAGCTGCTTCTGTTTGAGGATTTAACGGATAAAAATCCTCTCGTCCTACGTGAATCGTTCCTTGTAAATAAACTTCCGTATCACCTTGTTCTACTTTCCATAAAAATCCACCGTTTCCTTCTTCAATCTCTACCGTCTCTTCTCCTTCATTCTCTTGATTAGCATCATTACATGCAGCGAGTATGGTAACCGCAGCAATCGCCACTAAACCAAATTTTTTATTCATTAATCCATCCTCCAAATACCGTTTATGTATCGTCTTTCCTTTCATATTTAGCGCCTCCAAAAACGATGGAAGCAGCTAGTAAACACCCGATCATGATCCACGTAACGATACTTGAAAACCTATCGTGTAAGAGATAAACGCTAATTAATTGACTAAACATCATGAACACAATAAGTCCATATAAGACATTTACAACCTTCATCCTCTACGCACACCTGCAAAAATCCATTTGTAATAAATCGTCATACTTACCCAAATCATAAATGGCAATAACGCTGCGCCAATTCCCATCGAAAGCAACACAATGGCCCATTTATCAACTGGTGCCACATAGAGAATGATACCGACAGGCAGACCATAAACAACAACGCTTCCTGCTTGCTTCAATAGGAATCCCAACCTCTTTCTACCTTGAGCATGCCACTTATTCGCCACTTCTGTATTGGCGACCCAGAGCAGGATCATTCCGACAGCAGCAGAAATAGAAGCTACCGTACCATTCAGACTTGTGCGCATACTTGAGCTAACATACATCCCTATCCATAAAATCAAGCTCAATCCTAACAAGAAGAACGCCATCCCTACATAAGGCTTTTTGCCATTGTATTTTTCTACTAATGTGTCGCTATCGGTATGCAGGGGCACAGATTGAGGAGCAGAGCGAAACAAGTGTTGGTCACCTGTTGAAAAAATATGCGTCCAACCACTATCAGAAAAATACGCCCTATACTCAGCTTGTTCTTCGAAATCAAGTGAACGCCTATCTAAACTATAGATATACTCTTTTGGCTCGCCTTTCTCCAATGAATAGCCCATAAACGCCTGGTGTTTCACATGCCAGCCTTTTAAAGACATTCTCCTTAATTTTTCCATATCCTTTTTTTCCGCAAAGGCCGTACCGCCTGACATCATATATTTCATCCCTTCCCCCCCTTTTGATTCATGCTAGCTTCTGCAAGTTCAATCAGTTGTTTCCTCACATCGATTTCTTTCATTAACACTTCCTGACCGGATATTGTTAATGCATACGTTTTTCGACGTGCGTCGGTTGCATCATACAGATAAATCCAGTCTAGGTTGAGCATTTTTTTAATGATCGTGTACATAGAGGCAGGACCAATAACGACGGCGCCTTTAGAAGTTTCTTCAATTAGAGTCATAATCGCGTAACCATGCCTCGGCTCTGTTAACGCTGTCATAATATAAAACATTGAGTCTGTTACATGTTCCGTAGATTTCACTGGCTCACCTTCTATATCCATAATAGATATATCACAATATGATATAAAAACAATATCATAGACCTGTGAACATGTCTAGTGTTGAATTATAAATTTTCTAACTTTTCTATCCTTACCGTATCCTTGCTTTTCCAATGTACGGTTTTATTCATTCCTCCGTATACGACTGAAACACTAGTTGCCCCATTTTATCCCTCCAAATTTTTTCTTTCGTGCATGCATGTTACAATAAGCCACATGTTGTAACAAAGGAGATCTAGATCATGAATTCTTTTAAGCTAGCGATTTCGCCTCAAGACGTATCGACCATTATCCTTCTGCTCATAACTTAACGGAAATCAACATGGGCGAATTAAGCATCGTGTTTGCATAAAGAAATCTTAAACGCTGGACTTTTGTTTAAAGCGGTTGACGGCTTACGGTTTTATGCCAAGCAAGAACATCATGCCGCTTACCATTATTCTGAACCAATGAATGTACGCATTGCTTGATGCATAAAAAAAGAAGCAGATCGAATCTGCTTCTTTTTATGAGGTTGGAGAGGACGAATCAGCTTGAATCGTATCTTCAATCTCAAGATGTTCTTTTAACGTGGACTGTATTTCTTGAAGATTCATTGGGTCAACCCGCTCATACCAAATACTTTGACCTTGTGCGTTGGGCTGTCTAAAGCCTTCTGTTTGCAGTTGAAGACTTTCAATTTCATTAATCGACCCTGCGTAACCACTTAGAGAAACAATGTTGCCCATTGTTAAATCCATTCTTAAATTGTTCCCAACTGCTTGAAGAACATCATCAAAATTTGCGACATTTGAAAGAGATGTTGATTCATCAATAACTGCTTCAATAATTTGTTGCTGGCGAATGCCTCTTCCTTTATCGCCGCCGCCTTCAACAGACTTACGTTCTCTCGCATAGGCTAACGCTTTCGAACCGTCCATTTGAGTGGGGCCTTCTGTAAAGGAATAATCCGAATTTGTCGATGCTTCTTTGAAATCAAATTCATACGTAACATCCACTTCTACGCCACCGAGCGCGTCAATCACGTCAACAAAACCATCAAAGCGGATGAGGGCATAATGATCAATCGGGATATCAAGTAAATTTTCCACAGAATCTACTGCCATACTAATTCCACCGAATGCATGGGCATGGTTAATTTTATCGTAGACGCCTCCGCCTTGATGACCGATCATTTCAGTGTACGTATCACGAGGAATACTCGTTAACTTAATCGATCGATCCGACTTATTAAATGTCGCAACAATCATTGTATCCGTTCGTTCATAATCGTCCCCTTCTCGAAAGTCACTTCCGAGCAACAGCATGGAAAAGTTATCTTTCCCAACATCAACAGGTTCGACTCTTAAATTTGATTTATTTCCTCGTTCTAACTGTTCATACGAGTTTGAAGCAGTTGTGTTGACTTGGTTAACCACATACCATGCGCCTGCACCGACTGCCAATAATGCTACAACTGAAAATAATAAAGTTATTTTAAGAATTTTTCTTTTACGATTTGATTTTCTTTTTTTCTGACGAGAATCCATATTACTTCAAGTCCCCTAACGCTAGACAATAATTTTCAATATCTAGACTCATAATGTTACCACACGAGTTTTTAACGCCAAATATGATTCGCTGTTATTACAAAATTTTATGCAAGATTGAAAGATTTCAACGCAATCTCGATGCCGGTCGAAATCACGATAACAGTATAGGCATTATAGCGAATGTAGTATCTGTAAAAATGAGCGCAATGATCCTCATCAAGAATTGAAAAATAATGGCTGTTTTCGTTCCATTCCCTAAAAACGTTTGAATCAATCTTCTTAAGTTCAATGAAAAAATACGTTCTATTCAAATAGAACGTACCTTCTTATCAAAGCGTTTAGTGCAGTTCTCTTAACTCGTATCCTAACAAGCTAAGTGCATCTTCAATACTCTTCACATAATGAAGATCAAGTTTAGACAAATAATGTGTCACCTGACTGTCACTCACCAAATCAGTTGGCACTCCGGATACCATTACCTTCACGCCCATTAATTTCAAAGCGGAAACAAGACGATTCAAAAGCTCCGAAAATTCAAGTCCGCGACGATTAATTTCAGAGATATCAATAATGAAGTTATTTACTTTATGAACGACCGCATAGTCCATCGTATCTTCTATAATCTTTAACGCTCGAGATTGATTAATATTACCCTGTAGCGCAAGGATAGCAATCTCTGACGATATCGGTATAATCGGGACACTAAGCAAGCCAATATCTTCATGGGTTTCATCTAATTCAATAATAAATGAAAGTACATCGGCAATCGTACGTATGTATGTCACGTCTTCCTCAGAAAAAGAGCGCTCCTCTTCATCCATCACGCAAAGTGTTCCAAAAGATTGACCTGACGCGCCATATAACGTAACACCTAAAAATGCCTTTACGTTTAATTGTTCCGTTATTGTACGTTCCGCTGTCTCAAGATTCGTCATCAAATTTGTAAAGTATTGAATACCTGCCTCGTTTTCTAATACATATTTACAATTAGACTCTTTGTAATCCACGGCCATATCGTTTGTTACAATTTTTTTGTCGACATTATAAGAATTGATTACATCCATAACATCATGTTCTTTCTTTGCAATATATGCTGTATTGACGTTCAACTTATCGACTAAGCACGTAAATAATTTATTCGACACATCAATTAATGAATCATGGTTCTGATAACTCTCTTTGTTTGTTTGCATCACCATTTCGCCCCTTTCAAAAAAACTCCTTAGAAAGAGTTTACTATAGATATCAAGCAATTACGAAGAGAGTGGCTTTCTTATTTAAATTTAATACTTTTCCACTAATAAATATGCAAAGATTTCTCGTTTTGTACTCTCACCTAACAACGGTGTCCTCTTAGAAAATTATTCTTTCTTAATAAATTGTTCGAAATGAGTCGTGTTAATCACTCGCACCAACCCTTTCACTTAGTTATCATCTAAAAGGTACTGAGAAAACCAACGTAAATTTTGTTCCATAATCATAGCAGCCAAACCTGGCTCGTTCGCTTCATAAGCCATCCCTTTAAAGAGATACAGCTCTGTATCGATCCCTTTATCTTTTAAACCTCGGTACAACTCATAAGCATTTGCACTGGGAACCCTTGCGTCTAATTCACCATGTTGGATCAGAGTCGGTGTACAGGCTAGTGGGATGTATGTGATTGGAGATGTATCCGTATAAACCTTCTCCTTTTCAGAAGGTGGACCACCAAAATATGTACGAATTTCGTATGGGATATCTGTTAACGCATAATGTGTACGCCAGTTTGTTATGCCACCGCCAACGGACACAGCTTTAAATCGATCACCAAAAGTTGCACAAAAAGCAGCGATATAGCCACCATTACTCCAACCCATTATCCCCACGCGTTCAGAGTTTACTAAACCTCTATCAATAAGTTCATCAACACCTGAAAGCACATCATCATAGTAAGCCAAGCCCAATGTTTGATAATTTGCTTTTAAGAACTCATCACCGTAACCTGAACTACCTCTGTAATTAGGCTCCAACACAATAAAGCCTTTTTCTATAAATGCTTCAATTGGATATTTACCATTGAAGCAGTTGGAAAAGATCGGAAAAGAGGCCCAAGCAGGTCCACCATGAACGACTACTACAAGGGGATAAGCGCTGTTTGGCTGTATATTCACTGGGGTTGAGAGGACACCTTCTATTTCCAACCCATCACAACTTTTCCACGAGATTACTTCTCTTTTACTTCTTAAACGTTCGCCAAAGATGCTGTTTTCTGTAGTAATTCGCTCGTTGTTCAAATAAACATCAGCGATCTCACTGTTTTCAGCTTTTAAATAGGAGAAAGCCTTCCCGTCTTTCGTCGTTGACACGCCCATTATACAGCCATCTTTACTCCATGTTTCAAGAACGCCATCGTCCGTTAATAGACCTATCCTATCATTCGTTTTGTCTTGCCATTTTAAAAGTAAACCTGTTTCGGTCCAACGTATCGGTGTGACACTGCTATCAATATTACCTAAAGGTTGATTGCTTTCACCCGTTTCTAAATCGAGTATTTCAATGGATTGATCCTTTATCTGGTTTCGATAGTAATCTTTTTCTCGTTTGCTCGCGGTATAACAAATCTTTTTTCCTTCAGGTGAAAAACAAATATCCCCTCCTAGCAGTTTATTCACACCTAACTTCTTTCGCTGTCTACTCTCCCAATTCCATAAATAGATGTCACCATGTAAATCATCATCGTTCTTAGGTGATGATGTTGCTACAAAAGCAATCATTTTCCCATCTTCGGAAACCGTAAACTGTTTAAGGTGGAAATCTTTTTTATAAGTAAGTTGCTTAACAGCATGGCTTTCTAGATCAAGATAAAAAAGACAGGCATATTCATCTACAACATACCGCTTCTCTTCTTTTATTGAAGCGACATAATAAACTCCTTTCCCATCAGGAGCCCACTTAAAAAATTGTATGCCGCCAGTCTGGTCGGTCATGTTCATAACGCTTTGATGTTCAAAAGACTTTATAAAGAGTTTGTACGTTCTATCTAAACCAGCTGGTTTGAGATAAGCAAGCTGTTTAGAGTCCGGTGACCATTTTGGTGATAAACAGTTTGTTGAATCATCCATTAACATGACGGTCTTGTTCATCCCATATCCATAAGTCCAAATTTGCGTTTGGTAGCTGTCCTTTTCCCAATTTGTTGTCTTTTTCACAAAGGCTATTTTGGTCCCATCTTCACTGAGCGTTAGTTCTGATAAAGCAGGTAGTGATACTACTTCTTCTATACTTAAGTATGTTTTATCATCCATTGAAACAGGCTCCTAATCGGTTATCATTAAATAAATTTAGAATAGTATAAATTTGATAAGTAGTTCCACTTCACAATAACTGGTAAGTGTCATGACTATGTCTATAGACTTGAATATATCTTTTTACACATAAACAAAAACCCCTTTAGATCATCATATCTAAAGGGGGAATCTTAATCAATCTTATTCTACCGTTACACTTTTCGCTAAGTTTCTTGGCTTATCAACGTCACAACCTCTGTGAAGCGCAGCATAATAAGCAATTAGCTGTGTTGGAATAACGGAAACAAGTGGCGCGATGATTTCGTGGACACGTGGCAGTACAACCGCGTCGCCCTCTTGATCAAGGCCTTCCATTGCAATGATAACTGCTGCAGCACCACGGCTTACGACTTCTTGTACGTTTCCGCGAATACTTAAGTTTACATGCTCATTCGTTGCTAATGCAATAACAGGCGTACCTTCTTCAATAAGCGCAATCGTGCCGTGCTTAAGCTCTCCACCTGCGAATCCTTCCGCTTGGATATAGGAGATTTCTTTAAGCTTCAGCGCACCTTCTAATGCCACATAGTAATCAGACGCACGGCCGATAAAGAATGCGTTTCTTGTAACAGAAAGATAATCCTTTGCAATCTTTTCAAACTCGTCTTTTTGACTACAAAGCGCTTCCATCGCATTTGCCGCAATCCCTAATTCTTGAATTGGATCAAAATCAAGCTTAATTCCTTCTGCATACGCTGTATCAACTGCTAGTAATGTTAGTACCGCCATTTGCGCTGTGTATGCTTTCGTTGATGCAACCGCAATCTCTGGACCTGCAAACGTATGAAGCGTGAAATCAGATTCACGCGAAAGCGTGGAACCCGGTACGTTCGTAATCGTTAACGTACGGTGGCCTTTTTTCTTCACGTCAACAAGTACACCGCGAGAGTCTGCTGTTTCACCACTTTGTGAAATAAAGACAAAGAGTGGATTTTTTGATAACAACGGCATATTGTACAAGAATTCACTTGCAATATGCACTTCTGTAGGTTTGTTTGCCACTTGCTCAAGCAACTGCTTCCCAACTAAACCAGCATGGTAACTCGTTCCTGCTGCAATCACATAAATGCGATCAGATTCTTGCATTGCTGCGCGAATATCTGCATCTAAACGTGTTGAACCATCTTCATGTTGATATTTTTGAATGATGTTACGAATAACAATTGGCTGCTCATCGATCTCTTTTAACATGAAATGATCGTATGTGCCTTTCTCAATGTCACTCGCATCAAGCTCTGCTGTGTAAGGTTGACGATTTTGTACTTCTCCATTGAGCGTTTTGATCTCAATGCCATCACGTTTCACGAGTACAAGCTCTTCATCCATAATCTCAACAAACTGATCCGTTACGTTAAGCATCGCCATGGCATCAGACGCAATGACGTTTACGCCGTCTCCAACGCCGATAAGAAGCGGACTTTTATTTTTCCCTACAAAAATCGTTTCTGGCTCTTCTTTATCGAGAAGCGCAATCGCATAAGAACCCTTCATCATAGAGAGTGCTTTGCTTACTGCAGCTTCTGTTGTTAAGCCATCTTTTGAAAGCTGTTCAATAAACTGAACAATGACTTCCGTATCCGTGTCACTATGAAGCTGTACATCTTGAAGATACTCACGCTTGATTTGTTGATAGTTCTCAATAACCCCATTATGAACAAGGGTAAAGCGCTCTGTAGAGCTTTGATGTGGATGCGCGTTTAACTGACTCGGTACACCATGGGTCGCCCAACGAGTGTGTCCAATCCCTACAGTCGTTTCAACATCCATATCAACTGCGTCACGCAATGTCGCAATTCGTCCTTTTTCTTTAAAAACATGCGTGCCGTCTTCTGTCCGAACTGCAATCCCAGCAGAGTCATAGCCACGATACTCTAGCTTTTCTAGTCCGTTCAGTAAGATCTCTTTTGCATCTTCATTTCCGATGTAACCAACAATTCCACACATAATCCGTTTCCTCCCGATGTAGGAGCAAGACTCCGTAGGGGCAGACTTACCCCCACTCTTTGTTTTTTTGTTGTTTGTGTGCGGCTTTTGTTTTTGTGCATTAAGTCACCTCAATGTTTTTTACAAAAGCTTGCGACTGTCACACGCAGCCGGAGGGAACCCGCCGATTGTCGATTAGCCCTCTTCCTCGTCAACTGATCTCTCGTCAGTCCTGGCGCTTTATTGTACGCTTCTCATTTTCGTACAAGTTCCATATTATAGGAATGAAGAACACACGTCAATTAAGTTCAATGGTTCTTCACATTTTAATTTATGCGGTTCTTTTTCTTTTGTGTCGATCATGGCTAAAATCGTGTTAAACATCAATAAAAAACCACCCTCCGTGATTAGGAGGATGGGTTGTATCATGCACCGAGCTCAGCTTTTACAACATCAACAATTCGGTTCACATAGGTTTCACAAAGCTCATCTGTTTTCGCTTCTACCATAACTCGAACAAGTGGCTCTGTGCCTGAAGGACGTACAAGCACGCGACCTTCTCCAGCCATTTCTTCTTCTACTTCTGCAATGATGGCTTTTACGTTTTCGTTCTCTTTAACCGCATCACGATCTGTCACTCGAACATTAATTAAACACTGCGGGAACGTTTCCATCTCGCCAGCAAGCTCTGACAAAGGTTTACCGGATTGTTTCATAATATGAATCAACTGTACACCCGATAAAAGCCCATCACCAGTTGTATTATGCTCAAGGAAAATGATATGGCCAGATTGTTCACCGCCTAAGTTGTAGTTCCCATTACGCATTTCTTCCATTACATAACGATCGCCAACAGCCGTCTGTTTCGTCTGTATGCCTTTTGCTTCTAATCCTTTATGGAAGCCGAGATTACTCATGACCGTCGCCACTACCGTATTGTTGTTTAATTTCCCTTGTTCACTGAAATACTTCGCAACAATGTACATAATCTGATCGCCATCCACAATATTTCCTTTTTCATCTACCGCGATTAATCGATCCGCATCACCATCAAAAGCAAGACCGATGTCTGCTTCTTTTTCAACTACTAGCTTTGCTAATCCTTCTGGATGAGTGGAGCCGCAGCAATTATTGATATTTGTACCATCTGGTGACGCCCCCATCGAAGAAATATCCGCTTCTAAATCAGCAAGGACATGTGTTGCAAGGGATGAAGCCGATCCATTGGCACAGTCAATCGCAACATGAATCCCTTCAAAATCGCCCTCTACCGTTTGCTTCAGAAATTGCATGTATTTTTGTGCACCTTCAAAATAGTCATTGATTTGACCGAGCGCACTACCAATTGGTCGTGGCATCGTATCTTCGCCATCAATTAACGATTCGATTTCCGCTTCTTGTGCATCCCGAAGTTTAAAACCGTCCGAACCAAAGAATTTAATCCCATTGTCTTCAACTGGATTATGAGATGCCGAAATCATAACACCTGCAGTAGCACTTAACTGCTTTGTTAAAAACGCCACGCCAGGTGTCGAAATCACACCAATCCGCATCACCTCAACACCTATTGAAATAAGTCCTGAAACCAATGCCGCTTCAAGCATTTCCCCAGAAATACGTGTATCTCGACCAATTAAAACTTTTGGTTGACTCGCTTCTTTTGTTAGAACATATCCACCAGCACGACCAAGTTTAAAGGCAAGCTCAGGAGTTAACTCCGTATTTGCTACACCTCTTACGCCGTCCGTTCCAAAATATTTACCCATGCAATCGCTCCTTCTTCTACAACTCACTCTTACACACTATTCGCTAAAGCGCAATACCGTTTCATTTTCATCAAGTTCAAACCGAATATACGAAGGACCAGTAACATTTAAGGGAAATTCCTGGTCTCCAGCGTGCGTACCCGATGCATCGACACTTACTTGGATATCCTCATCAAGCAAATCATTCAACCTTGACTGCGAGCCGAATGCCGTTACATCAACTGTGTTTGGTGCCTCGCTATGAAAATTCACCGCAGCGTCTGCGCCTGTAATTTCAATTGGAATCGATTGAAAAACAAGTTCCTCTTCTTCAGCAAGCGTAAAATCAACAGTCACTTGCTCTGGATCAATTCGCTCTACTTCATCCGGAACTTCAAGGGGAATAGTGAGTTCACCACTTTCCTCAATACTTGTTAAATCAATCGGTTCACTCTCAACAAAGTCAACCGTTTCAAGATCTTCTGCGGACCCATATACGGTTACTTCATTCGGATAAATCGTTACGTCCTCAAAACTTAATCCATCAGGTAATTCATCTTCTCGTATTAACTTAACGGGTACGAGTTTATTCGGGCTCGTTAAGGGCACCGTAACATTTACAAACTGCGGATCCGATTGAACATCAAGTTGATGCCCTTCTTCATTATAAAAATGGACAGGGAACTCATCTTCTATCGTTTCATCTGCACCTGTTAAATCTACATAAACATACACATCTTCAATTGCTTCGATGGTCTCTCTATTCGCTGTCACGTTTACATTTAGCGGACTGACAATAGGAGATCCTAATGAGTTATCTTCAGCAACATCATCTTCATTTTCGAGCTGCACATCCACAGAAAAAGAAGCGGTTTGACGTTCTCTTAACGTCACAGATACCACCTGCGGCTCAATTGAAACCGACAGATCACTTGGGAAATTCCGGTGACTGACGGCTAGCTGATGCCTGCCCTCTTCTTCTATGTCTGACGCATCCACAAACACTTCGGTTGAACGATTGCTTGTAATTTGAAACAAAGAGATAGAGACTTGTGAACCTCGAAGTTCAACATCCACTGCTCCCGGCTCTTCAACAAGTTCAAACCGCTCTTCATCATAAATCACTTCAACAGACTCATCTTCAATCACAAACGGGGCACTGGGCGTGTCTGGTAATAAAGAAGGAGAGCCAATGTTGCTTTGATTCACCATAAAGAAAAGCATTAATGCAATAAAAAACGCCAAAATCCTTACAAACCAAATACTATTTAACATTCTATCCATCTTTTTTACCTCCCCACTGCCAGCGTGTTTCGGTAGTTGTTGAAGGCTTTAATAAGTTTTGTTCCAACAAATCTTGCAGCTGTTCCTTTGTTAAATCTCGATAGAGCGTTCCTCTTTTCGAAATTGAAATCGCCCCTGTTTCTTCAGACACAATAATAGTAACCGCATCAGTGACCTCACTGACACCAAGGGCCGCTCGGTGCCGAGTTCCAAGCTCTTTTGAAATCGAACTATCTTCAGATAACGGTAAATAACAACCTGCCGCAAGAATCTTATCATTTTTCAACACAATCGCACCGTCATGCAAAGGAGTGTTTGGAACAAACAAATTTATTAGTAACTCTGAAGAAATATTCGCATTTAGTGGGATCCCAGATTCCGCATAATCATTTAAACCTGTTTCACGCTCAATTGAAATCAATGCACCAATTCTTCGTTTTCCCATATACACCGATGCTTTTACTAACGCATCGATCGTCGGCTTTAACGCATCGTCTTTTTGCGCAGAACGACTATTAAAGAGTCGACTCCGACCAAGTTGTTCAAGCCCTCTTCTTAATTCCGGTTGGAAAATAATAATAATCGCTAACAAGCCAAACGTAGCCGTCTGTCTCGTGATAAACTCTAACGTACTCAAGCCAAGAAAATTACTAATAAACCAGACAATAAAGATCGCAACAATCCCTTTAACCAGCTGAACCGCCCGGGTGCCGCGTATAATCATAATTAATTTATAAACCACATATGTAACAAGTAAAATATCGACAATTTGCCCGATATATACTAGCCACGGAAACTGATCAAGATTAGCAGAAAGCATATCCGCCCCTCCACATAAACAAACTCTTCTTTATACTTTTGACACAACTTACCATTGCTATACAAATCAGTGTCAAACGTTATCATTATACCATTATCTTCTTATAAAGTTAAAGGAGTTCCCGTTTTACACAGAAACCCCATGTTCTTTTACGTTTGTTCTTATTTAAATTCGATCAAACCACTGATCATTTCCCGATATTAAACCTAAGCCTAACTTCAGCTGAGGCGCTTCGTTTCCGTCAAATTATCAGCTATCCCCATTGAGGAATCCAAACACATCGGTAAAAAAGCCTTTCGTGTTATACCAAATCCATGATAAAAATTGATCAACTTCTTCGATTTCGCCGGTCACTTGGTTAGGCGACGCATAGAGAGAATCCTTGTTAAAAGAACTATTTAATAAAAGAATATCCCCGCGAACTTCCCCCTCAAGCTCTAATTCGCCATTCCGCACCATCAAATCACCTTCAATTACCGCGCCCTCTGGTACAGTCACAACACCGGTTTCCTTATTAATGACAAATGGACCATTCCCAGAAACCACAATGCCATCATTTTGATTCCACGTTGAAAACACTGCCGTGGACATCATCAGAACAAATACCGCAGCAGCAACTAAAATTGGATGCTTCTTCAAAAAACGTTTGACTTTTGGTCCGTTCTTTTTCTTTTTCGGCAAATTTGCCATAATACCTGTTGTAAAATTAGCAGGCGCTTCTATATGAGACGAACTCTGAATAAAAGCAATCGACTTCTTCAGTTCGTTTACATGAGTTTGACAATGGGAACACGTTTCTAAATGAGCATATAACTGTTCCTTTTGCTCGTGCGTTGCATCCCCATCTAAATAAATGTGTATCAGTTCATTGTAAGAATGACAGTTCATAATGTGTGCCACTCCTCCTTATTTAAACATGTCGCATACGTTTGCGTAACGCTTCACGACCGCGATGAATTCGAGTTTTCACTGTTGCAACTGGCAAGTCCATAACTTCACTAATTTCTTTTAAAGATAAGTCTTCTAAGTACTTTAAAATAATAGCCGTTCGATATTTAGGCGGTAAATAATTAATTTCAGATTGAATCCAATCCTGTAATTCTAACTGAACCACTTGATCCTCTGGTAAATCATCTGTTGCGGCAAGCTGTGACTCATACGTGATCGCTTCCGTTCCTTTTACATTGTCCTGTAAATGAACATCCGGCTTCCGCTTCCTCAAACGATCAATTGCTACATTTGTAGCGATCCGAAAGACCCACGTAGAAAATTTACGATTCACATCGTATTTATCTAGATTTGTATATACTCTAAGAAATGCCTCTTGCGCCACATCTTGCGCCTCTTGAGGATGGCCCACCATCCGATAGGCAACTTGATAAACCTTATCTTTGTACAAATCAACTAACTCTGAAAATGCTTGGTCATCACCCTGTTTAATTTCCGAAATTAAGCGCTTTGTTAACGAATCCATGACATCCCCTACCTATATGTAACTTACGGAAGATACTAGAATTAAGTTTCGTTTTTTATAATAACAGAAAAATTAACTTTTTTCTTAATTATGGAAGGATTTTTCTCTTTTTACACCGAATTGTTTCTTAATAAAGAAAGGGAGGTATGGCTATGTCGAATGCGCATCTTGTTTGTCCATTATCACGTTCAATTGAAGACGTACGAATGGAACTAAACGACTCAGCGACAGTGTATTCTTTAAATTCTCCGCATATGTTGAGATTGAGTCGAAAGCTAGATAGCCTGCTCAATCAATACGAAAACCTTTCCAATACCCAAACATAAATCAATTGATCTTTTCATAAAAAGAAAGCGACCACGCAGCTGGTCGCTTTCTTCTCTTCATATGGAGCCTAGCGGGATCGAACCGCTGACCTCCTGCGTGCAAAGCAGGCGCTCTCCCAGCTGAGCTAAGGCCCCTAACAAAAAACGACTTATACAAGTCGTTTTCGTATGAGCCATGAAGGATTCGAACCTTCGACCCTCTGATTAAAAGTCAGATGCTCTACCAACTGAGCTAATGGCTCGATGGCTGGGCTACCTGGGATCGAACCAGGGAATGACGGAATCAAAATCCGTTGCCTTACCGCTTGGCTATAGCCCAATCATTAAATGGTGGAGGGGGACGGATTCGAACCGCCGAACCCGGAGGGAGCGGATTTACAGTCCGCCGCGTTTAGCCACTTCGCTACCCCTCCACATTTGGAAAGTATGGTGGAGGATGACGGGATCGAACCGCCGACCCCCTGCTTGTAAGGCAGGTGCTCTCCCAGCTGAGCTAATCCTCCATTTTAGCTTCAGATAAGCCACGAATTTCTTTGTCCAATTCATGTCTTTCAGTCAGTCGTGTACTGATGTACACTCCCTTCTTCAAGCATTTCTTGTCCTCGAACTTCTTGCTTCTCTTTGCTACTTATTTAATTCAGATAAGCCACGAATTTCTTTGTCCAATTCATGTCTTTCAGTCAGTCGTGTACTGATGTACACTCCCTTCTTCAAGCATTTCTTGTCCTCGAACTTCTTGCTTACCTTTGCTAATTATGTAAGCCTGGCAATGTCCTACTCTCACAGGGGGAAGCCCCCAACTACCATCGGCGCAAAAGAGCTTAACGACCGTGTTCGGCATGGGAACGGGTGTGACCTCTTTGCTATTACCACCAGACTAATATTATTTACCCGACAGAAGCACATTGTAAACAAATAATATTACAATGACCCGTACGGGATTCGAACCCGTGTTACCGCCGTGAAAGGGCGGTGTCTTAACCGCTTGACCAACGGGCCGCTTACTGACAAGTTATATAATAACAAATCGATTTCGTCTGCGCAATAGTTTTTTTATATTTTTTTAAATGAATTTCCTTGCCTAGTATAAACGCATTTTTCTGCTTTTATTCACTTCTTTTAAATTCATTTGCCCAGATTTGTCGCCAAAAATGGATTTTCGCATAGGGTATATTATTCCTAATGCAAAGGTGGTGTACACACATGGGTTACTACGGCGGAGGTTACGGCTATGAAGGATACGGCTACGGACCAGTAGGCGGTGCTTGTGGCGGTGGCGGCAGTTACGGTGGCGGATTCGCGCTAATCGTTGTCTTATTTATTCTTTTAATTATCATTGGAGCGGCTTACGTAAACTAACTCGTGCACCCCACATGCAGACGTTGAAACGTTTGTTAAACAACCGACTCAATTTCGAGTCGGTTGTTTTTAGTGTTTCTATAGACACGCTCTACATAAATGATACCCATGTAAAAATGCTTATCTTCCAATTAACTCTGATACCGTGACAAACGTATACCCTTGTTCTTGTAAAGCTGGAATAATCTCATCCAGTGCATCAGCAGAATAAATTTCTGGGTTTTCCGTATCTACGTCCCCACCATCATGCATTAAAATAATACTGCCTGATTGCGTATTCGTTAAAACTGTCTCCGCCACTTCTGCAGCTGGAATACCAGACCAATCTAGCGTGTCTACATCCCATCCGATAATAGAGTAGTCTAATGCAACAAGACGCTCTGTTTGTTCTCTCGTAATAAAGCCATATGGTGGGCGGAATAAGCTCGTCGTTGATCCGGTTACACTTTCAATCGCTTCATTTGTTTGATTCACTTCTTGCTCAAGCTCTGCCACACTTAAATCCGTTAAGTTTGGATGTGAATATGTATGGTTGGCAATCTCATGTCCACCTGCCTGTACCCGACTAAGCAATTCAGGATCATCATTCACTCGCATACCTAACACAAAAAAAGTTGCCGGAACATTGTACGTTTCAAGCTTATCCAACACTTGTCCTGTAAAGCGCGCATCCGGCCCATCATCAAACGTTAACGCAATCTGGTTACTTGAACGATCTCCATTCACAAATACATTATTCGGAAACTCTCCTTGCAATTGCGGAAGCGGGACCGTTTGAGCTAGTGCTTCATTCGTTAAAAACGAACAAACCATCAACAAACTGAGGATCAACATGATTCGGTTTTTCATCATTAAATAGGCTCCTTTTACGTGATATCTTTTAGCTTTTGTTACAACGCGCTTTTTTATGTCCATTTCGCAAGAAAAAGAGCGCTCGCCTTTTGACGTCGCTCGATCCTAACTATGTACGTTCTTTATTTTCCGCGGTCTCGTCCACAACTTTTACATCGCCCATCTTTACGAAGTGGCGCATCACAGAACCCACAATATTTGATGATTACCAATTCACCCATTTCTTCACCTCGCCACCCTTTTCCCCTTTGCTCTTTAGCCGAAACAAGAAAATCATTGTAAACTATAGAGAAAACAGGAGGAGGGTTAGCTTATGTCATTTACCGTCTATTACGATTACCACGACGGCGTCGAAGTTCCTATTTGGATCGTGGTTTCATTAAAAGAGGTCGACATCGAGACAGACAAACAAACACTTACGCTAACGGCGCAAGCTCCCTTTTATAAACAAGCACGAGAGGATTTTGACCCTGACCAAATGAATGTCACCGTGACGATGAACGAGCTAATAATCGGATCTTCGCCAAATACGTTTACGATTAATATAAAAAGCATTCAAGATCGCTTGGATGAACACAGCATATCAATAGAAGAAGTTGATGGTCTCATCTTGCTCGTTGCCGATGTAGAAGAGCTTCTACAGTTTACCTTGTAACCCAATAAAGACACCTCCTCAACGTAAGAGAAGGTGTCCATTTTCTTAAGAAGGATCGTAATAAATCGGTGCATTCGGCCCTAGCTCCACGCCTAAGAAGATCCAGACTAAGAGCATAATCACCCATGCTAGTAAGAAGAAAATCGAGAACGGTACCATTGTCGAAATTAACGTTCCTATTCCCATCTTTTTATCATATTTTTGTGCAAATGCAATAATCATTGCAAAGTACGTCATTAATGGTGTAATAATATTTGTCGCCGAATCCGACACGCGGTAAACCGCTTGTGCTAACTCAGGAGAATACCCTGTCTGCATCATAATCGGAACAAACACTGGTGCCATCATCGCCCACTTTGCAGAAGCACTTCCAATAAAGAGATTTAAAGTGGCTGTAATTAAAATGAACCCGATAATAACTGGAATGCCATCAATATTAAGTGAAGTCAGCAATTCTCCGCCATTAATACCTAGAACAAGATCTAAGTTTGATTGACCGAAGAACGACACAAATTGACCAGCCGTAAAGGCTAACACTATGAACATCCCCATCGATGCCATCGTGTCTGTCATTTGCTTTGCCACATCTTTATCGCTACGAATCTCTTTTGTTGTAATCCCGTAAACAAGACCAGGAATTAAGAAAAGAATCAGCATCACAACAACGAGTGAATCCATGAATGGCGAGTTTACAATTGGCATAGATGGATCATCGCCACGCATTGGTCCCCACTCAGGAACAATTAATAAACTCATTAAGCCAGCCGTAATTAAGATTGAAATACCTGAAAATAATAATCCTTTTTTCTCAACAGGCTTTAAACGATCAAGGCTTCCACGATAATCCCCTTTGTATTCACCTAAACGAGGCTCAACAATTTTCTCAGAAACCCAAGTCCCCACAATTGTTAATAGGAACGTAGAAGCAATGATGAACCACCAGTTCATCGCAATGTTCATTTGTTCCGCATATGCAGGGTCTATTGTAGCCGCAGCGGCCATCGTTAATTCCCCGAGCATTGGATCTGTTGCAGAGAGTAATAAGTTTGCACTAAAACCACCAGATACCCCAGCAAATGCCGTTGCAAGTCCAGCAATCGGATGGCGTCCCATCGCCGCATAAATCACAGCACCGAGCGGTGGAAGGACCACATAACCTGCATCGGATGCCACGCTAGACATAATCGCAGCAAAAACAAGGCCCATTGTAACCAAACGACTTGGAATCGATAAGACAAAGCCTCTCAATGCCGCACTAATTAAACCACTTCGCTCACAAACTCCAATACCAATCATCGTCGCAAGCACAACGCCTAATGGGGCGAAATTAATGAAATTATCAACCATACTCGTAAATATGTATGTAATTCCCTCACCGGACATCAGGTTGAAAACTTCAACAGTCTCCCCATCAACAGGATCTTGGACACTCACATTAAAGCTCGACGCAATTGCAGAAGCAATCATGACGACAAGCGCCAAAATCGCAAATAACGTAATTGGATGTGGAAGACGATTTCCGCTCTTCTCAACAAAATCTAAGAACTTTTGAAACAGCCCTCGCCGCTTTTTCACATTTTGATTCTCTTCCATCTTACTTTATCTCCTCAATATAGTTAGAATAGAAACACCTTTCCCTTTATATGACAATTTCCGTTAAAAACCTACAAAGTCTATGATGCTTGTACACGTTACCATTGTCAATGAATTACCACTAAAAAGTAAAATTAAGACGATTAGCATAGTCATTTTGTTGCACGCTTTACAGAAAAAAGCCTCTCATCACAACGAGAAGGCTTCCAGTCATTCTGTTTTAAAAACAGTATAAACATCCCCAACTAGTTCATCGTTAGGATTATACCACTGCGCTCCGATCATATAGTCCGACGATCCTTCCCCAATTTTTACTACGTTTGAAGTCAGATGTTGATTGTAACCTGTTGTACCTCGCTCTCCCCGGACATTAGCGAAAAAAAGTAATTGGTCTGGAGAATTTCCCTCTTCCACATGTATCGTCACTTCTTCCGCAGCGATTTGATTTACCTCTGAATCATTCCATACAGCATCTTCAATGTGATCAATGTGAAAACCAACATGATTATCCGTACAATCCTGCCAACAGACAACGCCTGCCTCTTGCTCGATCGCACCATCCGAATCACGTAACGTCACACTTATTTCAGACGGCGATTCCGCCAATTCATCAGTACCACCACACCCTGTCATGACTAAACTCATTGCAATTCCAACTACGGACCACATAAACACCTTCTGCAAATCATCACTCCATCAAAAAATTATTTATTGATTGCAACTGATCAATATAGAAGAAAGAGAAAATAAGAAGTAACAACAAGACCACTCCTATCAAAACAAATCGCAGCTTGGACTTGTTCCAGTTTAAAATGACAAAACCAATGTTTATCGCAATTAAAGAACTAAATAGGAACCCTCTCATTTGTAAGGCATCAACTGAATTCATTACAAACGTAAGCTCCTGTTCACTATATTCATTTTTACTTAATGAAACCGACTCTTGATTTAACACCCCTTTCGTAACCAAAAGATCTGCGTCCCTTTCTTCATAGGTATAAACACCAGGAAACAAGTTGAACACATACATTGCTACAGGCGTAACAATGAGCATGATGCCAATAACGATCATCCCCCATTTATGTTTAATGGGCCTCACCCTTCCTTTCACTCTGAATTAACCGAAAATTACATCTTCCAATTTTACCCTATTTATATGTTGGAATGCCACTTATAAGGAAGACATTTTTATCAAGGATTATTTACGGCATGTCTTCTTCCTTAATAAATTGATATTCTTTTGTATATCTTCCTTTTGCTAATACTCTTACAAATGTACCCGTTTCAAGCCTCGTACTCACACTAAATACGACGCGTTTTGTCTCGTCACCCTCGTTCACTCCATCCAGTTCATACGTATACCTTCCATCATCAGAAGGTTCTCCAACGATTTCAACATATACATACTCTTCAGAAAGCAATGGATTCAAGCGATCGAACGTCTCACGCGATAAGACATATAGACTTGCGATAGCAAGAATGACAACAAAACACGAAATCAAGATTTTCTTCATCATCGATTGTCACCTTCCTTCAATTAACAAACATAGGTTACGTTCAGTGTAGCGCTCGACAAACCTTAGATCGTGCGATTCAGGTGACAAACAGGATGATGATATGACAATGTTGACACCTGCAAGACATGAAAAACGCACCACCCAAATGTAAGGTAGTGCATCTATAATAGATAAATATTTCATTTTATTAAAAAGACTCTTCAACCAAATGCTCAATCGCTAAGACTGCTCACGACGGTTCGTATGGTTCACCTGCGCCTGCAAGACCACCGGTGCCTGTTCCGCCCGCTGTACCAAGAACACCGCTAGTGAAAGAATACCTTCTTTTCTGTGGAATCATGTTTCTATAAACACCTTAACACTATGTAAAAGGGAGAAACAGGAACTTTAGATCCTTCATAGCTTCTTTTACTCGTTAATAGATTTATTCACACTTTATTCAATTTTGTAAACATGTATTCATTACTTTGTAACAAAAACAAGAGGTTCGTAATCTAGTGCACATTGTCATTCACACGATTGATACACTTCACATTAGACTTATAAATGATAAGATCCTTAGATTAAAAAATGGAGCGAGAATGCTAGAGCCGCCTTCATCTAATAAAATTGCAAAACGACGACACCTATGATAAATTTACATAAGAATTTCACGAAACGAGGTGTGTGCATGTTACTGAGTGTTCAAAACTAATAAACGTTAATTGAAAAGGACCCTTTCAAAATTTCAGCATTAGGCGAAGTTTATTTCCTATGCAAAATTTTAAGGCCTTTGTATTTATTAGTAGAGAACATCAGAGTGCATCGCCTTACTGTTCAAACGAGAACGTTAAGACCGTGCTGTGTTCAAGCATGGTCTTTTTTATAGTAGATAAACGAACAATGGATGATTTCTGTATGTTCTCTCGTTATTTTAGGATCGTAAAAACCACGATAGGGAGAATACAGATATGGAACAAACGAACACAACACCGTTATTAAAAAATCGCACGTTCGTCTTGTTATTATTTGCAGGATTAACGACCATCGCAAGCTATAGCATGTTTATTACAACGACCACTTGGTATGTGGTGACAGACCTTGGTTCAGCGAGTCAATTAGGAATGATATTAATTGCAGCAACCGTCCCTCGGTTAATTATGATGGTCTTTGGGGGCGTACTAGCCGACACCTTTAAGAAAACGACAATTATGTTTAGTGCGAACTTAGCACAAGTAATCATCTTAGCAATCATTTATTATTTTGTTGCGATCGATGATATGACATTTTTGCTCATGCTTGGTCTCACGTTATTCTTTGGGATGATTGATGCATTTTTCGGACCTGTAAAAACGTCGATGATTCCTAAGATTGTCGATCAGGAGCAGATGCAAAAAGCGAATGCATGGTTTCAGGGCACAGACCAATTTGCATTTATTTTAGGTCCATTACTCGCCGGCGTTTTCATGGAGTTCGGAACGGTAGCGACCAGTTACCTCGTCGCGACGCTATTAGTAGCCATCTCAACCGTACTTGTATTTCCTCCATTTATTAAAGAAACACCCGTCGAAGCAAAAGTAAAGCATACGCCGCTTCTCGATTTAAAAGAAGGTTTAGTACATGTATTTAAGTCGCGTTACCTTATTACAGGGATCGTCGTCTTAATCTCATTTAATTTCCTGATTATGGGGGCAATTATTGTATCCATCCCCCTCGTCGTTGACCTTTATGGAGGAACACCTATTAACCTTAGTTATCTAGAAGTGAGTTTAGGTATTGGTATGGTCATCGGTTCAGCGATCATAGGATTTGTTCAAATTAAAAATAGAGGAAAAACATCAATTTATGGCTTATTAGGAGCCGCAGCAACCCTACTCTTTTTCAGTCAAATTACCGACTTATTTTGGTTGACGCTAATCGTGTTCTTTATCGGTTTAGCCATGCCGATCATCACGATTCCCTTCTTCACTTCCGCACAAGAAACAACCGATCCAAAACTAATTGGACGCGTGATGAGTCTCATTTACCTGGCCATGAATGGCTTTGACCCGATTGCCTATGGAGTCATTCCGTCACTCGTTGAGGGCGGCTTGTCCATTCAGTACGTGTTATTGAGTTTTGCGTTAGTCGCAATTTTCATCGGTCTCGTTGTTTTATTTCGTGGGAATATTTACCAAAGAGTCTAAGTATAAAACGAGAGCTTACCTATAAGGGGAGCTCTTTTTTTATACACTATGTTTGTTAGCAATTTGGTTTGCAGATTAGTTAGCGCCCTATGGTAGTAATAACTCTATCTAAATAAATTAAAGCATTTTTATATACATTCCTGAAAATCTTTTAAGAGAATAGTCTTATCATTTCGTATCGTTTTGACTCATTCATATAAGATTTCATTCATTAAATCTCTTTAAGTTTAATAAAGAGGCAATGAAGGAATATTTAACTTTAGGGGTTGTCCTTATCAAAGCATCTAACACCCTATTTAATTATCAGTGTCAAAGATAATCAATATGATTTAAAAAACGAGAAGTCCGCATTACATACTCTATGAGCATCGATAGGAGCAGATTGCATGTTTGAAATTTTACGAATCATAAGTTTTGTTCTGGTTGGCATCCTCTTTATCTTACTAATAAAAAGACTAACCTCGCCAAGTGAAAAGGGGATGGTGAAGCTGGAGGAAAATCATGTGACTATCCAGCATGATCTTCCATCAACCTTTAAACTTAAAAATGAATTGGAGATGAAATATACAGTAGACAATATTAGTAAAGGAATTACGGAACGGACTTTTACTGATCATCCAATAAAGTCAGGGTGGAGGAATATTAATTTTAATATAAAAGATTTCATCGAGGATAAAAGCTATACCGTGACTCAAACCAATTTTCATTTTTCATCCATGACAAGAGCCTGGGAAGTGCGTGAAAACGGTTTAAAGGTCGCAGATATTGATACGATTAACGCAGGGCGCGGAAAATTGAATTTTATTATGGATTGGGGAGATACAGAGTATCTGATTGAGGTAGGGTTGCGAAGTGTTTTAATAATTAAGCAGAAAGATTTCTTTGAGCACAAAACAATTGGTTATTCATCCAGACGGTTCTTGAAATCACAAGCGTCTCTGAAAATCAATCAATCGGCTTATCAAGAGAAAAACCTGGTGGCTCTTATCATTCTTTCAAGCATTGCAAGGGCAGCAACAAACAGGGGTTAACTTTTTTGTTACGTATAAGCGTGAAACGATAAGAGTCTCTAGATCAAAGAAGGGACAAAACAGACTATGAGACTATGACCTAAAACAATATTTTCTAATAAATGCTCTGACTTATACCTCCGATACATTATCTTCTCCTTAACGTTAGTAAAGCAATGATCAACCCAACAGCTGATAGCGAAAGAACGACCATTTTAATTTCAATTCTTCTTTCAACAAGGAGGATACATGAAGAAGACATGGCGTTTGCCGCATTAAAACAATCAATCGTGTCCCGTACGCTACATGCAATAATTGGAACGACAATTTGGGCATTTTCCGCATCAATTTTTATTGGCTCCTCAAAAGGGACTAATCATTTAAGAGGTGTTTACATTTGAAAATTAGAACATTGGTCATTTACCTGGTTGTGTTTTTAACAGTATTCTTAATAGGTACCAGCTTAGGATTAGATAGTGATAATCTGAGGTTCCCCGTTGAAACTGATTTAATTTTTATCATTCTATTTGTTGTGCTAGCCTCGGGCATTATACGTAGGTGGAGGAATCGGGACACCAATTGATTCAAGAGTTCGGGACCAGACAGAGCTATACGGTGTTTATTGCAATATAAAAGTGCAGACCTTTGCAACAAAAAAATGCAGAGTCCTGCACTTATTTTAATAAGGGCATAAAAAAAAGACTTGCCCCGTATCCTCAATGAGATTAACACCGGAAATTTTATTGAACCTTCCAAAGAGTCTTTTGCTGCTTATTTAGAAAAGTGGATTTTAAACAAACGAAGTAGATTGAAGGCTTCTACCTTCCAAGTGTATAAAACCCATCTACGTATCCATATCATACCTAAGCTTGGAAATTACAAGCTAGAAAAGCTTAATAGACTCCACCTAAAAACATTCTTTTCTTATTTAGAAAATGATCTTGGATTAGCCCCTGCTACTATTAAAAAAGTTCATACCGTTATTAGTTCAGCTTTGTCAGAGGCTGTAGAAGATGGGATTGTTGGGAAGAACGTAGCAGCTGGTTTAAAAACTGCACGAATTGAACGCAAAGAGATTCATGTATGGGATGAAAAACAGCTTTTACAGTTTCTCAATGCTAGTAAACATGATTCTCTTTATATTGCTTTTCATTTGGCAGCCATGACAGGCATGCGCCGTAGTGAGGTGCTTGGACTTCGTTGGAAAGATGTGGACTTCAAAAATAGTTTATTACGCACGGTTGTTACTCATACACCATATGGTGCTTCAAATGGAAAAACAAAGGCTAGCTTTAATCGTACTATCGATTTAGATGAAGTGACCATTACTGAATTAGAGAAACGAAAAGAACGAGTAGAAAATGAGAAAGAACGAGCTGGAAGAGCATATAAGGATAATGATTTAGTTGTTTGCACTAACTTAGGTACACATGTAACTCCCCGCAACCTAAATCGAAAATGGTATCAACTTAAAGAAGATGCTAATGTGCCGTCGATTCGCTTTCACGATTTACGACATACACATGCTACGTTGATGCTGTTGCAAGGTATTCCAGTAAAGGTAGTAGCGGAAAGATTAGGACATTCGAGTATAACGACAACATTAGATACTTACAATCATTTGTTGCCATCTATTCAAAGGGAAGCGATTGCGATGTTTAGTAAGAACTTGTTTTCAAAATAAAAAATATCTTAATGGGCGTTTAACATTTAAGCGCCCTATTTTATAATTCTTAGAATTGATTCCAAGCTGATATAAGATATATAGCATCAACTTTTATCAAGCAAAGAACAATGATATGATAATTAAAAATAACCTTAAACAAGAAATTACTATTGTTAACAATTGATTCAATCTTATGAAGAAATTTAAGATGAAGGAGATTTTAGGATGAATAAGAAAACTTTTTTGATTTCAGCTATTATTTTTACGGTTGTGACACACATCTTATATAATGTCCTGAATACTGCTATCGGGGCATACTTGATGACAATAAGTTTGTTAGCATTTATAGTTTTAATTATAATGTTTTTATACTACATAATAAAATTTTGTATACAACAATTTAATTATAACCAAAGGAATCGGTAAAGATAAGACTATTTTTCTTCTTTAATATACTAAAGGTTTGCAAACCTCTTTTTACGCAAAAAAATAAGCCTCTCCATCATCGGAGAAACCCTATGTACCAGTACTTATACGAAAGCTTCCAAGCGGACTTGAACCGCTGACCCCCACCTTACCATTTCTGTATCAGGGGTTTTACATGGGCTTCACTTTTCCATGAAGCCCATGAGTAGAGGATTATTGGTAACTCTCTCCCCAGTTAGATTTCATTAATTCCATCTCTTTGTGATTGGTTTGTTAGCAATTTGGTTTGCAAGTAAGGTAGCACATTACCACTGTAGAGAGATCCGTCCTCTTACGTTCGAGCGTACCAAGATACCTAGCTAAATTAGACTTTTTTTAACTTTAATAAGATTTGAGACAAAACAGCTAAAACAGGTAATTCTATTAGTGGTCCGATAATTAATGCCAAAGCTATTAGTGGTTGTTCCGGGAAAGCGGTTAACACGATGGCTAACGCAACCGGTGAATTTCTGGCGATAATTGTCATGTTCAAACTAACAGTATCTTCGTAACTATAATTAAACCATCTACCAATCAATTGAGCAAAAATAAAATTTATCACATAAAATGTTAATAGTGGCAACAACATCAACATAATAACTTCAAGGTTATTTATGAGATAAGAACCTTGTGAAGCAAACATTGCCACAATAGCAAAAGACAAAAAAATAATTTGTGACGAAGAAAAAAAAGGAACAATCTTCTTTTCTAGTTCGTCACGTTTTTTATTAAATAAATATCGAGTCAGGCTTGCTAAGAAAAATGGGGTCAATAAGACTAACACAACACTCTCAAGTATGCTAGATACGCCAACAGTTTCCATAGCCCCTGCAAATAAGAGTAAATATAATGGTAGGAACATAACTTGTAAAATTAAATTTATAGGTAGTACAGATGTTGAGAGTGAAAGATTTCCCTTTGCAATGGATGTGAAAATTAGATACCAATCTGTACACGGTGTTACTAGCAGCAAAATAAACCCTAACCACAATGCAGGGTGTTCAGTTAAAAAGATAGCCCCTAAACCCCATGCTAATATCGGTGTCCAGATAAAATTCAGAATAACATTTGTGCTTAGAAAGTTTATATTTTTGAATGCATTCTTTAAACCATCTAAAGGTATTGTTAAAAACAAACCATACAACATGACAAATAAGAACGGCAAAATAAATAGGTGCGCATATTGCTCAATAATTGTAATCTGCCCCACTAGCAAACCTAAACCTACAGCGGTTAGAATAATAAAAGACTGCATTTTTTCAATGACCTTCATTTAGAACTCTCCTTAATTAATTTAGGAGTAGTTATGCATAACGTACTGTTTCCTTTAATGTACATGATTGTTTCAATATGTGCATTATGGATATTGACTTTGAATTTAGAAAGAAGGAACTAAAATGATTCAAGAGGAATGGCAAGCCATTAAAAATAATAACAAATGTTATGACGGTTCTTTTTATTATGCACTTACTACCACAAAAACCATTTGTCGTCCTTCATGTACTTCAAGAACACCAAATCCAAAGCATGTACGGATTTTTAAAGAGGTAAGTGATGCACTCAAAGTAGGGTTTAGACCATGCACCAGATGTAAACCTAATTTAATGCAATGGAGAGGGTACAAGGAAGAAATTTCAAATCAAACGAAATTATATATCGAAACACACTTTAAAGAAAAGTATAGTTTAAAAAATATCTCAGATACGTTAAACAAAAATCCTCACTACATTCAGAGGTGCTTTAAAGAAATTAACGGTATAACTCCTTTAAATTACCTACATAAGCTTCGAGTAAATGAAGCAAAGCAGTTATTGTCACAAAATTGCTTATCAATAATCGAAATCGCATTAGAAGTTGGATATAATGACAGCACACAATTCTCAGTTCGATTTAAAGAACATACGGGCGTAACTCCTACTATGTTTAGAGGTACTCAATAAAAAAAGGCTTATATGAATTCATACAAGCCATGCTAAAAACTCTTATAAATACCAAGCGTACCATAGCGGTTCCCTTGTTGTTTTAACTTCCAATGCTGTGCAACTTGATTCTGGTAAGGATCTTTCATGCATTAACTTATCTCCGGTACCCAAAGATCGTCGTGTTGCTGCACATCAGGTTGATGTTGATAAATCTCTTGATGGAATTCCCAAAACGGCTCTTCATTTCGATGCCATACTGATTCGCTCGCTCGAGCAGATAATAAATACTCCTCACCATAAAAAGGCGTGTGAATATGAACGATCTTAACAATACCGCTATCTATAAAGTCTCCATTTAATTGAGGAAAACTGTTTCATCAAACACTCTAGCAACTTCTTTAACAACATTAGATGAATTGAAGATAACAACCCAAATGACGACGATCGTTGCTACTTTAACGTAAGAACAACAAGTAATATTTCGCACTATTCATAAACTACTCTTATCATTGAACTGTTTTTATCATATCCTCTTTCATTTCTGTTAAATCTGTAGCCATTCCATCGTAAAAACGTATAACATCTGCATACGAAACTACTTTTTATTCTTTAAAAGACGGAGACTATTGAGTGTAACTAACAAAGTAGCTCCCATGTCTGAAAGAATCGCAATCCATAAAGTCAACCACCCAGGGATGACTAATAGCAAAGCAATTGCTTTTAAGCCTAGGGATAACGCAATATTTTGTTTAATGATGTTTAGAGCTCTTCGACTTAATGAAATGGTATATGGTAGCTTCTCTAAATCATCTCCCATTAAAGCGACATCCGCTGTTTCTAACGCAGTATCCGTTCCAGCACTACCCATAGCAATTCCTACACTTGATGATGCGAGAGCTGGTGCGTCGTTAACTCCGTCACCAACCATTGCTACGCTACCGTATTGAGCATTCACCTCTTTAATTGCAGCCAACTTTTCGTCAGGCAATAATTCTGCTTTCACTTGATCTATGCCAAGTTTTTCACCAATTGCGTCACCTGTTCGCTGATCGTCACCAGTAAGCATCACCGTGTGCTTAATACCGATTGCCTTTAAGGCTCTAAGAACACCCGCGCTTTGTTCCCTTACTTCATCTGCAACGGCTACCAAAGAAAGAACGTTTTCTTCATTCCCTACAAGCATAATGGTGTTTCCGTTGTTTTGCAGATCGTTTAAAATCCCTCTTACATCCTCTGAGAGCAAAATATTCAAATCATCCTCAAAGAGTTGCCTATTCCCTATCCAGTAGGTAGAATGTTTAATTGTTGCTCTAATTCCTTTCCCCATCATTGAAGCGAAATCAGAAATCTCCAATTGCTTATAATTAAGACTTTTGCTTTGAGCATTCCGAAGAATTGCGCCAGCAAGAGGATGCTGGGAATAAGCTTCAATGGCTGCGACAATGGTTAACATTTGATCGTCGGTAAAGTTAGAGTAATTAATAAATTCGGTGACAACAGGCTCTCCTTTAGTTAGCGTGCCTGTTTTATCAAAAGCAACAGCATTTAATCTTCCCATTTCTTCTAGATATACGCCGCCTTTAATAAGAACACCTTGTTTTGCGGCATTACCAATAGCAGTTACGATCGCAACAGGGGTTGAAATAACTAAAGCACATGGACACCCAACGACGAGAACAGCTAACCCTTGATAAATCCAAGCTTCCCAACCTGCACCAAACAGTAATGGAGGAATAATGGCTACTAATAGAGCAATTACCATAATTACTGGAGTATAATATCTTGCAAATCGATCAATAAAGCTTTGAGAGGGAGCTTTTTCTGCCTGTGATTCTTCTACTAAATGAATAATTTTTTGTAGTGTTGTATCTTTTACTAATTTAGTTACCTCTATTTCTAGGTAACCCTCTGTATTTAGTGTTCCCGCATATACAATGTCTCCGGCGTTCTTCTCGACAGGAATTGATTCCCCAGTAATAGCACTTTGATTAATTGATGAATGTCCAGTCGTTACCTTTCCATCCATTGCAAGCTTTTCACCTGGCTTCACAATTAAGCAATCACCGATCACAACATCTTTTACTGACAGAGTGAATTCTTCTCCATTACGACGAATACGGGCTTTGCGTGGTGCAATATTCATTAATGCTTTTATACTTTGTCGCGCTTTGTCCATCGAGAAACGTTCAAGCTGTTCACTTATAGCAAATAAAATGACAACAATTGCACCCTCTGACCACTCACCAATAATTGCTGCACCAATCACAGCAACTGTCATAAGTGTCTTCATATCGAACTGCGCACGTAACAGATTGTTAAATCCTGTTTTAAACAGTGAATAACCACCAATAACAATTGATAGTAGGTATGCTCCAAACGAATAAACATGTTCTTCTCCAAATTGCCATTGATTTATTAAACCGACAATGAAAAAGACCATAGCAATGAGGACATTTTGATATTTTTTTATAAAAGTAAAAGATGGCTGGTCATTACCTTCTTCAGCGTCATCTTCTAGTGATCTTACTTTTAAATTCTCAAACGCTCCTGCTTTTTCAAGTTCATTTATTGATGCAGTTCCTTTTATAGTAATTTTAGATGCTAGGAAATTAACCTCAGCATTGGTGACACCCGGAATACGCTTTACATTTTTTTCAAACGTTCCTGCACAACCAGCACACGAAAAGCCCTCCACACGGTAAATATTTTCTTGCTCATTTTTTTCCATACCTTACTCCTGACTGTGAGTCATTGCCATAGTGATTAGCGTTGTTACATGCGGATCATCCAATGAATAGAAAACCAATTTTCCTTCTTTTCTACTTTTCGCTAGACGTAGATTACGCAAATGTCTTAAATGGTGAGAGGCAGTAGCTTTTGTAACGCCAATAATATTCGCGATATCACAGACGCATAACTCATTTTCTTGGGTTAATGTATACGCAACCTTTAATCGTGTTTCATCAGATAAAGCTTTAAACATATCTGCCACATTCGTAAATTTTTGCTTTTCAAGGCGAGCGGATATACGGTTTACCTTCGTTTCATCAAAACAAAAAACTTCGCATGTATCTTTTTTCTCAGTTAACAACAGAATCACCTCAGTCTTACAATATTATGATCATTTGATTATTATATTATATGAACCGATTATAGTGTATGTCAAATCGAAGTAATTAAAAGTGAGGAATGAATAGTTAGAAGTTTAGAAAAGAAAATCAAAAGTGTATCGGTAGCAAATTACGAAGTTAATTACTTCGGAAGCATTCTAAACTGAACTGAGGTGTTCTACTTGATTATTCTATAGCATTCTATATGTTTGCTTTTGCCAGTAAAGCTACAGTTTCTGTATAGTTAACATCATATTGCACCGATTTAACGTAATAAAGGTTTGCATTTTCATTTTGATTAAAGAAAAAGAATCTCTCATTCTTAAAAAAGCCTAATGTGACAGCACTTACGTACGTGTTAAAAAATACCAGATCCCTGAGCACCACCACCAGATACCTTACCATTTCTGTATCAGGGGTTTTGAGCGGGCTTCACTTTTCCGTAAAGCCCATTAATAATAGATTGTTGGTGCCTCTTCCCCCTGTTCGATCTCGTATATTCCATCTAATTGTGATTGGTTTGTTAGCAATTTGGTTTGCAGATTAGTTAGTACAGCACGGTAGTAGCAGCTCTAAATTTAATTAAAGCTTTTGTTATCTATCGTAAATCTTATAAGAGAATATTTTTATAATTCCGTATCATCTTGATTCATTCATATGAACAAAACCAAACTCCAAGGTACCATAAAAATAATGACTACAAATAAATCATGTGCTTCACCATAATCTTTAAATTTTCAATCAAATAGAAGTGGTGAAAATTCAGTTCTAAACTAAATCTCAAAGGTTAGATTAATTGCAACATACATATCTTCATATGTTTATTTATGGTGAAGTGTTTTATTATTAAACTTAATAGTCTTAATTAGGAGGAATAGTATTAATGGAAATTATAAGCTTAAGCGGTTTCCTTAGTAAATATGAACTTAATAATATGATCAGTGATTTAGATATAGATGAAACTAACTTAAGTGGTATAACCACATTACAGGAATATATAGATGATGAGCAAAGTGTAAATAAAGAAGGCGTGTTTTGTGCATATTCTGAGAAAGAAATTTTTGAATACGAATATATCTTAATTGAGGAGAATGAGTTTTTAAATGAACTATTACATGAAGTTAAATGTTTATTATCTGCCTTAATCAAGAATTGTTCTTCTTGTGATTTAGAAAAAATACCTTATACGCAACAATATGATGACCCTTTTAATTTAAATACTGTTTATGACTTATTAAGTTCCCACTCAGTACCTCAAATTTTTATAAGTAGAATAGGTAGTCTTAAATGTAGTTGTGGAAATGACGTTTATCAAGATGATCCTTACTTGGAAGAAGGAGAGCTTGATGATTGGATAGGCGAAGAAATTAATTTTATTATTGATACATTTGGTATAGATTTAGATGCTGCTGTTGAATTTATTGAATTCCTAAAAATGAATCCAATGATGGCACTTTATCATCCAATTGGGATCTTAATAAGTGATAAAATTCAATCTAGGGAAATAATAGGAGTTGACATAATTAAAAAAAATTCTACCTTTTATCGCGGTCGAAAAAGAAAATTTCATGAGAGAAGAGTTCCGTTTATTAAAGAAGAATTATGGAATCCTGAAGTTGGTCTTCCATCACAAGGTAGATATAATCCTCCAGGAGTATCAAATTTATACTTAGCTAATAATATAGAAGTGGTAAAACAAGAAATAAACCTGGGAATAAATGAATTAGTGGATATAGCAGAGTTCCATATAAATAAGGATCTATTAGTTTTTAATACTACAGTAACAGATATAGATATTTTCGCTAATATGCAAAAGCAAGATGACTTAAGTTTTAATCCAGAGTATATTTTCACAAATTTCTTAGCACAATGTTTAGCCTATCATGGATACCATGGTGTAATATACGAAAGTGTAAAAATTAACCAAGGAATGAATGTTTGTCTTTTTAACGTTGAACCTATTAAAGATTTGGATATACATTATATTCAAGAATCAGTCGGAAAGTCAGAGTCAGAATCTAATTATGACCGTACATCGGTATTTTGAACAATAATTTTTAATATAGATAAAGGTGTCTATAATCTATTTTAACCAGTTTGTAGAAGTACTAAAAATAAGCTACACATTATTCGATAAATTTTTTAAACTGAATTTTTATCATAAATTAAAAGAGCCTCTTTTTAGACGCTCTTTTAATTTAATAGTAAACAAGAATAATCTAGAACATTGATTTTAATCTAAATTAATATTTAAGATATCTTCATATGATTCGCTGATAACATTTTGAACCTCAGAGGTGTATTTCTGTAGTTTCTGAGTAGCTTCATTATAAGAATCAAGTCTAGAAACGATCTTTCTTAACTCATTAGTGTTCTTCGGAATCGATACTTTCATTCCTAAAAACATTTTTTGGTTTAATCTTAATCTACTTGTAGTGGTTGACCCGGTTGATATACGCTCTACCTTATTCCAGAAACTAGGGTTAGAAAAATAATATAAAAGGTATTTTGCTAATAACTCTTTATCTAGTTCAACTTCACCTATGTTAAAAATCGGAAATTCCCCAGATACAAAACAATTATCATGCTCTTCACTGATACGAGCGAATGTCCCTTTAAAGCCAAAAAGACGATTGTATATTAAATCACCTTTTTTTACTTGGAATAACCTATTTGCTTTTATCTCTTTACCTAATTTAGTTTCTCTTAAAAAAGCACCTTTTGCGTACCATTTTACTCCTAATTGATTATAACTTTTATCATCTTCTAATTTGACAGGTCTTTTAATTTCTGTTAAAAGCTCACTTAGTTTAATAGTTCTATATGAAAGACTTTCTACGTCAGATAAATTTCTCTCAAGAGCCACTTTTAAATCAATCTTAGTTTTATTAATCTTATCAACTATATCCTCTAATCTAATTGATGATTCTTTTAGTGAAACTTCTTTTTTTCCTTTGTCAGTAATTGCTTCTTCTTCCCAATAAAAAGGAGGATCTAACCGCTCACCTAATTCTATTTCGTTTAATACAAAGCCAGTTCTTTCATTGGAAGGTAACGTGCTGTTATTTTTTTGGAAGTCCTTGAATTTGAGTAGAATTTCAGGTAGTTCATTTCCTGGTATTTCCTGACCTGTAGGTGAGTACCCAGTATTTTTACAAATAGCCATGAACATAGGTTTCTGTTTACCAGTATCTTCAACTTCTTTTTTCTTTAGAAAAAGAATAGATGTACGTACACCAGCGTTATATCCTTTAAATGTATCTTCATTTAAAGTTACTATACCCTCAATCTCACAACGTTTCATAATATATTCTCTAATAGCGGCAGCACGGTGGTTTCCCAAGATACCATGTATCATTACAATACCAATTTTCCCACCCGGCTTAACTAAACGTATTGATCTTTCTAATGCTAAAATTTCTCTAGTTTGTGATTCTCTGCCCTTTCCTAAATCATATAACCCAAGTACATTTTTATCAGTTTCAAAAGAACCGAATGGTGGGTTAGTTAAACAAATATTAAATTTATCTTCATGAATTTCATTTTCTACATTTTTTAAACCATGATGCAAAAATATTCCACTATGCCCATCTCCATGTACAATCATGTTCATTTTACAAGCTTGAACAGTTCTTTCTTTCCAATCCGTACCGTACAAACTTTCTTCCGATAACTGAGTTTGCCAAGTTTCTCTTTGGTCATCTGAAAAATCTTGAAGTCTAATTTTTTCACTAATAACTTCAAAAGCATAAATTAAAAATCCACCTGTACCGCAGAAAGGATCTACTACTTTTTCACCTATTCTAGGATTTATAGCGTCAACAATAAATTCAACTACGTTCCTAGGAGTAAAAAATTCTCCTAAACCACCTGTAAATGTGTCACTCAGAAAATACTCAAAAGCCTCTCCCTTTACATCAAATGCTGTTAAAGATAGATCATAACCCTCAAACTCTTCGACTATACTTCGAATTGTTCGATTTTGTAATTTTATTTGTTCATCACTATTAAATAATCCGCTATACCTAGGGTTACTAACAGTTTCTTTAAAAATACTTTCAACCACATTCATCTTCAGACTTTTCATTGTTTCGTCGTATATTGCTAGAGTAAATCTATTGTTTTGGCTATTAGTCATTTCTTCAAACATTTTACAGAAGAGAATTTTAGTTAGTTCATCAAATGCCTGAACAGGATCGTACCCTTCATTATTTCGTATAATGTTGTGGCAACTTTTTAATACTTTCTTAAAAGTAAAAACATCGTCTATAATAAATAATTCATGTTTTGCTTCTTTTTGTAGTGATTCGACTAAGCTAGCACCTATTGTTGTTGTTACAAGATCATTTTTAATATTCTTCTTATAAGGTATATCAGATAACATCTCTTTAGAAATAGAGTGATAGAAACTAAATTCACTTCCATTAGAAATTAGTACATATGGAGCTATTTTATCAAGTAACCTTGCATATGAAATTGCTTGTTCTTTTACTGAACGTCCAATAACTTCGTTTGGAGCCTTTGTTTCTACTAGTATCACAGGAGTTTTTTTAGATTTTTCTAAGTACACAATGATATCTGCATATATATGTTTAATTTTTCTTCCTTGTTGAACGACTATAGATTTTTCAAAGTCCATTAAATCTTCGTTAAAACCTAATGTCTTAAGATATGGCAAGACCTTTTTAATTTTTACATCTTCTTCAGTCTGAAGACTCATCTTAAACCAACTTTCCATAAATTATGATAAATTCTTCGTAGTTTATCTATATAATATATCATAACTGAAATCCAGTTTAAATTAACGCTCTATTATTAATCATGAATATTTTTAACAGATAATTATGTCCGCTACCCTAAATATAAAGTAATTGTTATATTTCTATGCTCTTTTGTTCCCTATAATCGATCTCTCTATTCACTAAACCCAACCGGTCATCTGTTTGATTCATTCTAGGCAACCACTCATAATCATCTCCGTTTCTCTCATAAAACTCATAACGAACGGTCTTATCCTCATCCTCTAAATCAAAGAAGCCAATCTTAATATAACGCCCTCCTTCATACACACTGATATCCGCATTGTCACGAGTGATTTGTTCTTCATCCATCCACATCATAGCAGTGTCGTCGTTCTTATATAAATCAATTACCTCTTCAATTTCAGCGTCATATTCACTCCCACCACAAGCTGCTAACAACAAACCCAATATAGCAAAAACAGTTATTAAGCTCTTTTTCAATTTCCTCATCTCCTTTTAATTTTGGTTCATCCTAACATCTATCCATTCAAATTCTAAGAGGTTCATAGATTTTCCCAACCAACTTCCTATTGCTGTGTAAAAGTGAAGTCAGCCACTTTCCATTGATCCTCTTCTACTATAATTTCTAATGTCATACTGGACATTGTTACACTTGATACATCATTCACTTCAATTCGATTATCAAATATCGCAACAAACTCCACACGATCATCTAATGATTGCCCTTCATAGAGACTTAGGCTTTCCACGCTGGATTGAATCTTTTCTATAGCGGTGTCACCGTAAACTTCATCTAATCCCTCTACATCGTCAAACTGTAACTGTTCCAAGGCTTCGTTTGTAGCATAGCTTTCTACTTCTTGCTTCACTGGTTTGTCTTTATAGTTAAAATAGCCATTGATAAAATCATTAGCTACTTCCTTCGCCTGTTCGTTTGTATCAGCTTCATTAACATCTTCTTTTTTCAGCTGTTCGTTTTGCTCCATCAGTGTTAGATTCTCGTTTTTTAAGCTGCTGTTTTGAAAGATGAAAAATATCACCGTTCCAACCAACAACACAATTATCGCTATCAATTTCTTTTGCATGTATACCGTCCTTTCTTGTTAAAGTCCCAGAGTTTCTTTTGGATCAATTTTGTCTTGATGCGCTTGACCAAGTTCCGTCATATGCTCCAAGTGGAGGTGGTTGCCTGTACTTGAGCCTGTTGTGCCACATTTACCTAATGCTTCTCCTTGATTTACTTCCTGACCATTTAGTACACCTATAGAAGACAAATGCGCATAACGAGAATATTCGTTTTGTCCGTGTTGCACAGTGACATAGTTGCCATAGCCAACATTGCCATGCCTTGCTTCAACTACTTTTCCTTCTGCCACACTTAGAATGGAGTCTGCTGGTGTACAAGCAAAGTCGAGCCCGCCATGAAACGAGTTTCTTTCTCCTGTAACAGGATGTGTTCGCCATCCGAATTCGCTTGTGATGCGAATATCTTTTAGTGGCAGTACCCAATCTGCATCACCTGCTGCGTATTCGGGTTCGGTTTTATCTAAATAACGCATGACATTAGCAACGTAGTTGGGATCTCCATAGACATTCCATCCTAATCGTTCTTTCATATGGTTGGAAAATTGTTGTGCTAGTTCTTTGCTATAGTTGCCGTCGTTATGTTCATTCGCATAGTCAATAAATCCATGCCCCATGTTGTAGCTTTGTAAGGCTAATTCTGTATCGCCACCAGCGCTTTCTAGAACGTTAGCAAAATAGCTTACACCTTGTTTAATGGATAACTCTGGATCGGTTATTGTGTTAACCGGTAGTCCGAGTGATTCAGATGATTGCATGACATCGGCAAGTCGTCCGCCACTTTCTTGCATCGTCATCGCCATTAAAATTTCAATATGGTCTTCAATTCCGTTTTCTTTTGCATAGCGTTCAAAGTAACTGCGGTACCGCTCAATCTCTGGGCTTACTCCATTAAACGTATAGTCAGAATCGATATCACTCTCGATCTCAGAATGGGCATCGCTGCCTGTTGTGTTGCTTTCTCCTGTAATAACCATAACTACGCCCATGAGAATCATTGCCACGAACATAAATGGAATGACAATTAGAAATAAACCACATCCTAGCTTTTTCATCTCGTCCTCCCTTCACGACAAAAAGGAACGTCTATTTAGACGCTCCCTTTGCTCTACGTGTGTGTCGATCTTCTTCTTTTTCAATCGCTTCTAATTCTCTCTTTTCGTTGTGTTGTGCAGTTCTGATTGGTTCTGTCTTTGGTTGATCATGGCGTTCATTGACTTTTTTAGTTGGATGAACCGCTTGATTCTCTTTGTTTTGAATCCATTGAGGGTTGTTTTGTGAAGGTTTTTGTTCCGTTCGTTGATTCGCAGTAATTCCACCTTTAGTTTGACGTAATTGATTGTCTCTCTCTGTTTTCTCTACCGAACGCAACGCTCGATGATCGTCTAAGTACGTTACATCACCTTGTTTGATAGACGTTCGATTCGATTGTTCTTGTTTACCACGCGGCTGTGGTTGCTTCGTTCGTTCATTTTCTCTTTGATTTATTTCTTGTCTTGGCGCATGGCGTTCATCTTTTTGATGAGCCGCGACTGAGCTTAAATCTTCTCTTGGTTGCTTCTGTTCTTTTTGTTCTTGTTTAGACGCTTGTTTTTCCGTACTCTTCTTCCGCTTTTCTGCTTTCTTTTCTTCTCGTTTTTGTTGGGGCGTCCGTTCAGCACGTTTTATTTGGTCATTGTGTGCGACAGCCGAAGATGGGCTTTCTAGTTTCCCATCAGTTTGTGGTGTTCGTGCTTCTGCTAGTTGCGCCTCTTTTCGTCCTTCTTTCACGCTCGTACGCTCACTTTTAGGGGGCGATTGGTGCTCGGTTTGTTGAATCGGCGATTCTCGCAAACCTGCTGTGCGTGGTCGTATAGCATTAACAGCCGGATTGACCATTTCATTCCGTACTTGATTAAGCATATTGTTATCAACCGACGTGACTTTTCCAGCTGTCACCATCTTAATTAATGCATCTCGTTTCCAAATCATTAGAAGCAATACAGCTACTAACACCGTCAGGTTAACTAAATACATCGCAAATCCTTCTGGTGGCAAAACGGAATCCACAATGAAACAAAGGACGTATACAAACAATATGAGGATGCCTAGCATTGCCTTTAACACAAATACACTTAGGAGCTTTCCAATGCTAACGAAACCGGAATATGCCAGCTGTGGAATGTACGACATGACAAAGGCAAATGGAATAAAGAATGCGAGTGCCAATGCGATTAGCTGCAAGAGAAAATTTAGGAGCGCTAGCAATAGGAACGGTATGCCCAGCAAGATGGAGCCAATCAAAGCAATAAGTGACTGCCCCATTTGTTGAAAGACATTTCCTCCACCCATATTTTCATTGTTATACTGGTCTATTTCACCACCCACATAGCCCTGTCTGTCACTTTCGCCATCGCTTGTTAACTGGAATGCCAACAGCCGATCTACTCGATTAAAATTACTCCCTCCCGGAACTTCTTCTGGTTCAGCATGGTCGTTCTCATTAATTGCGTTTTCGCTCGTTGTACCGTAATTTACAATGAGATACGGCTTTTTCATCGCTAGATCGAAATAGACATTTCTCATGATAGCGATCGTGCCATCCATTTTGTTTTCAGGATCAATTTGATTCGTGTCGGCATAAACGCCTTCTCCTTCTGCGACATTAATTAATCCGTTGCCTGCTTCAAGCATGTAGCCCTGCGCTTCAACGGACAATGTATTTAATGACTTCATAAAGTAGCCAGCATTAAGCATCCAATAGCCACCAACAACGAGTACTAAGAAGAATAATACAGAGCGCCTTAATGCTTCTTGCACGCTCCCCTTTGCAATAAATAAGTAAACGATGTACCCGACAGCAAATATAAACAGCAACTCGCCGAAGTGCTCTTTCAACGTATCATATACGGTAGTTGAAATTATCGTTAATGTATCCGCAAACTCATCAATTGGCTCTAACGAATACAATTTATCCATTGCAGTATCCACGACTAGAACAACGTTCCCAGCTAGAGAAAAAATGACATTCGTAAAGCCTACGAATGCCCCCTTAATTCGACCGTCAGCATCTTCATTGTTGGCTACGTATCTTGATATGGGAAAGCGTTTAATGGAAAGCTCAACGCCGCCTTTTTCTTCTATCTTTGGTTCTGTCATATTCTCTTGGTCATTCGCAAAAACGAGTGTATGAGAACCAAAAAAGAGCAGGGCAATGAGCACTGCTCCAATACTTATCCAAATCGCTTTTTGTTTCCAGTTCATCCTCTCCCTCCTTTCTAGTCCATTCTTGTTAGAAGAAAGAAATCATAGTTGACGCTTTGTAGTTCTTTTTCTGTCAGCTTCTTGTATTCCATGTAGCGATCATACAACTTGAAACAAAGGGCTTTTTGGTATTTCTCTTGCCTAAATCGGATACGGTTAACTGGGACAGGAAAACCTAGTAGTTCTTCTAAAACAAGAGATGAGGACTCATGTCCAACATAGCTTTCATAGTTCGTTTCATGTGCGAACATCATTTTCCGTGCTTCCATTAAGGTGATTTTTTCTGCCTTATACAAGCCTTGATTGGTAATAACCAATGAATTTAATATCGCTAACTTCATCCTCTGTCTCCCTTCTATAAATATTTTTCTTCTGCCGTTGCCACTGAAGAAGTCTCAACGGTTTCTAGCGCTCCATACCATTCGTCGAATAAGCACTCAATGCTCATTTTTGCTGTTCGCCCATAATAATCTTTAAAAAGGCATTGTCCTTGAAACATGTTTTCCATCATGTCTTCGTTCTCTTCGCTCGGCTCCATGTTCATCCACTTAAGCACTTCTTTTCTCTCTGTCGGTTCATCAAACGCAAATGCTACACCGAAGTTGCCTGATTCTTCTTCACGCAATGCGTCTTTCGTGCTTTGTGAAATAAAGACAAGAGCGTTGTTGTAACTACGTCCTACACGACGCATTTGCTTCTCTACTTTCCTTCCTTGTTGGCTAGATGTGATAACCCATGCTTCGTCCATGAATTCCATTGTCCGTTCTTCCTTGTTCATACCAAATAACTCGCAAAACTTTCCAAGCGCAAACATAACGGCACTTGATTTCAGTTGTGAATTTGTATAACTTTCTATTGGATCAGTCGCTTCTGGTAGATCAAGGTTTTCGATTTCAACGATACTAATACGCTTGTTTAACGAAAGTGCTTGATTTGAACCATCATGAACACATAGTTTCATAATCGAATCAGCTACGACTTCATATAAAAAATCCCCAGCCTTTTGGACTGCGGAATCATCGTGGTTTCTCATCTGTTCAATAATTGTCAGTGAGCCAACTTGCTCCCCATTTTGTTTTTGCTCCAACACGGTGGTAATGGCACGTAGAAAAGCCGTATGCACATCATCTTTGCCTTTAAAGTCGTATACTTGAGCAAAGATGACTTGCACCATTTCCTTTGCTTGCATTGGTGGAAGAAATACAACTGGATCAAGTGCTCCCCAATTCCCTTCATCCGCTGCATCCAGCGTTGTAAAATGGAACTTCTCAAGATGCTGTGTGAATAGAGGGTACTCTTGTTGTACCCTTGGGTTTTTCTTAACCTTTTCAATCCACTTACGCAATTCCTTCTTTGGGTCAATGTACAAGGATTTTACATTTAGCATGCTGACATAGATAAACAACAGCTTTGCTAAAAAGGATTTACCTGTGCCTGTATCTCCCGTAATTAGAACATGGGGAGAACGTGTCTTTGACCCTTTGAGCTGTTGGTTGGCTAAGAACATATGGTACAAAACAGGAAATCGACTCGCTGAAATGGCTCCTTGTAAATCAGCATGTTTAACAAACGGATCAATCCAACCAATAAAAAAGCCAATTTTTGAACCAACATCAGCTGATATACCAAATAACCCTTCTGCTAAACCATCTTGAGTAGTCTTTTGCAGCCAATTTCGGTTGGTTACATCTAATCGTTCCCCGGGAAGAAACTTATAGAACAAAGGCAATTGATCCGCGACTGGAATACGACACGTTATGCCTGCTGACTTCATATGTCTTGTCACAAGTTTTGCCCGATTTTTACATTCCTTCTTGGTCTCTCCTTGTACGACAATCACCGCTAACCAATTCAACATGTCTACATCATCTTTTTTAATTTCGTTTTGTAAGTGTCTCACTAGATAAGCACTCGCACTAACTGAAGAATCTTCTTGATCGCCAACACGGTTCTGTTCCAGCGTTGATTCTTTTAGCTGCTGCTTCTTTAAATTCAAATCCATCTTCGTTTTTGATTTGCTTTCGACTTGCACTTTCATCTCGATTTCTACTGGAAAAGGGAGCGTTTGCGCCTCATAGAACAGTTCACTCTCTGCCATATTGTGTCGAAACTCGTCGATTACAACAAATGACATGTAGCCTTCCGATTCATCGCTTGTTAGCTTCAACACGCCAGAAGAGGTTGGATCAATTAACGTGTTAGTTATTGCATCTACAGATGCATTTTCAATCTCTTCCCCTACTTGATGGTCTAAACCTCGTAAAAAGTTATAGCGATTTACATAGATCAATTCGTCTTCTCTTAAACGAACTCCATTCACCATTGCACATAAACTGGCGGTTGTTTCCTCTGCCTCTTCGTACTGTTGAAAGAAAGAGGTGGAAACGCTTTGTTCCCACCCTAATAGATTGACAATTGTGTCTGTCGCTGTTGAAAACATCGACATCATGTTTTCCTTAAGTTCAGCATCACTATTAACTAAGTTCTGCTTTAATTTTACCCCTAATATAAAATCATTCTTTGTGACTTTTCCTAACCGTTGATTAAGCAATCGTACCGTTTCTTCTGTATAGTACTCTGCCATTTGCTTTGCGTCTTCTGCAAGATCCTGTTCCAAGTCAGCAAATCGTTCTTCTAGCCGATATTCTTGTGGGTACATCATTAAATGAAAATCCTTATGCGTAGTTAGTTCTTCAAAGAAGGCTTTCCAGTTCCGCTTATAGCTGTTCACTACTTTTTTATTTTGCATGGGAATGGACTGACTCTTGATGCGGTAATACGCCCACACGTCGCCCGTTCTCGTTAACAGTAGATTGTTCCTCATCGTTTTCATTGGTGTTTTTAATGTACTCACGTTTTTTCGCCACCACCTTTACACAGCGTTTAAACTGGATTGTTGAGTCACTCATCCATTCGACCTCTCGATCATTACAGAAACGCTTTTTTGGAAGTTTTATTTGAACGTAATATTTGGCTACATCCAAAAAATATAAATAAATGTTCTTACCTTCAGGTTTAATTTTCGTTACGAGTATGGTTAACGCTAGGGGTAAACCAATTAACCACATCACGAAGGTTCGTTCAAACGCATGAGGAAACCCCATACGAATGATCTGTCCTACAAGAAATGTCATCGCCATAAAAATAAAAAAGTTGATAACTGGGATCAACTCAAATGGGATTGGTAGACTATATGAAGCCGTTAGCTGCTGTACTTTTTTAGGTTCTCTTAATGCTTTCCGGTAGTTAAAAACAGTTCGCAACTTCTAAACCTCCTTAGAACGTATCAATGAATGCTTCAATCCATCCACTCACTTGAGACCAATTTTGAACAACAAATGTGGCGATTCCACCGACAATGCATGTCATAATAATTCCACCTATCTTAAATCGAGCTAAGTGTTTTGCGATCAAGAAGAAAACAAACAACCCTATTACTTGAGCTACAACAACAAGCCCCCAGTTCTCTACGCCATCTAGTGTCGGTAATCCACTAGGAACTGACCCTACCGTTAATTTATTTAATAGATTCATATTCTTTTCCTCCTTCTACTGATAGTCCATTGATTCAATGTAGTAATTTCCTTCATGTCGATTAATCTCTAATTCCATAAACGCAGGTTGTGGAATGTTCGTTCCTTTTCCCCTAAACATCACGGCTACCTCTGCTTTAAATCCATTGTCCATTTCAATCAGTTTTACATCTTGCATCTCTTCAAATGAAAAAGCACCGTTTAAGCTTTTCGGCTCCTTCATCATGTAAGCCAACTCTTCTTTTGGCTCAGCAGCATATCGTTCAAAGAAAGAATGTAAAAAATCCTGAACGGCTGATTGTTCCTCCCCGACATAAGGATCAATGTGTGATTGCTCTTCCTCTTTTTCTATCGTCCCATTTAAGGAATACACTTCTGAAAAATACGGAGTACCTGCAATGGCAAAAGTATTCTCTTCTGCAATAACTGGGATGTTTATTAGTAACGTTTGCTTCGTCTCTTCATTTTCAATGACAATTTCTGTCTCTGGTTCATCGTCATCATCTTCTGGCTCTACCTCTACCTCTTTTTCTTTTGGAACTTGGTTCATGAACGTGACTTTATATTGAAATAAGGTTTCTTCTTCTTTCTCTATCATGTTAAACAAAGAATGGCTTTCTAAAATCCTATTACCTTTTAAATCGGAAAGTTGATAAAGCGGATGTTTGTCGTCCTGTAAAGTAGTTGATTGAACCATATAATTCTTCAGCGTTTGTTTTCTTTCTTCTAGTGCTTCATGAGTGTTCTCAATATTGATGAACACATCAATAAACCCTGAAAGATATTGTTCAACAGCAGGTAATGAAATAGATGGTGACTCTTCCTCATTTGCTTCATTTGAGAGATGCGCATTGGTTTCGTTTAAAGCAGACCTTGTATTAACTGAAAGCAAAATCGTTAATAGTGAGAGGACAACAATGCTCCCTAATAATGACCACACAGCCGTTGCTGTTCTCTTTGAATGATCTTTACGGATCATACTTCTTTGCTTGGCTGGTTTCTTAATTCGTTTGAAACGGTGTTTAAGTCGTTCGATGATCGAACGTCCATCGGATTTAGCCATCCTTTGACCCTCCTTGATCTTGTTCGATATAAGCTAAAAAAGATGCTACTCGTCGTAACACCTTTTTTGCTGAAACATCTTTCTCGTATACTTTTAAACGCCGTTGACCACCTCCGGGCAAGCACGTCATTTTATAGAACGTATATCGATAGGTGGAATAGCCCGTTTTTCTAACGCCTTCAACCACAAGCATAGAACGTTTACTTAAATCCATTACATATACTTGCGAACCAATGCCAACCGTAAACCCTAACAACTTAAACCGTTCATCCAACGTCTTGTATTGAGCTAACATAAAAAATCACTAAACCTCTTTTAGTGGGCTTAGTGATTCAAATTCAACATATTTAATTGGATCAGTCCCACCATCTTCTGATGCGTCTTCATAGTCGTATACAGCAAATCGAGCAATAATCGTTTTCACAGCATTGTTTACAACCATCTTTACATCGATAACCACTTGTTCAAATACATGTTTGCTCATATAGCGAACATGTTCTTTCATGCGTTCGATTAATTGATCAGCAAGATCTAAAATACCTTGATTCTCTAACTCTGTTTCTAGTTGCCCTCGGTTTAGTAATTCAACATGTTTCATAATGATTCTTCCTCCTTTATTTTTTGATGTAGCCGTTCAAACTCCTGAAGATCTTTTTCTAAGTCAGATTCAAGACAATGTTTTGAGTACCAGTCCAAAGCCTCCTTTACTTCTTCATACATTTTCAAGTCGTAACTTTTCATAAATCGTTGCTGTGACTCAATGACCTCAGTTGCTCGTGCAATTAAGAAATCAATATTCTTCCCTATACCAGTGTACAAACAAGATCGAACGCCCTCGGGCACAACCTCCAAGTAATCACCTCCTTGTTTTAGTAAACCTTGGACGCTGTCCAAACCTGCAAGCTAAACTAGCTTGACCGTGTTTATTTAATCCCCCAACCCCCGGTTTCATTCGGGGGCTCCCTCGCCGGTAGGCAAGAAGAAAAATGGGTTTTTCTTCAATGCCAAGAGGGTTTTGGTTCTATGAATCTATCAACTCCTTAAATTCCTTTCATTCCATTCCAGTCAGCCATTTACCGTTGACAGATGCCAGGGTTAGCTCCTTTTTTCTCTTTAAGAGCAATCCCATGTTTAACAAACCATGTCTTGTGGACTCGCTAAGAGCACATCGAGCATTTTTTCCTGTTTATCTGACAGCTCTGCATTGACGACCATATCTGATAAATCTTGTCGTCCTAAGACCTGATCCGCTTCAAGTACCATCTTCATCGTTGGGGCACATGAATTTTGAAGCCATCTTCTTGATTTCTCGTAAAACTCATCTTCTGGCTGCATAAACAGGCTTAGCTTGCCGACATCACCTATGAACACTTTCCAAAAACCGCTTGTTTTCCATTTTTCTCTTGAAGCATCTTCATCGGCATCAACAAATCGAATGTAGTTGTTAATAATCTGCATAGCGATATCAAGTAAATCTTGTGACTGAATCAATGATTGAACGGCTCCTTGCGCTCGATCATTTTTAAGCCTTAGTTCGTAGCGATTCCAGTCGCCAAGATCTTCAAGAGGAATATTATATTTGTCAGCTTGTTCGTGGTTCTTCTCATAGAAGCAAAGATAAGCTTCTGATTTTTTCGACCCAAAGTATAGTGTCGTTCCCCCATTCGATCCGTCCGCAATATCAAGCGAGCCATTAAAATCTGACTTACGAAACCGTGAAATGGCTTCGCCCTTCTTCACTTTTTCTAACAGCATGGGGATTTCAAAATACGTTTCTCGATCATCAATCGCTAAGTCAAAGCGACTGAACTTGCCACCATGGTTAATGCAGTCTTTAAAGAAATCAAACCACGTTTTCTTGCGAGCATCCAAGAAGCTTTCAAACTGTCGGCATCCTTGACCGGACATCTCCACCAATACGCCTCGATTATCACCTTCTTTCGAATAAAAGACTTTAATGTGATCAAGCTGATACGTCCCGATGTAGCCATAAAAGCCCGACTCTTTTTCCTGCATGTATGCTTTCTTCAAATGGACGATGTGTTCTAGAATAAAATCAACATCGTGTGTTTTAAAAGATACTCGAAGATAGTCAACCATTGCTGTTAAAGGATTTTGGACTGCTTCCGGTTCTTTTTCTACGATTACTACCCCCCTGTTAGCTAGGGGGGGTTGGTTTTTTGAGGTCGTCATTCGCTTCGCTCACTCCTCCCACTCGTTCCCGTTTCTGTCGCTACGCTGCCGCTGGCGACTGCCGTCGCCGACGCTCCATACACTCTCACTTGTGCTCGCTTGATTTCTTCCATGAAGTCATATCCTTTGGTGACGAGTGGGCTATAAAATTCTGATATGGTTGATGTGCCTGTGTCGGCATAGCCACGACCTTTAATGCTTTTATTTACAAAGGTTTTATCGACATCACCAAACATCATGCCATAACCAGATTCAGACATCTTGCCTAATGTCACTCGGAAATTAAATTGATCTCGAATACCGTCAGCTAAGTACTTGGCATCTGGTCGTTGTGCTCCAAGAACTAAAAAATAGCCCATCTGCCTTCCTAGCATGACGAGCTGTTTCATATAACCTAACGCCTCCATTCGTTCTTGTGGTTCTAATAAATCCATAAATGCCACATATTCATCAAAAAAGATGAACATAGGTGGTAATCCAAGGTAGGCGTAGTTCTCACCTGTCTTGTAATTCGGCATCTGTTTCATTTCCTCAGAACGCTTCATCATGTTCTCCACCGATTTACGTAAACACATCATAATGCCGTTTTTCTTTGAATACACAACACCTTTTGGAAGAACCGCTTCTAAATCTGCTAAGTCTGCGTTCTTTGGATCAAGTATCCGAATTTCAGCATTTGATTTAAGTACAGCTTGAATAATTGTTAAGATGAAGTACGTTTTCCCTCCACCTGTTCCGCCAGCTATTAACATATGTGGCAGCTTATCAAATTCCCAATACACGTTTTTCATTAAGCTCATTGAACCGTTTTTCACTTGTACTTCTTGAATGGGAATGCGATTCTTTTTTACATCGTATAGAAGCTTAAAAACCACAAATCCTTCTTCAACTTCACGATCAACTAAATCACAAAACAAGCCATTCTCTAAGTCTGTTCCTAATTCTAGATAACGTGCTTGAAATCGGCTTAAATCAAGAGCAACACGGACATAGATATGACCATTCTTCACTTGATAATAAGCACGAGGAAAATAGGTGATCTTTCTTTTTGTAACAGACTTATTTGTCCACCCCGACTCTGTTTGGATGTTTTCTTGCTCGTAAAAGCGATTCGAAAAAAACATGCGTGCAATTTTTTGCTTGTGAAGCAACTGTTTAAATTGATCAAATGCAACAAGGTAGACGATGCCTACAACTGCTGCTGCAATAATAAGTGCTACAGCAAACCTTGATAACAAGAATGACAAATTCCAGCTATCATACGCAGCAAATACTTTATACTGCCCCCAATCATTCCATTGAGAGATTGGAAACGAGTCTTTAAAACTATAAAAAAGAACAGCTAGGAAAACGGGTATACCTATACCCAATCCTGCTGTCCAAACTGCATGTTTCATATGAGGAGTGATTCTATGGCCACGGTATTTCCAAAAGCGACTTTTTAAATCTATTAGCATATTTAATTCAGGCTCCCTTCTTTATAGATTCATGGCATGTTATATTAATCAAAATAAGAGATAGAAAGGAGATTAAAGAAAGTTGTGGTATAAAGTTATCAATCTATACTCTAAATATGTTCAATACACCTTACTTACTTTATTCTTACTAAATCTTTTGGCAATAATTAATCCAAGTTTATATTCAGAATTTTTCTCATTAATCTCTAAGTTCCTTCCCCCTAGCATGATCGAATATATTCAAGATAGAGATTTCAGTTTCTATGATGGATACATCATTTATGCAGTTTTTGCTAATTTAACAGGACTAGTAACTGGCTGGCACCTCTTCTATCATAGATACTATAAATATAGAGGTTTAGATACAGAAGCTAAAATCTCTTTTAAACAACCAAAATTGTTTATGGACACCTTAAATAATTTCTTCTTAGAAGTCACTATGATTTTAACTTTACTTTTTCTATTAATAATGCGACTAAATCCAGAGTTCTTTGATTTTGTCGTTTCAGAAATTTCTTTTTCATTCAGAAGCATATTCATGTATTTTGGTATCTTTTTTTCTTTTTTAATGCTTGTAACACTCTTAATTTCTGGTCTCTCTATCATAGATAACAATACGTCAAAAAATAAAACTGATTAATAGAGGTGTACTTATGAATTAAATACACCTCACTAAATATTATTTTTTATCAGAGTTAGCACCAGTCGATAAAGGTTCTTTTGATTCCTTTGCTTTCGGTTCAAAGTTAGAGTTAGATTTATGTCCAGTTTCCACGATATCTTCTGCGAGTAACGTATAAATGATATTAGCAAAGTTCCCATTCGCTTGGGCTCTTGCTGTAATTCTTGGATTCACTAGCTCAACTGGTTTATTGAAATCAATTTCTTTTAAGTCGACATAATCAGGCAATGTTACTTCTATTTGTCCCTGCTGAACACTTGATGCTACGTTATAAATGCGTGCTTCCAACTTATCTGTACGCTCTCCCTTCTCACGGTCAAAGTACATTTTCTCTCTGTTTAATCCCATAAAAATCATGTTTCCAAATGTCTCTTGTGGTTCTGGCTTAATTCCATTTTTTAAATTCATTATAAATTCCTCTTTTCGTTTTAGTAGTTTTATTTTCCAAAGACTTCTCATCAATTTTCATCAAAACAATTTATAGAAACCGCTCAGGTTCTGTATCCATCATGGCGCTTGTCAGTCGCCCCAGAACTTTTTGTCTGTCTTGGCAACGTTAGTAGGTTATTGTATAACCATCAAGCTGTATACAGCTATGGCGCACGTATCTTCTTACCTGCTACAGCATTTAAACAAGTGTTAGCTGTGTCCACTTAATACTCACGCCTAGTGACATAACGAAGAAAGTACGCTACAATAAAATTTCCTAGGTTTTACTGGCGTATCTGACTTCTGTCAGGTGCGCTTTCTTTCTATATGTAGTTATCAATGTACTCACTCATTTCATTCGCTTATAAGATCGTTAATAGCGGTCTATACTCACACTATTTATTGCCTCTCTATTGCAGTAATATCGCTTCGTCCAACCTTATAATTTCGAGAAATGCGACGATACGATACTCCATGTTTAAGCAATTCATTAATAGTCCCTTTTGAAATTGGTTGGCTCATAAAGTAATTGATCTTTACAGACCTCATTGCCAGCTTCATTCTTGCTTGCCAATCGCCTTCCATCTTCTTAGCTAATGGTACAGCTTCTTTCATCAAATCGCTCATTATTTGGAAAGTCATAATTGATTCCCCATTACATGACCACTTCTTTTTCGCTAAGCTTTTCACGTTGGTATTGATCTAAGCCTTTTTTAGATATAAGAACCCTACGCCCTTCTCGCCAAGATGGAAAATCATGATGCTGCGATAATTCGTACATTTTTGATTTGCCCATTCGTAAGTACTCGGCTGCCTCTTGTACGGTTAGAACGTCTGGCATTGAATCCGACTGAGAAAAAGTTAGTGCGTCTTTGACCTTTTGCAGGAATTCTTCGTTTTCTTCTCGAACAATTTGCCTTATAGTCTCTTCAAAGGACATTTAAAATCACCTCCTATGCTTTTGTTTTCTTTTTTGTGTTGATCTCAAGAAACAGTGTAGTAGGATTTACTTTGTAAAGTTCTGACAACCCAACTGCAACACTTAAACTTGGATTTCTAACACCTGTTTCAATCATTCCATAGTAACTTTCTGATATAGCGATACCGACTCTCAGTTTTAATAAATCAACTACATCTTTCTGTGACCAATTTTTCTTTTTACGAAGAGTAAGCAAAGTTTCTCTGCTAGTAATTGTTGTCACCTCCAACTTTTTGTAGTTTTATTCTATACAACAAAATGTAGCAAGTCAATAATTATTTTTAACTTTTTGTTGTATTATTTTAATTTTCGTTTAAAAATCCAACAAATAGTTGTATAATAAGATACCTGATAGCAAAGGGAAGGGTTAGATATGGCTAGCTTTAACGAACGTTTAAGACAAACTAGAAAAGAAAATAATTTTACCCAACAAGATGTAGCAAACCATTTAGGTATTACTGTAAGCGCCTATGGATTCTATGAACAAGGTAGAAACGAACCCTCTTTAGAAACCATAAGAAAGATTTCTAACAAATTTAATGTGTCTTCAGCATACTTACTTTGTGAAACAGATGATCCTCATTCATCTAAACTAGATGATGTTAACTCGGCGTATTATAATATAGATAGACTAAATGAAGAAGAAAAAGAATACTTAGATGAACAGCTTGAATTATTCAGGAGAATTCGTCAGAATAGAATTAATAAAAAAGACAATAAATAACGTCCAACATCAAATGGACGTTTTTCTATACCATTAATACGAACATATATTCTTATAGAGGTGATTCTTTGCTACGCTTATATTCAAAAACTCCTATAGAACAATGGTTAGAACTATTTTATAAAGAACATCATATTCTTTCTCCAGACGATCTGAATATTAATAAGATAGCCGACACCCTTAATATTTGTATTAAGGAAAGTCCAGGACCTGACAGAGCTATATGGGATGATGAACATAACGTTGCCATTATTTTTTTACATAAAGATCATTCAGCTATTGAAAAAAGAGAAATTTTCTTTCATGAGCTTTGTCATCCTCTTCGTCACTGTGGCTCTCAAGAAAATATGTATAGTGAAGAATTCACCATGATGCAGGAAGTACAAGCGGATCAATTTCAGCTATATGCTTCAATGCCATTCTTTATGGTCGAGAAATGCTGTAATTACTGCGACCACCTATCGTCTACTTTAGCTAGTGAATTTCATGTCTCTAAGGAATTAGCTGACAGTCGATTACAGCAAATCGAAGCAAGAATACGTAGCGCTGAGTCATTACAAAGATTTAATGATGTTATAAGAGAACAGCCGACACCTAATTCTTATAAATCTGTTCCAAAAAAAGATATTCCGATTCACGCACAGTCTCTAGTAGAAAAAGCACTTCTTCAAAAACGGAAAAAGGAGATGGCTGGACAATGATTTCTTACAAAGTATATTATGACTATCACGAGGGCACTAAAGCGCCAATATGGATCGTTTTAAATGTACGTAATCAAATAATCGACTGGGATCATAAAACACTTACAATAGCTGTACAAGCTCCTTTTGACTTGCATCCAGCAGAAGAGTTCGATCAAGACGCTATGAATGTAACTATTTTGATAGATGATTTACTTTTAACAACCTCTGAGAATGTGTTTGGAATTAACTTAACTAACGTTGAACATCGCTTGAATTTACACGGCGTTGATCGAACAGAGGTTGATAATTTCGTCATTCAAGTTGCAGATTTAGAAGATATGCTGCAATTTACTCTGTAAAATAACAGATAACGGAGGCTTAAAATGAAAGGACATATACGTAAACGAGGAAATAAATATGTAATCGTTGTGGATTTGGAAAGAGATCATAATAACGAAAGACGTCAAAAGTGGTTTTCTGGCTATGATACAAAGAAAGCAGCACAAAAAGACATGCCTCGTATCCTTAATGAGATTAACACCGGAAATTTTATTGAACCTTCCAAAGAGTCGTTCGCTGCTTATTTAGAGAAATGGATTTTAAATAAACGAAGTAGATTAAAAGCTTCTACCTTCCAAGTGTACAAAACCCACCTTCGTATTCACATCATACCCAAGCTTGGGAATTACAAGTTAGAAAAGCTTAATAGACTGCATCTAAAAACATTCTTTTCTTATTTAGAAAATGATCTTGGGTTAGCCCCTGCTACTATTAAAAAAGTTCATACCGTTATTAGTTCCGCTTTGTCAGAGGCTGTAGAAGATGGGATTGTTGGGAAGAACGTAGCAGCTGGTTTAAAAACTGCACGAATTGAACGCAAAGAGATTCATGTATGGGATGAAAAGCAACTGCTAAAGTTTCTCGATTCCAGTAAGTTAGATCCTCTTTATATTGCTTTCCATTTAGCAGCTATGACAGGTATGCGCCGTAGTGAGGTGCTTGGTCTTCGGTGGAAAGACGTGGACTTTAAAAATAGCTTACTACGCACTGTTGTCACGCATACACCGTATGGGGCTTCAGATGGAAAGACAAAAGCTAGTTTTAATCGTACAATTGATTTAGACGAAGTAACCATTACTGAATTACAGAAGCGGAAAGAACGAGTAGAATATGAGAAAGAACGTGCTGGGAGAGGTTATAAAGATAATGATTTAGTTGTTTGCACTAGCTTAGGTACACATGTTACTCCTCGCAATCTAAATCGAAAATGGTATCAACTTAAAGAAGATGCAAATGTGCCTTCTATTCGTTTTCACGATTTGAGGCATACTCACGCAACGTTGATGTTATTGCAAGGTATTCCTGTAAAAGTAGTGGCGGAGAGATTGGGACATTCGAGTATTACAACGACATTAGATACTTACAATCATTTGTTGCCTTCGATTCAAAGAGATGCTATTACGATGTTTAGTAGAAATTTGTATAGTACTTAATCTAGAATAAGAGGAGGCTTGATATAAAAGGAATAGCATGTTAAACATGCTATTTTTTCTTTATCTAGTAATTAAAAACGGATGTTATACAATATATCTATAAATATCTTCAGGAGGCATTTCTATGGGAACAATTTTAGCACTTTTTGCTGTTACGACAATTATAACAATAATTATTATCTATATTTTAGTGATAATTATGAAAAGCTATCCAAAATTAGCTACATATCTTGAAACTGTTGGTTATGTTTTATTAGCTATATCACTAGCATGGACATTTCTTTTTTCTTCAATAGACAATATGTCAAATGAGACAGATATGTACGTAATTAATGAAAAATTAGATACGCTCTGGCGCGCTAACTCTAAATTACAAAAAGCACTTTCTAATGATGATTTTACAAACTTAGATGATTATACATATGAATTACATTCATACTGGTATCGAATTGAAGAGGATACAAAATATTTCCGAGAACAGGTTTCAATAGCAAAAATTATTAGCGCAATACTCCTTGGTTTTTCAACACTATTAATAGCCTGTGGAAGAGGTCAGGAATTGCTTATAAGTCTAACTTCCAAAAAAAATGAGTGAAAAAATTCTTAGTAGTAATCTTAAGTAATTAACTAATTAATACACTTTAACAAATTAAAGGTTTGCAATTTGTTTGCAAACCTCTTTTTACACAAAAAAATAAGCCCCTCCATCATCGGAGAAACCTTAATGTACCAGTACTTATACGAAAGCTTCCAAGCGGACTTGAACCGCTGACCCCCACCTTACCATGGTGGTGCTCTACCGGCTGAGCTATGGAAGCATAAAAAATGGCTCCACAGGCAGGATTCGAACCTGCGACCGATCGGTTAACAGCCGATAGCTCTACCACTGAGCTACTGTGGAACGACAAAAAAATATGTAAGCCTGGCAACGTCCTACTCTCACAGGGGGAAGCCCCCAACTACCATCGGCGCAAAAGAGCTTAACGACCGTGTTCGGCATGGGAACGGGTGTGACCTCTTTGCTATTGCCACCAGACTATGAA